>NZ_SORD01000002.1:0-569151 GCF_004365495.1 Janthinobacterium sp. 75 | reverse complement strand
GATTTCCCAGAGCCTTGAGCTCTTTGAAGGGTCGTTCGAGACCAGGACGTTGATAGGCTGGGTGTGGAAGTGCAGTAATGCATTAAGCTAACCAGTACTAATTGCCCGTACGGCTTGTCCCTATAACCTTAGCAGGTACAGAGGATAAGACGGTACAACGTTGTGAGTTTGTTGATACTACTATTCATTACCCCAATCTTTGCTTCTTCCAGATTCAGGCTTTGTCGCTCAATTGAGGACAAATGCCAGTACAAGTTATGCCTGATGACCATAGCAAGTTGGTCCCACCCCTTCCCATCCCGAACAGGACCGTGAAACAACTTTGCGCCGATGATAGTGCTGCAACCAGTGTGAAAGTAGGTTATCGTCAGGCTTGTTATTCGTAGTAGAGAAAAACCCCACCGGACTCCGGTGGGGTTTTTTTTCGTCTGCTGCTTTGTCTTGCAAAGCAAACAGGCGTAAAAAAAGCAGCGCTGCGCGCTGCTTTTGTCGCTTAACGTCGCTTAACTCCCTCGATAAGTCGAATACGACCAAGGAGATACCACCAGCGGTACGTGGTAGTTTTCATCGGTATGTGCAATGCCGAAGGCCAGGGTAACCAGGTCGATGAAGCGCGGTGTAGGCAAGTCGAGGCCTTGGGCGGCGAAGTAGTCGCCTGCGTTGAACACCAGCTCATACTGGCCCGCTTTCATGCTGTCGCCTTCCAGCAAAGGCGTGCTGCAACGGCCGTCGCTATTGGTCATATCCATCTTTAACAGCACTTTTCCTTCCGGCGCGACTGAAAACAAGGCTACCTTGACACCGGCTCCCGGTCTGCCGTGGGCGATATCGAGTACATGCGTGCTGAGTTTTCCCATTTGCTATCCTGTATATAGGGTGAGTGAATGTGCTTATCGTGCAAATCATATACCGGTGACTACGCCCCGCTATATGATTGGGCATATAGCCAACATTGTCCTCCTATAGGCGCGCCTCCGCATGAACAATTACGAACATTATCCACGCGACTTGATCGGCTACGGCCGCACGCCACCCCATCCTCAATGGCCAGGCAAGGCCCGCATCGCGCTGCAATTCGTCCTCAATTA
This sequence comes from Janthinobacterium sp. 75, assembly GCF_004365495.1. Classification (NCBI taxonomy): domain Bacteria; kingdom Pseudomonadati; phylum Pseudomonadota; class Betaproteobacteria; order Burkholderiales; family Oxalobacteraceae; genus Janthinobacterium; species Janthinobacterium sp. 75. The sequence continues at coordinate 568,063 of NZ_SORD01000002.1, read as the reverse complement.
CGAGGAGGGGGCGGAAAATAGCGTGCTGCATGGCGACCCCGCGTCGGAAACGTTTTTATCGGAAATGATCGGCGCGGCCGCTTTTCCTGCGCGCCACCTCAGCATGGAGTCGATTTATGAATATGGCTCGCGCGCCGGGTTGTGGCGCCTGCTGCGCATGTTTGAGGAGCGGCGCTTGCCGTTGACGGTGTTTGGCGTCTCGATGGCCTTGAAGCGCAATCCGGATGCGGTGGCCGCGTTCCAGGAACTGGGACATGAAATCGCCTGTCACGGCTTGCGCTGGATTTCTTATCAAAATATGGATGAAGCGACGGAACGCGAACACATGCGTGTCGCCGTGCAGATCATCCGTGAATTGACGGGAGCCGCCCCGCAAGGCTGGTACACGGGGCGTGATTCGCCCAATACACGTAAACTGGTGGTCGAGCACGGCGGTTTCCGCTACGACGCCGATTATTACGGCGATGACTTGCCATTCTGGGAGAAAGTGGCGTATACGGATGCAGCCGGCATGCCGGCCGTGCAGCCGCAGTTGATCGTGCCCTACACCCTGGATACGAACGACATGCGCTTTGCCGCCATGCAAGGCTTTAATTCGGGTACGCAGTTTTTCGATTATCTGAAGGATGCCTTCGATGTGCTGTATGCGGAAGGCGATCCGAACGGCTTGAATCAGCCGAAGATGCTGTCGGTGGGCTTGCATTGCCGTCTGGTGGGGCGTCCTGGACGGGCCGCGGCACTGGCGCGCTTTCTCGACTATGTACAGCGACACGAGCAGGTGTGGATCACGCGTCGCATCGATATTGCCGAACACTGGCATGCGACACATCCCTATGCCGCTTGATAGGTATTGATATTGGATGATAAGTAAAATCAGTCTTTGCATATAGTTGTCCCATATGCCGGTGTTAATCTCCTATACTGGGACTATACCGAGGCCAGCATGTCAGAACCGATCCGCTTTTACTACCGTGGTGCCGTACAGGAAGTACGTAACGCCGCCCCTACGCAGACTGTGTTGCAGCACCTGCGGGAGGATTTGCATTGCACGGGCACCAAGGAGGGCTGCGCGGAAGGCGATTGTGGCGCCTGCACCGTCGTCATCGGCAGCCTGGTCGATGGCCAGGTCGAGATGAAGGCCGTCAACGCCTGCATCCAGCTCACCCCTACCCTCGACGGCAAGGCCCTGTTTTCCGTGGAAGACTTGCAACAGCCCGATGGCGCCTTGCACCCGGTGCAGCAGGCGATGGTCGAGTGCCACGGTTCCCAGTGCGGTTTTTGTACGCCAGGTTTCGTGATGTCGTTGTGGGGCATGTATCTGCAGAAAAACGGCGAAACCCCCACGCGCTGCGAAATCGACGATACGCTGTCCGGCAATTTGTGTCGCTGCACGGGCTACCGGCCGATCATCGATGCGGCCAGGCGCATGGGCGAGTTGCCGCATGTCGCGTTTGACCGCGATGCTCTGGCGCAACAATTGCAGGCGCTGCAGCGCGGCGGCCTGAGCACCTATGAACATGGCGGCCAGCACTTCCACGCACCGCGCAGCATCGACGAACTGGTGGCGCTGCGCGCGGAAAAGCCGCAAGCGTGCCTGCTGGCCGGCTCTACTGACGTGGGCTTGTGGGTCACCAAGCAACTGCGTGACCTCGGTGACATCATTTATCTGGGCAACGTGGCCGCGTTGAAAACCATCAGCATCGTTGACGGCAAGCTGCACATCGGCGCTGGCGCCAGCCTCAACGATGCCTATGCGGCGCTGTGCCAGCACTATCCAGACGAGTTGTCGGAACTGTGGCAGCGCTTTGCCTCTTTGCCGATCCGCAACGCGGGTACTTTGGGCGGCAATGTGGCCAATGGTTCGCCCATCGGTGACTCGATGCCGTGGCTGATTGCGCTGGGTAGCGATATCGTGCTGCGCGGCCCCGGAGGCCAGCGCGTGATGCCGCTGGAAAACTTCTATCTGGCTTACCAAAAGAAAGATCTGCAACCTGGCGAATTCGTCGAAGCCGTGCGCGTACCCTTGCCGCGTGCCGATGTGCATTTCCGCACGTATAAACTGGCGAAGCGTTTTGACCAGGATATTTCGGCCGTGTGCGCCGCGTTTGCCTTCCGTCTGGATGGCGACGTGATCGTCGATGCGCGCATCGCCTTTGGCGGCATGGCGGCCACGCCGCAACGGGCAGCGCAAACGGAAGCATTTTTGCTTGGGCAGGCGTGGACGGAGGACAACCTCGTCATCGCCATGCGCTTGCTGGCCGACGATTACGCGCCGCTGTCGGACATGCGTGCCTCGAATACCTACCGCATGACGACGGCGCAAAACCTGTTGCGCCGCTTCTGGCTGGAAACACGCCCTGGTGCGCCGCTGCTGCGCACTGCCGTCAACGCCTACGCTTGCCGCGCCTGAAAGGACCAGCATGAACCATCCTGTCACGCCCGAATTGCAAGCGCCCGCCTGGGCCGCCGTGGGCAAGCCCAGCCCCCATGAATCGGCGCAATTGCATGTGCTGGGGCAAGCCACGTACACGGACGATATCGCCGAATTGCAGGGTACTTTGCACGCGGCGCTGGGCCTGTCGCAAAAGCCTCATGCGCGCATCACGGCCATGGACTTGTCGGCCGTGCGCAATGCGCAGGGTGTCGTCGCCGTCTACACGGCGCAGGATATTCCCGGCACCAATGATTGCGGCCCCATCATCCATGACGACCCCATCCTGGCTTTTGATCTGGTGCAATACGTGGGCCAGCCCATCTTCATCGTCGTGGCCGATACGCATGACCATGCGCGCCGCGCCGCCCGCCTGGCGCAAGTGTCGTATGAGGAATTGCCCGCGATCATGACGCCGCAGGCGGCCAAGGCGGCGCAATCGTACGTGCTGCCGCCGATGCAGCTGACGCGGGGCAACTACCAGGCCGCGTTCGAGAAGGCGCCGCACGTGGTCAAGGGCCAGCTGTATGTGGGCGGCCAGGAACAGTTTTACCTCGAAGGACAGATTTCCTACGCCATCCCCAAGGAAGCGCAAGGCATGTTGGTGTTGTGTTCGACCCAGCATCCGAGCGAGATGCAGCACGTGGTAGCGCATGCGCTGGGCGTGCATTCGCATAACATCACCGTCGAATGCCGCCGCATGGGCGGTGGTTTCGGAGGCAAGGAATCGCAATCGGCTCTGTGGGCGGCGGCGGCATCGATTGCGGCAGCCAAACTGAAGCGCCCCGTGAAGCTGCGTGCCGACCGCGACGACGATATGTTGGTGACGGGCAAGCGCCACTGTTTTTACTATGAATACGAAGTGGGCTATGACGATGACGGCAACATCCTTGCCGCCAAGGTCGACATGACCACGCGCGCCGGCTACTCGGCGGACTTGTCCGGTCCCGTCGCCACGCGCGCCGTCTGTCACTTTGATAACACCTATTATTTGTCCGACGTGGATATCCGCGCCGCCTGCGGCAAGACGAATACCCAGTCGAACACGGCTTTTCGCGGATTCGGCGGGCCCCAAGGCGCCATCGCCATCGAGTACGTGATCGATGAAATTGCCCGCCATTTGCAACGCGATGCGCTCGATATCCGCCTGCTCAATTTCTATGGTCGCAATGATGCGGAAGGGTGCAACGTCACGCCTTACGGGCAGAAAATCGTCGATAACGTGATCCATGAACTCGTTGCCGAACTGGAAGACAGCAGCGATTACCGGGCGCGTCGCCGCGCCATCGATGCCTTTAACGAGGCCAGCCCTGTCTTGAAGAAGGGCTTGGCATTCACGCCCCTGAAATTCGGCATCGCCTTCAACGTCACGCATCTGAACCAGGCCGGTGCGCTCGTGCACGTGTACGTGGATGGCTCAGTGCTGGTCAACCATGGCGGCACGGAAATGGGACAGGGCATCAATACCAAGGTGATGCAGGTGGTGGCGCACGAACTGGGACTGGACCTGGACAGAGTACGTGCCACGGCCACCGACACCAGCAAGGTGGCGAACACCTCGGCCACGGCAGCGTCCACCGGCGCAGACCTGAACGGCAAGGCGGCGCAGGATGCGGCGCGCCAAATCCGTGAACGCCTGGCCGGTTATGCGGTCAAACTGTATGGCGGCGAGCCAGCTTGCGTGCGCTTCTTCGACAATCACATCCACGTCAACGGCCATGTCGTGCCGTTTGCCGAGCTGGTGCAGAAGGCTTACCTGGCCAGGGTACAACTGTGGTCGGATGGTTTTTATGCCACGCCCGGCCTGTCGTGGGATGCGAAGACGATGACGGGCCATCCGTTTTCCTACTACGCGTATGGCGCGGCCGTGGCCGAAGTGGTGGTCGATACCTTGACGGGCGAATGGAAACTGCTGCGTGCCGACGCCTTGTATGACGCGGGCCAGTCGCTCAATCCCGCGATTGATCTGGGTCAGGTGGAAGGCGCATTTATCCAGGGCATGGGCTGGTTGACCACGGAGCAGCTGTGGTGGAATGCGGCGGGCAAGCTGATGACGCACGCGCCATCGACATACAAGATTCCCGGCATTTCGGATTGTCCGGAAGATTTCCGTGTGAAACTGTTCCAGAACCGCAACGTGGAAGACAGCATCCACCGTTCCAAAGCCGTGGGCGAGCCGCCGCTGCTGTTGCCGTTTTCCGTGTTCTTTGCCATCCGCGACGCCATTTCCAGCGTGGGAAATCACGCCGTGCAGCCGCCGCTGAATGCACCGGCCACCAGCGAGGAAATCCTCAAGGCAATCATGGCCGTACAAGCGGTTTGCGCCAAGGTATAGGAACAGATGATGAGCGACTGGTTGACGGCAATCGAGAACGACACGCAGGCATCCGTGCTGGTGACGGTGGCCCTGGTGGAAGGCTCGGGTCCGCGCGAAGCGGGGGCGAAGATGCGCGTCACCCTCGATGGCCAGGTCGATACCATCGGTGGCGGCCACCTGGAATTGCGTGCAGTAGAAATCGCCAAGACCATGCTGGCCACGGGAGACACCCATGCGCGGCTCGAGCGTTTCGCGCTGGGCCCCAGCCTGGGCCAATGCTGCGGCGGCGTCGTGCACCTGGCATTTGAGCATGTCGACGCCAGCCTGACAGCGTTGCTGGCCGCCTTGCGCGAGCGCCGTCAGCAGGATAGTTGGCGCCTGACGGCGCTCGATGGCGACACCGCCGCCGCCCTGTTCGATGCGGCGGGCGCGCTGATCGCCGGTGTGCCGGCACAGGCGCCGGACACGTTTTCGCGCGAACGCAGTACCCATGTTGCGCAGGATGGCACGGGGCGGCGCTGGCTGGTCGACCCTTGCCGGGCACCGCGCGCGCACCTGACCTTGTTCGGCGCCGGCCACGTGGGCGCCGCCATCGTGCGCGCGCTGGCCCACTTGCCCTGCAATATCACCTGGGTTGACGAGCGCGAAGACATGTTTCCCGCAGCGTTGCCTGCGGGGTTGCCAGCGAATGTGCGCATCGCCGCCACCGATATGCCGGAGGAATTTGTTGCGATGGCGCCGCCGGGCGGCAGTTTTCTTGTCATGACACATAGTCATGCGCTCGATCAGCGCCTGACGCAAGCCATCATGGAGCGCGAGGATGCGGGCTGGTTCGGCTTGATCGGCTCGCAAACGAAACGCAAGCAGTTCGAGCACCGTCTGCAGGCGCGCGGCGTGCCGGATGAGCGCATTGCCGCCATGGTGTGCCCGATCGGCATGCCAGGCATCCGCAACAAGGCCCCGGCCGTGATCGCCGCCTCCGTGGCCTGTCAATTATTGATGGTGTGGGAAGAGGCCGCCAGCGCGGCCCTGGCCGCACCGCTGCGGCTGGCTAATGCCAGCACGCCACTGCGCCGCCCAACCCGCGCCGCCATTCACCCCTTATAGAAAGAAGTCATGCCGATTGTTCCTGCCACATTGCAAGCTTACCGTGCCAGCTTGCTGCACTTCCACGCCGATCCCGCTGTCAACGAGGAGGCGCACGCCTGGCATGCGGATGGCTTGCTGATCGTGGCTGATGGCAAGGTCGTGGCAGCGGGCGATTACGCGCAACTGCTGGCCACCTTGCCGCCCGGCACGCCTGTCGTCGATTACCGGGGCAAGCTGATCGTGCCCGGCTTTATCGACACGCATTTGCATTTCCCGCAGACGGAAATGATCGCCTCGCCCGCGCCCGGTTTGCTGCCGTGGCTGGAAACGTACACTTTCCCCACCGAACGCGCATTTGAAGACCCTGTCCATGCGCGCGATGTGGCCGAGTTTTTCCTCGATGAACTGCTGCGCTGCGGCACCACGACGGCCATGGTGTATGGCAGCGTGCATCCGCAATCGGTCGATGCCTTCTTTGGCGCCAGCGAGGCGCGCGGCTTGCGCATGGTGGCGGGCAAAGTCATGATGGACCGCAATTGTCCTGAATTCCTGCGCGACACGGCCGAGTCCGGTGCGCGTGAAAGCGAGGAACTGATCCGGCACTGGCACAAGCATGGCCGCTCGCTATATGCGATCACCCCCCGTTTCGTACCCACCTCGACGAACGAACAGATGCACCTGGCGGGCGAGCTGGCGCGCGCCTATCCGGATACGTATCTGCAAACCCACGTGTCGGAGAACGAGGATGAGTGCCGCTGGGTGCGCGAACTGCATCCGCAGGCGCGCAGCTACCTCGATGTGTATGACCAGTACGGCATGCTGCGCCCGCGCGCCATGTTTGGCCACTGCATCTGGCTCGATGAGCGCGACCGCGCGCGCATGGCGGAAACGTCCTCGGCGGCCGCCATTTGTCCCACATCCAACCTGTTCCTGGGCAGCGGCCTGTTCGATTTCGAGCGGGCCGATGCGGCGAGAGTGCTGCTGTCGCTGGCCACCGACGTGGGCGGCGGCACCTCGTTCTCGATGTTGCAAACCATGAACGAAGCCTATAAAGTAGCACGCTTGAAAGGCAGCTATCTGCCCGCCTTGCGCATGTTTTACCTGGCAACCCTGGGCGCAGCACGGGCCATGCAACTGGAAGGCATCCTGGGCAATTTCACGGCTGGCACGGAAGCGGATTTTATCGTGCTCGACAAGCAATCGACGCCGCTGCTGGCTCGCCGCACGGCCGGCTGTCAAAGTCTGGAGGAATTGCTGTTTGCCTTTGCGCTGCTGGGCGACGACCGGGCCGTGGCTGCCACCTATTCAGGCGGGCAATGCGTGCATGTGCGGGGGCAGGGCTGACCTACCCGTTGTTCCATACGAATTATCCTGAGCGAGAACGCGAATGCACAAGAAACTCACTGGCCTGGCGCTTGGCGCCGCGCTGGCATTGACCGGACCGGCGCAAGCAGCCAAAGCAGTGGCCGCCCCAACTTCCAACGAAGCTGCCACCGCGCGCCATTTTGCCGCCTTGGTTGCGGGTACGCAGCCGAAGACGGCCGAGTTGAGCCTGTTCTTTTCCATGATGCCCAAGGGCGGGGACTTGCATCACCATTACTCAGGCGCCATTTACGCCGAGCAATTCCTCGACTGGGTCGACAAGGAGAATTACTGCGTCAACAAGACGACCTACCGCATCGAAAGCAACAAGGACGTCGTGGCGGCCGAGCGCGCCAAGCCGGCCGCGCAGCGTGGCTGCCTGTCGTCCACGGAAGTGTTTGCCGATGCGGGCCTGTATGCGGAATTGCTGCAGCGCTGGTCAACCAAGGATTTCTACAACCACGGCGCCATCCAGACGCCGCCGGACCGCACTTTTTTTGATACCTTTGGCTATTTCGGCCCCGTGGCGTCGAGCAACACGGCGGATGGCCTGAAAACCCTGAAGCAGCGCGCCATCGCGGAAAACCTCAGCTACATCGAGACGATTTTCGAGCTGTCGCCCTTCGTGCAGAACGCGCAGTTCGACCAGCAAGTGCTGGCGCCGGGCTTGCAGCCGGCAGCGTTGCAAGCCGTGCTGGCCAACTGGACGCAGAGCCTGGAGCAGGACGCCAGCTTTCAGAAAAGCATCACCGCCTACAACGATAACGTCAACGCCAGCAGTGCCGGCATTGACGATGCGAATTTCACCATGCGTTACCAGGCGTATGTGCTGCGTTTCCTGTCGCCATCGCAAGTTTTTTCCTCGATGGTGGCTGCGTTCAAGGCAGCGAGCCTGAATCCGCTGCTGGTGGGCGTGAACATCGTGGGCCAGGAAAGCGTGAACGTGTCCATGCGCGATTACAGCCTGCACATGGAAATGTTCAAGTTCCTCAAGGCAAAGTATCCGAACGTCAAGATCGCCCTGCATGCCGGCGAGCTGGCGCTGGGCATGGTGCCGCCGGAAGGCATGGCCTTCCATATCGCCGAAGCCGTCGATGTGGCGGGCGCCGACCGTATCGGCCACGGCATGGATATCGCCTACGAGCACAATGCGCTGGCCACCATGCAGAAGATGCGCGAGCGGGGCATTCCCGTGGAAGTGAATCTGACCAGCAACGATTACATTCTCGGTATCAAGGGCCAGGCCCATCCGATCACCCTGTACCGCAAGTATGGCGTGCCATTCGTCATCTCCACTGATGATGCGGGCGTTTCGCGCAATACCCTGTCGAATGAATATGTGCTGTTTGCCAGCCAGTACAAGACCGATTATGCGGAAATCAAAAAGCTGTCCTATAACAGCCTGCGGTATTCCTTCCTGGCGGAAGCGGACAAACAACGTTTGCTGAAAGCACTCGATGCCCGTTTCACCCGTTTTGAAGCGGACATTGCCGCAGCCGACAAGGCAGGCAAGAGCAACAGACCGTAAGTTGCGCGACGTTCACGACTGATACTATCAAGGCGGCCGGATCTTCCGGCCGTTTTTCATTTTCCCCCTCAAACCTTCGCGATGCTATTTTGCTAATTTTGTGGCAGCCATGCGACACAATTCACACCAGATGCACGACTTTATACAATTTCCTGGATGAATCAATTTCAAGTACATATTGCTCATTTATAATCTCGCGCCATAAGCCCGGACGCTGCCAGCACGATATCAATCCAGCTAGTTACTCATGCTATTTATACTTTAAACATATAAATATGTAAAAAAAAACGTATTTGTCATCCATTTTTTGATGATGCATAGTGGGATGAGGGTGATATTAAAAAGTCACAATTTACTTTGGCGATATCGTATGAAGATGGGTATTTGCAGTAAATAAAGGTGAGATGCAGAGTGAAACACACAGTCGCGCAGCTAGATGACGACATTCTTCTGTATTTTGCCACCGTGTCACAGTCTTGAAATATTTAACAATTACACTCGCGGCTTGCCATGTTAGCCGGGTAAGGCTGTCGGGTGAATGACACAGGTGCTAGCGCCCTGGGTCGTACGGATCGGTCGCAGTTTTTTCCGCCGTTTTTGTCTGGATAGGAATAGTTGTGATGTGTGGAGCGGCGTTTTGTGATGGTCTTGTCAGGACCGCAGCCAGTCCCGCCGGCGTAACAGTTGCAGCATCGTAAAGAGGAGATCTTGAGTTTGTGTTGCTGTGCGGCGCAGCCGGACGGTGGGGCAATCCAGGATTTTCAAAAATAATAGTCTTTTCTGGGGTTAAAGATGATCAATCACAAACGACTTCGGCTAACGCAAATCGCGTTCAGCCTGTCTATTGCACTGGCGGCGGTACCATCGTTCGCGCAGAACACTACTTCCTCCATTGGTGGCCGTATCTCGGCCACGGACGGCAAGCCGGCAGCTGGTGCGCAAGTCACTATCGTTCACGTAGATTCCGGTTCGGCGAGCAACGTGACCACCGATGCAGAAGGCCGTTACGTCGCTCGCGGCTTGCGCGCCGGCGGTCCTTACACCATCACCATTACGAAGAATGGCGTAGTTGAAAAACGCGAAGGCGTGTTTATCGCCCTGGCCGAAACGGCCAACGTCGACGCCACGCTGGGCGCCGACATGCAAGTGGTGAAAGTCAGCACCAATGCTATTCGCAATCAGGTTTTCAACCGCAACAACATGGGTGCCGGCACCAATATCGGCCCGACCGAACTGGCTACCCAGGCATCGATCTCGCGCAGCCTGCAAGACTATGCCCGCGCCGACCCACGCCTGTCGCAAACCGACAAAGAGCGCGGTGAAATCTCCGTTGCCGGTCAAAACTCGCGCTACAACTCGATGACGATTGACGGCGTGGCCGTGAACGACACCTTCGGCCTGGAAGCGTCCGGCACCGCGACCGGCAAGCAGCCGATTTCGATCGAAGCGATCCAGTCGGTGCAGGTTAACGTTGCCAACTATGACGTCACCCAAAAAGGCTACACCGGCGCGAACGTCAACGCGGTGACCAAATCGGGCACCAACAAGGTCAAGGGTAGCGTCTACTACGTTTTCCGTAACGACACCATGGCGGGCGACCGTTACAACAGCACCGACGACACTTACTACGCAGCGCCGAAATCGAAAGACACCACCAAGGGCATCACCATGGGTGGCCCGCTGATCGAAGACAAGCTGTTCCTGTTTGCCAACTACGAAAAAACCACCAGCTCGCGCGGCGCGCCAGCATTCGGTCCTATCGGCAGCGCACAGACCAACGTCGCCATTACCCAAGGCGCCATCGATAGCGCGATTGCTATTGCCAAGGACAAATACGGTATCAATGCCGGTACTTCGGCAGTTCCTACGGGTTCCGAATTCACGGCAACGGAAAAGTTGCTCAAGCTGGACTGGAACTTGACCGACACCCAGCGCATGATGCTGCGTTACACCAAGACCGAACAGTCCGAGCCGATTTACACGGGTTTTTCCGGCACTGGCCTGTCGCTGAGCTCGTACTGGTATGACCAGAACAAGAGCCTGGAAACCCTGGTTGGTCAATGGACCGCCGAGTGGACCCCGACCTTCTCGACCGAAGTCAAAGTGTCGTCGCGCGACTACGACAGCGTACCGCGCAACAACGCTTATCTGCCGGCAATCGGCCTGCAGTTCAGCGGCGCGCTGCCAGCTGGCGCACCTTCTAGCCTGGCTACTGGCAACCGCTTCCTGAACTTTGGTACGGAACTGAGCCGTCAGCGTAACATTCTTGGCACCAAAACCAAGGATTTCTACGCAGCCGGTACCTGGTCGCTGGGCGACCACGAAGTCAAGTTCGGCACCGACTACAGCAAGAATGACGTTTATAACGCGTTCCTGCAGAACGTCAACGGTAACTACACCTTCGGCTGTATTAACAGCAGCGCCACGTTTGCCTATTCGTTCGGCGCCATCAATTGCGGTAATGCCACGGCAGCGCAATTGCAGGCAGCCGTGCTGGAAAACTTCAGCCGTGGCCGTCCTAGCTCGTACACCTACCAGGTGCCACAAGCAGGCCGTACTCTGGACGATGCCGTGGCGACGTTCTCGCTGAAAAACATCGGCCTGTTCCTGCAAGATACCTGGGAAGTCAACAAGCAGCTGACGTTGACCGCGGGCCTGCGCATCGACGGCACCCGCATCGGCGAAAAGCCGATCTACAATGCGCGTGCAGCACAGGCAACTGTCGCTCGTACCACGCCTAACGGTCGTCAGACCGGCGGTTTCGGTATCGATAACTCGCATACCATCGATGGCGAAAACCTGTATCAGCCACGTTTTGGCTTCAACTACAAGCTGGAATCGGCGCGTCCGACGCAAATTCGCGGCGGCTTCGGCTTGTTCCAGGGTGCGGCGATGAGCGTCTGGCTGGGTAATCCTTACCAGAACACCGGTATGGCAACCCAGAACATTACTTGCGCCTCGTCTGCCGGCACTTGCCCGACCACCGATGGCTTCTTCAACCCCGATCCAACCAAGCAGCCATCGAGCGTGCCAGCGGTTATCCCGGCAATGAAGGTCGATGCCTTGAGCACGGACCTGGCGCAACCATCGGTGTGGAAAGCCAACCTGGCCATCGAACATGAGCTGCCATGGATGGGCCTGATTGTCAGCGCGGAATACCTGCGTTTCCAGACCAAGAGCGCGATTTACTACGAAGAGCTGAACATGGGCGCGCCAACGGCAACCGGTAGCGATGGCCGTCCAATGTACTATGGTCCTAACGCCTACAATACGGCTTGCTGGAATGCAAATGGCGCCCTGATCGGCGGCGCAAATTGCAGCGCCTTGACCAAGGCTGGCAGCAATGCAGCCTTCGGCCAGGTGCTGATGGCTAAAAATACCGACAAAGGCGAGTCGAACGTGCTGACCCTGTCGGTGCGCAGCCCGACCCGTGATGGCCTGTCGTGGGGCTCGTCGTACACGTACAGCGATGCCACGGAAGTGTCACCACTGACGTCGTCGACCTCGAGCTCGAACTGGGGTTCGCGCGCCGTGTTCAATCCGAACGAAAACGTGGCGTCCAACTCGAACTACCTGGTCAAGGATCGCTTCACGGCCAACATCAACTGGCAAAAACGTTTCTTCGGCGAATACAAGACCACCTTCGGTCTGTTCTATGAAGGCCGTAGCGGTAAGCCATACAGCTGGACCATCAACAACGACTTGAACGGTGACGGCCTGGCCGGCAACGACTTGATGTACATCCCTAGCGCGCCAGGTTCGGGCGAAGTGGTGTTCGCCGGTGCGACGCCAGCAGCACGCGCCGCCAATGAGGCAGCGTTCTGGAAAGTGGTCAATGCGAATGGCGACCTGCGCAAAGCCAAAGGTAGCGTGATCGGCCGTAACGAGAGCTTTGCTCCATGGACCAACAGCTTCGATGTGCGCATGAGCCAGGAAGTACCGGGCTTCTTCAAGGGTAACAAAGGCATCTTTACCTTCGATATCCTGAACGTCGGTAACCTGCTGAATCGCAAATGGGGCCGCATCAATGAAGTGGGCTTCCAGGGCTCCGGTGGCCTGGTGCGCAGCTTCGTTGACAATGTCGGTATGGAAAACGGCAAGTATGTGTACAACACCCGTCCTGTGGTGGAAAGCCTGGAAACGCGTCAAGTCAAAGGCGAATCGCAATGGGCGCTGCAAGCAACGATCAAGTACGAATTCTAATTTCGTCCTTGCCTCGTAGCTCGGCAAAGTAAAAAACGGCTGGTGGCGACACCAGCCGTTTTTTTTATACACAAGATGGTTTACTCTTCCCACTTTTCAATAAATATCATTCCATGGCTCACTTCCTACGCACTCCGGTCGCTGCCGCGGCCCTGATCCTGATCCTGTCCGCCTGCAGCAACCTGGCGCCTGCACCCAGCGGCCCGATTGAAGTGAATTTGGTTGCCCTGAACGATTTTCACGGCAACCTCGACCGCAGCAAATTCACCTACACGAGCGCTGCCGATGCGGAGCGCAAGACGGTGCAGGCCGGTGGCATCGATACCTTGTCCGGCGCGTTGACGGCCTGGCGGCGCGAAGATGCGCAGCTGATCTTTGTCGGCAATGGCGACCTGGTCGGTGCCAGCCCCGCCATGTCGGCGCTGTGGGCGGACGAACCGAGCATTGTCGCCATGAATATGCTGGGCATGAAGGCTAGCTCGGTCGGCAACCATGAATTTGACCAGGGCAAGGAGGAGCTGCTGCGCCAGCAGCGCGGCGGCTGCGAGTCGTCGCGCTCCGACAAGGCCTGCAAGTTCACGCCCGACTTCAAGGGCGCCAGCTATACCTATCTGGCCGCCAACGTGATCGACAAGCAAACGGGCAAGTCCCTGCTGCCGGCCTACCGCATCGAAGAGGCGCATGGCGTCAAGGTGGGCCTGATCGGCGCCGTGCTGAAAGATACCCCGTCCGTGGTGACGGCCGCCGGCATTACCGGCTTGCAGTTCGGCGATGAAGCCGACGCCATCAACGCCACCTTGCCGCAGTTGCGCGCGCAGGGCGTAGGCGTGTTCGTCGTGCTGTTGCATCAGGGCGGCGAGACGAAGGAAGCCGTCGACCAGCCCGATTGCAGCCAACTGAAGGGCGCAGTGGTCGACGTGGTGAAACGTCTCGACCCTGCCATTCAACTGGTCATCAGCGGTCATTCGCACCAGGGTTATCTGTGCCGTGTCGATGGCCGCCTGGTGACGCAGGCACAGATGGGTGGACACATGTTGACGCGCATTAAGCTCAAGGTCGATCCCCTCAAGAATGCGCTGATCAATGCCAGCGCGCAAAACGTTGTCATGTTGCCGGGAATGTATGAGCCGGACCCGGCCGTGGCAGCTTACCTGGAATCGGTGAAGCAGCGCAGCGCGCAAGAATTGTCGCGCCCCGTGGCCGCCATCGCCGTGCCCACCGTGGGCCGCAGCACCAAGGGCAGCGGCGCTTCCGCGCTGGGCGACCTGGTGGCCGACAGCACCCTGTTCGGCGCGCGCGCTGCCGGTGCACAAATCGGTCTGATGAACAATGGCGGCATCCGCAAGGATCTGGAAGCGGGCGCCGATCTGATGACGAACGTGGGCCAGAACCAGGCGGTTGTCCCGTTCGGTAATACCCTGATCGTGGTCAGCCTGTCCGGCGCACAAATTCGTACCTTGCTCGAGCAGCAATGGCCGGGTGCCGAAGCGGAAGACAACAACTTGCTGCAAGTGTCCGAAGGTTTCAGCTATCGCTGGGACAGTACACGTCCCCAGGGCCAGCGCGTGCTGCCGGGCAGCATCATGCTCAATGGCGTGGCTATTGATGACAATCAACAATACCGTGTCGCCGCCAATAGTTTCCTCGCTGGCGGCGGCGACCGTTTCACCGTGCTGGCGGCCGGCACCCGCCGCCTCGACACGGGCGTGCGCGATATCGACGCCTTCAGCGATTACCTGATTGCCCGCGCGCGCGCCGGCAAGCCCGCTGGCAGCGCCACGGCAGCCGGCCGCATCGTGCGCGTCAAATAACATTTCAAGGAATAACCATGCGTCGCTTATTTGTTTCCGTACTTCTCTCCAGCCTGTTCGCAGGCACGGCCCACGCCGATTTCACCATTCCCGGCTTTGAGCTGGTGCATACTTCGCCCGTGGAAACCACCTTGGCCAATCCCGACCTGCGCGAGCCCGTCGCCGTGTGGAGCGAGCTGTTCGATGCGGCAAAAAAAGAGATCGTCATCGCCCAGTTTTATGCCGTCAGCAAGCCGGGTACGGCTTTTGACAAGGTGCTGGCCAGTTTGACGGCCGCCGGCCAGCGTGGCGTGAAAATCCGCTTCCTGCTGGACCAGAAGGGCGTGGGCTTGTCGGAAGCGGCGACCATCGCCCAGATCAAGGCGATTCCTAACCTGGACTTGCGCCTCATCGATTTTAATAAAATCACGGGCAACGGCATCGTGCACGCGAAATACCTGGCCGTCGATGGCCAGGTGGCGTACATCGGCAGCCAGAATTTCGACTGGCGTTCGTTCGAGCACATCCATGAGACGGGTTTGAAGATCACGGAAGCTACGATGGTGAGCCAGGTGCAAGCCATCTTCGAGCAGGATTGGCAAGCCCAGGCATTGACGTCCCAGGGCGGCCGCGCCACGGTGCTCAACAGCAAGGTGGTACCGGCCAACTACGCGCAAAACGCCTTTTTGCTGGCCAGCCCGAATGCCTACAACCCGGCTGGCGTGGGCGATTCGGAAACGGGCTTGCCCGCCTTGCTGGCCGAAGCGAAAAGCGAAGTGCGCATTCAGCTGCTCGACTATGCGCCCTTGTCGTATGGCCCGAACCGCACGCGTCCGTACTACGCCGTGATTGACAACGCCGTGCGCGCAGCTGCCCAGCGTGGCGTGAAGATCAAGCTGATGGTATCAAGCTGGAATACGGAAGCGCCGGCCATCGCCTACCTGAAAAGCCTGGCCCTGCTGCCGAACGTCGAAATCCGCATCGTGACGATTCCTACGGCTTCGACAGGGTTCATTCCGTTTGCGCGCGTGATCCACAGCAAGACCATGAGCATCGATGGCAAGCTGGCCTGGGTCGGCACGAGTAACTGGGCGGGAGGCTATTTCGACTTGTCGCGCAACCTGGAAGTGGTACTGCGCAATGATGCCATGGCGCAGCGGATTGCCGCGCTGCATGAACAGACGTGGAGCTCGGCGTATGCGCAGCCCATCGACATCAACAAGCAGTACCCGAAACCGGCCAAGGCAGCGCCGCAAGGCAAGGAGTAATGGTGAGAAAATCGATGAAGAAGTTACTTTGCGTGCTGGCGCTGGGCGCCGCTTTTGCTTCCGGCAACGTACTGGCCTGGGGCAACGACGGTCACCGCGCCGTGGGCGCCATCGCCGACCAGTTGCTCAAGGGCAGCGCCGCCCAGGTTCAGATGGCCAAGTTGCTGCTGCCGGGCGAAAGCCTGGAAAAGATCGCCAACTGGCCCGACTGCGTGAAGGGTACGTATTGCGGCCCGCAATCGCCGGAAATGTTGACCTATGTCGCGGCAAACCCCAAGCATGGCCAATACCATTACACGAACGTGCCATTCCAGAACGAGCACTACCATGACCATGGCGTGGGCACGGCTGACGACGATATCGTGCAAACGCTCAAGCAGGCTATCCTGGTATTGCAGGGCAAGGCTGATGCCGCCAGCAATCCGCATGGCTTCAGCCAGCGCGAGGCGCTGATCCTGATCACGCACCTGGTGGGCGATATCCACCAGCCATTACATGTTGGCAATGCGTTTCTCGGCAAGGATGGCCAGTTTTTCGTGCCCGCCACGCAGGCACAGATCGACGACGTCGCCATTTTCAATGCGCGCGGCGGTAACGACTTGCTGCTCGACGATGCGAAGATCACGGCGCTGTCGGACGCCGTGATTCCCGCGCCGCTGCCGGTGGAAGAAGGCATGGCGAAAGCTCCCGCCTATCCGAAGTCGCCTACCAAGCCCCTGCATTCGTACTGGGATACGACCGTGGTCGATTACGCCATGCGCCGCCTGAGCACGCGCACGCCGCAGCAGTTTGCGCGTACGGTGATTGCCAGCCAGCCACAAGTGAGCGGCAATACTGGCGACCCTGCCACCTGGCCGTATCAGTGGGCTGATGCCTCGCTGGCGGCATCAAAAATTGCTTTCACGGACGTGGTAGCCGGTCCGGCCACGCAGCAGACCAGCCGCAAGGGCGAGGTGTATAAGGTGTGGGCCTTGACGGTGCCGGACAATTACCCCGTGCCCAGCTCGGCGCTGGCGAAGCAGCAACTGATCGAGGCGGGCTATCATCTGGCTGCCGTGTTGCAGGTGATTTGGCCACAGTAATTTGGCGGCGACAGGCTGAGGAATAGAAAGAAAGCGGCCTGCGGGCCGCTTTTTTTATGCCAGGGTGATGGCAATTCCCATGTCGCGGTAGGGCGCGACCAGGGCGTCTTCGATGTCGCTGTGCACGATGATGTCGCTGACCTGGCTCAAGGGCGCGATCTGGAACGGCGAGGCCGTATTGAACTTTTCCGGCGAGGCCAGCACGACAGTGCGGTTTGACGCCTCGCTCAGCGCGCGTTTCACGCACGCTTCTTCATAGTCCCCGGTGGTGATGCCCGCTTGCGGATGCAGGCTGGCCACGCCCATGAAGTACAGGTCGGCGCGGATGCGGCCGATGGCTTCCACTGTCGCTGCGCCGACGCCCACGATGGAGTGTTTGTACAGGCGCCCGCCCAGCATCAGCACCTCGATTGATGGGTGATTCACCAGTTCGACGGCAATCGAGGGACTGTGCGTGACGACGGTGGCGTGCAATTCGCGCGGCAGCTGGCGCGCCAGTTGCACGGCGGTCGTGCCGCCGTCAATGAACACCACGTGTCCCGCTTGTATCATGGCCGCGGCTGCGCGGCCGATGGCGGGCTTGGCTTCGGGTGAGATCTGTTCACGCCCGGCAAACGGCGCCAGGGCGGGCGAGCGGGGCAGCAAGGGCAAGGCGCCGCCGTGCACACGTTCCAGCAAGCCCTCCTTGGCCAGTTCGCGCAGGTCGCGCCGTATCGTATCTTCCGACAAGCCCAGGGCGTCGCTGACGGCCCTCGCGACGATCTGTCCTTCGCGCTGGAGCAAGTCCAGCAGGTATTGTTTGCGCTGATGTGTGAGCATGGATTTTCTTGAGTTTTCTTGTATTTTCTTGATATTGCACGAGTCTGCATGATAAAGTCGGCAAAAGCAAGTACACGCAAGCACAAGGAGATGACATGCGCGAAGACAGTACAAAGCAGGAACGGGTTCGCATCCAGCAAGTGCAGACCCTGTCGCACGACTGGTATCTATTGCAAAAGACGACGTTCGACTATCTGCGCCACGATGGCCAGTGGCAGACGCAGACGCGGGAAACCTATGACCGCGGCGATGGCGCCACCATCTTGCTCTACAACAAAGTCAAACGCACGGTGATCCTGATCCGCCAGTTCCGCTTTCCCACGTATCGCGAGGGGCACGATGGATTCCTGATCGAATCAGCGGCCGGCTTGCTGGAAGAAGCCAGCGCGGAGCAGCGCATCCGCGCCGAGGTGGAAGAGGAAACCGGTTACCGGGTGGGGCAGGTGCAAAAGATATTCCAGGCCTTCATGAGCCCCGGTTCCGTGACGGAGCGTTTGCATTTCTTCGTGGCCGAGTACGACCCCGCCAGCCGCATCGGCGACGGCGGCGGCCTGGCGCACGAGGGAGAAGACATCGAAGTGCTGGAATTGCCGCTGGCGCAGGCACTGCAGATGGTGGCCGATGGCCGCATCTGCGATGGCAAGACCATCATGCTGCTGCAGCATGCGCAGTTGCACTTGATGCCGCGCAAACGGGGACTGCAGATTCTGGTTGCCGGCCCTTACCGTTCGGGCACGGGCGACGATACGGTCTTGATTGCGCGCAATGTAGCGGCCATGGAAGCCGTCTGCCTGCCCTTGTACGCGAACGGTCACATGCCCGTGCTCGGTGAATGGCTGGCCTTGCCCATGCTGGCGCTGGCCGGCTCAACCCGGGTGGGCGACCTTGTGTATGAAGAACTGTTCCATGCACACGCGACGCGCCTGCTCAGCCACTGCGATGCCGTGCTGCGCATCGGCGGCGCGTCCCAGGGCGCCGACCAGATGGTGGATGTGGCGCATGGCCTGGGGCTGCCGGTCTATTTGTCGCTGGACGAGATTCCACCGGCGTAAAAAAAGCGAAGCCCGCGGGCTTCGCTTTTTTTTGCATCAAGTTACAGTCAGACTTAGCGAGATTTTACAAAGGGGATGCCAATAGCTTTTGGCGCGATGGATTTCGCCATCAAGCCCGCCAGCACGATCACCGTGACCACGTAAGGCACCATCTGGATCAGCGAGCCGGGGATGCGGCCCACGACTGGTAAATCCACGCCTTCGATCTGGATCTGGATGGCCGCGAAGAAGCCGAACATCAAACAGCCGAGGAAAGTGTAGACAGGGCGCCAGTTGCCGAACACCATGGCCGTCAGGGCCAGGTAGCCGGCGCCGGCCGACATGTCGCGCAGGAAGAAGCCGCTTTGCACGATGGCCAGATAGGCGCCCGAGAACGAGCACAGAACGCCTGCCACCAGCATCGCCATGTAGCGCGTTGCTTCGACGCTCACACCAGCGGAGTCGGCCGCATGCGGGTTTTCGCCGCAGGCACGCAGGCGCAGGCCGAAGCGCGTGTGGTACAGCAGCCAGTGCACGAGCGGTATCAGGAGGAACGCCACGTAGACGAGGATGGAATGGCCGCCGATCAGGTGGGCATACACCCAGCCGATGAAGGGAATGTGTTCCACATACTGCGTGCCTGGCAAGACCACGTCGAACAAGCGCGCCGAACCGAGGTCGGGCGTACGGCCGCCTTGCTGGAAGAAAAATTGTGCCAGCACAAACGTCAGGCCGCTCATGGCAATGTTAATCGCCATGCCCGCCACCAGCTGGTTGCCCTTTTGCGTGATGCTGACATACGCTTGCAGCAGGGCCAGGGCGACGCACACGAGCATGCCGGCAGCCATGCCGTAGTATGGGTTTTGCGTCGTGTAGGCCACGGCGGCGGAGGCGAAGGCGCTGGCCAGGATCTTGCCTTCCAGGCCGATGTCGATCATGCCGCTGCGTTCGGCAAACAGGCCGGCCATGGCGGCAAAGATCAGGACGGGCGCATTGCGCACGGTCGATACCAGGATGCTGGCGAATTGAAAGTCGTCGAGTGTCATGGTGTTAGCCTTTGGTGCGCTTGAGCAGGGCGGAAATGGCCGGTGCGTAGAAGTTTTCCATGGCGCCGCAGAACAGGATGATCAAGCCCTGGATGAAAATGAAGGTTTCCGTCGGGATATTCGGTTTTTCCAGCGACAGGTCGAAGCCCCCCTGGATCAGGGCGCCGAACAGCACGGCCGACAAAAAGATGCCGACCGGATGCTGGCGGCCCATCAGGGCGATGGCGATGCCGATGAAGCCGGCGCCGCCGACGAAATTGAGCGACAGATAATGCGTCGAACCCATGATGGAATTGACGGAACCGAGGCCCGCCAGCGCGCCGGAAATCAGCATGACGATGATGATCATCTTGCTGATCGACACGCCCGCGTAGTGCGCCGCATGCTTGTTGAGGCCGGTGGCGCGCAGCTTGAAACCCCACGACGAACGCCAGACCATCACGCCATAGATCACCAGCGCGGTAATTGCCAACAGAAAACTGATGTTCAGCGGCGTATCGCCCAGCGACGGGAACCAGGTGGAGAGGCGCGGCATTTCGCCGCTTTCCGCGAAGACACGGCTGGCCGTGTTCTGTTCGCCGGGCGGAATCAGGTACTTCACGATCACGAAGTTCATCAGGCTGGCGGCGATGAAGTTGAACATGATGGTGGTGACCACGATGTGACTGCCGCGCTTGGCTTGCAGGTAGCCGGGCAGCAAGCCCCACAGCGCGCCGAACAGGGCCGCGCCGATCATGGCTGCGGGAATCAGCAGCCATGCGGGCAGCGTCTGGTCGAAGGCCAGCATGGCTACCGTCAAGCCCAGGCCGCCGATATACATCTGGCCTTCGGAACCGATATTGAACAGGCCGGCCTGCATCGCCACGGAAACCGACAGGCCCGTGAAAATGAAGGTACTGGCATAGAACAGGGTGTAGCTCAAGCCTTCCGGATTGAGGATGGCGCTGTGGATCAGGATCGACAGCGATTCGGCCGGGTCTTCGCCCAGCATATAAATGACCAGGGCTGCGACCAGCAAGGCCGACAGCAGGTTTAACATGGGCATGACAAAGGCTGTCGCCCAGCGTGGCAAGTCGTTATTCATGATTTATGCATTCCCCCCATCAGCAGACCGATGCGGGTGGTATCGAATTCTTCAATTTTCAGTTCGCCGGTGATGCGTCCGCCGCACATGACCAGAATGCGATCGGCCAGCGCCCGCACTTCTTCCAGTTCGACGGACACCAGCAGGATCGCCACGCCCGCGTCGCGCAGGGCCAGCAATTGCGTATGGATGCTTTCGATGGTGCCGATGTCGACGCCGCGCGTGGGCTGGCCCACCAGCATCAGTTTCGGCTTGGCCAGCACTTCGCGCGCGATCACCACCTTTTGCTGGTTACCGCCAGACAACAAGCCGATGCGCAGGTCCGGATTGGCCGGGCGCACGTCGAAGGTTTTCAGCAGTTGCGCGCAGCGGGCGCCGATGGCCTTGAAGTTGAACAGGCCCCAGCGGTTTTTCAGGTGATCCTGGTAACCGAGGATGGTGTTTTGCATGACGGAGAAATTTTTCACCACACCATCGCGCAAGCGGTCTTCCGGAATGTGGGCGATGCCCAGTTCGCGGAAGGCCAGCGGCAAGCCGTCGGCATCAGTGCGCTTGCCAAACGGCAAGTCCTTGTCCAGGAAACGCAGCTTGCCGGACGTCGGCAAACGCATGCCGGACAGGATTTCCAGCAATTCGCTCTGACCATTGCCGGAAACACCCGCGATGGCGACGATTTCGCCGGCGCGCAAGTTGAAACCGATGTCGGCCAGCAGCTTGACTTGCTGCGCGTCGGCCAGTTGCAAACCGTCCACTTCCAGCACCGTGGCGCCCGGATTGTAGGGCGCGCGTGGCAAGTGGCTCTGGATGGGGCGGCCCACCATCATGTTGGCCAGTTCCTCTTTCGAGGTGCCGGCTGTCGCCACGGCACCCACCACCGTGCCGCCGCGCATGACGGTGACGTTGTCGGTGATTTCCAGGATCTCTTGCAGTTTGTGCGTGATCAGGATGATGGTCTTGCCCTGTTCCTTGAACAGGCGCAGGATTTCAAACAGCGAGGCCGTTTCCTGGGCCGTCAGCACGGCCGTCGGCTCGTCGAGGATCAGGATGTTGGCGCTGCGGTAAATCTGCTTGAGGATTTCCACGCGCTGCTGCGCCCCGACGGAGAGGTCTTCGATCTTCGCCAGCGGGTCGACGTCGAGGCGGTAGCGCGCGCAAATCTCGCGCAATTTGGCTTCCGCTTCGGTACGGTGGCTGGCCAGGCGGAAACCGCCTTCCGTGCCCAGCATAATATTGTCGAGGACGGTGAAGTTCTCGACCAGCATGAAATGCTGGTGCACCATGCCGATGCCGAGATTGATCGCTTCCTGGCTGTTGCGGATAGGCTGTACTTTTCCGTCGAGCAGGATTTCTCCGCCGTCGGCACGGTAATACCCGTACAGGATACTCATCAAGGTCGATTTGCCGGCGCCGTTCTCCCCCACCAGGCCGTGGATACTGCCCTTGGCGATGGAGAAACTGACGTCGGCGTTCGCCTTCACATGTCCAAACTGCTTGGAAATGCTGCGAAATTCTACTGCTGGCTGCATAGGTTCATAACTGGATAGTTTCATGGAAACGCGCCGCGCGGAGACAGGCCCCGGCGGCGCGCTAAAAGATACGGAGAAAAATTAAACCGGGCAGCTGCTGCCGACGCGGTAATCGATCACTTTGATCTTGCCATCGATAATGTCCTTACGCGCACCCAACACGCGTTTTTCGATTTCCGGCGTAATCAGCTTGCGGTTGTTCGCATCGAGCGCCCAATCCACGCCGCCTTCTTTCAAGCCTTTATAGCTGACGCCGCCCTTCCAGGTGCCGTTCTTGACTTCCATGAAGCTGTCATACACCGTGTTGTCGACGCGCTTGACCATCGAAGTCAGGATGCTGCCCGGGTACAAACCATTCTGGTTCGAATCAACGCCGATGGCCAGCTTGCCTTTTTCCTTGGCCATTTGCAGGGTACCCATGCCGCTGCCGCCAGCGACGGCGAAGACGACATCGACGCCGCGCTCGAATTGCGAGCGGGCCAGTTCGCCACCCTTGGCCGGGTCATTCCAGGCGCCGGACGTGGTGCCGACCATGTTTTGCGTGATTTCCGTCTTTGCATTGACGGCCTTGACGCCTTGCGCGTAGCCGCAGGCGAAGTTGCGGATCAGAGGAATATCGATGCCGCCGATGAAGCCGACCTTCTTGCTCTTGCTGGCCATGGCTGCAGCCACACCCACCAGATAAGAGCCTTCTTCTTCCTTGAAGACGACGGAATTGACGTTGCTGCCGGCAGCCTGGCCGTCGATCAGCACGAATTTCACGTTAGGGAATTCTTTTGCGACTTTTTGCACGGCTTGCGTTTGCGCAAAGCCGATGGCGGCGATCATGTCGAGTTTCTTGCGGGCCAGGCCACGCATGACTTGCTCGGCTTGCGTATCGCTCGATGCCTGAACTTCGATGAAGGAAATGCCTGTGTCTTTTTTGAAGCGCGATGCGCCTTCGAAAGCGGATTGGTTGAACGACTTGTCGAACTTGCCGCCCGCGTCATACACGACACCCAGTTTTGGGGTAGCCGCGGACGCTTGAGCAGTCAGAAATACGGCTGCGATCGTCAAACTAAATTGTGTAAGTTTCATGAATTGGCTCCTGGAAGATCGATATTGTATATTTTTTATAGGTGAAACATATAATTTGGGGCTGATTTAGCCTGTTTTTGATGCACGAGATGATAATTCCTTATCAACATTGCACCGTATTGCACAAGATCATTGCCGGCCTCGTGTGCTTTTATGTCAACAGTGTGATGCTCATGCAACAGTCGCGCCCCGTCTCTTTTATAGTTACAACATCGAATGGGGCTGCCGGAGCGGGCTGGGATGCGCCGTCAATGGACGGGCAGGGCAGGCGCAGGACCGGCGCCACGATGGGCGTCCGAATCACTATGCATCATGCCAGATATGTATGACAAATACGTTTTTGTTTAACTATTTATATGAATGCCATATAAATAGCCCTTGTCAGGCCGGGCAGCGTCAGGATGATGGGGGATTGATGATATTCAGGAAGGCCCGCACGACGGGAGCGTCGTCGAGCGTGGTGTAGCTGATGTACAGGTTGGCCGACGGCGGATTGGTCTTGATCGGCAGGAAGACGACGCCGGGCCAGCCGATGCGGCTTGTCGTTTCCGGCACCAGAGTCACGCCCAAGCCCGCGCCCACCATGGCCAGCAGGGTTTGCGGCTCGCTCGCTTCCTGGAAAATTACGGGTTCGAAACCGGCATTGATGCAGCATTGCACCAGGTAGCGCGGAAACGCGGATTTATCGAGGTTCAGGGTCAGCATCGGCTCGTGGGCGATGTCGATCAGCTCGATGGCCGTGTTTTTTGCCAGCGGATGGTGTTCGTTGACGGCCACGCAGACATTTTCGCGGAAGCACAGCTCCTGGCGCAGGTTGTCGTGGCGTAAGTCGTCGTCATTGAGCTTGGGTTCGCGCCAGAAACCCACGTCGATCTGCTTGGCGCGCAAGGCTTCGTATTGCACTGTGGGACCAAATTCGTGGATGGTCCAGCTGACGCGGGGAAATTTGGTCTGGAATTCTTCCAGCAGGCTGGGGATGGGACCCCACATGGCCGAGCCGACGATGCCCACGCGCAAGCGGCCCACTTCGCCACGGTCGATCTGGCGGATGGTATCGATGGTCATGCGCATCTTGGCCAGCAGGTCGGCCGCTTCGTTCATCAGCGCCTTGCCTGCCACGGTCAGCTCGAAGGTACGCGTGGTGCGCGCAAACAGGCGCACGCCCAGTTCGCTTTCCAGTTTCATGATCTGCTGGCTCAGGGGCGGCTGCGAGATATGCAGACGCTCGGCGGCGCGGCTGAAGCTTTTCTCCTCGGCGACGGCAAGAAAATACTTTAACTGTTTCAGATCGATGGACATGCTTTCCTTGGCGTTGCGTGGTGCTTGGCGATGGAACGGCGCGCAGACCTTGACGCAGGCATGCGCGCTTTCTTTACAGCAGTCCTATTATCGTGCCACGACTGCCTGCATGGCAATGGCAAGTGCCGTACCGACCTGGGCATTGTGCTTGACCAGGGCGATATTCGTCGCCAGGCTGCGCCCGTCCGTCAGCTGCTTAATGCGCGACAACAGGAATGGCGTGACTTGCTTGCCTTTCACGCCGCCCGCATCCGCTTCCTGCAAGGCCTGCGTGGTGATCGCATCGATTTCTTCCTTGGGCATGGCTTGCGCGGCTGGCACGGGGTTGCTGACGATCACGCCGCCTTTCAATCCCAGTTGCCACTTGGTACCGATGAAGGCAGCCTGCTCGGCGGCCGTGTCGAGGCGGAAATCGGCTTTGTAGCCGCTTTCGCGCGTGAAGAAGGCGGGGAAACCTTCCTGGCCTACGCTGATGACGGGCACGCCATGGGTTTCCAGGTATTCCAGGGTCAGGCCGATGTCGAGGATGGATTTGACGCCCGCGCAGACGACGGCCACCGACGTTTGCGCCAGTTCCTGCAAGTCGGCGGAAATGTCGAAGCTGGTTTCTGCGCCGCGGTGCACGCCGCCGATGCCGCCCGTGACGAATACGGCGATGCCGGCCAGTTCCGCGCAAATCATGGTGGCGGCCACGGTGGTGGCGCCCAGCTTGCCTTGCGACAAGACGAACGGCAGGTCGCGGCGGCTGACTTTCATGGCGTCGGGCGAAGTGCCCAGCAATTCCAGCTGCTCGGGCGAGAGGCCTACGCAGATTTTGCCGTCGATGATGGCGATAGTGGCCGGCACGGCGCCGCCGTCGCGGATGATCTGTTCCACTTCGCGTGCCATTTCCACGTTTTGCGGATACGGCATGCCGTGCGAAATGATGGTCGATTCTAGTGCCACGATGGCCTTGCCGGCGGCGCGCGCGTCGAGGACTTCTTGCGAGAACGAGAGGAAATTATTCAGTTGCGTCATGGTTCAATCCTGTTGAAAGAGGGTAGGGGGAGGTGGCGCCAGATCGGCGTCGTCGATGTCGTCGAGCGCGCCCGCCGAAATCAGGGGCGAGACGGTGGCATCGGATTCCAGCGTCATGGCGGCCAGCTTCAGGCCGCGCCGGCACGCCAGTTTCAAGTCGCTGCTGTCGTGGTAGAGCGACCAGCAGACGGCGGCGGAAAACGCGTCGCCGGCGCCCGTCACGTCGACGGCGTCCACTTCGCGCGCGGCCAGATGCACGACAGGCGCGTCCGGGCTTTCGCCATCTGTAAAGTACACGCCTTCGCCGCCGCAGGTGACGATCACCTGGCGCGCGCCCTGGCGCTGCACTTCACGACAGGCGGCGCGCACGTCAAACGCCGTTGGCAAGGCCCGCGCCACGCGCGTTTCCAGTTCGCCCCGGTTAAGGATCAGCAGGTGCAAGCCCGTCAGGTCTTGCGGCAAGTGCGCCATCTTCGGCTGCGAGACGGCGACGATGACGAGCGGCGTCGCGTTGGCCGCGTCCTGGCGCGCGTCGGCCAGCAATGCCTGCACGCTGTCGTGGCCCAGGTTCAGGTCGCAGACGGTGAGGGCGGCGGCGGCGCGCTGCGGTTGACGGCTATGCAAGAAGGCCGGGGTCAGCTGTTCGTAGAGTTGCATGTTGGCCATCGCCAGCAGCATTTCGCCATGTTCGTCGAGCACGGCCGTATAGGTGCCGCTGCTGGTGTTGCTCAGATGCAAGCTGCCGCGCATATCGATGCCCGCGTCTTCCGCATGCGTCTGCAGGGCGTGGCCGGCCGCGTCGTCGCCCAGCGCCGTCAGCAAGGCGACGGGAATAGCCAGGCGGGCCAGGTTTTCCGCGATGTTGCGGCCTACGCCGCCAAACACTTCTTCCGAACGCACGGGATTCGAGGTCCCCATCTGCAGGGTTGCCATGGTGCGCATCTTGCGGTCGAGGTTGGCGGCGCCTATGCACAGCACGGGGCGGCTATCGGGCAGCACGTAGGCGCGTCCCAGCAGGCGGCGCTCGCGGATCAATCCGGCGATGTGGCCGGCGACGGCAGAGCGCGACAAGCCCAGTTCGCTCGCCAGGTCTTGCTGCGAGATGAAGGGGTTGTTGCGGATCAGCGTGTACAGCTGGTCTTTTTTATTGGTATCGGTCACAAGGTTTTCACTGAAGGTTTAAACATTTGTCTGAAACTGTAAACATTTGTCTGTTTGATGTCAAGTTCGTGTCAGGAGAGCGCGAAACGTGTTCGTATGGAGCATGTATGCATGCATTTCCGGGGCATCGCCGGGGCGTGGCCGCTGCTGGCAGGCGAGCGCTTGCCTGGACTATAATATCGGCCATTTATATTTGAATTGTATAAATGGGCAAGAAAAATGGTATTTGCCATACATATTCCGTTTGATGCATAGTGGCGGCAAATAGAAGCAATACGCATTTCGATATACCTGTAACAGCAAACATACCCGATACCTGGGCCGTAATCCCTCACCGGGCACGGCCACGCAGGCAGCAACCATCATCATTAGTCAATCAGAGGATAACCATGTCGAACAACACCCCTTTCCACGCCGCCGAAATCATCCGTGCCCGCGCTCCTGAAAATTTCAAGCCGCGCGTGGCGATGATCCTCGGCTCCGGCCTGGGTGTGTTGGCCGAGCAGATGACGGATGCCGTCAGCATCAGCTTTGACGAATTGCCAGGCTTCCCTATCAGCACCGTGCACGGCCATGCCGGCGAACTGGTGGTCGGTACCCTGTCGGGCGTCGCCGTCGTCTGCATGAAGGGCCGTGGCCACTTCTATGAAGGCTATGGCATGGGCGTGATGACGAGCGCCATCCGCACGCTGAAACTGCTGGGCTGCGAAATGCTGTTCGTCACTAACGCCGCCGGTTCCCTGCGCCCTGAAGTGGACGCCGGCAGCCTGGTGGCCATCAGCGACCATATCAACCTGCTGCCAGGCACGCCGATGGTCGGCCCGAACGACGACCGCTTCGGCCCGCGCTTCTTCAGCATGGCCAACGCCTATGATGCGGACCTGCGCAAGCTGGTCAAGGACACGGCTGCCTCGAACGGCATCACCCTGCACGAGGGCGTGTTCGTCGCCTACCCTGGCCCGAACTTCGAGACGGCTGCTGAAATCCGCATGATGGCCCGCCTGGGCGCCGACACGGTCGGCATGTCCGTGGTGCCGGAAGTGGTCTCGGCCCGTCATTGCGACCTGAAAGTGGTGGGCGTGTCCGTCATCACCAACCTGGCCGAAGGCATGTCGCCATTCGCACTGTCGCACGAGCAAACCCTGAAATACGCGGCCATCGGCGCGAAAGATCTGGTCAAGCTGATCCTGGCTTTCCTGGCGACCGTATCGGCTACGCCGCAAGCCTAAGCACCTTTTTACGCAGTAGCGGCGCGCCGGCCACCGGCGCTGCCGCGCGGCAGGCCGGGGAAATCCGGCCTACACTGTCCGCATCACCCCGCATCAATCCATAAAGCGAGCCTTATCATGTCACGCGCATTTATCCTCCTGCTTGATTCCTTCGGCCTTGGCGCGACGCCAGACGCCGCCAAGTATGGCGACGCAGGTGCCAATACCTTTGGCCACATTGCCAGCACTGTCGCCAAAAGCGGCAAGACCTTGAAACTCCCGAACATGGAACGCCTGGGACTGGGCGCCGCCGCGCACCTGGCCAGCGGCGAATGGGCCTCGGGCTTCGACCAGCGCGACGGTTTTACCGGTGCCTACGGCGCGGCGCGCGAGCGCTCCACCGGCAAGGACACGCAGAGCGGCCACTGGGAAATCGCCGGCGTGCCCGTCGAATTCGACTGGGGCTACTTCCCTCGCACCACGCCGTCGTTCCCCGCTGACCTGACCGACAAGCTGAAAGCCATGTCCGGCGTCCCCGGCTTCCTGGGCGACTGCCATGCCTCGGGCACGGACATCATCAACAAGCATGGCGATGAACACGTCGCCACCGGCAAGCTGATTATTTATACGTCGGGCGACTCGGTGATGCAGATCGCCGCGCACGAAGAATCGTTCGGCCTCGAGCGCCTGTACCAAGTGTGCGAAATGGCTTTCAAGCTGGTGGAGCCATACAACATCGGCCGCGTCATCGCCCGCCCGTTCACGGGCAGCAATGGCAACTACACGCGCACTTCCAACCGCCACGACTACGCCGTCGCGCCACCCGCACCGACCCTGCTCGATCACGTGAAAAATGCGGGCGGCGAAGTCGTCGGCCTGGGCAAGATCAGCGACATTTTCGCCACCCAGGGCATCTCGCGCGTCGTCAAGGGCGTCGACAACATGGCGCTGTTCGAAGCGCTGTTGAAGACGGCCGATGAAGTGCAGGACAAGTCGCTCACTTTTGTGAACTTCGTCGATTTCGACCAGGCTTTCGGCCACCGTCGCAACGTCGAGGGCTATGCCGATGCGCTGCGCGAAATGGATGCCCGCCTGCCTGAATTCATGGCCAAACTCAAAGATGGCGACCTGGTCGTGATCACCGCCGACCATGGCTGCGACCCCACCTGGCACGGCTCCGACCACACCCGCGAACATATACCGATGATCTTCTTCGGCCCCGGCGTCGCCCCGCGCGCACTGGGTATTTCCGAGACCTTCTCCGATATTGGCCAAACCCTCGCCAAGCACCTTGGCGTACCACCACTTGCTAATGGAACCAGCTTGTTATGACACTCATGCACCCCGAATTCAAGCGTAACGAGGCCGTAGGCCTCGACCTGGGCTGGATCAACCAGATCCGCGTCAACCGCGCCGCGACGGACCGCCGCGCGGCCAGCCTGGCGAACCGCCGTACGGTGAAAAAGGAATACCAGGCCGCCTGGCTGGTCAAAGCCATCCAGATGATCGACCTGACCACCCTGGGCGGCGACGATACGCCAGGCCGCGTGGAACGTCTGTGCATGAAGGCCATGCGCCCGCTGCGCGCAGACCTGATGGATGCACTGGGCCTGACGGAACTGAGCACCGGCGCCGTGTGCGTGTACCACGAGATGATCGCCCCGGCCGTAAACGTCATCCAGGGCCGTTTGCCTATCGCCGCCGTGTCGACCGCCTTCCCGGCCGGCCTGACGAACATGGAAACGAAGCTGCGCGAGATCGAACTGTCGGTCGCCGCAGGCGCTTCCGAAATCGATATCGTCATCACGCGCCAGCACGTCCTGAACGGCAACTGGCAAGTGCTGTACGACGAAATGCTCGCTTACCGCAAGGCGTGCGGCGAAGCGCACGTGAAGGCGATTCTCGCCACGGGCGACTTGCTGACCATGGAAAACGTGGCCAAGGCATCGTGGGTCTGCATGATGGCGGGCGCCGATTTCATCAAGACCTCCACCGGCAAGGAAAGCGTGAACGCCACCATACCCGTGGCCCTGACGATGGTGCGCACGGTGCGCGAATACTACGAGCAGACGGGTTTCAAGGTGGGCTTCAAGCCGGCCGGCGGCGTCAGTTCGGCCAAGAGCGCGCTGCAGTTCCTGACCCTGATGAAGGAAGAACTGGGTAACGAATGGCTGCAGCCGCACCTGTTCCGCATCGGCGCTTCCAGCCTGCTGACCGACATCGAGCGCCAGCTCGAGCACTACGTCACCGGCAGCTACTCGGCCAATCATCGTCACGCACAACCTTAAAGAACAATCGTCATGCCAACAATTAACGAGATTCTCACTACTATGGACTACGGCCCTGCTCCCGAAAGTCAAAAAGAAGCGCAGGCGTGGCTCGATGGCCACCAGCGCACATTCGGTCTGTTCATCGACAATGCATGGAGCGAGCCGGCGGAGCTGTTCGCCTCGACCAATCCTGCCGACGGCACGCAGCTGGCCGAGCTGACGCAAGCCACTGATGCTGACGTGGAACGCGCCGTGGAAGCGGCACGCCGCGCGCTGCCCGTATGGCAGGGCATGGGCGGCCACGGCCGCGCGAAAGTCATGTATGCGCTGGCCCGTCTGCTGCAAAGGCATTCGCGCCTGTTCGCCGTGCTCGAAACCCTGGACAACGGCAAGACCATCCGCGAAACGCGCGATATCGACCTGCCGCTGGCCGCGCGCCACTTCTACCATCACGCCGGCTGGGCGCAGCTGCAATCGGAAGAATTCGCCGACTACCGCGCCGTGGGCGTGGTGGGACAGATCGTGCCGTGGAATTTCCCCCTGCTGATGCTGTCGTGGAAAATCGCCCCGGCGCTGGCGGCCGGTAACACGGTGGTCTTCAAGCCGGCCGAATTCACGTCGCTGACCGCCATGCTGTT
This sequence comes from Janthinobacterium sp. 75, assembly GCF_004365495.1. NCBI lineage: Bacteria > Pseudomonadati > Pseudomonadota > Betaproteobacteria > Burkholderiales > Oxalobacteraceae > Janthinobacterium > Janthinobacterium sp. 75. The sequence continues at coordinate 536,817 of NZ_SORD01000002.1, read as the reverse complement.
CGCTGAATTGTGCGTGCAGGCGGGCGTGCCGGCCGGCGTGGTCAATATTGTCACCGGCGACGGCCGCGTGGGCTCGGCCATCGTCAAGCACCCTGGCGTCGACAAGATCGCGTTTACGGGCTCCACGGAAGTGGGCCGTTTGATTCGTGTAGCGACGGCCGGCAGCGGCAAGAAGCTGTCCCTGGAGCTGGGAGGCAAGTCGCCGTTCATCGTCTTCGAAGACGCTGACCTGGATGGTGCCGTGGAAGGCCTGGTCGATTCGATCTGGTTCAACCAAGGGCAAGTGTGCTGCGCCGGTTCGCGCCTGCTGGTGCAGGAATCGATCCAGGAGCGCTTCCTGAACAAGGTGCGCGCGCGCATGGAAAACCTGCGCCTTGGTTCGCCCCTGGACAAATCGATGGACGTGGGCGCGCTGGTCGACCCTGTGCAGCGCCAGCGTATCGCCGCGCTGGTCGATTCGGCTAGAGCCGAAGGCTGCGACGTCTGGCAGCCCGCGTGCGAATTGCCGGCGGACGGCTCCTGGTTCCCGCCTACGCTGATCACGGGCGCGTCGACCTCGGCTGCCGTGGCACAGGCTGAAATCTTCGGCCCCGTGCTGGTGGCCATGAGCTTCCGCACGCCGCCCGAAGCGGTGCAGCTGGCGAACAACACGGTGTACGGCCTGGCCGCCAGCGTGTGGACCGAGTCGATCAGCCTGGCGCTGGACATTGCTCCCGCCATCAAGGCCGGCGTGGTGTGGATCAATAGCGCGAACCAGTTCGACGCCGCTTGCGGCTTCGGCGGCTACCGCGAGTCGGGTTTCGGTCGCGAAGGCGGCCGCGAAGGCATGCTGGAATACATGACGGCCCTGGCCGAAGATGCGCGCCCGGCCTTGCCGGTAGTGGAAGCCAAGGCTAAAGGCAACGCGAAACCGGCGGCAGCCGATCCGTTCGCCATCGACCGCACGGCCAAGATGTACATCGGCGGCAAGCAGGCGCGCCCTGACAGCGCCTACAGCGCACCCGTGTTCGGCGCCAATGGCACTCTGCTGGCCGAAGTGGGCGTGGGTAGCCGCAAGGATATCCGCAATGCCGTCGAAGCGGCACATAAAGCGTCCGGCTGGACCAGCGCTACGGCGCACAACCGCGCGCAAGTGCTGTACTACATCGCCGAGAATCTGGCAGCGCGCGCCGACGAATTCGCCGCCCGCATCGCCGCCATGACGGGCAGTAAAAATCCGGAGAAGGAAGTACAGGCATCGATCGAGCGCCTGTTCTACTACGCCGCCTGGGCCGACAAGTACGACGGCCTGGCGCACCAGCCGCCTACCAAGGGCATCACCGTGGCGCTCAACGAAGCGGTCGGCGTGATCGGCATCGTCTGCCCGAATGAAGCGCCACTGCTCGGCTTCATCTCGCTGGTGGCGCCGGCCATCGCGCTGGGCAACCGTGTGGTGGTAGTGCCGTCGGAGGCGCATCCGCTCTCCGCGCTGGACCTGTACCAGGTCTTCGATACGTCCGACTTGCCGGGCGGCGTCGTCAACATCATCAGCGGCAACGCCGATGAACTGGCGCGCACCCTGGCGACACACGCCGACATCGACGCCGTCTGGCGCCATGACGGTTCCGGCGAAGGCTGCGCGGAAGTCGAGCGTCTGTCGGCCGGTACCCTGAAGCGCACCTGGGTCGGTGGCGCCAAAGGCCGCGACTGGTACAGTGCCGCTCAAAGCGGTGGCCGTGCCGTGCTGGCGCATGCGTCGCAAGTGAAAAACGTGTGGATCCCTTACGGCGTCTAATCGATAAGTAGTGCTGGAAAAGCTGGGGTCAGAGCCGTCGGCTCTGACCCCAGATCTCATGATTGGAGTTATTCCATGTTGTTAACCCAAGAAATCATCCGCAAGAAGCGCGACAAGGGTGTTTTGAGCGCCGAGGAAATCCAGTTTTTCGTGCGCGGCATCACTGACGGCAGCGTCAGCGAAGGCCAGATCGCGGCACTGGGCATGGCCGTCTTTTTCAATGACATGAACATGGACGAGCGCGTGGCGTTCACCCTGGCCATGCGCGATTCCGGCCACGTGCTGGACTGGCGTTCGCTGAACCTGCCTGGTCCCGTCGTCGACAAGCATTCGACGGGCGGCGTGGGCGATGTGGTTTCCCTGCTGCTGGGTCCCATGATCGCCGCGTGCGGCGGCTACGTGCCGATGATCTCTGGCCGCGGCCTGGGCCATACCGGCGGCACCCTGGACAAGTTCGACGCCATTCCCGGCTATTGCACGGTGCCGGACAATGAATTGTTCCGCAAAGTAGTCAATGAGGTTGGCGTGGCCATTATCGGCCAGACGGCGCAGCTGGCACCGGCCGACAAGCGTTTTTACAGTATCCGCGACGTCACCGCCACGGTGGAATCTGTGGCCATGATCACCGGCTCCATCCTGTCGAAGAAACTGTCGGCGGGCCTGGACGCGCTGGTGATGGACGTGAAAGTGGGCACGGGCGCCTTCATGCCTACCTACGACAAGTCGGTGGAGCTGGCCGAGAGCATCGTCGCCGTCGGCAATGGCGCGGGCATGCAGACCTCGGCTATTTTGACGGACATGAATGAATCGTTGGCGCCGTACGCCGGCAATGCGCTGGAAGTGCGTGGTGCCATGGATTACCTGACGGGCCGTTCGCGTCCCGCACGCCTGCATGAAGTGACCCTGGCGCTGTGCGCCGAGATGCTGGTGCTGGGTGGCCTGGCCGCCACCGAAGAGGAAGCGCGCGTCAAATTGATGGCGGCCCTCGATTCGGGCGAAGCGGCTGAACGCTTCTCTCGCATGGTGTCCGCCCTGGGCGGCCCGGCGGACCTGGTCGAGAATCCGGACAAGCATCTGGAACAGGCGCCATTCGTCGTGCCGGCGCCAGCGCTCACCGCCGGTTTTGCCAATGTGCGCGATTGCCGCGGCATCGGCCTGGCAGTCGTCGCACTGGGCGGTGGCCGTCGCCGTCCAAGCGACAGCATCGATTTCGCCGTCGGCCTGACGGATTTGGTGGGCCTGGGCGAGCAAGTTGCCGTTGGCCAGCCGTTGGCCATGGTGCACGCGCGCACGGAAGCGGCGGCGCAGCAAGCCGTCAAGGAAATCCAGGAAGCGTATGCCATCAGCGCGATCGCGTTGACGGCCAATCCGGTGATTTACCGTACGATTCGTCCCTAAAGTAACACAGGGGTCTGCCTCCCGTTTGCGAGAACGCTGAGCTATGCGTCAGCGGCATTGAGGGGCTGACCCCGGCCTTAATGATTTCAAAGGTATGACAGAAAAAATGAACAACCAAGAACTGATCGCGGAAGCCAACGCCGGCCGTGAACTGGCCTACGCGCCGTATTCGCGTTTCAAGGTGGGCGCGGCATTGCTGTGCAAGGATGGTCGCGTCTTCCGTGGCTGTAACGTGGAAAACGCCGCGTATGGCCTGTGCAACTGCGCCGAGCGCACGGCGTTTTTCAGCGCCATCGCGCATGGCTGCAAACCGGGCGACTTCGCCAAGCTGGCCGTCACGGGAGACACGGCGGAACCGATCTCGCCATGCGGCGCCTGCCGCCAGGTGATGTTCGAGATGGGCGGCGCCGACCTGCCCGTGATCCTTACCAATCTGAAAAACGATGTCATGGAAGTGACGGCGGGCTGGCTGCTGCCACACGGCTTCGGCAATTCCGACCTGGACATGAAGTAACAGGATACGCTTGAACAAGACGATCGACATCCAGGCGGCCGTGGCGATTGCCGCGGCCGAAGCCATGGCGGCCAAGACGCAAGGTACCTTTGGCGTGGGCGGCGTGCTGCTCGATGGCACCGGCAACGTGCTGCAATCGATGCACAACAATGTCGTGCGCCAGGGCCTGGTGTTCGACCCCACCGCGCATGGCGAGCGTCAGTTGGTGGACTGGTATTTCGCCGAGCGCGCCAAGGGCACGCCCTTGCCGCCGCCAGGCGAACTGACTATCGTCACTTCGCTCGACCCTTGCTGCATGTGCACGGGGGCGATTTTGGCTGCCGGTTTCAATGTGGTGGTGGCCGCGCCCGATGTCAAGGCCGGCGTCAATTACGATGGCGCTGCCACGTTCACGGCCTTGCCGGCGCCGCTGCAGGTGCAGGCTGGCCGCAGCTTTTGCTATCCGGCCGTGCGCGGCGCCACCGAGTATGCGCGCGTGCCTTCCGGCGCCGCTCCCAAATCTTTTTTCATTGGCAAGAGCATCCACGAGGCGACGCAGGCACTGTGCTCGCTCGTGTTTGAAGCGACATCGGCCCAGGTGATGCAGCTGTTGAACGCCGGCGACGATGTGCACTTGCGCGATCCCGCCACCTTGCCATCCGAGCATGCCGTGGTGCGCGCTTTGCGCCGCCGCTATCCCGACGCCCTGACTTACCGCTGCGCGCCGCATGCGCCCGATGCCGGCCTGGCGCCATTCCTGCAGGCGGCCATGGAGCAGGACGCGCGCGATGGCGGCCAGGGCGACGCAGCCGCCTTGCTCGATTCCTTTGGCAACCTGCTGCTGTGCATGCCGGGCCAGCTGGCGCGCTCTCTGATTCGCACGCCTTTCATGGAATGCACGCGCCAGTACGCGCAATTGCGTTATGAATTGATGGCTGGCGCCGAGCCGGCGCTGCAGGAAGAAATCAAAAGTTATCTGGGTCATCCCAAGCATGGCACCTTCGTGCTGGCCGTCGGGCCGGACGACAGTGCCGCCAGTTTCATGACCCTGGGCGCCTATGGTTCCACCATGGAAGGGGCGGTGCCGGAGAATAATCCCGCGCAATTCCAGTACGTGCGCCCGGCCATGGCGCAAGACGCGCTGCTGGCGCTGTGCGACGCCATGCCGCCGCTATACCGCAAACTGATACGTATCCGGCCACACCAGGTGGCGGACCAGGCCCTGGTCAAGGCCTTGGCCTAGGCGTCATCGTCGGGCAGGTTCTTGAGTAAAAAGTCGCGCACGTTTTCGCCCGCCACGCGGCGAATTTGCGCTTCCGACAAGCCCGCATCGAGCAGCGCCTGCGTCAGGCGCGGCAGGCCTGCCGCGTCGATAGCGGTGGTGACGGCGCCATCGAAGTCCGAACCATAGGCCACGTGTTCCGCGCCGATCAGTTTTACCGTGTACTTGATGGCGCGCGCGATGGATGCCACATCCTTGCCGCAGACGGCCGTATTCCAGAAGCCGATGCCCACCAGGCCACCCTGGGCGGCGATGCGTTTCAATTGTGCGTCGCTGAGGTTGCGGCCGTTGGCGCAAGTGCCGCGCACGCCCGTGTGCGACACCATCACGGGGCGTTTCGCCATGGTTAATACGTCGTCGATGGTGGTTGGCGAGGCGTGCGCCAGATCGACGATCATCTTGCGCTGTTCCATGTCGCGCAACCATTGCCGGCCCAGCGGCGTCAGGCCGCCTTTTTTCAGGCCGTGCTGGGAGCCGGACAGTTCTGTATCAAAGAAATGCGTGGGCGCGGCCATGCGGAAGCCCGCCTTGTACAAGGTATCAAGGTTGTCCAGCTTGCCTTCGAGCGCATGTGCACCTTCCAGTGTCAGCCAGCCGGCCAGCAGGGCGGGGTCTTTTTCGCGCGCGGTAATGAAGCTGCGCAGCTGGGCGCGGCTGCCGATCACCCGGACCTTGCCATTGCTCCTGGCCACTTGCTGGCGCAATTCATCGGCCTGGTAAGTGGCGCGCGCCAGCAGGCTGTTCCAGGTGGCAGGTGGCAAAGCTTGTGCCACTACCAGTGCCGTGATGTTGTCCGTGTCGCTGCCATTGCGCTCGATATTCATCTTGCGCGGCGTCTTGGTGACAACGGAAAAGGCTTGCAGTGCCACGTTGCCCCGCTGCAGGCGGGGAAAGTCGACATGGCCGCGCTGGCTGTCGCGGTTCAGATTGCGTTGCCACAGCAGGCTGTCGGCGTGCAGGTCGGCGATCCACAGGCGCTGGTGCAGGGCCTGGGTAGTGGCCGTCGGCGCCTTGGCAGCTTGGGAATAGACTCGATTGATTTGCTGGTCGACCAGTCCGGGAGCGGACAGGAAGCCGCCGACCAGTGCAAGGCTGGCGGCGGTGAGGGTGGTGATAATCATTGTTCTCCGTCTTACCATGGATCGTAGGTGCCCAGGCTCCAGATATGGCCTTCCGGATCGCGGCAGGTAAAGCCCCGTCCGCCGTAGTCTTCATCCTTGATGTCGAGCACGATCTCGGCGCCGGCTTCGCGTGCGCTGCGGTAGACGGCATCGGCATCGCTGACGACCAGGTAGCAGTTTTGCGTGTTGGCGCCGCCGATGTCGCCAGGCAGTTTCATCAGGCGGCCATAGTCGCTGTCGAGGGCTGGTGCCACCATGACCATACCATTGCCAAAGCTCAGTTGCGCGTGGGCGACACCACCGTTGCCGTCAGGCACGATCAATTGTTTTTCAAAACCGAGTGCGGTACACAGCCATTCGATGGCTGCGGGGGCATCGCGGTAGCGCAGGCAGGGAATGGTCGTACCTGTTGTGGCTTTTGCTGTCGTGGTCATCAGAAAACTCCTATGGCAGATGGGGAGTAGCTTCGATTATTAATCTTGCGCGGCGTTCCGTATCAGACCCCATCCATCGTGATGGGTTTGATGTCCGTCAGTGCCGCGCGCACTCATAGTGCCATAGAACAATCATTGCACTCTTGCCACGACGAAAATTTTTATTGCGGCGACTGCTGCGAATCCGGCGTTTTCTCGTCTGCACTGGCATCGTCGCTGTTGCTTGCCCATTTCAGCAGCATGACGAGGGCAAACAGCATGATAGCAAGCGGCAAGATGGTGATCAGGAACGCCAGTCCCAGGCAGCACGCCAGCAGCATGGGCCAGGACATGGCGCGCAGGGCGGCCATGCCCTGGCGCGTGTAAGCGCACAGCTCGCTCCAGAAAGCGCTGAAGGAAGTGCTGCCCGGTGCCGAATTGATGTCTTTCATGCCGTTCTCCTGTGGTTGCCGCTGCCGTATGCAGGCTGGCGATGAAACCACTATAGGCAAAACCTTGCCGCCGAACATCGCGTATGCGACGAATGGCAGGAATGGCGGAGCGAACGGTGACAGGCGAAGACAAACGGTTACTCGAAGACCTTGAGTTTCAGCTGGAAACTGAGGGCGCCATACAGGCGGTCCTTGTAGGAAGGCACGATGGCGATATTCACGCCCACGCGCTGGTATTCATAGCTGATGGTGGGGACCAGGGCCGGGAACCAGCCGCCATCGCGCATCTTCGGATAGCCGCTGAAGCCGCCAACGACGGCGCCGACGCGCAACGGGCCTACCTTGATGGGCTGATAATACACGCCCACATAGTTCGAGTAGGCGCGGTCGCTATTGTAGAAGCGGCCGGTCGTGGCCGACGCGACCGTGGAAAAACGGTATTCGGCGCCCAGGCCCGGATTGCTGTCGTTCAGATTCTTGTCGCGCTGAAAGTGATACGAATAAAAGCCCGCGTTGAGCCAGGTTTCGCTCAGCGGCTGATTGTCTATCATGCCCACTGTCTGCGCCTGTGCCGTGGATGCCACTGCCAGCAGCGCCGCGCAGGCAGCCTTGCCCAGCAATGACGCGGTGCGCGCCGATGACCATTGTTTCATGCCTGTTCCTTATCCTGTCGATAGATGGCGTCGCTATTGCAAACGCTCCAGCGCGCCATGCTATCACTGCCAGATTGTTCGTTGGAAATTTCGTCACGTAGCGGGCGCTGCCGCAGGCAGGGCGATGGCCGCCTGCACCATGTGCGTGAGCAGGATTTCGGCATCCTCGTAATCCTTGCGCGTGAGCTGCTTGCGTTCCAGCACCAGGGTCATCTGCGCCGAAAAATCCGCATACGATTGCGTCATGGCCCAGATGGCGAACATCAGGTGGGTGGCGTTGACGGGCGCGATCCTGCCGGCGGCGATCCAGGCTTCGAAAACGGCGATATCCTTGCGCAGCAGGGGCACGACCCTGTCGCGTATCTGTGCACCGTACAGGGGGGCGCCATTGATCACTTCGAGCGCATACACGCGCGAAGCCCATGGCTGTTCGCGCGAAAAACGCAGCTTGGCGCCGATGTACGCACGCAGCACGTCGCGTGGCTCGTCGTGTTCATTGGCCAGCGACTCCATGCGCGCCAGCCAGTCGTCGAGCACGTCGTCGAGCACGCGTTGGTAGAGCAGCTGCTTGGACGGGAAGTAATACATCAGGTTTTGCTTCGACAGGCCGGCTCGCTCGGCGATGGTGGCGATCGACGCGCCCTCATAGCCGCTTTCGGCGAACGCGCGCACGGCTTGCTCCAGGATGTCCGTTTCCAGGCGGTCGCGGTTTTGCAGGCGCCGGCCGCCGGCAGTTTTCACGGAAAGGGCAGGGGATTTGTCGCTGGCCATGGCGGATTCTTTAGCGTGGGCGTATCGATTGCAGGAATGCCTGCAGCACGGAGTTGTCGGTGTAGGCCACGTTGAAGCGGAACCACACCGTCTCGGGCGCGCGCAGCATGAAAAATTCGTTCGGCGACAGCAAGATGCCGGCCTTTAATGCCATGTCGGCGATGATTTTGCCATTCCATTCCGGCGTCTGGATATCGGGCCAGCCGGCGCTGACGAACATGCCGCCACGCGGACGCGCCACCGGCGCCATCCCCGCCTGCGCCAGGCAGTCGATGCTGCGTTCCCGGGCCGAGTCGAGCTGCGCCACCAGCCGTTCCACCATGCGCTTGTAGGGCCGCGCGGAGATGGCGTGGTAGACGGCGCGCTCATTGATTTCGGATGTCGTCAGACCCGCCAGCATTTTGACGCGCACCAGTTCGGCCACCAGAGGGGGCGAGGCACAGATGGAGCCGACGCGCAGCACGGGCGACAAGGTCTTGGAAAAGCTGCCCACGCGGATCACGCGGCGCAAGCCATCCATCGCCGCCAGCGAAGCTTCGCCGCGCGCCGCCAGTTCGCGGTAGATATCGTCTTCCACCAGCCAAAAATCGAATTGCTCGGCCAGCGCCAGCAGGCGGTGCGTCTGCGCCTGGCTCAGTGAGGTACCCAGCGGATTTTGCAGCACCGTGTTGACGAACATCAGCTTGGGCTGGGTGCGCGCGGCCTCGCTGGCCAGTGCATCGAGGTCGAGTCCCGCCTCGCCACGCGCTATACCGACGGGGATGCAGCCGTGGTGGCGTATCAGCGACTGCAGATTGCTGTAGCCGGGGTCTTCCACCAGCACGGTGTCGCCCGGCTTGGTCAGGCTGCGCAAGATCAAATCGAAGGCGTGCGTGGCGCCGTGCGTCAGCAGGACCTGGTCTGGCTCGACCTGGAACAGCTCTTCCGACAGGCTTGTTGCCAGGTGCTGGCGCAGCGAGGGAAAGCCCAGCGGATGGCCGTAGCCGCGCAGCCGGCTGGCGGGTATGCGCATGGCCTGGCGCACGGCATCGAGCACGGTCGCTTCGCCATACATCTCGGGCGGCAGCCAGCCCGCACCCACGGGCAGGGCATCGGACACGCCCGAATACAGGTCCGGCGTGAGGGCGTCGATGGCGGTGGGGCTGGCATGCACCGCCGCTTGCGGCGAGGCGGCGATATCGTGGCGTGCGACGAAATAGCCGGAGCCGCGCCGCGACGACAGCAAGCCCAGGTTGACCAGGCGATCATACGATTCGACGACGGTGAACGTCGACACGCCATTGCACCGGGCGAACTGGCGCACGGAGGGCATGCGCGTGCCGATGCGCAGGGCGCGGCTACCCACCATGACGCTGATGGCGATGACGATCTGTTCGACGAGGCCGCCCTTTTTCTGGCGGTCGATGTCCAGCATGGGCCAACCACTGCCTTGCTCGGGGGCATCGTCTGCGCTGTCGCTGTGCTTCACGGTGGCTCCTTATGCTGCCTTGCACAAAACTGTAATGGTTTTCCGACCTGTACGGTTGGGATACTTTGCCGTTTGTGTATCTGTGCCATTGGGAATGTCCTGACTATTATTACATCAGCTTTTTGCCAACTGGTAAATTATTTTACGCTTCGTCAAAAACGATCCTGGCGCTCTGCCAGCCCATCTCAAGGAGAAGGTCATGAACGAAACAAGGCCGGAATCGATGTCGGCATTCTGGATGCCGTTTACCAATAACCGTGATTTCAAGGCCAACCCACGCTTGCTGGTCTCGGCCGAAGGCATGTATTACAAGGATGTCGATGGCAACGCCATCCTCGATGGAACCGCCGGCCTCTGGTGCGTGCCATGCGGCCATGCGCAGCCGAAAATCGTCGGCGCCATCCGCGAAATGGTGGGCCAGCTCGACTTCGCACCCACCTTCCAGATGGGCCATCCAGCCGCCTTCGACCTGGCGGAAAAACTGATGGACTACACGGGCCACAAGTTCGGTCACGTCTTTTATACCAACTCCGGTTCCGAGGCCGTGGACACGGCGTTAAAAATCGCGCTGGCCTATCACCGGGTGCGCGGTGAGGGTGCACGTACTCGTTTGATCGGCCGCGAACGCGGTTATCACGGCGTGGGCTTCGGCGGCATTTCCGTGGGCGGCATCGGTGGCAACCGCAAGACCTTCGGCCCCTTGCTGCCCGGCGTGGACCACCTGCCGCACACGCATAACCTGGACAAGAATGCCTACACGGTGGGCGAACCCGAATACGGCACCCACCTGGCCGATGAACTGGAACGCATCGTTGCGCTGCACGACGCCTCGACGATTGCCGCCGTCATCGTCGAACCTGTGGCTGGCTCCACGGGCGTGCTGATCCCGCCGAAAGGCTATCTGAAACGCTTGCGCGAGCTGTGCACCAAGCATGGCATCCTGCTGATTTTCGATGAAGTCATCACGGGTTTCGGCCGCATGACGACGCCATTCGCCGCCGACTATTTCGACGTCGAGCCGGACCTGATGACGGCGGCCAAGGGACTGACCAATGGCATGGTGCCGATGGGCGCCGTATTCAGCAAGCAATATATCCACGATGCCTTCATGGACGCGCCACCCGGTATTGAACTGTTCCACGGCTATACGTATTCCGGTCACCCGCTGGCCTGCGCCGCCTCGCTGGCCACCCTGCAGGTGTTCGAGGAGCAGGACATCCTGGGTCACGCGAAAAGCATGCAGGCGTATTGGAGCGACGCCGTGCATTCCCTGAAGGGGCTGCCGCACGTGATCGACTTGCGCAGCATCGGCCTGATCGCCGGCATCGAACTCGCCCCCATCGCCGGCAAGCCCGGTGCGCGCGCCTTCAACGCCTTCAAGCAGGCCTTCGCCGACGGCGTGCTGATACGCACGACGGGCGACATCATCGCCCTGTCGCCGCCGCTGGTGCTGGAAAAACAGCATATCGACGAGCTATTCGGCAAGCTGGCCAAGGTATTAAAAAATCTCGATTAAGGACGGTCATGAACGATCTCGATACCATCACCCACTACATCAACGGCGCCAAAGTCGACACCCGGAGTGGCCGCTACGGCGACGTCTACAACCCCGCCCTGGGCGTACCCGTAGCCCGCGTGGCCCTGGGCACCGTGGAAGACGTCGACGCGGCCGTGCAGGCGGCGGCCGCCGCCTTTCCTTCGTGGTCCGCTACGCCGCCCCTGACGCGCGCCCGTGTCCTGTTCCGCTACCTGCAGCTGTGCCAGCAGCACACGGATGACTTTGCCGCCATGCTCACGCGCGAGCATGGCAAGACCTTTGCCGATGCACAGGGCGAAGTGGCGCGCGGCATCGAGATGGTGGAGTTTGCCGTCGGTATTCCGCAGCTGTTGAAAGGTGAATTCACGGACCAGATTTCGCGCGGCATCGACGCCTGGTCCATGCGCCAGGCGCTAGGTGTGGTGGCCGGCATCACGCCATTCAACTTCCCCGTGATGGTGCCGATGTGGATGTTCCCCGTCGCCATCGCCTGCGGCAATACCTTCGTCTTGAAACCGTCCGAGCGCGATCCGTCGGCCTCCTTGCTGCACGCGAAATTGCTGAAAGAAGCAGGTCTGCCCGACGGCGTTTTCAACGTGGTGCAGGGAGACAAGGTGACGGTCGATGCCTTGCTCGACCACCCCGTGGTGCAGGCGATCAGCTTTGTCGGCTCGACGCCGATCGCCGAATACATTTATGCGCGTGGCAGCGCCAGCGGCAAGCGCGTGCAAGCGCTGGGGGGCGCGAAGAACCACATGGTGGTGATGCCCGACGCGGACATGGACATGACGGTCGATGCACTGATCGGCGCCGCTTACGGTTCTGCTGGCGAACGCTGCATGGCCATCTCCGTCGTCGTGGCCGTGGGCGACGCGGGCGACAAGTTGATCGACGCACTGGCAACGCGCACGGCTGCACTGAAAGTGCGCGACGGCATGGCTGATGGGGCGGAAATGGGACCGGTCGTGTCGCTGGCAGCCAAGCAGCGCATCGAAAAACTTATCGCCTCGGGCGTGGAGCAGGGCGCGACTTTGGTGGTCGATGGCCGCAACCATGTGGTGCCGGGCCGCGAGAACGGCTTCTTTGTCGGCGGTACTTTATTTGACCATGTGACGCGCGACATGAGCATCTACAAGGAAGAGATTTTCGGCCCCGTGCTGTGCGTGCTGCGCTGTCCTGACGTGGTGCATGCGGTGGAGCTGATCAACGCCAACGAGTATGGCAACGGCGTGGCCATCTACACGCGCGACGGCGGCGTGGCGCGCGAATTCGTGCGTCAGATCCAAGTCGGCATGGTGGGCGTCAACATTCCCTTGCCCGTGCCGATGGCCTTCAACAGTTTTGGCGGCTGGAAGCGCAGCATGTTTGGTGACCACCATGCCTATGGTCCCGAAGGCGTGCGTTTTTATACGCGGCACAAGGCCGTGATGCAGCGCTGGCCAAACACGGCAAGCGCTGGTGTGGAATTTGCTTTTCCCCAGATGAAGTGACGGTTTTACACTAAATCCACCGCAGGATCAAAGAAGGAAAACGCGATGATCGAGTCCCTGAACTATTTGCCGCATCCCGCCCTGCCCAACGAGGAATTGGCGGGCCATTTCACGGACCTAGCGCCGCCTTTGAGCGCGCGCCAGGCAGCCATCGAAAGCGCCCGCTGCCTGTACTGCTACGATGCGCCGTGCAGCCGCATCTGTCCGTCGGAAATCGACGTGGCCAGCTTCATCCGCAACATCCACGACAAGAACATCAATGGCGCCGCCGCTGGCATTCTGAAACAGAACATCCTGGGCGGCAGCTGCGCCCGCGTCTGTCCCACGGAAATCCTGTGTGAAGACGTCTGCGTGCGCAACCACGACGCGGAAGGCCAGCCTGTCAAGATCGGCCTGTTGCAGCGCTATGCTGTCGACCACATGCATTTCACGGCGCACCCGTTCAAACGGGCGGCCGCCACGGGCAAGACGATTGCCATTGTCGGCGCTGGGCCGGCCGGGCTGTCGTGCGCGCACCGCCTGGCCATGCTGGGGCACGACGTGGTGATCTTCGAGAAGGAAGGCAAGGCAGGTGGCTTGAATGAATACGGCATCGCCAAGTACAAGCTGACGGACGATTTCGCCCAGAAGGAGGTCGAATTCTTGTTGGGCATAGGCGGCATTGAAATCCGATGTCGCCAGGTGTTGGGCGAGAACCTGCAACTGCGCGACCTGCACGCGCAGTACGATGCCGTCTTCCTCGGCCTGGGCCTGGGGGCCAGCCGCAAGCTGGGCTTGACGGGCGAGGACGCACCCGGTTTGCTGGCTGCCGTCGACTACATCGCCGCGCTGCGCCAGGCGGACGACCTGGCCGCGCTGCCCGTGCCGAAGCGGGCCATTGTGATTGGCGCCGGCAACACGGCCATCGACATGGCCGTGCAAATTCAGCGCCTGGGCGCGGAGGAGGTTACCCTTGTGTACCGGCGCGGCTTCGACGCCATGACGGCCACTCATCACGAACAGGAGATCGCCAAGGCGAACCAGGTGCGCATGCTTACGTGGGCCCAGCCGCAGCAGGTGCTGCTCGACGCGGCTGGCCATGTGGCCGGCATGCGTTTCGAGAAAACGCGGATGCAGGGCACGCGCCTGGCGGGCACCGGCGAGACCTTCGACGTGGCGGCCGACGCCATCTTCAAGGCGATCGGCCAGAGCCTGGACACTGAAGTACTGCATGACCCGATGGCGTCTCTGTTGAAACGCGAGGGCGACAAGATCGCCGTCGATGCGGGCTTTCGCACGGTGCTGCCGGGCATCTACGCGGGCGGCGACTGCGTGGCGCCGGGGCAGGACTTGACGGTGCAAGCCGTCCAGCATGGCAAGCTGGCCGCACTGGCCATCCATTCCGATTTCCTGAATAAAGTGGAGGCTGCATAATGGCTGATCTCAGCATCGATTTTTGCGGCATCAAGGCGCCGAATCCTTTCTGGCTGGCTTCTGCGCCACCCACCGACAAGGCCTACAACGTGGTGCGCGCGTTCGAAGCGGGGTGGGGTGGCGTCGTGTGGAAAACGCTGGGTGAAGACCCGGCCGCCGTCAACGTCTCGTCGCGCTACTCCGCCCTGTACGGCAAGAACCGCGAAGTGGTGGGCTTCAATAATATCGAACTCATTACCGACCGCTCGTTGGAGATCAATCTGCGCGAAATCACGCAGGTGAAAAAGGACTGGCCCGACCGCGCCATGATCGTCTCCCTGATGCTGCCCTGCGAAGAGCACTATTGGGCCGACATTTTGCCGAAGGTGGAAGCGACAGGAGCGGACGGCATCGAACTCAATTTCGGCTGCCCGCATGGCATGCCGGAGCGGGGCATGGGGGCCGCCGTGGGCCAGGTGCCCGAGTACGTGCAGATGGTCACCGCGTGGTGCAAAAAGCACAGCCGTCTTCCCGTCATTGTCAAGCTAACGCCCAACATCACGGACGTGCGGATGCCGGCGCGCGCGGCCAAGGCGGGCGGTGCGGACGCCGTTTCGCTGATCAACACCATCAACTCGATCACCTCGCTGGACCTGGACCGCATGGTGGCCCTGCCCATTGTGGGCGGCGCCAGCACGCACGGTGGCTATTGCGGGTCTGCGGTGAAACCGATCGCCCTGAACATGGTGGCGGAAATCGCCCGTGATCCGCAGACGCGCGGCTTGCCCATTTCAGGCATCGGCGGCATCGGCAACTGGCGCGACGCGGCCGAATTCATCGCCCTGGGCGCCGGCTGCGTGCAGGTGTGCACGGCGGCCATGCTGCATGGTTTTCGCATCGTCGAAGAGATGAAGGATGGCCTGTCGCGCTGGATGGACGAGAAGGGCTACGAACGCATCAGCGATTTTTCCGGCAAGGCCGTGGCCAATACGACGGACTGGAAATACCTGGACATGAATTACCAGGTCATCGCGCATATCAACCAGGATGATTGCATCAAATGCGGCAAGTGCTACGTGGCCTGCGAAGACACCTCGCACCAGTCGATTGCGCAACTGATCGACGCTGCAGGCATGCGGACGTATGAGGTGATCAAGGAGGAATGCGTGGGCTGCAACCTGTGCGAAATCACCTGTCCGGTGCAGGGCTGCATCACGATGGTGCCGCAGGTCACGGACAAGCCGTACATGAACTGGACGCAGGACCCACGCAACCCGCATGCGTTGGTGGAGACGGCATAGGGAACGCAGCAAGGCATGTATCTTGCGTGTGTTTATTTTGTAAACGGCAGCCGTCCTTTGCGGTAAGCTAGGCTGCAGCCGTTTCTATAATACCGATCCCCTCCCAACCGATGGAGCATACCTGTGAACCACGACTATTCAGGCAACACGCAACTCTGGAATGAAGACCTTGCGCCCACCACTGCGGCGCAGCGCACCTGGCGCTGGTATCACTTCGCCGCGCTGTGGGTTGGCATGGTGATGTGCATTCCCGCCTACACCCTGTCGGCCAGCCTGATCGACAGCGGCATGTCCGGCTACCAGGCGGTGCTCACGGTATTTCTCGCCAACGCCATCGTGCTCTTGCCCATGCTCCTGATCGGGCATGCTGGCACCAAGTACGGCATTCCGTATGCCGTACTGGCGCGCGCCTCGTTTGGCACCATGGGCGCCCGGCTGCCGGCCCTGATGCGCGCCATTGTCGCCTGCGGCTGGTATGGCATCCAGACGTGGTTCGGTGGCCAGATGATTTACACCCTGATGGGCGTGCTGTTGGGGCATGAACTGGGCGGCGAGAAGATCGCGGGACTTGGCATCAACGGCAGCCAGTTGCTGTGCTTCCTGGCTTTCTGGGCCATCCAGTTCTATTACATCCTGCACGGCATGGAATCGATCCGCAAGCTGGAAACCTATACGGCGCCCTTGAAAATTCTCATCTGCTTTGTGCTGCTGTACTGGGTGCACAGCAAGGCCGGCGGCGTGGCCAGCCTGCTGGACCAGCCATCGCAATTCATCCCCGGCGGTAAGAAGGCGGGCCAGTTCTGGAGCGTTTTCTGGCCATCGTTGACAGCCATGGTGGGTTTCTGGGCGACCCTGGCACTGAATATTCCCGACTTCACGCGCTTTGCCAGGACGCAGCGCGACCAGGTGATCGGCCAGTCCATCGGCTTGCCCGTGCCCATGGGATTGCTGGCCATGCTGGCCGTGATCGTCACGGCAGGCTCCGTGGTCATGTATGGCAAGGCCATCTGGGATCCTGTCGACCTGGCCAGCCGCATGACGGGCGCCGCCGTGTTGATCGCCCTGATCATCTTGCTGATCGACACGGTCAGCGTCAACCTGGCGGCCAACCTGGTGGGGCCGGCCTACGACTTTTCCTCGCTGGCACCCAAGCAGATTTCGTACAAGATGGGCGGCTACATCACGGCCTTCATCGCCATTGTCATGATGCCGTGGAAGGTGCTCGAATCGACGCAGGGCTATATCTTCACGTGGCTGATCGGTTACTCGGCCCTGCTGGGGCCCATCGCCGGCATCCTCATCGTCGACTACTACTTTGTGCGCAAGACGCAGCTCGACGTCAGGCAGCTGTACCGCGATGACGGCATCTACTCATATGGCAATGGCTGGAACATGGCAGCGCTGATCGCCTTTGTTATCGCCGTGCTGCCGAATATCCCCGGTTTTCTGAATGCGGCCTTTCCCACGGCGTTTCCCGGCGTGGCCGAAGGCTTTAAGGCCATCTACACCTACGCCTGGTTCGTGGGCGTGGCCATCGCCGCCGTCGTCTACGGCGTCATGATGAAGGGCAAGGCCGTGGCGCACGTGCAGCAGGCGCCGCAGTCGTAATCACTCAAGGAGACAAGATGACTACACTGATACGTGGCGGTACTGTCGTCAACGCCGACCGCGCCTTCCGCGCCGATGTGCTGATCGAGGGTGACATGATCGCCGCCGTCGGCGAGAACTTGCCGGTGCCGGTCGGCGCCACCGTGATCGATGCGGGCGGCCTGTACGTGATGCCGGGCGGGATAGACACCCACACGCACATGAATTTGCCATTCATGGGCACCGTGACGTCGGACGATTTTTTCACGGGCACCGCTGCGGGACTTGCAGGCGGCACCACCACCATCATGGATTTCGTCATTCCCGCCCCCAAGCAATCCTTGCTCGAGGCCTATCATCAGTGGCGCGAGTGGTCGTCCAAGGCGGCCGGCGACTACACCTTCCACGTGGCGATCACATGGTGGAGCGAGCAGGTACATGAAGAGATGGGCACCCTCGTTCGCGAGCATGGCGTGAACAGTTTCAAGCATTTCATGGCCTATAAAAACGCCATCATGGCCGACGATGAAACCCTGGTGAAAAGTTTTACCCGCTCGCTGGAACTTGGGGCTTTGCCGACTGTGCATGCGGAAAACGGCGAGCTGGTATTCCAGTTGCAGCAGGCGCTGCTCAAGAAGGGCATCACGGGGCCGCAGGCGCATCCCCTGTCCCGCCCTCCTGCCGTGGAGGCAGAGGCGGCCAACCGCGCCATTGCCATCGCCAATGTTCTTAATACCCCCGTGTACATCGTGCACGTCTCGTGCGCCGAGTCGCTCGACGCCATCACGCGGGCGCGCGCCAATGGCCAGCGCGTGTATGGTGAAGCGCTGGCTGGCCATTTGGTGATCGACGATAGCGTCTACCAGAGTGATGATTTCGACTACGTGGCGGGCCACGTCATGAGCCCGCCGTTTCGCGGCAAGCACCATCAGGCGGCCCTGTGGCACGGCCTGCAAAGCGGCAACCTGCACACGACGGCCACCGACCACTGTACCTTTTGCGCCGAGCAGAAGGCGGCCGGCAAGGACGACTTCACGCGCATCCCGAACGGCTGCGGCGGCGTCGAGGAACGCATGGCCGTCGTGTGGGACGCTGGCGTCAATTCCGGCATGCTGACGCCCTCCGAGTTCGTCAAGGTCTCGTCGACCAATGCGGCGCAGATCTTCAATATGTATCCGCGCAAGGGCGTCATCGCCGCAGGCAGCGACGCCGACATCGTGCTGTGGGATCCGCAGGGCACGCGCACCATTTCCGCCGCCACGCAGTTTGCCAGGGGAGGCTTCAATGTCTTCGAAGGGCGCACCGTGCGCGGCATCCCCAGCACCACGATTGCCGCCGGCAAGGTGGTGTTCCACAAGGGCGAGCTGATGGCCGTCGAAGGGGCCGGACGCTATATCGAACGGCCCGCGTTTTCCGCCACCACCGCATAAGGAGTTGACGATGGATGAATTGCGTATCAATGGCGAGCGCCTGTGGGCGGCCCTGATGGAACTGGCGCAGATCGGCGCGACAGTAAAGGGCGGCGTCAAGCGCCTGGCCCTGACTGACCTGGATAAACAGGGGCGCGACCTGGTGGTGCGCTGGGGCACGGAGGCGGGCATGAGCATTACCATCGACCAGATCGGCAATGTTTTCATGCGCCGCGACGGCACCGATAATAGCTTGCCGCCCGTGATGACGGGCAGCCATATCGACACGCAACCCACGGGCGGCAAGTTCGATGGCAATTACGGCGTGCTGGCCGGCCTGGAAGTGGTGCGCACCCTGAACGATTTACAGATCAAGACGCTGGCACCCATCGAGGTGGCGTTCTGGACCAACGAAGAAGGCTCGCGCTTTGTGCCCGTGATGATGGGCTCCGGCGTCTTTTGCGGCGCCTTCTCGCTGGAAACCGCCTACGCGGCGAAAGACACGGAAGGGAAAACGGTGGGCGAGGAGTTGGCGCGCATCGGATACAAGGGCGAGCAGGTGCCGGGCGACCATCCCATCGGCGCCTATTTTGAAACGCATATCGAGCAGGGTCCCGTGCTGGAGGACGCGGACAAGGTGATCGGCGTGGTACCTGCCGTGATGGGGTTGTCGTGGTACGACTGCGTGGTGACGGGCATGGAAGCGCATGCGGGACCCACGCCCATGGGCCTGCGCAAGGATGCGCTGCAGGTGGCCACCAGCATCATGCAGGAAGTCGTCGCCATCGCCAACCGCTACCCGCCGTATGGGCGCGGCACGGTGGGCATGGTGCAGGTCTTCCCTAACAGCCGCAACGTGATTCCCGGCGAAGTCAAATTCAGCATCGACCTGCGCAATGTGAACGACGAACTGCTCAACACCATGCATGGCGAAATCACGGCTTTCATCGACGCTACGCGCACCGGTACGGGACTGGATATATCTCTTGAACGGGTTTCCTATTATCCGCCATGCCCGTTCCACCCCGACTGCGTGGGCGCCGTGCGCAATGCCACCGCAAAGCTCGGTTATTCCGTGATGGACGTGGTGTCGGGCGCCGGCCACGACGCCATCTATGCGGCCAGGCTGGCACCGGCCGGCATGATTTTCGTACCGTGCAAGGACGGCATCAGCCACAATGAAATCGAGGATGCCAAGCCCGAGCACCTGGAAGCTGGCTGCAATGTGCTGCTGCACGCAATGCTGGAGCGGGCCGTGGCCGTATAGGTCACCGGCCCACGTCCGCCACTCAGGGCTTGGGCTGGAAGTTGCGCAAAAACGCCAGCAGCGCCCGCGCCGCGATGTCGGCGTCGTCCGCCGTCATGGTTTCCAGCGGATTGTGGCTGATGCCGCCATTGCCGCAGCGGGTAAACAGCATGGCCACGTCGGTGATGGCGGCCATGGCCATGGCGTCGTGGCCGGCGCCAGACAGCAACGTGTATGGTTCGATGCCGACCGATTCCACGGCCTGCGCCAGCTGCGCCATCAGCCACGGCGCACACGGCGCTGCACGCGCCGACAGCAGCAGTTCCAGCTGGTAGTCAATCTGGCGCCGCGCGCAGATGGCGGCGATGCCGTCGAGAATATCGTCGACGGCCGCCTGGCGCACGGTATCGACGGCGGCGCGGATGTCGAGCGACAGGATGCAGGCGCCTGCGATCACGTTGACGGAGCCGTTGGGCACCTGCAGCTGGCCCACCGTGCCCACCAGCGCATCGCCCTGGCTGCAGCGGTGTTCGACCAGCAGGATGATTTCGGCGGCTGCGCTGGCCGCATCCTTGCGCATGGTCATGGGCGTGGTGCCCGCATGGCTGGCCACGCCGCCAAGATTGACCAGGTAACGCGAACTGCCGGCAATTGCCGTGACAATCCCCAGTGGCAGGTCGCGCTCCAGCAGCACGGGCCCCTGCTCAATATGCACTTCCACATAGCCGAGCAAATTGGCGGGATCGCGTGCGATGGTGCCGATGGCGGCCGCTTCATGGCCGGCGGCGGCCAGCGCCTCGCGCATGCTCACGCCATCTGCGTCAAGCTGTTCCAGCAGAGACAAGTCGAACTTGCCCGTGATGGCCGTGCTGCCCAGGAATGTGCTCTTGAAGCGCACGCCTTCCTCTTCGGCGAAGCCGACGATCTCGACGTGGAAGGGCAGCTTTTCACCCCGCTCATGCAGATGGCGCACGACGGCGATCGGCAGTACGATGCCCAGCCGGCCATCGTACTTGCCGCCGTTGCGCACTGTGTCGTAATGCGATCCCGTCATCAGGGTTTTCGCGCCAGGCGCATCCGACAGATAGCACCCGACGACATTGCCGACGGCGTCGATCTGCACCTGCATGCCCGCCTCCCGCATCCAGTCGGCCAGTTGCGCGGCCGTCTTCTGGTGCGCTGGCGTCAGGTAGGCGCAGGTGAGGTTGTAATCGCTGTCGCTCCAGCCGGCCAGCGTTTCCGCCTGCTGCATGATGGCCGGGCCGAAGTCCAGCCGCACGTCGAACAGGTCGTTCAGGCGCAGTTCGGCGATGCGCTTGATCTGCCGCAGCGACTCGGCCAGTTCATCGGCAGGCCGGTTTTTCAGGCGCCGCGCAAACGTGGCGATGATGTCCTGGCGCGTCAATCCTTCGCCCGTCGGGCCCTTGACGGCCAGGATGAAGGGAAAGCCGAACTTGGCGTTGTATTCGCTGTTGAGGCGCTGCAGGGTGGAAAATTCCTCGGGACTGCACAGGTTCAAGCCGGACTTGGCTTGCTCGCGCGTCGACTCCGCCGTCAGTTGCCCCGCGATGGCGGCCTTGCCTGCCAGCTCGGGATGGGCGCGGATCAGCCCCAGCTGCTCATCGGGAGAGGCCAGGGCCAGCACGCGCTGCAGCTCCATCTTGAGGGCCGTCAGGCTGGCAAACGGCCTGGCCGCTGCCGCGCGCTGGGGTATCCAGGGTGAATGTTCGTAGATGCCATGCAGTTGCGCAATAAAGTCGGCCTGGCTGCTGGTGTTCAGGTCTGAAAGGGTCGTCATGGTTTTCCGATCATGCAAGCGGTGATGATAGCGCCCTGTCCTGGCGTCCATTATATGCGCGCGCTGATAGCTGCTATCGCTGCACCAGCGCCTTGGCGGCCGCGCTGACCTGGTCGCGCAGCCATTTATGCTCGGGTGCCTGGTGCACGCGCTGGTGCCACAGCTGGTAAAAGCGCATGGGCGGGAATTTCAATGGCACGGTATACGTTTTCAGCGGCAGGGTCTTTTCATAGAAGCGCATGAATTGCCGGCCCGTGGTGAGCACCAGATCCGTCTGCGTCAGCATGTAGGGGATCAGGCCGAAATACGCCGATTCCACCACCACGTTGCGCTGCAGGTTTTGCCGTTCGAGGAAGGAATCGATCACGCCGTGGTAGCCGGGCATCATCTGCGACGGCGCCACGTGGGGCAGGCTCAGATAATCGTCCAGGGTCATGGCGTCGCTGGCCGTGCGCCGCGCATAGGCGTTTTCCGCATGCATGGCGCAGATGATGGGGTCTTCGAACAGCTTCGAGATATGCAGGTGGGCGGGCGGCTCGTCCCAGTTGGCGATGACCAGGTCCAGGCCACCGTCGGAGAGTTGGCGGATATGGTCGATGCCCGGTCCCAGGCTATGCAGCACCACGCGGCTTTTCGGCGAGCCGCGGCGCAGCAGGGCCACCACGTTGGGCAGGAACTGGCTGTCCAGGTAATCGGGCGCGGCGATATGGAAGGTGCGCGCCTCTTCCTGCGCCACGAATGGCGTCTTCTTGACGAACAGGCTCTCCGTCTGGTCGAGGATGCGCTTGGCCGGATTGAGCAGACTTTCTCCATGCTGGGTGGGCACCATGCCGCGCGCGCCGCGCACGAGCAGCGGGTCGCCCGTCAGTTCGCGCAGCTTGCGCAAGGAGGCGGAGATCGAGGGCTGCGGCTGATTGAGTTTCAGCGCCACGCGCGAGACATTCTTTTCCACCAGCAGCAGGTAGAGGATGCGGATCAAGTGCAGGTCGAGGTGTTGCGGCAGGCTGGACATGTGGCGGCGGCTCTGTTGTATATCGATTTGAATATGTCAAATATACGATATTTTTCATGTGAAGGGCGGTAAATCCGTTTATCTTGTGTAGATTGGCACGAATATGGCTTCGGTCTGACTAGAGGAAATTTATGGAAGTATTTGCCTACCTGATTCCGTACGGCCTTGAGTGGCTGAACCTGATCGTCCGCTGGCTGCACGTCATCACGGGCATCGCCTGGATCGGTGCTTCCTTTTATTTTGTTTGGCTCGACAATTCGATCCGTCCGCCCGCGCCTGGCTCCGAGCTGGCGAAGAAGGGCGTGTCGGGAGAGTTGTGGGCCGTGCATGGCGGCGGCTTCTACAACCCGCAAAAATACCTGGTGGCGCCCGCCGAACTGCCAAAGGAACTGCACTGGTTCAAGTGGGAAGCGTATTCGACCTGGCTGTCCGGTTTTGCGCTGCTGACGATTGCCTACTACTTCAATGCGCAGGCCATGATGATCGACAAATCCGTGGCCGATATTTCCAGCGGCCAGGCTGTCGGCATCGGCATCGCCACCCTCGTCATCGGCTGGACCGTGTACGACCTGCTGTGCCGGTCCAAGCTGGCGCAATATGAACTGTGGTTTGGCGTGACGGTGTTCGCGCTGATCGTCGGTGCCGCGTATGTGCTCACGCACTTGCTCAGCGGGCGCGCCGCCTACATCCACGTGGGCGCCATGATCGGCACCATCATGGTGGCCAATGTGCTGATGCTGATCATTCCCGGCCAGCGCAAGATGGTCGAAGCCATGGCGGCCGGCAAGCTGCCCGACCCCAAGCACGGCATGAAAGCCAAGCAGCGCAGCGTGCATAACAATTATTTTACGTTGCCGGTGCTGTTCATCATGATCAGCAACCACTATGCGATGACCTACCGGAACGATCACGCCTGGCTGGTGCTGTCGCTGATCATGGCGGCCGGCGTCTTCATCCGCCACTTCTTCAACCTGCGCCACAAGGGCCGTGTCGAGTGGCGTTATCCGGCCATCGGCGTGGCCCTGCTGATGGCAGTGGCCGTGGCCATTGCGCCGAAAGCGCCCGTGGCCGTGGCGGCCGCGCCGACGGTGGACCCGGCCGCGCAGTTCAAGAGCGTGCATGCCATCATCGCCCAGCGCTGCGCCACCTGCCATTCGGCCCAGCCCACGCAGCCGGGCTTCGCCACGGCGCCGGCCGGCATGATGCTGGATAATGAAAGGGAAATTCGCCAGCACGCGGCGCAAATTTACAAGCAGGCCATCGAGCTTAAAGCCATGCCGATCGGCAACCTGACCAACATGACGGAGGCCGAGCGCAGTGAACTGGGCGCCTGGCTGCAACAGACCATGCAAGGAGCAAAATGACAACGCAAGCGGAACGAATCACGGCCTGGATCGACGATCACTTCGACGAAGAAGTCGCATTTCTACAGCAGGTGGTGCAGCAGCCGACGGATACGCCGCCCGGCAACAACGCACCGCATGCGGAACTGGTAGCGCAACTGCTGCAGGCATATGGCTGGCAGGCGGAAAAGCATGCCGTGCCAGCGGACCAGGTGGCGGCGTATGGCATGCAGAGCATCACTAACCTGATCGTGCGCCGGCCGTATGCGGCGGGCGGGCCGACGGTGGCGTTGAATGCGCATGGCGATGTGGTACCGCCCGGCGACAACTGGACCTATCCGCCGTATGGCGGCCAGATCGACGGCGGCTATATCTACGGCCGCGCGACGGCCGTCTCGAAGGGCGACTTCGCCACCTATGTGTTTGCCGCGCGCGCGCTCGAAGCGCTGGGCGTTCCACTAAAGGGCCAACTGGAACTGCACTTCACTTATGACGAGGAATTCGGCGGCTTGCTGGGGCCGGGATGGCTGCTGGAACAGCAGTTGACGAAGCCCGATTTCGTCATTGCCGCCGGTTTCAGCTACGGCATCGTCACCGCGCACAACGCCTGCCTGCAGCTGGAAATCACCGTGCACGGCAAGTCTGGTCACGGCTCCATGCCGGAGACGGGACATGACGCGCTGCAGGCGGCCAACAAGATCCTCAACGCCATCTATGGCCAGTTGCCGGAGCTGAAAAAGATCAAGTCCAAAGTGGCAGGCATCGATTCGCCGACCATGCTGGTGGGACGCATTGACGGCGGCACGAATACCAATGTGGTGCCGGGCAAGGTCGTCATGAAGATGGACCGTCGCATGATTCCGGAAGAAGATCCGGTGGCGGTAGAAGCGCAGGTGCGCGCGCTGATCGAAGACGCCGTGCGCGGCGAAGCGGGCATCCGCATCGAGATCCGCCGCCTGCTGCTGTCGCATGCGCTGCGGCCCTTGCCCGGCTCCGAGCAACTGGTCGAGAGCCTGCAAAAGAATGCGCAATCTATCCTGGGCGAAACCATCCCCGCCGTCGGCACGCCGCTGTATGCGGATGCGCGCCTGTACGGCGAACGGGGCATCCCCGCCGTACTGTATGGCGCTGGCCCGCGCACAGTGCCCGAGTCGAACGCAAAGAAGGCCGATGAGCGCCTGGCGCTGGACGATTTGCGCAAGGCCAGCAAGATCGTCGCCCTGACCCTGCTTGACTTCCTGGGCGAAAAATAGGGCAGGGCGCTTTGGCTTACAATGGGGCGAACACTCAAACTGTGAAGAATAGCCCCCATTGATTGAAGAGCCAAATTGAATACCCGTTTTCTCGAAGCGTTTGTCTGGGCTGCGCGGCTGGGCAGCTTTCGCACGGCGGCCGACAAGCTGCACATCACGCAGGCGGCCATTTCGAACCGCATCGCCTCGCTGGAGCAGGACTTCGGCACGCGCTTGTTCGACCGCGACGCGCGTGAAATCCGCCTGACTTTCGCCGGGCGCAACCTGCTTGTGTATGCCGAGCGCATGCTGGAACTGTGCCGCGACATGTATGCGGCCAATTCCTCGCCCGCGCAGATCACGGGTGAAGTACGCATCGGCGTCATTGAAACCATCGTGCATACCTGGCTGATTCCCTTCCTGCAGCGGGTGCAGGAACGCTATCCCGGCATCGAGATTCAATTGACCTCCGAATCGACGCGCCGCCTGCACGAACAGCTGCAGCAGGGCGAGCTCGATATCGCGCTGCAGACGGACATGCTGACGGGCGACCATATCCGCAGCACGGGTAGCGGCGCCATCGCCATGGGCTGGGCTGGCAGGGCAGCCGATTGGCCCGATACGGGTGCGCCGTTCACGGTGGCGCAACTGGCGCAGCACCCCATCATCACCATGAACCGTGGCTCGCAGCCGCATTCCGCATTGAAGGCGCTGTGCCAGGACGAGGGCGTGCAGCTGGGGCGGGTGCATTGCGTCAGCTCGATTTCCGCCATCGTGCGCCTGGTAAAGGCCGGTTTCGGTATCGCCGTGCTGCCCCTGGCGCCCCTGCGCGAGGAAATTGAGCAGGGCAACATCGCCCTGATTCCCTGCGTGAGCAGCCTGGCGCCGCAGCGCATTGTCATCAGCTACAGCGAAGACATCACCACGGAGGCGATCCAGCTGGTGGCCATGCTGGCGTGCGAGGAGGCGGCCAGGTTCACCCTGGCGCTGGGCGAGGAGTATGGCGCCGGGACGCGGGCGTGACAATTAAGTTGCCGTTATCACCGCGACCCACAAGAAAAACTTATCAGTCGCGTTCAGAATAACCCGTTTGCCAAGTGATGGCGCGCCACCTATTCTGGGTTGGCACTCCTCTTACAACGCAGAACGGAACCATCATGACGACGTCCACCACCACCTTGCCAGGCATGCTGTTCGTCTGGACCAGCGCAGACCCGGAACACGAACTCGATTTCAACCGCTGGTACGACCGCGAGCACGTGGAAGAGCGCGTGCGCATTCCCGGCTTCGTCAGCGGCACGCGCTACCAGAGCGTGCGCGGGCCCCGCAAATACCTGGGCCTGTACCGCACTGTGTCGCTAGCCGCTTTCCAGACAGCCGACTACTTCAAGGCCTTTGGCCAGCAGACCCCATGGTCGGTGGCGAACCTGCAGCGCATGGTGGATCCGATGCGCCGCGTCTGCGCCATCGAGGCGGAAACGGGCATGGGCACGGGCGCCTGGCTGGCCGTGCTGCGCCTGGGGGCGCCAGCCATCGGCCAGGACGCGCAAGCCGTGGCGGGCATGGCGGCGCTGGGCGCGACATTGCTGCAGATCGATGGCGTCATTGCCACCCGCTTGCTGACGCCCGACGCCGATCTGTCCGGTCCCCTGCCAGCGGAACGGAAGGAAGGCCGCGTGCTTGATCCGATCTTGCTGATCGATGCATCTTCCGAAAGCGCTGCCATGGCGGCGGCCAATGCAGCCAGTGCGGCGCTGGGCGTCGACGGGGAAGATGCGGCCATCCTGCAGCTGTCCTGGCAGTTGCGCGAGGCCGATTTGCACGCCGCCTGACGCGCAAGCGCGCATCTTGCCGGCACTGATAACACGAGACACGGGCCACGGCGCAGGGCAAAGCATCCTACACCGGGCCTGCAATAAAACTGACGAGAGAGGTAGGCTATGACGACACACACCACGGCGCAGACCCATGCGCACGCCAGCACTGCGGTACCGGGCGAAAAACCCAAGACGGGCCGCCTGGCCACGGCCAGCATGGTCGGCACGACCCTGGAATGGTATGACTTCACCGTCTACAACACCATGGCCGCGCTGATCTTCAACCATCTGTTCTTCCCTTCATTCGATCCGCTGACAGGTACCATCCTGGCCTTTTCCACGTATGCGGTTGGCTATATCTCGCGTCCCATCGGTGGCGTGATCTTTGGCCACCTGGGCGACAAGCTTGGACGTCGCTGGGTGCTGGTGGTGACCCTGATGCTGATGGGCGTGACGACGGGCCTGATGGGCCTCTTGCCCACGTATGCGACGGCCGGCATCTGGAGTCCGGTCCTGCTGGTGGCGCTGCGCTTCGTTCAGGGCATCGCGCTCGGTGGCGAATGGGCGGGTGCCGTACTGATCTCCGTCGAACACGGTGCGCCGGACAAGCGGGGCCGCAACGCGTCGTGGACGCAGGTGGGGCCATCGTTCGGCACCTTGCTGGCGACCGGCTGCATCGGCCTGATTACCTATCTGCTGCCGCATGAAGCGTTCATGGACTGGGGCTGGCGCATGCCGTTCATCGCCAGCCTGCTGCTGGTGGCCTTTGGCATGTGGATACGCAGCGGCATCGAGGAAACTCCGCTGTTCAAGGAACTCGACCAGCAGGACGCCAAGGCCGAAGCGCCGATCGGCGACGTGCTGCGCCTCTACTGGCGCCGTCTGCTGATCGCCGGCGGCGTGCGTATCGGCTCTGACGTGCTGTATGCGCTGGTGGTGGTGTTTACCCTGACGTATGTGACCACCGTGCTGCACCTGTCTTCGACCCTGGCTTTGAGCGCCATCATGATCGGCACTGCCTGTAATGCGCTGTCGGTGCCGCTGTTTGGCGCCCTGTCGGACAAGATTGGCCGCCGCCCCGTGTATGCGCTGGGCGCCATCCTGGGGCTGGTGTGGGCGTTTGCCTTCTTCACCCTGCTCGATACTGCCAGCCCTGCCGCCATCGTCACGGCTGTCGTCGTGGGCCTGATCATTCACGCCATCATGTACGGCCCGCAGGCGGCCTTCGTCATCGAGCAATTCCCTACCAAGGTGCGCTATGCGGGTTCCTCGCTGGCCTATACCCTGGCCGGCGTCATAGGCGGCGGTTTTGCGCCGCTCGTTATCGCCAGCCTGTACCGCTCTTATAACAGCACCATGGCCGTCTCGCTGTATGTGGCGGTGGCGCTCCTGATCACCGGCGCG
This sequence comes from Janthinobacterium sp. 75, assembly GCF_004365495.1. Taxonomy (NCBI): domain Bacteria; kingdom Pseudomonadati; phylum Pseudomonadota; class Betaproteobacteria; order Burkholderiales; family Oxalobacteraceae; genus Janthinobacterium; species Janthinobacterium sp. 75. The sequence continues at coordinate 508,424 of NZ_SORD01000002.1, read as the reverse complement.
GCAGTCTTTGCGGCGCGCGAAACGGGCCGCAGCCCCCTTGAGGAATAACATCATGACGACATTGAGTTTTCAACTGGCAGGCCACGGCCCCGTTACCTTTGACATCGATCAACTCATCATCGCCGGCTGGACGGGCCGCGACATGGCGATGGTCGAGCACCATATCGCCGAACTGGAAGCCATCGGCGTGGCACGCCCGAAAAGCGTGCCGACGTTTTACCGCGTGGCGGCGGCGCTGCTGTCGAGCGATTCCGCCATCGAAGTGCCGGGCCTGGACTCGTCCGGCGAGGCCGAATTCGTGCTGTTTTCCACGCAATACGGCCTGCTGGTAGGGATCGGCTCCGACCATACGGACCGCAAGGTGGAAAGCTATGGCGTGACAGTGTCGAAGCAGATGTGCGGCAAGCCCGTGGGCGATACCCTGTGGCGTTATGCCGACGTGGCCGGCCACTGGGACCAGTTGCAGATGCGTTCCTGGCGCGAGCGCGCAGGCGTACCGGCCCTGTACCAGGACGGCCCCGTGACGCGCATGCTGTCGCCGGAAGACCTGATCTTGCGCTACACGGGGCAAACGACCCTGCCTGTGGGCAGCGCCATGTTCTGCGGCACGCAGCCGATCATCGGCGAGATGGGCCATGGCGACGCGTTCGCGCTGGAGCTGTATGATCCAGCCTTGCAGCGCCGCCTGCAGCACCGCTATGCCGTGCAAACCCTGCCCGTGGAAGGATAAGACAATGAGCAAGCTGAGCAAGACCATCCGCGAACTGGCGGCCGACCTGGCCGCCGGCCGCATCACCAGCGTGGAACTGACGCAGCGCATGCTGGCGCGCGCCGAGGCGCACCAGGCCCAGGGCGGCCATGCCTATGTCAGCCTCGATGGCGAACAGGCGCTGGCCGAGGCGCGCGCCAGCGATGCGGCGCGCGCGGCCGGTATCGTTGCCTCGCCCCTGGCCGGCGTGCCCATCTCGATCAAGGACCTGTTCGACGTCAAGGGGCAAGTCAGCAGCGCCGCCTCGCTGGCGCTGGCCGATGCGCCGCCCGCCGATGCGGATGCGGGCGCCGTGGCACGCCTGCGCGCGGCTGGCGCCATCCTGCTGGGCCGCACCAACATGAGTGAATTCGCGTTTTCCGGCCTGGGCTTGAATCCCCATTACGGCACGCCGCGCAACCCGCATGACCGCGCACGCGTGGCGGGCGGCTCCACCTCGGGCGGCGCCGTGACGGTGGCCTTGGCGATGGCGGCCGGCGCGCTGGGCACGGATACGGGCGGCTCGATCCGCATCCCGTCCGCTTTTTGCGGCCTGACCGGTTTCAAGCCGACGGCGGCTTCCGTATCGCTGGCTGGCACGGTACCGCTGTCGCGCTCCCTCGATTCGGCCGGCCCCATCGCCCACAGTGTCGATTGCTGCGCCATCCTGTATGCGGCCTTGTCCGGCCAAAATATCTCCGATGGCGCGCCAGCCCTGAAAGGCTTGCGCTTCGGTTTTACGACTGATTACGTAGGCGCGAATGTCGAGCCGCAGGTGCGGCAGGCTTTTGAGCGCGCGCTGGAGAAGTTGCGCGCGGCCGGAGCGCAGGTGGAACAGTTCGATTTCCCGGAATTGCTGGAGCTTCCGACGATCAATGGCGGCGGTGGCCTGGTGGCGGCTGAAGCGTGGCACTGGCACAGGGTGTTGCTTGAAGAGAAGGGCGCGCAGTACGACCAGCGCGTGGCGGCGCGCATCCGCCGCGGCCAGCAGCAGGGCGCGTCTGACTACATCGATTTGCTCGATGCGCGCGCGCGCCTGATCTCCGTTGCAGAGCGGCGCCTGGCGCCATACGATGCCTGGCTGATGCCCAGCGTGGCCATCGTGGCTCCGCAGGTCGAGCCGCTGGACGCGGACGATGCGACCTTCTTCGCCACGAATGGCCTGGTGCTGCGCAATGCCAGCGTGATCAACTTCCTCGACGGCTGCGCCTTGTCCCTGCCTTGCCATGCGGACGGCGAACTGCCTGTGGGCCTGGGCATTTGTGCCCTGGCGGGCGCCGATGACAAGGTGCTGAAAATCGGTCGCGCCGTCGAGACGCTGCTGCAGGGGAGGGGAAAAGAATAGTGCTGCAGTGCAGGAAAATGCCAATTCTGTCATGATTGCTGGCATTATCATGAGATAGTCGCGCTTGCGCGCCGGCAAACTTCACACTGTGCACCGATACGACCTGATTAGCTGTCATGACTGCGGTGTGCTGTACCGCAAACGTCCGCTGCGTCCACGCGAGAAGGCGCGCTGCATCCGTTGCCGCTCGGTGCTATACCGGGGCGCCCACGCGCGGGGTGCATCGGCCGAATTGACCAAGGTGGTGGCCCTGACCCTGGGCGCCGCCCTGGTCTTCCTGATCGCGCAGTTTTTCCCCATCGTCGAACTCGACGTCAATGGCCTGACCTCCAGCGCCACCTTGCTCGGCTCCATCCGCGTGCTGTGGTCCGAGCAGATGCAGGTGGTGGCAACGATGGTCTTCCTGTTTACCATCCTCTTCCCTGCCATCGAACTGGGCTCCCTGCTGTATGTGGCGCTGGGCCTGCGCGGCGGCGTCAAGGTGCCGGGCTTTAACCGCGTGCTGCGCGCCGTGCAGACGGCGCGCGAATGGGGCATGACGGAGGTGCTGATGATCGGCATCCTGATCACCGTCGTCAAGATGACCAGTCTTGCCACCGTGCTGCCGCAACCGGGGCTATTCGCGTTTGGCGCGCTGACCCTGCTGCTGGCCATCGTCGTCTCATTTGACCCCAAGGCCCTGTGGAACCTGGGCGACGATCTGACGCGGCAAGCGCTGCCCGGCATCCGCTACAAGGCTTTCGCGCCGGGCGCGAAGGTGCTGCCCTGCCATGCCTGTGGCCTGGTGGCGCCACCGCTGGGCAAGGGCAGGCATCTGGCGTGCGTGCGTTGCGGCACTGCCCTGCATGTGCGCAAACCGGACAGCATCAACCGCACCTGGGCCCTGCTGATCGCCGCCATGATCCTCTACATTCCCGCCAACCTGCTGCCCGTGATGGTGACGTATTCCCTGTTTGGCGCACAAAACGACACCATCATGAGCGGCGTGGTGCTGTTCTGGACCAGCGGTTCGAAAGGCCTGGCCATCATCATTTTCATCGCCAGCGTGGTCGTGCCCATGCTCAAGCTGGGCGTGCTGGCGCTGCTGGCCTTCACCGCGCAGCGGCGCTCGCGCTGGCGGCCGCGCCAGCGCACCATCTTGTACCGCATGGTCGAATTCATCGGCCGCTGGTCCATGCTTGACATCTTTGTCGTCACCCTGACGGTGGCGCTGGTGCGCTTCAAGTCGCTGGCCGTGATTACTGCCGGACCCGGCGCGCTGGCCTTTGGCGCCGTGGTGGTGCTGACCATGCTGGCGGCGATGCAGTTCGACCCGCGCCTGATCTGGGACCCCGTCGACGGGCAGGTGCCTGGCGAGGAAGAACCCGTGGTGGTGGCAAATACCGGAAACAATACAGTGATTGGAGAACAGCATGTCTGACAAAGAAGCAGGCGACCTTGCCGAAACGGGTGGCCGTCCATTGCCTGAACCCGATGTGGAACAGGGCAGCCGCTGGCTGCCGTCGCTGGTATGGCTCATTCCGCTGCTGGCCGCGCTGATCGGCGCCGGCCTGGCAGCCAAGTCCATCCTCGACCAGGGACCCACGGTGACAGTCAGCTTCAAGAGTGCAGAAGGACTGGAGCCAGGCAAGACCAAGGTCAAGTACAAGGATGTCGATATCGGCCAGGTGCGCGCCATCACCCTGGGCGACGACTTGAGCAAGGTGCTGGTGACGATCGACATGAGCAAGGAAGCACGCCGCTTTGCTACAGACGATTCGCGCTTCTGGGTGGTACGCCCGCAGATCGGCGCCAGCGGCGTGACAGGGCTGGGCACCTTGCTGTCGGGCGCCTACATCGGCGTCGACACGGGCAAGTCGGAGCAGAAGAAGGAGAACTTCGTCGGCATGGAGAGCCCTCCCGCCGTCGCAGGTGACCAGAAGGGCAAGCTGTACACCCTGCATGCGGACAGCCTCGGCTCCGTCGATGTCGGTTCGCCCCTGTTCTTCCACCGCCTGCGCGTGGGCAAGGTGGTCAGCTTCGCTCTGGACAAGGATGGCAACGGCATCACCATGTCGGTCTTCGTGAATGCGCCGTACGACCAATTCGTCGGCAAGAATGCGCGCTGGTGGCATGCCAGCGGCGTCGACGTGCGCCTCGATTCCAACGGTTTCAAATTGAATACGCAGTCCTTGGCCGCCATGCTGGTGGGCGGCATCGCCTTCGAGGCGGAAAATGGCCGCAGGCCCCAAGAACCGGCGCCGGCCGGTACCAACTACCGTCTGGCAGCCGACGAGGCCAGCGCCATGCGCGAGCCCGATGGTGAAGCCATTACCACCGTATTCTATTTCGACCAGTCCCTGCGCGGCTTGCAGCCTGGCGCCACGGTAGACTTCCGCGGCATCGTGCTGGGTGAAGTGCGCTCGGTCGGCATCGAGTTCGATCCCGTGAAGAAGAACTTCCGCATGCCCGTCACCGTCAATCTGTATCCGGCGCGCCTGGGCATGCGCTTCAAGGCGGCCGTCGACGATGCGGAAGGCTCGGCCGGCCACCAGGTGCTCGAACGTATGGTCAGCCGCGGCTTGCGCGCCCAGCTGCGCACGGGCAACCTGCTCACCAGCCAGCTGTACATCGCGCTGGACTTCTTCCCGAAAGCGCCGAAGGTGGCGCTGGACTTGAACAGGTATCCGCTGGAAGTGCCCACCGTGCCCAATACCCTGGATGAGCTGCAGACGCAGATCGCCAGCATCGCCCGCAAGCTCGATCAGGTGCCGTACGCGGAGATCGGCAACAATTTGAACGCCACCATCAAGCAGGCCAATACCCTGTTCAAGCAGCTCGATGGCCAGGTGGTGCCGGAAATGCGCGATACCCTGACGGCGGCGAAACAAACCTTCGGCACGGCCGAACAAGTGCTGCAAAAGGATTCGCCGCTGCAGTCTGACGTGCGCCAGGCCTTGCAGCAGCTAACGCAAACCCTGCAATCGCTCAATGCCCTGTCGGATTACCTGGAACGGCATCCAGAGTCGCTGATCCGCGGTAAAAAAGGAGATGAAAAATGATGAAGCCTGTCCTTGTAAGCTTCGCCGCGCTGCTGGCGACCGTCCTGCTGGGTGCCTGCTCCACGCCCCAGTCCGAGCATTTCTATACGCTCGGCGGCGGCGTCGACGCGCTGCCGGCCAAACCCGTCAAATACTATGTCGAGGTGCTGGCCGTCAGCGTGCCGCAACAGGTGAGCCGCAATCAGTTCGTCGTGACGGCGCCATCGGGGCGCATCGAATTGCTGGAGCAGCAGCGCTGGGCGGGACCGCTGGCCGGGGAGATCGGCCAAGCCCTGTCGACGGCCGTGACCAGCGACCTGGGCGCCATTGATGTGTTCCGCACGCCGCATCCCGACAACCTGCCCGTGTATCGCATCAGCACGAATGTGCAGCGCTTCGAGTCCGTGATGGGCCGGTATGCGCTGATCGATGCCGTGTGGAGCGTGCGCCAGCTGGCCAGCAACAAGGTGGTCACTTGCCGCACGGTCGCCAATGAAAAGGTGGGTGAAGGCTACGATGAACTGGTGCTGGGTCACCGCCGTGCAGTCGGCCGCATCGCCACGGATGCGGCGGGCGTGGTGCGTGCTTTTGACAACGGCAACGCTGCCTGCCCGGCCGCGTGAGCCGCTTTCCGCTACCCAGTCCCGGCGGCCGCTGCTAAAATACGGCCATGGGAATGACCTTGTTCACGCGCCGCTTTGCCGCCTGGATCGCCTGCTTTGCGATCCTGCTGGCGGCGCTCGCGCCATCGATTTCCCAGGCTGTCGCCAACGCCAAGCAGGAATCCGGCTCCGGCTGGGCGGAAATCTGCTCAGTTGCCGGCATCCGTTTCGTCCAGGTCGACGATGATGGCGCCGCCGATGGCAAGTCCGGCGGCAAGGTCATGCAGATGGAGCATTGCGCCTTTTGTTCCACGCATGCGGGTTCCGTGGGCTTGCCGCCCAGTCCCGTGCTGCCGCTGCCCGTCGCCAGCGGCACGGCCATTTTTCCGGCCCTGTACTACCAGTCGCCGTCCCCGCTGTTCATCTGGTCTACCGCGCAATCGCGCGCGCCGCCCGCCCTCATTTAAGTCTTTGCATTTTTAGTGCTTGCCCTGCGCGCCTTCCAGTGCGACGGGCAGCATCCGCACACTTAAACGAGAATCACATGAACAAGAAATTATTGGTGCTGGCCATGGCCATCACCTTGGCCTACCCCTGCGCGCAGGCGCAATCCGATCACGCCATCGACACCGTCGTCGTTTCCGGCTCACGCGCGCAATCGTGGCTGTCCGAGACGCCGCAGGCCATCGGCGTCGTCAACGCCGCTGTCCTGGAACGCGACAAGCCCAAGACCATGGGAGATATCCTCAACCGCGTCGCCGGCGTGTACTGGAATGACCTGGGCAACGAGCAGCACAGCATGAGCATCCGCCAGCCCATAGGCACGAATGCCGTCTACCAGTACCTGGAAGACGGCATTCCCATCCGCCCGTTGGGCGTCTTCAATCACAACTCGCTCAACGAGATGAACATGGCGGGGGCCAGCGGCGTGGAAGTGGTGAAGGGCGCGGCTTCCTCGCTGTACGGCAGCAATGCCGTGGGCGGCGCCGTCAATTTCCTGACGGCTGGCGCCAGCGCCACGCCGACGGCCAAGGTGGGCGTGCGGCGCGACAATGTGGGCGGCTTCACCCGCTACGACACGTCCGCCAGCGATACCTGGGGTCCGCTGGGACTGCGCTTTTCCCATTACAGTTCGCGCCGTTCGCGCGACAACTGGCAAGAGTACAGCTATGGCGACAAGGATTCGTTTTCGCTGCGCGCCGACTATGCGCTCAGCCCCACCTCGCAGCTGCGCGCCACCATCGTCCACACGGATCTCGATGCGGCCATGACGGGCAGCCTGTTTGAAGACGATTACCGCAATGCCCCGGGCAAGAGCCTGAACACTTTCACCTACCGCAAGGACAAGACCACGCGCATGAATCTGGCGTGGGAAGGCGCGACGACGGCCAATGGCACGAGCACCGTCACCGTGTTTACACGCAAGAATGACCATGGGCAGATTCCCGCGTATTCCATAGGCAGTTGCGCGGGCATGCTGTGCAAGGGTGTCATCAATAACAACCACGTCGATTCGCTGGGGCTGGATGTGAAGCACCAGCAGGAATTCGCCTGGCTGCGTTCGCGCCTGGTCGCCGGCGTATACGTGGACAAGAGCGATAATCCATTTGTCAGCGATAATCTATCCATCGTGCGCGATACCGCCACGGGCCGCTATCTGCGCTATACGCTGGCCAATACCAGCAATCCGGCGGGCGTGCGCGACTATCAGACGGACATCCTGAACACGGCCCTCTTCGCGCAGTGGGAATTTTCCCCGCTGGCGGGCACGCGCGTGGTGCTGGGTGGACGCTCGGATGCCATCCGCTACGATTACCACAACAAGCTGGCGCCGGGCGGCAGCGTCAATTACGGCGCGCCCGACGAGTCGCGCAGCTTTTCGCACCTCAGCCCGAAGCTGGGCGCTACCTACGCCATCGGCCAGGCGGGCAGCGCGTATGCGAACGTCAGCCAGGGCTTTACCCCGCCCGAGGTCAGTCAGCTGTATGGCAAGACGGGCATCGCCGACCTGCAGCCGTCGGTCTACAACAACTATGAACTGGGCTTGCGCTGGGCCTTCCTGCAGGGCCGCTTGAAACTCGACACGGCGCTGTACCGGCTCGACGGGCGCGACACCATCGTCAGCTATACACTCTCGCCGGGCAATAGCGAAAACCGCAATGCGGGCCGTACGCGCAGCGAAGGCCTGGAGCTGGGCCTGAACTACGACAGCGGTCCCTTCGACGTGCGCTTCGCCACGGCCATTTCGCGCCACCGCTACCTGCGCTACCAGGTGTCCGCCAGCCTCGATTACAGCGGGCGGACCATGCCGCAGGCGCCGCGCGACATCACCTCGTTCGAGATCGGCTACAAGCCCGTGGCCGGAGCCAGGTTGGCGCTCGAAGCCGTGCACCAGGGCCGCTACTGGATGAACAATGCCAACACGGTGGAGTACAAGGGCCACGCGCTGCTGAACCTGCGTGCCAGCTACCAGCTTGCGCGCGGGCTGGAAGCGTGGGCGCAGGTGCGCAACCTGGCCGATAAACGCTATGCCGATTCGGCCAGTAGCAGTTATGCGGGCACGGGCAGTTACGTGGCCAATACGCAGAACCAGTACACGCCCGGTGCGCCGCGCAGCGTGATGCTGGGCCTGGGCTACACCTTCAATGCACTGTGAGGATGGCCATGGACGACGCAAAATTTCTTATCGCTCGGCGTAAAAGCCTGTACTGGCGCATCCACTTCTGGGCTGCGCTGATCGCCTCGCCGTTTGCGCTGCTGGCCACCCTGACGGGCATCCTGTATGTGTTCACGCCGCAGATCGAGGCAAGGCTATACCAGCAACTTGACCATGTGGCGCCGCAAGCGTCCATGCTGCCGCTGGACGCCGCCGTGGCGGCAGCGGAAAAGGCGGCGCCGCGTGGCTGGACAGTGCAGCACGTGGTGCCCCCTTTTCAACAGGACGACGCGGTGCAGGTGGCGTTTGCGCCGCCCGGTGGCGCGCAGGATGAACATGCGGGCCATGGCGGCCATGCCGCGCCGGTCAAGCCGAAGTTCGGCCTGCCCGCGCAAGCCATCGTCGTGTATGTGAATCCGTATGATGCGCGCGTGCTGGGCAGCCTGGCCAGCAGTGAACGCTTCGGCAACTGGGCCAAGAAACTGCATTCTCGCCTGCTGCAAAACGATGGCTGGCGCTGGATGATCGAGCTGGCGGCCAGCTGGCTGATGGTGATGCTGGTGACGGGTGTGGTGCTGTGGTGGCCAAGCGGCGCGCAATCGGGCTTGCCCAAGCGGGGCGCGCGGGGCCGCAATGGCTGGCGCCAGTGGCATGCTTTTCTCGGCGTGGCGCTGGGCGTCATCAGCTTTGTCATCCTGACGACCGGGCTGACATGGAGCCAGCAGGCGGGCGGGCGCATCCGCATGCTGCGCGATATCAGCGGCCAGGCGCCGCCGCCCGTGCCGCGCGGTCTTCATTCAAGCGAAGATGCGGCCGGTGGTCCGCTCGACTGGCAAGGCGCCTGGCAAGTGGCGCGCAGTCACGCACCCGCCATCGCCGTGCAGCTGACGGCACCGGCCAGCCAGGATGACGTCTGGCGCGCCACCATGGCCGACCGCAGCCAGCCCACCTTGCGCTTCGACCTGCAATTCGATGCCTATAGCGGCAAGCCGCTGTATTACGCAGGCTGGGATGCGCAGACGGCGTTCGGCAAGGCCACCGCCATCGGCATCCCGTTTCACCGGGGTGAATTCGGCTGGTGGAACCAGGCGCTGTTGCTCCTGTTTGGCGCCAGCGTGCTGTTCTCGCTGGTATCGGGCTGGGTGATGTTCTTCAAGCGGCGCCTGCCAGGCTCACTGGGCTTGCCGAAGCTGCTGCCGGGCGCCTGGACCTCGCCCTCCGCGCTGGCCTGGCTGGCGGCGGCCGCCATGTGTGCGCTGATGCCATTGCTGCTCATTTCCGCGTGCATGCTGATGCTGCTGGAACTGTTCCTGGCAAAATGCGGTGCGCGTATCGGCAGGATGCGATTGCGCTAGAATAAGGGGCGCGGCCAGGCTCGTTGCCAAGGGCCGCCCCCTTGTACTGGTTGACGCATGTTATTCATCGACTTTTCCGCCTTGTCCGCACTGGCCGCCGCTTCGGCAGGTGTCACTCAAAAATGCAGCTGCTGCACGGTGCCGCTGGACGCCTGGCAGCGCCTTCCCACCTCGCTGGAGCTCGACCGTTTCGAGGAGGTCGGCACCCTGCGCGAAGACCCGTACGAGGAACCCACCTTCGCTGAATACCATCCCGATGGCACGCGCTACGATAGCGTCGACGCGCCCATCGCGCCGCGCTACTATCCCGCGAACCTGAGCCAGGTGGCCCGCTGCCTGAATTGCGGCCGCCACTACCTGCGCTACAACGAGGCGGGCGGCTATTTTACGGAGCTGCGCATCCGCGCGCTGCGCCAGGAATTGCTGGCCGACGCGCCGCTATAAGCGGTGAGGGCTACAGGCTCTCCTTGACGTGCGCGATGCCGTGTTCATCGTAGATGGAATACACGGCGGCGAGGATGTTTTCCAGTTCCGGCGAGCGGTCCATATGCCGCATGCTGAACAGGATGGGCGAGAACGCATGCTTGTCTTCCAGCTTGCGGTACACCACGTTCCTGTGATGCATGGCCTGCACGCTTTCCGGCACGATGGAAATGCCCTGGCCGGCTGCCACCAATCCCATGGAAATCTGCAGTTCGCGCACTTCCGTGACGGGGCCGGGCGTGACATTGCCTACACTGAACATGGTCAGCACCTGGTCGGCAAAGCTGGGGCGGGGCGCTTTCGGATACACGAGCAGGGTTTCATGGACCAGGTCAGTCAGGCGCAATCCGCCTTCTCCCTGGGCCAGCCGGTGTCCGGGCGGCAGGGCCACCACCAGCCGTTCTTCGCGCAGCAGGATGCGGCGGATGCTGGGGTCCTCGCTTTTCAATCGTCCGAAACCTACGTCGATGCGGCCTTCCTTCAGTGCCTTGAGCTGCTCCACCGTGGTCATTTCGTGCAGGGTCACGTCCACTTCTGGATGGCGCTCGCAATAGCGGTGCACGATATCGGGCAATTCCCCATACAGGGTCGAGGCAACAAAACCGATCGACAGGGTGCGTTCCAGCTTGCCCACGCGCTGCGTCATCGCCTTCAGGTCGCGCACCTGGTCGAGCAGCGGGCGCGCATGGGCGAGGAAAAACTCGCCCGCTTCCGTCAGCCGCAAGGGCCGCGAGCCTTTTTCGATCAGCTCCACGCCCAGGGTTTCTTCCAGTTGCTGCATCTGCCGGCTGAGCGGCGGCTGCGCGATATGCAGGCGCGCGGCGGCCCGCGTGAAGTTCCTTTCCTCTGCCACCGCCACGAAGTAGCGCAAGTGCCGTAATTCCATCTTCATACCTTTCAGGTATAGGTTTGATACCAACTCGGTGTTGGACGTGGGGACATTCGGGGCATATCGTGTCACCACTCCACAGAATTATACGGAATAAATATGATTCAAAATATCGAGACCTACCTGGTCGATGTGCCAACCATTCGTCCGCACCGGATGTCCGTCGCCATCATGAACACCCAGACCTTGGTGCTGGTGCGGCTGCGCTGCGCCGACGGCATCACCGGCTGGGGCGAAGCGACTACCATCGGCGGCTTGAGCTATGGCGGCGAAAGCCCGGAAAGCATCAAGACGAATATCGATACCTATATTGCGCCCCTGCTGGTCGGCATGGAAGCGAGCGAAGTCGCCAAGGCCATGGCCAAGGTGCGCAAGGTCATCCAGGGCAACCGTTTCGCCAAGTGCGCGATCGAGACGGCGCTGCTGGACGCACAGGCGCGCCGCCTGGGTGTGCCGATGTCGGAATTGCTGGGCGGCCGGGTGCGCGATGCGCTGCCCGTAGCCTGGGTGCTGGCCAGCGGCGATACCGTGCGCGATATCGCCGAAGCGGAAAAAATGCTGGACTTGCGCCGCCACCGCATCTTCAAGCTGAAGATTGGCCTGCGCGACGTGATGGATGACGTGGCCCACGTACTGGAGATCAAGCGTGCGCTGGGCGAACGTGCCAGCGTGCGCGTCGATGTCAATCAGGCCTGGAGCGAGACGGACGCCGTGCGCGGCATCGCCGCGCTGGAAGCGGGCGGCATTGACCTGATCGAGCAGCCCGTCAAAGCGGGCAACCGCGCCGCGCTGGCGCGCCTGACGCAGCGCTTCGACGTGGCCATCATGGCGGACGAAGCCTTGCATGGTCCCGCCGACGCGCTGGCGCTGGCCCAGGCCGATGCGGCCGACGTGTATGCGGTGAAAATCACCCAGTCGGGCGGCTTGCTGCCCGCGCTGGAAGTGGCCACCGTGGCGCGCCTGGCTGGTGTCGGCCTGTATGGCGGCACCATGCTCGAAGGCGGCATCGGCACGGCCGCCACGGCCCACGTCTGCTCCACGTTCGCCGAACTGGCCTGGGGCACGGAACTGTTCGGGCCCCTGCTGCTGACGCAGGAAGTCTTGCGCGAACCGCTCGTGTACCGCGACTTCATGCTGCAAGTGCCGACTGGCCCGGGCCTGGGCGTCGAGATCGATATGGACAAGCTGCATGCCTTGCAGCGCCAATAGAGGAGAAAGCATGTTATTCCATGTACGCATGAACGTGAACCTGCCGTTGACGATGCCGGCCGAGCAGGCGGCGCAGCTAAAGCAGACGGAAAAGGAATTGGCGCAGCGCCTGCAGCAGGAGGGCAAATGGCGCCACTTGTGGCGCATCGCCGGGCAGTACGCCAACGTCAGCGTCTTTGACGTCGACAGCGTGGACGAGCTGCATCATTTACTGACCTCGCTCCCCCTGTTCCCCTACATGCAGATTGACGTGATGCCGCTGTGCCGCCATCCCTCGTCGGTCCGCGACGACGATTCCTGAACCGTACGCAGTACCTTCATCAAGGAGACATCTCATGCAACATTCCGACATTGATACCCTCGTCAAGAAGTGGATCGTGGAAGCGGCCGACCGGCCGGCCAACCCGCGCGTGCAGCAAGTGGTGCTGCGCCTTCTGGGCGACTTGTGCAAGGCCATCGATGACCTGGACCTGACGCCCAGCGAAGTATGGAGCGGCGTGTCCTATCTGTCGGCCGCCGGCGCGTCGAGTGAACTGGGCCTGCTGGCTGCTGGCTTGGGCCTCGAACACTTCCTCGACCTGCGGGCCGACGAAGCCGAAGCGAAAGCAGGCTTGGCCGGCGCCACGCCACGCACCATCGAAGGGCCACTGTACGTGGCCGGGGCGCCGCGCAGCACGGGCTTTGCCCGGCTGGACGATGGCAGCGAGAGCGCGCGCGCCGAAGTGCTCTTCATGCAGGGCACCGTGTTTGACGCCGACGGCAAGCCCGCTCCCGGCGCACTGGTCGAGGTCTGGCATGCTAACTTGCTGGGCAATTACTCCTTCTTCGATCACACGCAATCGCCGTTCAACCTGCGCCGCAGCATCCTCGCGGACCAGGATGGGCGCTACCAGTTCCGCAGCATTCTGCCGGTCGGTTACGGTTGCCCGCCCGAGGGCACCACGCAGCAGCTGCTCGATCTGCTGGGCCGGCACGGCCAGCGTCCTGCGCACATCCATTTCTTCATCAGTGCGGCGGGCCACCGCAAGCTGACGACGCAAATCAATATCGATGGCGACCATTACCTGTGGGACGACTTCGCCTTTGCCACGCGTGCAGGCCTGGTGCCACCCATCACGCGCATCGAGGACCCGGCGCAACTGGCGGCCCTGCAGCTGGAGCAGCCATTTTCCTCGATCGATTTTGATTTCCACCTGAGCCGAGACAGTGCGGCGCTGCCATCGGCCGAGGTCGAACGGCCACGTGCCGCGGCCTGAGGGAGACGCCATGTCCGAGTTTTTTACATCCGACGGTAGCGTCCTGCATTACCGCACCGATGGCGACCGCGCCCGGCCCTGCCTGATCCTGTCGAACTCCCTCGGCACGGACCTGTCCATGTGGCAGGCGCAGGTGACCGCGCTGGCCGGCGACTTCTTTGTCGTGCGCTATGACACGCGCTGCCATGGCCAGTCCACCGGCGCCGCGCCGTTCGGCATCGACCGGCTGGGGCTGGACGTGGTGGCGCTGCTCGACCACCTCGATATCGCCCGTGCGGCCTTCTGCGGCATTTCCATGGGCGGCTTGACGGGGCAGTGGCTGGGCATCCACCAGCAGCAGCGCCTGACGCAACTCGTGCTGGCGAATACGGCGGCGCGCATCGGTTCTGCTGACGTCTGGCTGGCGCGCGCGGAGCAAGTCCGGCGCGATGGCATGGCTGCGGTAGCCGATGGCGCCCCCGCACGCTGGTTCACGCCGCAGTTTCTCCAGCGCGAGCCGGACACGGTGGCGCACATGATCGCCACGTTGCGCGGCCAGGATGCGGGTGGCTATGCGGCCTGCTGCGAGGCGCTGGCGCAAGCCGACTTGCGCGCCTCCGTTGGCACGATCACGGTGCCGACCCTGGTGATCGCCGGCGAGCACGATCCCGTGACGACGCTGGACGATGCGCGCTGGCTGCAGCAGCAGGTGGCCGGCAGCCGCCTGGCGAGCGTGCCCGCGTCGCATATCTCGAGTGTCGAGGCGGCGCAGGCTTTCACGGCGCAGCTGCGCGGCTTTTTAGTGCCGTAGGCAGGCCAGAATTTCGCTTTGCCCCTGAGCACCGCCGCCGGCTGGTCCGGCATGCGGCAGGGGGAGCTTTTTTGAAAAATAATAAGAAAAAAGCAGACTTGGAGTAGACGAATGGAAAACAGATTAATCATCATCGCGGCGGTCACGGTGGGCTATTTCGCCCTCATGTCGTACATTACCTACAGCGTGCGCAAGCACGCCAACAGCGCAGAGGGAATGACGGCGGGCGGGCGCAACTATCCCGCCTACCTGATCGGCGCGCTGCTGCTGTCCGAATTCATCGGCAGTTCCGTCAGCATCGGCACGGCGCAAAAAGGCTATGAGCTGGGCATTTCCGCAGCCTGGAACCTGGTGGCGCTGTCGCTGGGCTTCTTGCTGCTGGCGATCGTGCTGGTGAAAAAATACAAGGAAAGCGGGCAGTCGACGATTTCCGGCATCCTGGCGCAAACGTATGGCGAGCCCGTGCGCTATGCCGCATCGGTACTCACCATCGTCGCGCTGGGTATCGTTGCCGTCGCCCTGTATGCGAGCGGCGGCGCCGTGCTGGCGGCCGTGCTGCATATCAATAAAACGGTCGCCATTTTGCTGGTGGGCGCCATCACCGTGATTTATGTCAGCCTGGGCGGCATGCGCTCGGTGGTGTACACCAATTTCGCCCACTCCATCGTCAAGTACCTGGGCGTGATCCTGGCGCTGGCGTATGCGCTGGAAGCGAGCGGCGGCATCGGCGCGCTGCAGGCGCAACTGCCGGCCAAGATGTTCAACTGGGTCGAGATCGGCTGGGGCCAGATCATCGCCTGGATGATAGGCGGCATCGGCTCCATCTTCGCCACGCAGTACGTGATCCAGGCCCTGGTCAGCACGGACAACCCGGCCGTGGCCAAGCGCGCCTGCTATTACGTGTCCTCGCTGATGATACCGTTTGGCCTGATGGCGGCCCTGATCGGCATGTGCAGCGCCGTGCTGTATCCGGGCATGAAGTCGATCGACGCTTTCCCGACATTGATTGCCCACATGCCGGCGTTTTCCGCCAGCATCATGATCGTGGGCCTGGCCGGCGCCCTGTTCGGCGGTATTTCCGCCACCACCCTGGCATCTGCCACCCTGGCCATGAAGGATTTTTATGATCCCTGGTACAACAAGGCGAAGAACGACGCGAAATCGTTGATGTTCTTGCGCATCGCCATCGTCGTGGCAGGCTTGCTGCCGCTGGTGCTGGCGCTGTATGCGGAAAAACTGCTGATGATCGCCTTCCTGGGCAAAGCCCTGCGCGCCACCCTGGCCGTGCTGGTGCTGATGGCCTTCTATGCGCCTAAATTCGGTACGCCGCGCGGCGCCTTTGTTGGCGTGATCGTCTCGGTGATCGCCACCATAGGCTGGTTCCTGGCGGGCAATCCGTATGGCGTGGACAGTTCCTACCTGGCGCTGGCTGGCCCGCTGCTGACCATGGGCATCAGCCATTTGTTCAAGCCGGCGCAAACTTTGGCGAAGCCGGCATCGTCGCCGCGGCTGTAGCTTGCCCCAACCCTCAGACCAGCCCCGTCATGTAATAAATGGCAATGACGAGGAATACGGCCACCGTCTTGATGACGGTGATGCCGAAAATGTCGCGGTAGGACTGGCGGTGCGTGAGGCCCGTGACGGCCAGCAGGGTGATCACGGCGCCATTGTGCGGCAAGGTATCCATGCCGCCGCTGGCCATCGCCACCACGCGGTGCATGACTTCGAGCGGAATGTGTGCCTGCTGCGCGGCCTGGATAAAACTGTCCGACATGGCGGCCAGCGCGATGCTCATGCCGCCCGAGGCCGAACCGGTAATGCCGGCCAGCGTCGTCACGGAAACGGCCGCGTTGACGAGGGGATCGGGCACGCTGCGCAAGGTGTTGCTGACGGCAAGAAAACCGGGCAGTGCCGCGATGACGCCGCCAAAGCCATACTCGGACGCCGTATTCATGGCGGCCAGCAAGGCGCCGCCCACGGCCGCCTTGGTGCCTTCTGCAAAGGCGGCGCGGATGCGCCCGAAGGCCGTCACGCACACGAGCAAGATGCCCAGCAATAAGGCACCTTCCACGGCCCAGATACCGGTGACGGAGGCTATCGACGTCGACACGGGCGCGTGCAAGCCCGGCAGGGCGTCGGCGGTGAGGACGTAACTGGCGCCATACCAGCGCGGGATCAGCCGGGTCAGCGCGTAATTGGCCACGCCGACGAGCAGCAGCGGCGCCACCGACAGGAGCGGATGGGGCAGGTCGCCACCGCCGGTCTTGGCCTGTTCAGCCTCGGCGCCGTAGCCTTCGCCCGTCGCCATGACGGAACGGCGGCGCCACTCCAGGAAGGCCAGACCCATCATCACCGTCAGCACGGAACCTATCGTGCCCAGCCACGGTGCGGCCCAGCCGGTCGTGTTGAAGAAGGTGGTGGGGATGATGTTCTGGATTTGCGGCGTGCCAGGTAAAGTGTCCATGGTGAAGGAAAACGCGCCCAGGGCGATGGCACCCGGCATCAGCCGCTTGGGGATATTGCTCTGGCGGTACAGTTCGGCCGCGAACGGATAGACGGCAAACACCACCACGAACAGCGATACGCCGCCATAAGTCAGCGCCGCGCACACGGCAACGATGACGGCATTCGCGCGGGAACTGCCGATATAGCGAATGGCGGCCACGACGATCGACTGGGAAAAACCTGACAGTTCAATCAGCTTGCCAAACACGGCGCCCAGCAGAAAGACGGGGAAATACAGCTTGATGAAGCCCACCATCTTTTCCATGAAGATACCGCTGAAGACGGCCGGTACGGCAGACGGATCGGTGAGCAGCACGGCACCCAGTGCGGCGACTGGTGCAAACAGGATCACGCTGTAGCCGCGGTAGGCGGCCAGCATGAGGAAGGCCAGTGCGGCCAGAACTATCAGGAAAGACATCGGTCAGGCCCTTGCGCGATGGAAGTGTTTAATTAATCAATTGTTCAATTAATATCATACTTCTCGGCAACACGCCAACGCGTGGGTCAAGGATTGCGCGTTGTCGGCAGGTGTGCAGGCGCAGGCAAGGAATGTGGGGGCAGGCTAGTCGGGGTGAGAGGATTCGAACCTCCGCCCTCTGCGTCCCGAACGCAGCGCTCTACCAGGCTGAGCCACACCCCGCTTTTCTTTATTACAGCAGATGGCGGGGCGGGTTTCAAGCGACTGCATCAAGGCCTATTTCTTTTCCTGCTGGGCCTTTTTGATGTCCGCTTCGCTGACTTTTTTTGCCGGTGCATTTGTCGCCGGCGAAGTGGGGTTTTTCCGCGTGGCGTTGGCTTGCGCCATGACGGCGGCGCAGTCCGTGTCGGGGGCTTTGTCGACGTTGACCAACGGCAGCAGGGCGGCCAGCGGTGTGACGATGGTGGCCAGGGCCACGGCGGCGCCGGCCTTCAGGGCGAGCGGGCCTTTTTGCGGGCCTACGTCCGGGTTCTTGAACGTGCCTTTCGCGTACAGCGGCGTGCGCAGGGTGATGATGCGGGCGCCCTTGGTGCGCGGGCGCACGTCGAGGTCCAGGGTTTCATGGGCCAGGTTGACGTTGCCCGTGACATTCACCACGGCCGTGTCCGTATCCAGCACGAAGCGTCGCACATCGGCCTGGCCATTCGTGACGGCGAAATCGCTGGCCAGGCAGTTCAGGTGTACCTGCTTGTCGCCGAAGATTTTCACGAAGACGGCATTGGCCAGGTTCAGGCCAGCCAGTTCCAGCATGAATTGGCTGACGGAGCCTTCGCTGACGGTGGCTGCCAGTTCCCCATTCGCGCTGGCCAGCATGGCCGAGACGGAATTGCCGTGGCCCGTGAGGGCCGCGTCGCCATACACTTCGCCGAAACTCGCTTGCATTGATTGCAGCTTGGGAAACAGTTCGCGAATTTTGAGGTGGCGCGCCGTCACCTTGGCTTGCGCAGCGATGGTCTTTTGACGGCCGTCGAGGGTGATATTCGAGGTGATGTCGCCACCGGCCATGCCGAAATTGAGCGGCGTCAAACTCAGCACCTTGTCTTTCATGTGGATATTGGCGACGACGTCGTTGAATGGAATGTCATGCGTGCGCACCAGTTTCTTGCCGGTAAATTTTACGTCGGCGTCGAGCGCATTCCATTTGGCCGTGTTGAACTGCTCCACGGGCAAGGCTTTATTGTCCGGTTGCACGGGTGCCTTTCCGCGCGCCTGTTTCTGCGCATTGCTGTCGGCGCCGATGGTGGGACCCAGGTCTTCCAGGCGCAACTGCTGCGACATCACTTCGCCGCGCAGCAAGGGGCGGGGCTGGCGCGGCAAATACTGCAGGGTGCCCGCCAGGTCGCTCTGGCCCACCTTGCCCTTGAAGTTCTGATATGTCCAGTTCCAGGTGGCGCCGTCCTTCTTGCCCAGCAATCGGCCCTTGGTGGCATAGTCCGGCGTTTCCGGCAGCAGCACGCCCGTCAGCGGATACAGGTCGGCCATGCTGGCGCCGGCTAGGCTCAGCTGCAAATCGATGCCGGACAGAGAGCGCGGGTCCGTCAGGGTGCCATCGATGCTGGCCTTGTTCTTGCCCAGCACGGCGTGCGCCTGCACGGGATAGGCCGTATTGTTGTCGGTCAGGGACAGCACGGCGCCCGCCTTCCCGCCGCCCGTCACTGGCGCCTTGCGGTAGCTGCCGCCCAAGGTGAAGGCGATGCCGTATTTTTCCACGGGCGCGCTGCCTGGCGCGTCACCCGGCGTGGCATCGGGCGCCGTCGAGCTGACCTTGGCGCGCACGTCAAGGGCGATGCCATCGTCCAGGTAACGGATGACGCCGTCGCCAAAGGCCATGCGCTGGATTTCCACCTCCCATGGCGATGGGCCGTTATCCTTCAAGGTCCAGCTATTGCTGCCATCGGCGCGCCGTTGCAGGGCAATGTTTGGCGCGTCGAGCGCCAGGTCCGTCAGCACCACCTTGTGCTGCAACAGGGCCAGCGGATGAATGCTCACGTCGATGCGTTTCGCGCTGGCCAGTTGCGGGCCGGCCGTGGCCCAATCCGGGTTGCTCATGCGCACGTCCTGCGCGCTGATGACAGGGCGGGGCACATAGCGGCGCCAGCCCGGCTCCGTCTTCAGGCCCTGCCGCCATTGCACCTGCAGATCGCCGCCGATGACGAATTCGCGGCCCGTGCTTTCCGACACCTTCTGGTTGATGTAGGGGCGGGCGCGATTCCAGTCGAAAGTCAGCACGAAGATGACGACGATGGCGATGAGGGCCAGCAGGGCGGCCAGGCTCCAGCCTAGGATTTTGAGCGGGGTTGAGCGTGTCATGGTAAGCCAATCGCAATGATTTTTTCATCAAGGTAGACCGATAGGCCATCACGGTCGGTGCGCTGGGTTACGTAAGCTACATAGGTAAGGCATGTCGCTTGAAATGATTCCATAATTCGATTATTATTGAATTATGGAAAATGAAAAGACAATAGCTGACCGGCCGATACCGCTGACGAGTGCTTCCGCCATCGTGGCCCTGGCGGCGCTGGCGCAGGAATCGCGGCTGGCCGTGTTCCGCCTGCTGGTACAGACGGGGCCGGAAGGCATGGCTGCCACAAAAATCGCCGAAGCGCTGGCCATCGCGCCATCGTCACTGTCGTTTCACTTGAAGGAATTGGCGCACGCCGATCTGGTGACGGCGAGCAAGGCGGGCCGCTCCATCATCTACGCCGCCAACTATGCGGGCATGAACGGCTTGCTGGCCTTCTTGACCGAGAACTGCTGTGCCGGCAGCCCTTGCTGCCTGCCGGACAGCGGCAATGTACCCAACGAAAGCACACCATGACCATCACGATCTATCACAATACGGCTTGCGGCACCTCGCGCAACACCCTGGCCCTGATCCGCAACACGGGCGTCGAACCCGTCATCATCGATTACGTCAAGAACCCTCCATCGCGCGAGGAGCTGGTTGACCTGATCAAGCGTGCGGGTCTGTCCGTGCGCGCGGTGATGCGCGACAAGGGCGCCCTGTACGACGAGCTGGGCCTGGCCAATCCGGAGCTGAGCGATGCGGCCCTGCTGGACGCCATGCAAGCCCACCCTATTTTGATCAACCGTCCCATCGTCGTCACGGAACTGGGCGTGCGTTTGTGCCGGCCATCGGAAAAAGTGCTGGACATCCTGCCGTTGCCGCAGCAAGGCGCCTTTGCCAAGGAAGATGGCCAGGCCGTGGTGGGCGCCGACGGCAAGCCGGTGGCCTGAGATGGACGATTTGCCCAATGAGCTGGCCAATGATTTGCCCAACATCAGCGCCGCGCACCTGGATCTGCCCAGCCTGGACAAATTGGCGCCGCTCAACGTTTCCACGCATGCGCCGCGCATTTTGCTGCTGTACGGTTCCTTGCGCGAGCGCTCGTACAGCAAGCTGCTGACCCTGGAAGCGGAGCGCATCCTGCGCCACTTCGGGGCCGAGACGCGCGTGTTCGACCCGCACGGCTTGCCCATGGTCGATAGCGTGTCGCCCGAGCACCCGAAGGTGCAGGAATTGCGCGCGCTGTCGCTATGGTCGGAAGGGCAAGTGTGGTGCAGCCCCGAACGCCATGGCGCCGTCACTGGCGTGTTCAAATCGCAGATTGACTGGTTGCCGCTGGAAACGGGCAGTGTGCGCCCTACACAGGGCCGTACCCTGGCCGTGATGCAAGTGTCGGGTGGTTCGCAATCGTTCAATGCCGTCAACGGCTTGCGCGTGCTGGGACGCTGGATGCGCATGGTGACTATCCCGAACCAGTCTTCGGTCGCCAAGGCGTATCAGGAATTCGACGATGACGGCCGCATGAAGCCGTCGCCGTATTACGAGCGCCTGGTCGACGTGATGGAGGAGCTCTATAAATTTACCTTGCTGGTGCGCGACCGCCGCGATTATCTGGGCAGCCGCTACAGCGAACGGCTGGAAGCGGAGCCGGCCATCGTGCAGGAATTGGCGGGCGCGGCCATGGAGCATGAGCGCAAGTAGGGACGCCATAAAAAAACGGCGCCAGTGGCGCCGTTTTGTATTGCACGTCGTAAAACGCGATCAGTGATTGCGGTCCACGGCAAACGAACACAGTTGCAGCATGGATTGCTTGTAGGCGCTGTCCGGCCAGCCGGCGATGGCATTGGCGGCGCGCTGGCCGGCGATTTCCGCCTGCTGGCGCGTGTAGTCGAGGGCGCCGCTGCTGGTGATGGCGGCCAGGATGGCGTCGAAATGCTGTTCGTCACCCTGTTCGATGCAGCTG
Source organism: Janthinobacterium sp. 75 (assembly GCF_004365495.1). Taxonomy (NCBI): domain Bacteria; kingdom Pseudomonadati; phylum Pseudomonadota; class Betaproteobacteria; order Burkholderiales; family Oxalobacteraceae; genus Janthinobacterium; species Janthinobacterium sp. 75. The sequence goes on along the minus strand of NZ_SORD01000002.1, from coordinate 486,838 downwards.
CGCACCAGTTCGCGTTGCTCTGGCGTACCGTTTTCCATCAGCCAGATCAGCGGCATGGTCGGTTTGCCTTCGCGCAAGTCGTCGCCCACGTTCTTGCCGATTTCGGCGGCGTCGCCTGCATAGTCGAGTACGTCGTCGATCAGCTGGAAAGCCGTGCCCAGCGAGCGGCCGTATTCTGCAGCCGCTTCGATATCGTCTTCGCTGGCGCCGGCGATCAGGGCGCCCAGTTGCGCCGACGCTTCGAACAGCTTGGCTGTCTTCGAGCGGATGACATTCAGGTAGCTCTCTTGCGTCACGTCCGGGTCGTGCATGTTCAGCAACTGCAGCACTTCGCCTTCCGCGATCACGTTGGTGGCGTCGGAGAGGATTTGCATGACGCGCATATTATTCAGCGACACCATCAGCTGGAACGAGCGCGAGTGCAGGAAGTCGCCCACCAGCACCGAGGCGGCATTGCCGAACAGGGCGTTGGCCGTCTGGCGTCCGCGGCGCATCGACGATTCATCGACGACGTCGTCGTGCAGCAGGGTGGCGGTATGGATGAATTCAACCACCGCCGCCAGTTCATGGTGCGCAGTGCCGCGATAGGCGTGGGCATTGGCCACCAGCAAAATCAGCACGGGACGGATGCGTTTGCCACCTGCACTGATGATGTATTCAGCGATCTGGTTGATCAGAATCACATCGGAGTGCAGTTTTTGGCGGATCACCGTATTGACTGCGTCCATATCGGCGGCAATCGTTTGCACGATGGTGTTTTGGTTAACGTGTTTGTTAGCGTCAGACAAGGCGAACCTGCATTAGATTGTGGGTGCGGCGATTATACGACATGGCTTGCGCGCGCGTGATGTTTGCCTATGACTGTGGAGCAATTGTTTGACCTTGTTGGCACTGGCGCACGCTTTTCCGTCCGCCTGGCGCAAGCCTGACATGGTGGTCAGGTTGTCGACATACCACGATCATCGGTCTTTGTGAATAGTTTTTGACGCAATTTCTCAGTCCGTGTATAATCGCTGGTTCCCCCTGTTGTGCATGGCTTGCTTTTCATGGCAGTGGGACAAATTCTTTCAACATTTGATGAGGTTTCAAATCATGTACGCGGTCATAAAAACCGGTGGCAAACAATACAAAGTTGTCGCTGGCGAAAAACTTAAAGTAGAACAGATACCGGCAGACATTGGTTCCGAAATCACCATCGATCAAGTTCTCGCAGTAGGCGCGGGCGACACCATTAAATTTGGTGCGCCATTGGTCGAAGGTGCAACGGTACTGGTTACGGTTGTGGCGCATGGTCGCCATGATAAGGTCAAAATTTTCAAGATGCGTCGTCGTAAGCATTACCAAAAGCATCAAGGCCATCGCCAGAATTTTACCGAAATCCAAATCGTTTCGATCAACGGCTAATCGCCGCTGTTTGAATTAATCAGCTATCAAGGAGTCTTAAATGGCACATAAAAAAGGCGGCGGCACAACGCGAAACGGCCGTGATTCAGAATCAAAACGTCTGGGCGTTAAAGTCTACGGCGGCCAAGCTATCAATGCTGGCGGCATCATCATTCGTCAACGCGGCACCCCAGTGCGCGCTGGCGAAGGCGTAGGCATGGGCAAAGACCACACCTTGTTCGCGTTGATCGCGGGCAAAGTGAAGTTCGTTGTCAAAGGTGCTGGCTCGAAGCAATTCGTGACCGTTGTACCTAACGCAGCAGTACCAGCGTAATTCATCGCGGAGCGCCAGTTCGCTCCGCTGTGATCGCATGATGTAAGGCGCAAGCCTTCAATCGAAAGGCTCTGCCCAAGGTAGAGCCTTTTTAGTTTTATGGCGGCAAAATTATGAAGTTTATCGACGAAGCAAAAATCGAAGTCATCGCGGGCGATGGCGGCAACGGCTGCGCCTCTTTCTGCCGTGAAAAATTCAGGCCTTTCGGCGGTCCCGATGGCGGCGATGGCGGCAAGGGCGGCACCATTTGGGCAGTCGCCGACCGCAATATCAACACGCTCGTCGATTTCCGCTTCTCCAAAATGCACAAGGCTCGCAATGGCGAGCCTGGCCGTGGCGCAGATTGCTATGGCAAGGGCGCGGATGACATCCACCTGCGCATGCCTGTGGGCACCTTGATCATCGACAACGCGAGCGGCGAAATTCTGGCCGATTTGACCGAACACGGCCAGATCGAAATGCTGGCCAAGGGCGGCGAAGGCGGCTGGGGTAATATCCACTTCAAGTCCTCGACCAACCGCGCGCCACGCCAAAAAGGCGAGGGCAAGGAAGGCGAACGCCGCGAATTGCGCCTGGAACTGAAAGTACTGGCCGATGTGGGCCTGCTGGGCATGCCGAACGCCGGCAAGTCGACGTTTATCTCGGCCGTCTCTAACGCGCGCCCGAAAATTGCCGATTACCCATTTACCACCCTGCACCCGAACTTGGGCGTGGTGCGCGTGTCGCACGAGAAGAGCTTTGTGATCGCCGATATTCCCGGCTTGATCGAAGGCGCTTCCGAAGGCGCGGGCCTGGGCCATCAATTCCTGCGTCACTTGCAGCGCACGGGTCTGCTGTTGCACATCGTCGACCTGGCGCCGTTTGAAACCAACGTCGATCCTGTCAAGGAAGCCAAGGCGCTAGTCAAGGAACTGAAGAAATACGACGAGTCGCTGGTCGACAAGCCGCGCTGGCTGGTGTTGAACAAGCTCGACATGGTGCCGGAAGAAGACCGCAAGAAGCTGGTGAAGGACTTCCTCAAGCGTTTCGCCTGGAAAGGTCCCGTCTTCGAGATTTCCGCGCTGAACCATCAGGGTTGCCCCGAACTGGTGAATGCGATTTATCAACATCTGGAAGCGAAGAAACACAGCGAAAGCCGTGCCGAAGAAACGCAGATGACCGAAGAAGCACGCGGTATCTCGTCGATCGACCCGGATGATCCGCGTTTCAAGATCATCGACTAAGGCTGTATCCGGATGTCAGTACAGGCGGTCGCTGTCGCGTCCTCGCGCAAGCAAGCGTGGCAGCGCCGTGTATTGCATCTGATCGCGTATGCTTACGGGCTGAGCGCGGTCGCCTGCCTGCTGTTCGCCGATGAAATGGCGGCCGGCATGGGCATCTTCCTCAATGGCGTCAATGGCTACAGCCAGTTCTACGCCTCCCATGTCGGTGTCTGGGGCGCTACCGCGCTCCTGGCGCTGTTCGCAGCACGGCAGGGCGAACCGCCCATCCTCGGCGATATCACTGCAATGTTGGTCCTGGCGCAGCCCGCCGGCCGTTTGTACGCGGCCATCAGCTTCGGCTTGCCCCAGGGTTTTGTGTTGTTCATGTGCGCAATCGAGCTGCTGGCGGGGTTGGCCTTGCTGTGGCTGCGTCCTGCGCGCTGACGTCTATTAAGTGAAGAGCGCCGCCCCATGGATTCCGTGATTCAAAAAGCTACCCGCATTATCATCAAAGTCGGCTCTTCGCTGGTCACCAACGATGGCCGCGGACTCGATCATGTCGCCATTGCCCGCTGGGCTGCGCAGATTTCCGGCTTGCGCGCGATGGGCAAGGAAGTCGTGCTGGTCAGCTCCGGCGCCATCGCCGAAGGCATGTTGCGCCTCGGTTTCGAGCAGCGCCCCACCGATATCCACGAATTGCAGGCGTGCGCCGCCGTTGGCCAGATGGGCCTGGCGCAAATCTATGAGAGCAGCTTCCGCGCCCACAGCCTCGGCACGGCGCAGGTGCTGCTGACCCACGCCGACCTGGCCGACCGCGAGCGCTATCTGAACGCCCGCTCCACCCTGACGACCCTGCTGCGCCTGGGCGTGGTGCCGATCATCAATGAAAACGACACTGTCGTCACCGATGAAATCAAGTTCGGCGACAACGATACCTTGGGCGCCCTGGTGGCCAACCTGATCGAGGCCGATGCCCTGGTCATCCTGACGGACCAGCACGGTCTGTTTTCGGCTGACCCGCGCAAGGACCCGAACGCTTACCTGATCACGCAGGGCATCGCCGGCGATCCGGCTCTGGAAGCGATGGCTGGCGGCGCCGGCAGCAGCCTGGGTCGTGGCGGCATGCTGACGAAAATCCTCGCTGCCAAGCGCGCCGCCAAGTCGGGTGCCCACACCATCATCGCCTGGGGCCGCGATAGCGACGTACTCAGCCGTCTAGCCCATGGCGAAGCGATCGGTACGGAGTTGCTGGCACAAACGGGGCAATTGACAGCGCGTAAGCAGTGGATGGCCGACCATCTGCATACGGCCGGTGCCGTCGTGCTGGACGCGGGCGCCGTGCAAAAGCTGCGCCAGGAAGGCAAGTCCCTGCTGCCGATCGGCGTGACGGGCGTGAACGGCGAATTCGGCCGCGGCGCCGTGATCACCTGCGTCGATGCAGCCGGCGTGCCCGTGGCGCGCGGCCTGTCCAACTACACGAGCGGCGAAGCGCGCCGCATCATGCGCAAGCCCTCCACCGAGATCGAGTCCATACTCGGCTATATGGAAGGCCATGAGCTGATTCATCGTGACAATATGGTCTTGCTATAGGTCGGATTAGGCCCGAAGGGCCGTAATCCGACAACACCCCAGGCAGCAACAATGTGTCGGGTTACGCCCTGCGGGCTAACCCGACCCACGCAGCAACGACATCGGCCTACACTCGGGCCGTTTTTTTTACCTATACCACGGCAGGCATCGGTGACTTGCTCTTGTAATCGCACAGGTCTGCAATCATGCAGTTCCAGCATTGCGGTTTGCGCGCCGTGCACGTGTAGCGGCCGTGCAGGATGAGCCAGTGGTGGGCGTCGTGCAGAAATTCCTTGGGTATGAATTTCAGCAGTTTTTGCTCGACGATATCGACGTTCTTGCCTGGTGCGATGCCGGTGCGGTTCGAGACGCGGAAGATATGCGTGTCGACCGCCATGGTTGGTTCGCCAAATGCCGTGTTCATGACCACATTTGCCGTCTTGCGGCCCACGCCGGGCAAGGCTTCCAGCGAGGCGCGGTCGCGCGGCACTTCGCCGCCGTGCTGATCGAGCAAGATCTGGCAGGTGGCGATGACGTTCTTGGCCTTGGTGCGGAACAGGCCGATGGTGCGGATATAGCTGGCCAGTTCGTCGACGCCCAGCGCCAGTATCCTGGCTGGCGTATTGGCTACCGGATACAGCAAGCGTGTTGCCTTGTTGACGGACACGTCCGTCGCCTGCGCCGACAGCAGCACGGCGATCAGCAGCTCGAACGGCGTTGTGTATTCGAGTTCCGTTTTCGGCGAAGGATTGGCAGCGCGGAAGCGCGTAAAGATTTCCAGGCGTTTGGCGGCGTTCATGCGTCTTTTTTCGGCGTGTTGGAGGCGGGCGGTTCGGTCTGGGCAGCGGCGCTGGCGGCGGCCTTGGCGCGCGCGCGCTCCATGGCGGCGGCGATGATGGCGCGCTTGCGCTCTTTTTCCGCTACTTCATCGGGCGTGACGGGCAATTCCTGCGTCACTTCCTGCATCTTGGCGACGGCCTTGGCGGCCAGGCGCGCGTCGTTGGCCTCGGCTTCGCGGCGCAGCCGCTGCGCGCGGAAATCGTGGCGCGCGCGGGCGTCGTCGGCGTCCATCTGGCTCCAGGCATCCCAGCCTGTGGCGTCGCCGCTGACGGGATACATCACGATGCAGTCGACGGGGCAGGGTGCCACGCACAGGTCGCAGCCCGTGCACAGGTCCGTGACGACCGTATGCATCTGCTTGGCGGCGCCGACGATGGCGTCCACGGGACAGGCCTGGATGCACAGGGTACAGCCGATACACAGCGATTCATCGATGTAAGCGACAGATCGCGGGCGTTCGAGGCCATTGACGGGATTGAGCGGAATGACTTTTTTGCCCAACAAGCCGGCCAGGCGTACGATGCCTTGTACGCCGCCCGGTGGGCACTGGTTGATGTCGGCGTTGCCGGCGGCAATCGCTTCCGCATACGGGCGGCAGCCGTTGTAGCCGCATTTGGTGCATTGCGTTTGCGGCAGCAAATCTTCGATCTGGTCGGCAAGTGAGGGAGAGGCGGGATGCGGCACGGTCATCTTCAATACGGTAAAACGTCATTATCGGCCATCTGGGCCGCATATAAGTAAAAACCTGTGTCGTGTAAGGGGATAGTGCGCCCCGGCTGGCTGTTGCAGGCGCGCCGCAATCGTATTTTATTTCCCTTGGGAATGTCAAAGTGCAAATAAACAACTTTGCAATTTCTTTTTTTTATGGGAGCATGATTTTTATCAAGGCAATGATAAAAAAAGCCGACCGCCAGACCTGTTGCCGCCCCCTACACTGTGAGGCGCACCAGGCCATAGGAGCAAAACATGCGTTTCCTCCGGACAGTTGGTTTGCCCTTCTGTTTGTTCATGCACTCTACGCTTGCCGTTGCGCACGGGCAGGCTAGCTCCCCCATGGCGGCGCCTGGCGCTGCCAGCTCGCGCATCGTTCGCTTCGCGGCGGAAGACTGGCCGCCCTTCATTTCCCATGGCCTGCCAGCCGATGGCATGTCGGGCGCCATGGTCAGCGCCGTCTTTGAGCGGCTTGGCTATACGGTCAGATATGAATATTTTCCCTGGAAGCGCGCCATGCAGTTTGGCCTTGCCAGTCCCCGATACGCCGGTTTCCTGGCCGTCTGGCGCACGCCCGAACGGGAAAAACTCTGTCACTTTTCTGTTCCTGTTGGTAACACGCAGGGCGTGCTGGCCTATCTGAAGGAGGATGGCGCGCCGGGTGCTACCCTGGCCGAGCTGGGCAAGCTGCGCATCGGCACCGTGGCCGGTTATTCGAATGGCGAGCAGTTCGATGGCATGGTGGCGCGCGGCGAGCTGAAGACGGAAGAGGGTTTGAACGACGCCACGAATCTGAAGAAACTGTTCATCAAGCGTTACCGCGTGATCGTCATCGAGCGCCACGTCCTGCAGCATTTGCTGATGGGACGCAACTTCAGCAAGGCCGAGCGCGAGCGTATCGCCATCATCGATACCGTGTTCAAGGAGCGCCCCGTGCATGTGTGCTTCAAGCGCGATGAGGAAGGTGGTGCACAGCAAAAACGCTTCAACGAGGCGGCGCGCGATATCGATACGGCCCGGCTGGAACGCGATTACTGGAAGCGGCTCGACCAGAGCCTGGCGAGCGCCCCAGCGACGCCCTGACACGGCGCGCCGCTGTTGTTAGTTTCCAAAACGAAATATCTAAATACGAAACCATTCGTTCTTGTTTGTTTATCCATCCTTTAGTCTGCAGCCACAGTGTTGACGACTTTGAAAGGATGTTTTCGTATGTTGGAACTGATAGCCAAGCAAGACCCCGCACCACGCCTGCGGCAACTGGCGCACGCCGTCTCGGTGGCCGTTCTGGCGCTGGCAGCGCCCGGCGCAAGCTATGCGCAGGCGGTGCCGGACGACGCTGGCGCGCTGGCTGGCGCCCCGCTCGACGCCGTCATCGTCACGGGCGCGCGTGGCACGGGGCGCACCGTGGCCAACAGCGCCGCGCCCATCGACGTGATCAGCGCGCAGCAGTTGCTGGCGACGGGAAAATTGAATCTGCTCGACGCGCTGGACACGGCCTTGCCGTCGTTTAACTTGCCGGCCCGCGTGCAGCCCGACCTGGGCAGCATCGTGCGCGCCGGCCAGCTGCGCAACCTCGACCCATCGCATACGCTGGTGTTGGTCAATGGCAAGCGCCGCCATACGACGGCCATCGTCAATGAGGATGGCTTTCCCGGTTCCGTCGCCACCGACCTGGCCTTGATACCCACGAGTGCCATTGCCCGCGTGGAAATCCTGCGCGACGGCGCCTCGGCCATCTACGGTTCCGACGCGATTGCCGGCGTCATCAACATCATCCTGAAATCCGATGACAAGGGCAGCTTCAGCGCGCAGCTCGGTTCCACCGACGATGGCGATGGCACGAACGGGTCCGTGCGCATCGATGGCGGCACGCGCCTGGGCGAGCATGGCTTTGCCCACTTCGGCGCCGAAGTCCAGCGCCAGGGCATCGCCGTGCGCAATTTCGGACTGAATCCCACTTATCTGTCGTATCCGGCCGTGCGCAACAGCGATGGCCAGCTGGTGAAATTGGGACCGAACAACAGCTTGCCGGCCGGCGCCTCGCCGAACCCGGCTGAAGCGAAGCGCAACAGTAATCCGTGGCGCAATACGGGCGTGCCGCAAAGCACGACCGCCTCGCTCAGCGCCAACCTCGGCTATGACGTGTCGAGCGAGGTGCAACTGTACGGCTTCGGCACGTATGCCCACCGTAATGCCCGTTCGGCACAGAATTTCCGCCTGCCCAATACCATTTTCAATAACAACAAAGGCTTGCTGTCCGTGTATCCCGACGGATTCACACCCTATGAAACGACGAGCGAAAACGATGTTGCGCTGACGGGCGGTATCAAGGGCGAAACGGCGGGCTGGAGTTGGGATGTCAGCAGCACCTACGGCCGCGACGATATCGATGTCGGCGTGGAGCACTCGGCCAATTACTCGCTCAATTATCCCGGTGGCAAGACCGATTTTGACATCGGCAATCAGCGCTACAGCCGCTCGACCACCAACGCCGACGTGCGCCGTCCCGTGCCGCTGGGGCTGAGCGAGCCGGCGGACCTCAGCGTCGGCCTCGAGTATTCGCATGAAACGCAGCAACGCAGCCCGGGCGAGCCCGCTTCCTGGCAGGGCAGCGGCTCGTCGGCGCTGGCCGGCTACCTGCCTGTCGATGCGTCCGACACGGCGCGGCACAGCTATGCGGCGTATATCGGACTGGGGGCCAAGCTGACGCCGCAATTGCTGCTCGACACGGCCCTGCGTGCCGAAAAGTATTCGGATTTCGGCAGCAAGACCACGGGCCGCTTGTCCGCCCGTTATGACGTCACGCCCGCTGTCGCCGTGCGCGGCACCGTCAGCAACGGTTTCCACGCGCCCAGCCTGGTGACGCAATCGTATTCGAATACGTCCGATCATGCGGGCGTGCCGTACACCCTGGCGCAGCCGAATTCTGCCGCCGCGCGGGCCCTGGGCGCGCAGCCGTTGAAACCGGAAAAATCGACGAATCTGTCGGCTGGCCTGACTTTCAATCCTACGCCCACCCTGCGCTTTGCCGTTGATGCGTATCAAATCAAGGTCAGCGACCGCCTGGGCGTGTCGTCGAACATCGGCATCGACCGCAGCTCGGGCGTGGCGCTTGACGGCAGTGGCCGCCCGCTGACGGCGGCGCAAGCGAGTGTTGTTGAAAACCTGCTGCGCTCGGCAGGCTTGACGGTGGGCAATGGCCTGGTGGCGCATTATTTTGCCAATGTGGGCGACACGCGCACGCGCGGCATCGATTTCACGGCGGAAGATGTCTTGCGCTTGGCCGATGGCAAGCTGCGCTGGACGGCGGCCGCAAATATCAACCACACGAGCCTGGTGGGCAAGGCCGACCTTCCCGCCGTACTGCAAGGCTTGCCGAACATCGGCACCCTGAGCAAATCGGCCGAGTACGACTTGCTGTACCGGGCACCGCGCGACAAGGAAATTCTCACCATGGCGTATGAAAAGGCGGGCTGGGTCTTAAACGTGCGCGAGACGCGCTACGGCAAGCTCAAGCGCCTGAACGCCATCACGGGCGGTGATTATCAGCTGAAGGCTGCCTTCGTGACGGATGTCAGCGTCGGCTACGACATCAGCAAGCGTATCAACGTGACGGTGGGCGCCAACAATGTCTTCGACCAGAGGCCCAGCCAGGTACCGCGCGAAGCGCGCAGCGCGTCGAATCTGGCGCAGTACACGGGCGCATACGACAACTCGGGACCATTGGGCGTTCTCGGTGCGTATTACTACGCCCGCGCCAGCGTGGCTTTCTGATTTTCCACATCCCCCTACCTACCATCAAGAACAGGAAATCTTCTATGTCTGACAATAATCAACACGCGGCCATCGATCTGGAATGGGCCAATCTCCTCTCTCCGCAACGCCGCACGGTCTTGCGCGGCGGTGGCCTGGTGGCGGCGCTGGCCGCTTCGGGACTGGCTGGTTCGGCACTGGCGCAGGATGGCGCAGTCAAACGCGTAAAAGACGTAAAACCAGCGGTGCCCGGCAAGAGTCCGTGGGGCGAGCATACGGATACGGCACCCACGCCGCGTCCCGCCAGCGTGCGTCCCGGCGAGGAAGCCTTGCCGCCGACACCGCGCGCCTATACGGATATCGAGAGTTATCACGCGCATATCTATTTTGATGAAGACAGCTATCAGAAGGCGGCGCTGATACGCAAGTGGGCGGCCGAGCGCTTCCAGATCGAATTGGGCGACTGGAACCTGGAGCCGCGCGGCCCACACGTGACGCCCTCGTTTTATTTTGGCTTCACCAATGATCTATTGCCCGTGATTGTGCCGTGGCTGCAGTTGAACAGCCTGGGCCTGACGATATTGATCCACCCGAATACGGAAGATCCGCGCGCCGACCATTTGTATTACGCGCTGTGGGTGAACCGTTCGCAGCCCGTGAATGGCTATGCGATGAAGAAGCCGGGGCCGGGTGAGCCGAGAGTCGAGCAAATCTTCGTCAATACGCGCCCGACAGTGAAAATCGAGCGCGCATGAGCTGGGCATAAAAAAAACGGCACGCCAGGGTAGCCTGGCGTGCCGTTTTGCTTGAAACAAAGCCTATCAGCCGTGTTTCTGGATGAATTCACCGATTTTCGGGCAAATGATCTCGCGCCAGCGGCGGCCCGAGAAGATGCCGTAGTGGCCGCATTTCGGCGCCACGAAGTCTTGCTGCATCTCGGCAGGGATGCCGGAACACAAGTCATGCGCCGCCTGCGTCTGGCCGGCGCCGGAAATATCGTCCAGTTCGCCTTCCACGGTGAACAGCGCCACATTCGTGATGTCTTGCGGACGCACCAGCTGGCCGCCCACTTTCCACGTGCCCATCGGCAGGCTGAATTCCTGGAAAACCGTTTTAATAGTTTCCAGGTAGTACTCGGCCGGCATGTCCAGCACGGCGTTGTACTCGTTGTAGAACTGGCGGTGGCCTTCCGCCGGCTCGTCGTCGCCCGTCACCAGGTGCATGTAGAACTCGCGGTGGCTTTGTGCATGGCGGCCCGGGTTCATGGCGATGAAACCGGCATGCTGCAGGAAGCCTGGATACACCTTGCGGCCAAAGCCGGGATAGTTCGGCGGCACCGCGTAGATCACGGTGTTTTCAAACCACGAGAATTTCTTTTCCGTCGCCAGGTTGTTTACCTGCGTAGGCGAGCGGCGCGGATCGATGGGGCCGCCCATCATGGTCATGGTTTTCGGCATGTGCGGATCTTTGGCCGTCGCCATCAGCGAGATGGCAGCCAGCACAGGCACGGTCGGTTGACAGACGGAAATCACATGCAGGTCCGGCGCCAGCAGACGGATGAACTCTTGCACATAATAAATGTAGTCGTCCAAGTGGAACGGGCCCTCCGTCAGCGGTACCATGCGCGCGTCCGTCCAGTCGGTGACGTAGACATCGTGCTCGGCCAGCAAGCCACGCACGGTATCGCGCAGCAGGGTCGAGTGGTGACCGGACAGGGGGGCAACCAGCAAAACTTTAGGCTGTTGCAAGCCAGTGGCTTCTTTTTTGAAGTGTATCAGGCGGCAAAACGGTTTTGTGACGACAACGTGTTCGCTGATGTCGACGCTCTCACCCTGGACGAGCACGGATTTGATGTCGAATTGCGGTTTTTCGTAGTCTTTGCCAAGGCGGTACATCAGCTCGTAGCCGGCTGCGATGCGTTGCGAAAACGGAGTGTGGGCCAGTGGGGAAACCGGGTTGGTAAATAACTTGGAGGACATGTCTGCCCATTGCATCACCGGAGTGAGGAAAGAGCGTTGCAGTTCGTGCAGTTGGTAAAGCATATAGAGTCCTTGTTTAATTCCAAGCGCCAATATCGGCTCAAATATCATAATCCAATTCTACGATATTTGTTGAGGACAAAATGTGCTTTACCACGCATAGGATCACAGTTTGCGCAATGATGTGACAGCACGCCACACTTGCGTGGATAGACCTGCAACGATGTTTTAAAAGCAAAAAAAGCAGCGTTTCCGCTGCTTCTTGTACATTTATTTGCCGCTAAGCCCCTGCGGGGAGGGCGATCCCCGCCGGAACGACCGCCGCAACTGCCGTGTGCTTAGCGCACCAGCATGTCGAGCTTGTCCTTGACGTCCTTGTATTGCTCGGCTTCCGGCAAGGCAGCCTTCGTCTTGGTGATCGAAGGCCAGTTGCGGGCCAGATCGACGTTGATCTTGATGAAGGCTTGCTGGTCGCCCGGCACGTCTTCTTCCGCGAAAATCGCGTTCACCGGGCACTCTGCCACGCAGACGGCGCAGTCAATACATTCGTCCGGATCGATTGCCAGGAAGTTCGGGCCTTCCCGGAAACAATCTACCGGGCAGACATCGACGCAGTCGGTGTAGCGACAGGCGATGCAGGATTCGGTGACAACGTGGGTCATAACAGTCCTATCAATTTGGGGGAGGTGCTGTAGCGCCTGCAGGAACTTCGGCGGCGCATACTAAAGCAAAGCATTGTATTTTAAGGCAATTCGCTATTTCTCACAAATCCCGCTTATATACAATACATATAAGCAAATTCATTTTTACGCGTTGCCGTTGCCGCGCAGAGAGCGCATTTCAGCGACTATCCGGGACGTTGCCATGAAGAACGCGGCAAGAAAGCGACAGTCGCCCGATACGGCAGGGTGCAGGGCGTGCGGCGTGCTGTCTTGCCGTGTGGTGTTTTTGTTTTGCTCAAATCAAAACCGACACAAAATACATGCCAGAAAAATCAGGCGCCGGCACGTATTTTCGTCAGCAACTGTTGCCAACGTGCGTTTTCAGCGCTGCCATCCTCGGCAAACGTGATGGTGCGGCGCGCGGTAGGCGCCTCGACGGTGATCTGCCAATGGGGGATATCGGCGCCCAGCTGTTCGTCCGTGCCCTGCGGGTGCGTGAAAAAGCCGCTGCTGGCCAGTGCCGCTTCCAGCCCGGGGCCAGCCGGATGGGCTTGCGTATCGATGTCATACTGTTCACTCAGGCCGGCAAAGCCGCCGCTGCTGCGGGCTGAAATTTTCATGGTGCTCCTTGCTATCGATGGTGGTAGGACGCGCTATGGCCCGCCGCTAGTCCGGCAGGCCTGAAGCGGGCGTGCTGGTGCGCTGCCGGGCTGTCTATCGGGGGCCGTAACTGCGGCACCAGGCGGCCAGCGCGTCGCGCTCCGCTTCGAGCAATTGATCCGACTCGCAGTATTGCGCATGGTTCATGGTACCGCAGCAGGCGCGCCTGTCTTGCACGGCGCCCACTTCGTCGACGATATCGGGGGCAAAGCTCGTCTGGCCATCTTCTGTCATGGCATAGGCCTTGAACACTTCGCGCACGGTAAAGCTGTTGCGGATGAAATCGAGGTAGGCGCCATTGCCGTCGGCCCCGGCGATTGTCAGCATGTGGCCAGCCACGTCGGCAAACGTGGCGGCCTGCTCGGGCGACGCCACCAGGGCGCGCAGGACCAGGCTGCGCAGGTAGTCGCCGCAGCGGTGCAGCACGGCCGCATCGTCTTCCAGCTGGGGCTGGCGTTCGTGGGCAAAGATGTCGGCCAGGATGTCGTAGATGGCGCCCGTAAACACTTGCGAGATGGCGTGCACTTCCGTGCCTGCTTCCGACAATTTGATGTCATTGTCGGCATTGCGCAAGCCGTTCGGCCGGCCCAGGGCCAGGCCGAACTGCTCCGCCAGGTCGGCGAGAAATGTCTTGTCGTGCAGATCGGACTTGGTTTGCGCGATCACGGCTTCGACCTGGTCCAGCTGCGACAGGGCCAGGAAGATGGCCGTCAGGTCGCCGAACGATTCGTGCAAGCCGCCCGTTTGCGGTGGATTGTTGCTGAGGAGCCAATTGGGCTTGAGGCCATCGAGTACGGCGTGCCCCGTTTCATGCGAGACGATGTCGAGCGAGCGGCAGGTGTAGACGCGCTCGGTGGCGCCGCTGGGGATGAAGTCGCCGAACTTGAGGGCCTTGTCGCTGCGGCTGTAATACGCATTCATGACATTGGGTAAACCGTGCGGAAATACGCGCAGGGGCGCCGTGTTGCTGGCGCTATTCCATTGCCAGGGCAGCGGCGGCGCCGTGTCGTTGCGGGCCAGCGCGCGCTGGTACATGGTGAGCGTCATGCGCACGATGGCAAAGGTGTGTACGGCATCGAACTGGTCGGTGTTGGGCGAGACAATGAAGTCGCCAAAGGCATTCGGGCTGACCTGCGCTATGCCCGGTTCGCCAAACGTGATGCGCGCGTCGCGCGGGCCTTGCAGGATCAGCCCGGGCAGGAAGGACTTGCGCGTGCCCAGGTCGCTGACGGACGGGTCTTGCTTCCAGATCAGCACGCGCGAACCGACGGGCACGGCGGTCAGGTTGCGGGCCGTTGCCTCGCTCAGGCGGGGCGGGCCTGGCTGCAGGGTCAGTTGCGCATTCTTGCGGTGCTGGCGGTACGGCGCCGAGGGGGTAGGGACATAGCCGACGGGCAAGGACACGCATTTGTTCAGTGCGACGTCGGCCGGCACGATGACTTTCTGGTCCATGGTAGCTCTCCAAGACACGCGCAACTCGAACTGGAATAGTCGTCCCGCTTCGGCGCGTCCGGTTTGATCCCGCGCAAACGATGCGTGGGAAGGACGGGCTTTTTTAGCCGTCCGGCGCCAGCTGCCGCCATGCCCGCCGTATGGCGGCTGGTATGATGCTGGCCGTATTGCCCGTTTTTATAATAAAAGGATCGTTTGATGGCGGATATAAATATAGTTCAGCAACATAAGCTGACAGCAGCAAAGGCGCGCGAAGCGGCACAGCAAGTGGCCGACAAGCTGGCCCAGGAATATGACCTGGTGTGTGCCTGGGATGGCGATGTGCTGCGCTTCGAGCGCAGCGGCGTCGATGGCTCGCTGACCCTGGAAAAAGAGCAGGCGCAACTGCAAATCAAGCTGGGCTTCATGCTCAGCGCCTTTGCTTCCACCATCGAAGGCAAGATTGCCGAGAAGATGCGCAAGGTGTTTACCGAGTCAGTTTGATGGCGTTTCACCCGCTTGTCTGGCGCCAAATTTGGTGCTAGGGAGCGTCTCGCAGTGATGGGCGAAAAGACGATGAAACCACGTCTCTTTTCGCCTTTTTTACGTCTGACTGTACGTTAGCGAACATTGCTATCACATTTCTATTTGGAAAGCTATTGGACTTTAGTGCCTTTTTGCGTTATACTTGAGTCATATTTACAACAGCTTCACCGCGTTTCACCTTCTGCTTCGCAGTACTCTCCGCTCGCTGAGTGGTGAATAATTCTTCGGGTTTTACACCCGCATCCAGTTAAAAGTAGCTTGGTCGATTTTTTTTCGGTCAAATACATTTGGTGCCATGTATTTGCATGGCGCTAGCGTTGTTAAAAGTCCTGAACCACAGCCTCTTTTAGCACGCACACGGCACCCCGGCATCGGCTTTGGCCATCCGCTGGTCACACGCGTGTCACCCCCTGTTTACTGTCGCTCCCGTGCGCTTTTGCGCCGTGGCGTAGCCGACGCAACAGGGTTTGCTGATTCCCGCCGCAAGCTAGCAGCTTGCTGGGTTTCATTCCATTCGTCAAATCGAGGGAGAACCACATCGTGGCAAAACAAATCATTATCGACCATGTGTTCAAAGTGTTCGGCGACAAGCCAGAAGAAGCACTTGAACTCGTCCGTCAGGGCGCCAGCAAGCAGGACATCCTGGCCAAGACCGACTGCACCATCGGCGTTTTCGACGCCACCTTTACCATAGAAGCGGGCGAGATCTTCGTCATCATGGGCCTGTCCGGTTCGGGCAAGTCGACCCTGGTGCGCATGCTGAATCGCCTGATCGAGCCGACCGCCGGCCGCATTTTGATCGACGGTAACGACATCAATACCTTGCCGGACGCCCAGTTGCGCGCCCTGCGCCGCAAGGACATCAGCATGGTGTTCCAGTCGTTCGCGCTGCTGCCGCAAATTACCGTGCTCGACAACACTGCCTTCGGCATGGAACTGGCCGGCATGCCCAAGGCCGAGCGCCATGCGCTGGCCCAGCAAGCGCTGGAGCAGGTGGGCCTGGACGGCTACGGCGCCAGCTATCCTGACGAATTGTCGGGCGGCATGCAGCAGCGCGTGGGCCTGGCCCGTGCGCTGGCCTGCGATCCATCGATTTTGCTGATGGATGAAGCGTTTTCCGCCCTTGATCCGATTATTCGTACGGAAATGCAATCGGAACTGCTGCGTTTGCAGCAAATCAAGCGCCGCACCATCGTCTTCATTTCGCATGACCTCGACGAAGCCATGCGCATCGGCGACCGCGTTGCCATCATGAAGGACGGTCACGTGGTGCAAGTGGGCACGCCGGAAGAAATCTTGCGCAAACCGGCCAACGATTATGTGCGCAACTTCGTGCGCGGCGTCGATGCGGCTGCCGTCTTCAAGGCCAGCGATATCGCCCGCAAGAGCCAGATCGTGGTGTCGGAGTCGCCGAGCCGCGGCTCGCGCGCCGCGCTGTCGATGCTGGAAGAGCAGGATCGCGCCTTTGCGTATGTCGTCAATCCGCAGCGCAAGTTCCTCGGCGTCGTTTCGGCCGATTCCTTGCGCAGTGCGCTCGACGGCCATGTCGGTCCGCTGGGTCTGGCGCATGCCTATCTGCCCGACGTGCAGACCATCAATGCAGATGAGCCAGTCGCCGGCCTCTTTGGCCAGGTGGCGCAACTGCCTTACGCCGTCCCTGTGGTGGCCAATGACGGCAGCTTCCGCGGCGCCATCAGCAAGACAACTCTGCTGAAGTTCCTCGACCGCGATACGCCAGCCATTGCCGAGCCACAACAACAGAAAGGACAAGCATGAACCCAAGTACCGTTTCCACAGTAGAACCTGTTGTTGAACAGGCCGCCCACATCAATCCCTGGGCGCTGACGCCGCCCACCGACGCCAGCACCGCGTGGCTCGATGCCGCCGCGCCTGCCGTGCAGCCGGAACAGGCAAGCGGCTTTCACCTGACACAGATTTTCGACGGCTCGCTGCCGCTGGAAAGCTGGATCAACCAGGGCCTGGGCTGGGTCGTGGCGCATTTCCGCCCCTTTTTCCAGGCCGTGCGCGCGCCGATCGACAGCGTGTTGTCCGGCGTGGAAGGCGTGCTGCTGGCCGCTCCGTCGCTGACGGTGATCGCCATCATCGGTTTGCTGGCATGGCAATTTACCAGCCGCACCCTGGCCATCGGCACCGTGCTGGCATTGCTGCTCGTCTCGATGCTGGGCATCTGGCCGGAAGCCATGACGACCCTGTCGCTGGTATTGACGTCGCTGGCCTTCTGTCTGGCCATCGGTTTGCCGCTGGGCATTTTCCTCGCCAGCAGCGACCGCGCGCAGAATATCCTGCGCCCCCTGCTCGACGCCATGCAGACGACGCCCGCCTTTGTTTATCTGGTGCCGGTGGTGATGCTGTTTGGTATCGGCAATGCGCCAGGCGTGATTGTGACGATCATCTTTGCCTTGCCGCCGCTGGTGCGCCTGACCAACCTGGGTATCCGCCAGGTGCGTCCTGACCTGATCGAAGCGGCCCGCGCGTATGGCGCCTCGCCGTGGCAGTTGCTGACCCGCGTGCAGTTTCCGCTGGCCATGCCGTCCATCATGGCCGGTATCAATCAGTCGCTGATGCTGTCGCTGTCGATGGTCGTGATCGCCTCGATGATCGCCGTCGGTGGTCTGGGTCAGATGGTACTGCGCGGTATTGGCCGCCTGGACATGGGTCTGGCAACCGTGGGTGGTCTGGGCATCGTGCTGCTGGCCATCACCCTGGACCGTTTGACGCAAGCGATGGGCCAGCCGCGCCGTGGCGTGCGCCACTGGTATCAGACGGGGCCTGCCGGTTTCGTGCTGCGCCTGGTGCGCGGCAACGCTGCCAAGGCTGAAGCGAATGCCGCACAGCAAGCCACGCTTGCCAACGCACAATAAGAAAGAGAAAGGATACACATGCATCAAATTGACAATTTTAAAGTGACGCAAAAATCGCAACGCAAGTTCCAGTTGTTTTCCGCCCTGGCGATCGCCGCCCTGGCCCTGACCACCAGCCTGGCCATGGCGCAGACGCCGGCCGTGGCCGCCGATGCGCTGCCCGGCAAGGGCGTCAAGGTGCAGCCGCTGCAAAGCTCGATCGCGGAAGAAACCTTCCAGACCATGCTGGTCGACAAAGCCCTGGAAAAGCTGGGCTATGAAGTGCAGCCGATCAAGGAAGTGGAGTACCCGACCGCGCATATCGCCATCGCCAATGGCGACGCCACCTTCATGGCCGTGCACTGGGACCCCATGCACAAGGATTTTTATAACAATGCGGGCGGCGACGCCAAGCTGTTGCGCACGGGCCAGTATGCCGGTCCGGCTGCGCAAGGTTATCTGATCGATAAGGCGACTGCGGAAAAGTACAACATCACGAATATCGACCAGTTGCGCGATCCCACCCTGGCCAAGCTCTTCGACCATGATGGCGACGGCAAGGCCGACTTGACGGGTTGTAATCCAGGCTGGGGTTGCGAAGCGCTGATCGAGAACCACATGGATGCGTACAAATTGCGCAAGACGGTGACGCACGTGCAGGGCAGCTATGCGGCCCTGATCGCCGATACCCTGGGCCGCTACAAGCGTGGCGAGCCGATCCTCTACTACACGTGGACGCCGTACTGGGTCAGTGGCGTTCTGGTGCCGGGCAAGGACGTGGTCTGGCTGAAAGTGCCATTCTCGGCCAATCCGGACAAGGTGAATACCCGCCTCGACGATGGCAGCGATTACGGTTTTGCCGTCAACACGGCGCGCATCGTGTCCAACAAGGCCTGGGCGGAGAAAAATCCGGCCGCAGCCAAGCTGTTCGAGGTGATGCAACTGCCGGTGGCCGATATCAATGCGCAGAACGAGCGCATGCGCCGCGGCGAAAACACGCAGGCCGATATCGCGCGCCATACGGCTGGCTGGATCAAGTACCACCAGCAGACGTTTGACGGCTGGATTGCGCAAGCCTTAGCGGCGGCAAAAAAGTAAGTTTGCAGCCGAGACAGGCGTAAAAAAGTGGCTACCGATTTGGTAGCCACTTTGACGTTAACGGCCTGTTTTTGTGGTTTTTGGTGAGTTTTCAGCCGTTTTCGGCCAGTTTCAGGTGCAAAATGGGGAAAGGCTTGCCGAACGGGTCGAGTTCGGAACGGCTATCCTCGATAAAGCCCAGATGGCGATAAAAGCCATGGCCTTGCGTGTTGTGCTCGTTGACATCGACGGCCGTGGCTCCCAGGCTGGCGATCGCGTACTGGAGCAGCGCGCGGCCGGCGCCGCTGCCGCGCTGGTCGGGATGCACGAACAGCATCTCGATCTTGGCGTGTTCGACGCACAGGAAGGCATAGGCGACGCCGTCATCGGCGCGCAGCACGTGCAGCAGGCGTTCGGCTGTCACTCTGGCCAGCTCGTCGCGCACGAAGGGCATCAGGAAGGCGATATCGCTGTCGTCGAGGAAATCGTGGGTGGCGCGTACGGACAGGTGCCAGACGTCGAACAATCGGGACAGGTCGGCGGCATGTGCCAGGGAAACCCTGGAAATTGGTGATGGTGTCATGCAGAAATTATACTGCCCCGGCAGGTGCCGGGGCAGGGGAGGGAAGATCAGTCCTTCAAGTCTTCGATCAAGTCGATGTATTGCTGTTGCGCCTCTTCTTTCGAGGTGCCGGCCAGAGCCGCCCATGCGTCGAACTTGGCGCGGTTGACGAAGTCGGTCATGCCAGGACGCTCGCCCGTGGCGTCGCCGCTTGAGGCTTGCTTGAACAAGGCGTAGATTTTCAACAAGGTCATATTGTCCGGACGCTCGGACAGGGTCTTGGAATCGAGCTGCGCTTGTTCGAATTGCTCTTGTAAACTCATGATGGCTCCTGTGTGCTGATGGAATCGCTGGAAAAGTGCGGCAGGCCCGGCGGAGTGGCCACCGTGCGTGCTGCAGTGCCTGACATCATAGTGAAAAAAGGGCGCCGTGCATTAGAGGGGATACTCAAAACAAAAGCGCCGCCGCTCGATGTAGAGGGGCGGCGCCTGGCGCGGTCTTGCGAGCGCGGTGCTGCTTCTTATGGAGCCAGCTTATACGCCCAGCAGTTCAACGTCGAAAATCAGGGTGGCGTTCGGTGGAATCGCGCCGCCGGCGCCGCGTGCGCCGTAGCCCAGTGCTGCCGGGATGATCAGTTGGCGCTTGCCGCCCACTTTCATGCCTTGCACGCCTTCGTCCCAGCCTTGAATGACGCGGCCTGCGCCCAGCGGGAATTCGAATGGGTCGTTGCGGTCCTTGCTCGAGTCAAATTTCGAACCGGCGCTGCCGTCGTCGTTTTGCAGCCAGCCCGTGTAATGTACGACAACATTGTTGCCGGCTTGCGCTTCAGCGCCTTCGCCGACGACGGTATCGATGTATTGCAGGCCGGAAGCGGTAGTGATGGTGGTCATGATAATCCTTGTGTAGGCGATGAAAGCTTCAGATTGTAGAGCAATGAGTTGCAAAGCGCCATTCCAGGCGCGGCGCAGGGAAAATGGGGGAATTACGGCGAAGTGTGGTTGCCGGTCGCATTTAAGGGGGGATTTCATACAAAAAATACAGTGTTCCACGTAAAATGCCTGTTTTGTATTTAACAGTGATTTCTTCCATGTTCCGCAGTCTACGCCGCCTTGTTTTTTCCTCGCTGTGCCTGGTTTCCGCAATGTCTACGGCGCAAGCCGAAGTGGTGGTGGTGCTCAATTCCCGTGATGCTACGGTGCAACTGCTGGACCAGAAAACCTATGCTCCCCTGTCCACCTTTGCCGTCGGCAAGGAACCGCATCATCTGATGGAAACGCCGGACGGCAAGTCGCTGATCGTCGCCAGTTCCGTCGGCAACGAGCTGATTTTCCTCGACCCCGTCTCGGGCCAGATCCAGCGCCGCATCAGCAATATCCTCGACCCCTACCAGATCGGCTTTTCGCCGGACCAGAAATGGTTCATCTCGAACTCGCTGCGCCTGGACCGCATCGACCTGTACCGCTACGACGGCAAGAACCTGACCCTGGCCAAGCGCATCGCGCTGCCGAAGCTGCCCAGTCATATGGCGTTCACGGCCGACAGCACCATGGCCTTTATTACCCAGCAGGGCAGCAACCAGGTCAGCGCCATCGATCTGGCCACGCAAACCGTCAAATGGACCATGCCCGTGGGTCCCGCGCCGGCCGGCATCACCATGACGCCCGATGGCAAACATTTGCTGGTGGGCATCATGGGCAGCGACTACGTGGAAGTAATCGACTGGCGCACGCAAAAGACCGTCAAGCGCATCAAGGCGGGCGCCGGTACGCATAATTTCCGCGCGCTCGGTGACAACCGCATGACGTTTGTCTCGAACCGCGTCTCGAACACCATCAACATCATCGACCAGCAAACCCTGGAAAACGTGGGCACCATCAATGTGCCAGGCGGCCCGGACTGCATGGAAATCACGCCCGATGGCAAGACCATGTGGGTGACCTTGCGCTGGATCAAGAAAGTGGCCGTGATCGATTTGACCACGCGCAAGGTGATCAAGATGATACCGGTGGGCCGCTCGCCCCATGGCGTGTATTTCGCCACCCATTCGCCGCGCATGTGATGATGAAGCGTCTTATTCTGACTGGCGGCTTGCCCGCCGTGCTGCTGTGCGCCAGCGCCATGCTGTCGACCGCGCATGCCGCCGCCGCATTTGCTACCCCTACGGCCACGCCGGCCGCCTGCAAGGGCACCATCTACATGACCTTCGACACGGGCAGCCAGTCGCAAGCGCAACTGATCGCCGACGTGCTGAATAAACGCCATGTGAAGGCAACCTTCTTCCTGGCCAATGAAAAGACCACCCGCGGCGACTATTCGCTCGATGCCTCGTGGGCGCCGTACTGGAAAGACAGGGTCGCCGAAGGCCATGCATTCGGCACGCATACGTTTGACCACGTGTACTGGAAGAAGGATCTGGACCATGGCTTGATCCAGGTCAAGCCCCAGTTTGGCAAGGATGGCGGCAAGCTCGCGTCCTTCACCGACAAGCAGTTCTGCGAGGAATTACGCCGGGTCGATACGCGCTTCCAGGAGTTGACCGGGCACAAGCTTGATCCGTTCTGGCGCGCGCCGGGCGGCTACACCTCGCCGCGCACCCTGGCGGCCGGCAGCGCCTGCGGCTACCAGCATGCAGGCTGGGCGCCGGCGGGCTACTCGGGCGACGAGCTGCCCAGCGACAAGTATCCGAATGCCATGCTGCTGAAAAAAGTGCTGGCAAACTTGCGCAGCGGCGACATTTTCATTTCGCACATGGGCATCTGGTCACGCAAAGACCCTTGGGCGCCCGCCAACCTGGATGCTTTGATATCCGGCTTGCAAGACAAGGGTTTCTGTTTTGCCACGCTGCGCGAGCATCCTGCCTACGCGCAAAAGAAGGGCCAGCCATGATTGCCGCCGACATCAGCGCCATCGTGCAACCGGCTATCGACGCCGTGGTCGATGCCTTTGGCGTGGCGCAAGGCTGGCTGTTCCAGACTGTGGTGAATCCCCTCGTGTATCACCTGGGCTTTGGCGAATTCACGGAAGAGGCTTTCGAGGGCACGGAGTGGCTGCTGATCGGCCTGTGCGAACTGGTGCTGCTGTTTCTCGTGCTGCGCCCGCTCGAAGCCCTGATTCCCGCGCAAAAGATCACCGACCCGCGCGCCCGCCGGAACGATTTCATCTATACCGTGCTGCACCGCATCGGCCTGTTTTCCGTGCTGGTCTTCTTCACGCTCGATCCGCTGATGGATGCCTTGGCGGGCGCTTTGCGTTTCGATAATATCCATCCCCTGAACCTGGAATCGCTGTTGCCCGGCATCAGTCCCTTCCTCAGTTTTATCATTTATTTTGTCATACTGGACTTCGTCGACTATTGCTACCATCGTGCCTCGCACCATGTCGGCTGGTGGTGGGGCTTGCACAGTTTGCATCACAGCCAGCAAAACATGAACTTGTGGAGCGACGACCGCAATCACTTGCTCGATGACTTCTTGCGCGACGTGGTGATGGCCCTGGTGGCGCTCGGTATCGGCGTGCCGCCGGGCCAGTACGTGCTGCTGGTCTCTATTTCGCGCATTCTGCAAAGCTTGCAGCACGCGAATGTGAGGATACACTTCGGCCGCATCGGCGAGCGGCTGCTGATCTCGCCCCGTTTCCACCGCACGCATCACGCGATCGGCGTGGGGCACGAGTCGAAAGGCAAGGGCAGCATGGGTGGTTGCAACTTCGGCGTGGTCTTGCCGATTTGGGATATGCTGCTGGGCACCGCGAATTTCTCGGCGGGCTACGCGCGCACAGGCGTGCGCGACCAGCTGGCCCGCATCGACAGCCATGGCGTGGGCCGGCCTGGACGCAACTATGGCCGAGGTTTCTGGCAGCAGCAATGGCTGGGCCTGCGCCGTATGGTGGAATTTGCAAGAATTAAACGAAAAGGACGCCGTTGATGCGTAATGTGTTGAATTCGTATGGCCGCGCCTTGCTGTCGCAATTGCACGGCAAGATACTGCTGCTGAGCGTCGCGCCGTTCATCCTGTCGCTGATACTGTGGGGTGCACTGCTGTATGTGGGCCTGCAACCGCTGATCGACAGCCTGCACGCGCTGTTCACGCAGTACGATTTCTTCCGCACCAGTGGCCAGGTGCTGTCCACTTTCGGCCTGGGCATGTTGAAAGCCGTGATCGTGCCCCTGATCGCCATGTTCATGTTGCTGCCGCTGATGATATTGACGGCGCTCATTTTCATGGGACTGTTCGCCATGCCGGCCATCGGCCGCCATATTGGCGGGCGGCATTTTCCGCAGCTGGAAAAGAAACATGGCGGCAGCCTGCTTGGCAGCGTCGGCACCTCGCTGGCCACCTTTCTGTTGTTCATCGTCGTCTGGCTGCTCATGCTGCCCCTGTATGCGTTTCCGCCTGCCGCGCTGGTGGGGCAGGCCGTGCTGTGGGGTTGGCTGACCTACCGCGTGATGGCGTATGACGCCATGGCCGACTACGCCAGCGTGGAAGAGCGCCACGCCATCATGCGCACGCAGCGCTGGCCCCTGCTGGCCATCGGCATGGTGTCTGGCGCGGCCGGCGCCGTGCCGGGCATGCTGTGGATGGGCGGCGTGATGTCAGTGGTGTTCTTCCCCTTCCTGGCGGCGTTCGCCATCTGGCTGTATGTATTGATCTTTATCTTTACGGGTCTGTGGTTCCAGTATTACTGCCTGGAAGCACTGTCGCGTTTGCGGGGCGTACGCGGCATGACCGACGTGGCGCCAGCGGACGCCTGACCTGAGTGAATCCTGACCTTTAATCGAATCGAACGAGGAAGTTCCATGGCTATCGGATTGATCATCATCGGCGACGAAATCCTGTCGGGCAAGCGTACTGACCAGCATTTCCCGAAAGTAGTGAGCATGCTCAAGCAGCGCGGCTTGCAGCTGAGCTGGGCGGAATACGTGGGCGATGAACCGGCCCGCCTGGTCGCCTTGCTCAAGCGCAGTTTTGCCAGCGGCGACATCGTCTTCAGCTTTGGCGGCATCGGCGCCACGCCGGACGACCATACGCGCCAGGCGGCGGCCGATGCATTGGGCTTGCCGCTGGTACTGCACCCGCAAGGCAAGCTCAATATCGAGCAGCGCATCACGGAAATGGGCGTAGAGGCGGGTGTGCCGGCCGATTTGAATTCGCCGGAAAACCTGCACCGCTTGAAAATGGCGGAATTTGTCGAAGGCGCCGAGCTGATTCCGAATCCGTACAACAAGATTGCCGGCTTTGCCGTGCGCGAACATTATTTCGTGCCGGGCTTTCCCGTCATGTCCTGGCCCATGATCGAATGGGTACTCGACACGCATTATGCGCATCTGTTCAATCAGGTGCCGCATGCGGAACATGCCTTGCTCGTGTATGAAACGGCCGAATCCCTGCTGACACCGCTGATGGTGCGCCTGGAAGCGGAGTTTCCGCTAATCAAGGTGTTCAGCCTGCCCAGCGTGGGCGATGCACAGACGCGCCGGCATATCGAACTGGGCGTCAAGGGCGAACCCACGCAGGCGGCGGCTGCCTTTGCGGACATGTGTGCCGCACTCGATACCTTGCAGGCGGAATACCACACCATCTGAGAGGTTGCCCGCCCGGCGCCGGCGGCTTTTTCGCTTGTGTCCGGGCCGCCTTGCATCTTAGTACGCAGGCGACCGTTCCAAGACGTTGTTTTTTTGCGAAAATCTTCAATGAAGCAAGATTTTTGTGTGCGCTCGTCAGTCGTTTTCATGCCGATGTGGTGGAATGGTGAACAGGGACCTTGCGTGTCAAACGCGGGGTTGCCTGCCTGTGCAGCAACATGTTTTTTGATTCACTGGTATGGACATCATGTTAAGCAAGCTTTGTTGTGACCGGCCCTGGCTGGCCCTCGTCTTATCCTGCGCGGAGCGGTATCGCTACTGCATTTTCCACGCCGTCCAAACCCAACCTTACCCCAGCATCCCATGAAAGACACAGGCGTCAACCTGGCCGCGCAAGAGCGGCCCCCCTCTGATCCAGCTGCCGAGACGCCGCCGCCGGCGATCCCGCCGAAGAAGCGCCGTTCGCGCATCTGGCCCATTTTTGCCATCATTTTGCTGGCGCTGATCGCCGGCGTGGCGTGGTTCGTCATGCGCGAAGTGCGTACGTCGGCCCTGCAGGCGGAGTTTTTCACGCGCCTGGATCGCCAACTGACGTTCAAGGTCGAGCCTGGCCCTGCACCGGCGGGCGCCATCCGCTATCCGCAGCACGGTCCGTATGACGAGCGGCTCGGCTATGCCAGCTTGCCGGATTTTATTAGCAAGCTCAATGCGCGCGACTATGCCGTCACGGCGCAGGCGCGCATGTCGCCGAAAATGGTGCAGCTGGTCGACAGGGGCATCTTTGCTACCTATCACGAGAAAAACCGCGCCGGACTGAGCATCCTCGATTGCCGCGCCGCGCCACTGTTCGCGGCCAGCTATCCCGAGCGCATGTTCGACAGCTTTGCCGAAGCGCCACCCGCGCTGGTGCAAAGCCTGTTGTTCATTGAAAATCGCGAATTGCTCGACCCGGGCACGCCCATGCGCAATCCCGCCGTGGAATGGGATCGCCTGAGCAAGGCGATTCTGGACAAGGCGCTGAACCTGTTCGGCGGCCATCGCGGCGGTGGCGGCAGCACCCTGGCCACGCAGATCGAAAAATACCGGCATTCGGAAGATGGGCGCACCAGTTCCATGCAGGACAAGCTGCTGCAGATGCTGTCGGCCAGCTTGCGCTCCTACCAGGATGGCGAAAACACCATGGAAGCGCGGCGCAAGATCGTCCTCAATTACCTGAATACCGTGCCGCTGTCGGCAAAAAGCGGTTTTGGCGAGGTCAACGGCATCGGCGATGGCATGTGGGTCTGGTATGGCCGCCCGTTTGCCGAAGTGAAAGCCTTGCTCAAGGGTAATATGGAGCAGCCAGATAGTGCGCTGGCCTACAAGCAGGCGCTGAGCCTGCTGATCGCGCAGCGCCGTCCATCGCATTATCTGGTGGCCGGTGGTGCCGATCTGGAAGAGTTGACCAACAGCCATTTGCGCCTGCTGGCGCAAGCGGGCGTGATTTCGCCGCAGCTGCGCAATGCGGCCATCGCCGAAAAGCTGCGCCCGTCGACGGCATCGGGCGTGCAATCGGAGGCATCGACCTCGTTCGTCACGCGCAAGGCCTCGAATGCCGTGCGCAACCACCTGGCCAGCATGCTCGGTGATCCGCGCTTGTACAACCTCGACCGCCTCGACCTGAAAGTGGTCAGCACGCTCGATGCGCAGGCGCAAAACGCCGTGACCAAGGTCTTGCGCGAGCTGCGCGACCCGGAAGTGGCGAAAGCGGCCGGCCTGACGGGCAAGGGCATGCTGGGCAATGGCGACCCTGCCAACGTCGTCTACAGTTTTACCCTGCTGCAAAAAGGCGAGCAAGCGAACTTGCTGCGCGTGCAAACTGACAATTTTGACCAGCCGCTCGACATCAACGAAGGCGCCAAGCTGGACCTGGGCTCCACGGCCAAGCTGCGCACCCTGGTCACGTATCTGGACATCATCGATCAGTTGCACCAGCGCTACAGCGGCATGGGTGCCGCCGAGCTGGGCAAGATCGCCGTCGATCCGAAGGACATGCTGTCGCAGTGGGGCATTGCCTACTTGAAACCATTGCCGCTCGGCGAGGCGCGCAACTTGCCCGCCATGCTGGCGGCCGCGATGGAACGCAAATATTCGGGCAATCCTGGCGAAGGTTTCTTCACGGGCGGTGGCTTGCATCATTTCGGCAACTTCTCCAAGCTTGACGACAGCCGCATCATGACGGTGCAGCAGGCGCTGCGCCAGTCGACCAACCTGGTGTTCGTGCGCCTGATGCGCGATGTGGCCCGCTACTACATGTTCTCGCGTCCCGATTCCTCGGCCTCGCTGCTGGCGGACGCGGACGATCCGCGTCGGGCCCAGTACCTGAGCCGTTTTGCCGACAAGGAAGGGCGCGAGTTCCTGCACCGCTTCTATCAGAAGTACCGCGGCAAGAGCGTCGACGAGCAGGAAAAGATTTTGCTGGCCAGCATACGCCCGACCCCCGTGCGCCTGGCGAATATCTTCCGCACCGTCAATCCGAAGGGCACGGTGGCGGAATTTGGCGATTTCCTCAACGCCAACTTGCCGTCGCAAAACGAAGTGCCGCCCGAGCGCGTGGCCAAGATGTACCAGCAGTACGCGATGGAAAACTGGTCGCTGGCTGACCGCGGTTATCTGGCCAATGTGCATCCGCTGGAATTGTGGATGGTGGCGTATCTGCGCCAGCACGAAGGTTCCACCCTGTCGCAGATGGTGGCGGCCAGCGAAAAGGAACGCCAGGAAGTCTATAAATGGCTGTTCAATACGCACCGCAAGCATGCGCAGGACCGCCGCATCGCCAATTTGCTGGAAG
Source organism: Janthinobacterium sp. 75 (assembly GCF_004365495.1). Lineage (NCBI taxonomy): Bacteria > Pseudomonadati > Pseudomonadota > Betaproteobacteria > Burkholderiales > Oxalobacteraceae > Janthinobacterium > Janthinobacterium sp. 75. The sequence goes on along the minus strand of NZ_SORD01000002.1, from coordinate 458,857 downwards.
TGGAAGGTTTCCTGGAAATCCACCGCCAGTGGAAGAAGATGGGCTATCCGTTTGATTCGCTGGTGCCGTCCTACGCGACCACCCTGGGCGCGTCCGCCGACCGTCCCGCCGCGCTGGCCGAGTTGATGGGCATCATCATCAACGATGGCGTGCGCAAACCGAGCGTGCGCATCGATTCCATGCATTTCGCCGCCAACACGCCGTATGACACCATGGTCAAGCGGGGCACCAAGGTAGAGGCGGAACAAGTGCTGTCGCCGGACGTGGCCAAGGCCGTCGCCAAGGCCATCCGCGAAGTGGTGTCGGACGGTACTGCGAAGCGGGCGAAGACGGCGTTTGTCGGCGCCGACGGCGTGCCCATCCCGATGGGCGGCAAGACGGGTACGGGCGACCAGCGCTTCGACGTGTATGGCGCCGGTGGCCGCCTGATTGAGTCGCGCTATGTGAACCGTTCGGCCACGTTCGTCTTCAATATCGGCGAGCGCTTCTATGGCAGCATGACGGCGTATGTGCGGGGGCCAGAATCGAAGAACTACGATTTCACCAGCGCCTTGCCAGTGCAATTGCTGGTGTCCCTGGCACCGAGCCTGATGCCGCTGATCGAGCCGCCCGCGCCTGCGGAAGGCGTGGCCAAGCAATGTACGAATTAAGGCGTGCTTGCAGCTGAGAGCCGGCCCTCGCGGGCCGGTTTTTTTTGCTGAGAAGAAAGTAGCTATGGAAAGAACGCAGCAAATCTTTGCGCAATATCACCGCTTTGACGATGGCGCACTCGTATCATTCGAGCCAATGTACGGACCGCAAGGCGTGCAAGCCGTGCGCATCGTGTTGTACGCACGAAATCATGGATTGGAAGGCAATGTCTGGCGCCAGGTCGCCATCACGGTGGGCGAGGTGCGGGAAGTGCTGCTCAGGACGCCAGGCAACTTCATCAACCGCATCTGCTGCGGCGTGAAGTTGCTGCGTTTCGGCGATGTCTGGTGCGTCGATGTCGACGGCACCTACACGCACGATGATCCCGCTACACTGGACGAAGTGCGCCGCGATGGCGATTGCTATGTCATCGGCGGCACGGTCGAAGCTATGGAACTCGATTAGCCGGCAAATACGGCGGTTTTATCTGCCAGGCGTGCGTGATACGCGGCGATGGCGGGGGTGTCGGGGCGCTGCATCGGCGCCATCAGCCAGCGCTTGACGGACAGGCCCAGCACGATATCGGCCAGCGTGAATTGTTCGCCGCAGACGAAGGCGCCCGTGCGCTGCAGCTGCTGCTCAAGGATGGCCATCATCTTGTTCCATCCGGCAATACCCACCGCCAGCTGCGCCGCATCCTGGTGCGCGGGGCTGTGGCGCACCAGCGACATGAAGGCGTAGCGCCAGCTGTTGTTGAGGTCACCCATTTGCCAATCCATCCATTTTTCCACTTCCGCGCGGGCGCGGGGATTACTGGGCAACAAGTCCTCGCGGCCCGCTTGCGCACACAGGTAGCGGCATATGGTGTTCGATTCCCACAGCACCAGGTCGCCGTCGAGCAGCACGGGCACCATGGCGTTCGGATTCAAGGCCAGGAAGGCCGGCTCGTCCGTCGCGCGAAAGCCGCTGCCCCAGTCTTCGCGTTCGTACGGCAGGTCGAGTTCCTCGCAGGTCCACAGGACTTTGCGGACGTTGATCGAGGCGGCTTTTCCAAGAATTTTCAGCATGCGGGGCTCCGGGGGCAGGTGATCGATCTGCCACTGTAGCCGAAATGGCCACGCCGCGCCTATGAAAGTGCCTTGCATAGTTGGGCTTTTCTTGGCATCGTAGCCACCCATGAAACCTATGCGCCACCACATGTCCAAAATCCTCGCGTTCAGCCGCTTCTCCGTGCGCGATTTCCTCGCCACCGCCGGTCCCACCCTGCTGCTGGTGGGCGCGTTTTGCGCGCTCGCTTACTGGCTGGTCGACCCGGCGCCGCCGCGCCAGGTGAGCTTGTCGACGGGGCAAGACAATAGCGCGTATGAAGAATTCGGCAAGAAATATACGGCCACCCTGGCCAAGCACGGCATCAAGGTGACCTTGCAGCCATCGCTGGGCTCGCAGGATAACCTGCAGCGCCTCAATAGCGGCAAGACCGATATTGCCTTCGTGCAAAGCGGCTCGACGGAACACGCCGATGCCGAGCGCCATGGCCTCATATCCTTGGGCAGCTTGTTTACGGAACCCGTCTGGCTGTTTCTGCGCGACGACAAGGCGGTGACGGAACTGACGCAATTGAAGGGCATGAAGATCAACCTGGGGCCGGAAGGCACGGGCGTGCCCAGCCTGTTCCGGCAGTTGCTGTCCGTCAATGGTGTGGAAGCCAGCGAGTTGACGGTGAGCGACTTGCAGAACACGCCCGCCACGGTAGAGCTGCTGGAAGGGCGCATCGATGGTCTCGTGTTCAGCTCGGCGCCGGAAGCGCCGCTGATCCAGATGCTGCTGCAAACGCCGGGTATCAAGCTGTTTGATTTTTCGCAAGCGGAAGCGTACACGCGGCGCCTGCCTTTCCTCACGCATGTCGTCTTGCCGCGCGGTATCGTCGACCTGGGTAAAAACATCCCCGCACAGGATTACCACCTGATCGCGCCGACCGCCACTTTAGTCGCACGCGAAGACTTGCATCCTGCCCTGGTCGACCTGTTCGTACAGGCGGCGGCCCGCATTCATGGGGGCACGGGCTGGTTCCAGCAGCAGGGGCAGTTCCCGTCTGCGCGCTATACGGAAATTCCCGTGGCGCCCGAGGCGCTGAAATTCTACAAGGATGGCGCGCCTGTGTTGCAGCGCTACATGAGTTTCTGGCTGGCCAATTTCTTTGACCGCATGTGGGTGCTGGTGGTGGCGCTCGGTGCCTTGATCCTGCCCCTGTCGCGCGTGGTGCCGCCGCTGTACGTGTGGCGCATTCGCTCGCGCGTGTACCGCTGGTACGGCCAGCTGCGCACGGTGGAGCAGGCGCTGGAAGATGTGCCGCAAGAGCAGCGCGCGCAAGTGTATGCGGCGCAATTGAAGCGGCTGGACCAGATCGAGGAAATGGTCAATCAGATCTCGATTCCCCTGTCGTTTGCCGACGGCCTGTATGGCTTGCGCAGCCACATCAACTTCGTGCGCAAGCGCATCCTGACCCTGATGGGTGAGCATCCGGCGCCCGAGGTGGGCGAGCCGGCCTGAAGCGTCGAGCCACGGCTGGCTCTGCATCCGGCCGCCGCGTAGTCGTCATTGACAGCTGTTCAGTTGTTCCTGGTGTCAGGCGCCCAGCCACGGCAGTCCCGCCTTGCACCAGCCACCGATCTGCTTGCGGTGGCCGTCCGCATCCTTGTCGCCCTCGAAGCCTTCGAGGATGTCGAAGCAATTCATATAGCCGTGTTCGGTGGCCAGCTTGGCCGCATGGCGCGAACGCACGCCGGAGCGGCACAGGAACAGCAGCACCTCGTCCTTGCCAGCCTGGGCTGCCAGTTGCGCGAGGAAGTCGGGATTCGGCACGCCACCCGGGTAGGTGGCCCACTGCACCGCACCATGCTGGGTATCGGCGAGGTCGACCCGGCCGACCCAGTCGCGCTCGGCATTCGTGCGCACATCGATGAGCTTGGCGGCAGCATCGAGTTGCAGCAAGTCGTACGCTTCCTGCGGCGTGACGGCGCCGGCATATGGCGTACCTTCATTGGCCCGGCTGCGGGCGGTGGTCAGGATGTCGGCGGCGGTAGTCATGGCGTCCTCGATGAAAGTGGAAAGGTGTGAACGATTATAGTGCGCCGTCCGCGCCCCGCAAACGGGAAGTCACGGTATACGGCGCATGCACCACAAGAAGGCATTTTTCAGGAATCGCCAAAAAATGCACGATAATGGTGCGTTATTCGTTTTTTGCACTTGCATAGTGCATTCTTGATTTGACGCAAAAGCGCGTGAAAATCGCAGGCATGAAAACTTACACTGGGATGACCGGGTTTTGACCCACGTGGCCACATCCGTCCAGAAGCTGGCATGGAATCTGCTATGATCCTTATGAGTTTTGGTGGCACGCAATGTTTGCTTCGCTTCATCAGCCCAGACGCATTAAGGTCGGCTCACCCCACATTCATTTAGGAGATACGCATGGCAATGACAGCCGCAGAAGTCTTGAAGATGGTAGAAGAAAACGAAGTCAAATTCGTTGATTTCCGCTTTGCTGATACCCGTGGTAAAGAGCAGCACGTGACGGTTCCCGTGTCGCACTTCGACATGGACAAATTCGAGTCGGGCCACGCCTTTGACGGTTCTTCGATCGCTGGCTGGAAAGGCATTGAAGCGTCCGACATGATCTTGCTGCCGGATCCAAACACGGCCAATATCGACCCGTTCATGGAAGAAACCACGCTGTTCATGCAGTGCGACGTGATCGAACCGTCGGACGGCAAGGGCTATGACCGCGACCCGCGCTCGATCGCGAAACGCGCCGAAGCCTACCTGAAATCGTCGGGCATGGGCGACACCGCCTACTTCGGCCCTGAGCCAGAATTCTTCATCTTCGACAGCGTGCGCTGGAAGATCGATATGTCGGGCTGCTTCGTCAAGATCGGTTCGGACGAAGGTTCGTGGTCGACTGGCAAGGACATCGAAGGCGGCAACAGCGGCCACCGTCCTACCGTCAAGGGCGGCTACTTCCCGGTGCCACCAGTGGACAGCTTCCAGGACATGCGTTCGGAAATGTGCCTGATTCTGGAATCGCTGGGCATCCCGGTCGAGGTACATCATCACGAAGTCGCCGGCGCCGGTCAGAATGAAATCGGCACCAAGTTCTCGACCCTGGTCGAGCGCGCCGACTGGACGCAAAACCTGAAATACGTGGTGTGGAACGTGGCGCACAGCTATGGCAAGACCGCCACCTTCATGCCGAAACCTATCGTTGGCGACAACGGTTCGGGCATGCACGTGCATCAATCCGTATGGAAAGATGGTAAAAACCTGTTCGCTGGCGACGGCTATGCCGGCCTGTCCGATTTCGCCCTGTACTACATCGGCGGCATCATCAAGCACGCCAAGGCATTGAACGCAATCACCAACCCGGGCACCAACTCGTACAAGCGTCTTGTACCTGGCTACGAAGCTCCGGTGAAACTGGCGTACTCGGCGAAAAACCGTTCCGCCTCGATCCGTATCCCGCACGTAGCCAATCCAAAAGGCCGCCGCGTCGAAGCGCGTTTCCCGGATCCACTGGCGAACCCGTACCTGTGCTTTGCCGCACTGCTGATGGCTGGCCTGGACGGCGTTGCCAACAAGATCCATCCGGGCGAAGCCGCCTCGAAAGATCTGTACCATCTGCCGCCAGAAGAAGACGCACTGATCCCTACCGTGTGCGCTTCGCTGGAAGAAGCACTGGAAGCCCTGGACAAGGACCGCGAGTTCCTGACCCGTGGCGGCGTGTTCAGCGATTCCATGATCGATGCCTACCTGGAACTGAAAATGCAGGACGTACAGCGCATGCGCATGACCACGCATCCTGCCGAGTTCGACATGTACTACTCGCTGTAATGGCGCCATGCCGGCAACTTGCCGGTAGTGAATAAGAAACGCGGGTGAGGCGATCGGTCTTGCCCGCGTTTTTTTATGCGGCGCGCCAAGGCGGCGCCAGTGCAGTGTTGTATAGTCGGCCCAGGAACGATGCGGCATGTGCCGACAGGAGTGAAGATTGACCAAGCATTACAGAATGGCGCTGATGGCAGGATTGCTGGGCGCGGCGGCACAGGCGCACGGGCAGTTGTATGTGTGCGCCGATGCACAAGGACACAAGACGTACACGGACAAGCGTGCCGGCGCGCATTGCCAGTTGCTCGATTTGCCCGGCGCCATGACGGAGCCGCCACGCAAGACGGCGCCGCTGGCCGGTGCGCCTGCCCGGCCCGTCACGCAGGCGCTGGCCACGGCGGCGCCTGCCGCCGGCGCGTTTCCCAAGGTCGATGGCGCCGAGCAGCGCGCGCGCGACCTGGACCGGCGCCAGATCCTGCAGGACGAATTACGCAGCGAAGAGCAGAAACTGGTGGCCCAGCGCCTGGAATTGAACGCAGGACAAGCTGAGCGCCAGGGCAATGAGCGTAACTATGCAAAATACCAGGAACGGGTGGCGCAGTTGAAGGACAACATTAGCCGGACACAGCAAAACGTCGAGGCCCTGAAACGCGAGATCGCCAATATCCGATGATGAGACCATGACAATAGACAACCATTCCAGTCGTCCCGCCCACCTGGCCGGCCTTGATTTGCTGGCATCGGCAGTGATCCTGCTCGATGGCGACGGGCGCATCAGCTATGCCAACGCGGCGGCGGAAAACCTGCTGGAAAGCTCGTTGAAAGCCCTGTCGCGGCAAAAGCTCACGGCGCTGTTCTTGAATCCCGACGAACTGGCCGGCATCTGTGCGCAGGCGCTCGAACATCAGTTTTCCGACTTGCGCCAGGACCTGAGCCTGGAGCGCCTGGGGCGCGAGCCGCTGCGCGTGCACAGCATCGTCAGCGCCCTCGACGCGTCGCGCGACGGCGTGCTGATCGAGCTGCGCGAAAACGTGCAGCAGTTAAAACTCGACCGCGAAGAACGCATCCTCGACCAGAGCCAGGTCAACAAGGAGCTGATCCGCAACCTGGCGCATGAAATCAAGAATCCGCTGGGCGGCATCCGCGGCGCGGCCCAGCTGCTGGAGCTGGAATTGCCGGCCCTGCATCTGAGCGAGCTGCGCGAATACACGCAAGTCATCATCAAGGAAGCGGACCGCCTGCAAACCCTGGTCGACCGCTTGCTGGCGCCGCACCGCCGCCCGCACATCGTGGGCGACGTGAATATCCACGAAGTGTGCGAGCGCGTGCGCAGCCTGATCCTGGCCGAATTTCCCAGTGGTCTCACCATTTCGCGCGATTACGACGCCTCGATCCCCGAGTTTCGCGGTGACAAGGAGCAATTGATACAAACCGTGCTCAACATCGCGCACAACGCGGCGCAAGCCCTGGCCGAGCGCATCGAGGCGGGCGATGCGGAGCTGATTTTCAAGACGCGCGTGGCGCGCCAGGTGACCCTGGCCAAGGTCCGCTACAACCTGGCATTAGACTTGCATATCATTGACAATGGACCGGGCATCGCACCCCAGATCCGCGACCGGATTTTCTACCCGCTGGTGTCGGGCAGGGAAGGCGGCAGTGGGCTGGGACTGACCTTGGCGCAAACCTTCGTGCAACAGCACCTGGGCGTGATCGAGTGCGAAAGCCGGCCTGGATACACCGATTTCAGGATCGTTCTACCCTTGCCATAAGCGAGGGGGTATCCCACCCATGAAATCCATTGCGGGACGCACACACTAATGAAGCCAATCTGGATAGTTGACGACGACGAATCAATCCGCTGGGTGCTGGAAAAAGCCCTGGCGCGGGAAAATCTCGCCACCAAGAGTTTTGCCAATGCGCGCGACGCCATCGCGGCACTGGAATTTGACACGCCGCAAGTGCTCGTGTCCGATATCCGCATGCCGGGCGCGTCCGGCCTGGAATTGTTGCAGACGGTCAAGTCGCGCTTTCCTGGCTTGCCGGTGATCATTATTACCGCCTTTTCCGACCTTGATTCGGCCGTCGCGTCCTTCCAGGGCGGCGCCTTCGAATACCTGGCCAAGCCGTTTGACATCGACAAGGCTGTCGAGCTGATCCGCCGCGCGCTGGAAGAAAGCCTGCGCGAGACCAGCGTCGAATCGGGCCCCTCGGAAACGCCGGAAATCCTCGGCCAGGCACCAGCCATGCAGGAAGTCTTCCGCGCCATCGGCCGCCTGTCGCAATCGAATGTGACGGTGCTCATCACGGGCGAATCCGGTTCCGGCAAGGAACTCGTGGCGCGCGCGCTGCACAAGCACAGTCCGCGTGCGGCGCAGCCCTTCATCGCCCTGAACACGGCGGCGATCCCCAAGGATTTGCTGGAATCCGAATTGTTCGGTCATGAGCGCGGGGCGTTTACGGGCGCCCAGACGACGCGCCGGGGCCGCTTCGAGCAGGCCGAGAACGGCACCCTGTTCCTCGATGAAATCGGCGACATGCCGTTCGACCTGCAGACGCGCTTGCTGCGCGTGCTGTCCGACGGGCATTTCTATCGCGTAGGCGGCCACCAGCCCATGAAGGCGAACGTGCGCGTCATTACAGCCACGCACCAGAACCTTGAGCAGCGCGTGCGCGACGGCCTGTTCCGTGAAGACCTGTATCACCGCCTGAATGTGATCCGGCTGCGCTTGCCCAGTTTGAGGGAGCGGCGCGAGGATATCCCCATCCTGGTGCGCCACTTCCTGGTGCAAAGCGCGCGCCAGCTGGGCGTGGAAGCCAAGCGCATGAGCGAACCGACGATGCAGTTTCTCAGCAGCCTCGATTTGCCCGGCAATGTGCGCCAGCTGGAAAACCTGTGCAACTGGATCACTGTGATGGCGCCGGGGCAGACGGTGGAAATCAAGGACTTGCCGCTGGAACTGACGCAAGGGCAGGGCGATGGCGCCGCGCCGCTGGCGTCCGCTGACGGGGCGCCAGCGAATGCTGCTCATGCGCATGGCGGCCAGGTCTTTGAAGCGGCCGCGCCCGCCAACGGCGCGCCGCCGGGCTGGATCGGCTTGCTGGAATTGCAGGCGGCCGGCATGCTGGGCGCGGGGCAGCAGGAAGTCATGGCTGTGCTGGGGCGGCAATTCGAGTCGGCCCTGATCAAGACGGCGCTCAAGCATACCCACGGGCGCAAGAACGACGCCGCCGTACGCCTGGGCATAGGCCGCAACACCATCACCCGCAAGATCTCGGAACTGGGCATAGACGGCGCCAAGGACGATTGATGCATGGCCGGACGGGGACTCCCCCGTCCGCTTTTCCCCTCGGCGTCCCTTGCTCGCCACAACACCCACAACAAAGGCGGGCGATAAGGTAAGCTGGCGCCTGCCGGACTGTTTCGTCTGGTCTTAACTTTCATTGTGGAACTGTATGCTGATTAACTGCGTGGCCTACCAGGATGGCAAAAAACTGGCCGACTTGCCGATTGACGATATCAGCGATTACGTCGAGCGCCCCGACTGTTTCGTCTGGGTGGCCTTGCTCGATGCCACGCCGGCCGAGCTGAAACAGATGCAGCACGAGTTTTGCCTGCATGAACTGGCCGTCGAGGATGCGCAGCGGGGCCATCAGCGTCCGAAGATCGAGGAATATGGCGACTCCCTGTTTGCCGTGGTAAAAACCGTGGAAATGGTCGAGAACGAACTGGTCATGGGCGAAGTCGACATTTTCGTTGGCGCCAATTATGTGCTCTCGTCGCGCAGCAACAGCTCGCAAGGTTTCCTCGGCGTGCGCGCGCGTGCCGAGCGCGAACCGCACCTGTTGCGCCAGGGCTCGGCCTTCGTGCTGTACGCGCTGATGGACGCCGTCGTCGACCGCTACTTTCCCGTGCTCGATGCACTCGAATCGGAGCTGGAGCTGATCGAGGACCGCATCTTCGACCGCGGCACCGAGCGCGACAATATCGAACGGCTGTACCAGTTGAAACGCAAGGTCATGGTTTTGCGCCACGTGGTGGCGCCCCTGATGGAGGCGGTGGGCAAGCTGCACGGCGGGCGCGTGCCGCCGCTGTGCCACGATACCCAGGAGTATTTCCGCGACGTGCACGACCACCTGGCGCGCATCAATGGCACGCTCGATACCATCCGCGACACCATCAGCACGGCGATCCAGGTGAATTTGTCGATGGTGGCCATCGATGAAAGCGAAGTGAACAAACAGTTGGCGGCCTGGGCGGCTATCTTCGCCGTGTTCACGGCGTTTGCCGGCGTGTGGGGCATGAACTTCAAGTTCATGCCCGAGCTGGATTGGCAATACGGCTATCCCGTGGCCGTGGGCCTGATGAGCTGTGTCTGCGGTTATATGTATTACTTGTTCAAGCGTTCCGGCTGGCTATAAAAAATTCCTGTGTATCTGTATTATTAAACAATAGTCAGGGGTACAATCGCGGCAGGTCCGCTCGGGCGGGCCATGGCTGAGGGTTGCCACGCCGGCAGGTTTGCTGGTGCTTCCAGTGTTGCGCAGGAGCATACATGAGTATTCCCTTGTTTGATGTGAATTCGCAAGAACCCCTGTTCGATCCCGAGCAGCGGCGCACCTTGGCGGAAGCGGCCCTGCGCTCGATCACAGCCTCGACGGCGCACGCCCGTGGCGACGACTTCCTGCGCATCCTCGTCAAGGACCTGGCCGAAGCGCTCGACGTGCACTATGTGGTCGCCGGGCGTCTGGTGCGCATGGACGATGGCAGCGAAGGCATCCGCACCCTGGCCCTGTGGGGCGGCGACGGCTACCAGCCGAACATCGAATACAGCCTGCAGCACACGCCTTGCCAGGACGTGACTTGTCAGAGCATGTGTTTTCATGGCAGCGATATCCAGCGTCGCTTTCCATACGATAGTCTCCTGGTCGACATGCATGCGGAAAGCTATGTCGGCATGCCGCTGATCGATACCGAAGGCAAGACCCTGGGCATCCTGTCGGCCATCGACACGCGTCCCATCGATGAAAACAAGCGCTTGCTGGCCTTGCTGCTGCTGTCGATCTTCTCGGCCCGCAGCGCGGCCGAGCTGCAGCACCAGGAGCGCACCCAGCAGCTGGAAGAAATCGTGCGCGTGCGCACCGAATCGTTGCTGGCGGCGCAGGCCAACCTGATCGAGCAGGAACAGATGGCGGCCCTCGGCTCGCTGGTGGCCGGCGTGTCGCATGAAGTCAACACGCCCATCGGCGTGGCGCTGACGGCGGCGTCGAGCATGGGCAGTTACGCCGACCAGCTGGTGCAGCTGCTGGGCGGTGCCAAGGTCAGCCGGGCCGAATTGATCGACATTGCCGAAGCCTTGAAAGGCGCAGCCGCCTTGATCGAGCGCAACCTGGCGCGCGCCGCCGACCTGATCGGCAATTTCAAGCAGCTGGCCGTGGACCAGGTCAGTGAGTACGTGGCCGACCTGGCGCTGCACGACTATGTGCATGGCCTGGTGTCGGCGCACAGCCCGGAACTGCGCAAGGCGGCGCTGGGCGTGGAACTCGATATCGCGCCCGATTGCCAGGTGCGCCTGGCGGCTGGAAAACTGTCGCAAATCCTCTCTAACCTGCTGATGAACAGCGCCCGTCACGGCTATCCGCAGGGCGGGCCAGGACGCATCACGATACGCGCGCGCATCGAGGCGGACGCGGATGACGCGGCCGCGCGATGGCTGCTGCTGGAGTTTTCCGACGATGGCGTGGGCCTGGCGCCGGCCGTGCGCGAACATATGTTTGAACCGTTTTTCACCACCAAGCGGGGCCAGGGCGGCTCTGGCCTGGGCATGCACATCGTCTACACCATCGTACAGCAACTGGGCGGCCAGGTCAGCGCCGTCGATCGCACGCCCGGCTGCCACATACAGATAAGGCTACCGCTGGCCAGCTGACCCAGGCGTGCTTCGTCAGGCCACAATTGTTTCCCTCTTAAACTATTTATCAAAATTGCATTGTTCGTCAAATATGCGCAGGCATATTTGTGAAAACGGGCGCGAGTGTTGTTTCTATGCATGAACTGGGAATTCAATTATTGACACTGAATTTACGTCATGTTTTGATGAAATGTATCAGCCTGTAACAAAGTATTAGTAGATTTGTAGCAGAGTTGGCAAGGTGCCGCAAGACACTCCCCAGCTGGTTCGGCGCATCTCGGTGGGGGTGTGGTTTTGAAGGCTGAGCTACACGAAGACTGATAGTTGGATTCGCAATGTATTAACCCTCATCTACACGATGACGGTTTTCTAAAATTTGCCTTATTCAAGGATATAACAATGCTTAAAGAAACCGTATTATCTCGCTCTGTGCGCCTGATGTTTTCAGGGATTGCCATTGGCGTGCTGGCTCAGCCAGTACTCGCACAAGAGACCGCACCTGCCTCTCCTACTGTACAACGGGTGGAGATCACCGGTTCGAATATTCGTCGCGCGCAAGCTGAAGGTGTTTCTCCAGTTCAAACCCTGAGCCGGGCAGATATCGAAAAATCGGGTAAATCGACGGTGGCGGAATTGCTTCAGACGCTGGCGGTCGACAACCAAGGGTCGGTTCCTACCAGCTTCGGCAATGGCTTTGCCGCCGGCGCATCGGGTATTTCCCTGCGCGGCCTGGGCACCGCTTCCACGCTGGTTCTGCTCAATGGCCGCCGCATCGCGCCTTACGGCCTGGCGGACGACGGCCAAAAGGTTTTTTCTGACCTGAATATCATTCCCGCCGATGCGGTAGAGCGCGTCGAGATTCTGAAGGATGGGGCTTCGGCAATTTACGGTTCCGACGCCATCGCTGGCGTGGTGAATATCATTCTGCGCAGTGATTTTCAGGGAACCACCCTGAAGGTCAGCTATGGACAGACGGGTTACAGCGATGGTGGCGATGTGCGCCTCGCCGTGACGCATGGCTTTGGCGATATCGTCGCTGACAAATACAACGTGGTCATGAGTGCCGAATATGGCAAGAAAAATGCCGTCTGGAACCGTGACCGCTCCGACCGAGGCTATATTGGCGCTTCGGACTTACGCAATTACGGTTTTGATGCACAACAGGCGCTCGGCGGTACGGGTGCCATTACGGGCAACAACGCTGCAGGCAGTGCGATCAACGGCAACGTGCGTAATCCGACGACGCTTGATTACTACAACCGCGGCAACCCGAACGGCGTCGGTTTCACGCGGACCTTTCCAGGCGCGGCCTGCTCCAACTTCACCAACCATCCGCAAGGCGACCCAGGCGGTGGTTGCCTGATTGACGCTCCGCAACTGTACAGCCAGATGCAGCCTAGCCAGGAAACGGGCAATGTCTTCCTGCGCGGCACTTTCCAGCTCAGTCAGGACGTCCAGGCTTATGCCGAAGCGAACTATTTCACCAGTCAATCCTCTTCGTCAACGACGCCGACCGGTATCAGCGGCAGCGTTGGCTACCCGGGCGGTCCGGTCAGCAATGCGGCCGTGGCCTTGGGCGCCAATCATCCTGACAATCCGTATTTTGGGACAGCCGCGCGCTTCCGCTACCTGGCGGCCGATCTCGGTCCTCGCGTCAGCAATATCGATTCGACGTTCACCCGCTTCGTCACTGGCCTGAAAGGCAGCGCCGCAGGATGGGATTTCGATACGGCCTTGCTGTATTCGCAGAACAAGGTGTCCAACGACCGCTCCGGCTATCTGCAGCGCGACGTGATGTTTGCACTGCTTAACCCGACAGCCGCGAATGTGGCCGCCGCGAGGAGCAATCCGGCATATGCAGCATTGCCAGCAGGCAGCTACTGGCGCATCGGCGAAAATGCAGGCTTGAATTCGGCTGCCTTGTACGCTGCGCTGGCACCGAAGATCTCCAACGATGCGACGACCAAAATGGCGCAGATCGACTTCAAGGCGTCGCGCGAGCTGATGGCCTTGCCAGGCGGCGCTCTCGGTATCGCCGTCGGTGCGGAATATCGTCACGAATCGACCGAACTGGCGCCAACGGCGGGCACGGACAAGGGCAATATTGTCGGCCTGGGGTATTCGGCATACGAAGGCAGCCGCAGTGTTACGGCCGCTTATACGGAGCTGGTGGCGCCGGTATGGAAAGGCGTCGAGCTGTCGGGCGCCATCCGCGCCGACCATTTTTCCGATGTCGGCAATGCTTACACGCCGAAGGTCGGCTTGAAATGGAATCCGGTCAAGGAATTTGCCGTACGCGGTTCGTTCGCCAAGGGCTTCCGTGCACCTAGCGCGGCGGAAAACGGCAAGGGTGGCCTGGCTGCCTTCTCGTCGGCCAGCGATCCGCTGCGCTGCGCCTTGGGTGTGACCAGCGCCTGCTCGGCCGCTTCTATTGCCATCATTACCTCGCCGAACCCTGCTTTGTCGCCGGAAAAATCGAAGAGCTCGAATATCGGTTTCGTGTGGGATCCATTGCCTAAGACAAATCTGACGGTGGACTTCTGGCAGATCAAACGTACCAACGAGATCAACCAGGAGCAGACGGACGCGGCGATTGCCGCCGGCCATGTGGCGCGCGATCCTTCGACCGCGCAGGCCGGTATTGCTGGCGACCCGGGTGCCATCACGGCAGTGCTGGCGAACTATGTGAACTCGGCCCAGACCAAGGTACGCGGCGTCGACCTGGACTTCCGTCAAGGCTTCGACCTGGGTGCAGGTTATGGCAAGCTGACTTTCGATGCGAAGTGGACGCACCTCTTCACGTTCACCCGCACGGAAAAGGACGGCTCCTCGCGTGACTTTGCTGGTACACACGGCAATTGCGACGTGAGTAACTGCATGGGAACGCCGGATAACCGTGTCAACCTGGGTCTGACCTGGGAGCTCAACAAGTTGCGTGTCTCGGCTGCGGCCAACTACCGCGGTGCTTTGAAAAACACCAACTTCAAGAACGATCCGGATGGTTGCGCCTTCCACTACGCCAACGGCGACGATGCGCCGGCAGGTTGCGAGCTCGCTTCGTTCACCAGCATTGACCTGAATGCCCGCTACAAGATCAACGAGAAGATGGAGTTGTTCGGTACGGTGCAGAACTTGTTCGACAAACGTGCTCCGCTCGATCCGCTGACCTATGGTGCGGTTTCCTACAATCCGCTGGATTTTGCTGGCGCCGTAGGCCGCTACTTCTCGGGAGGCTTGAAGTACACCTTCTAAGCGCATGATGGCGCCCCTTGGGGCGCCATCGACTACGCTGGATAACCGGCCGGGCCCGTCACGGGGCCCGGCTTTTTTTATGGCTGGCCGCCACGTGGGCGGCGAGTACGCGCCTGTCTAGTCGCGCGCTGCCATCGACAGCGCCACCGCTTCGGCCACCTTGATGCCGTCAACGGCCGCCGACAGGATGCCGCCCGCATAGCCGGCGCCTTCGCCGGCGGGGAACAGGCCCCGTGTGTTCAGGCTTTGCAGGTTGTCGTCGCGGCGCTTGATGCGGATCGGTGAAGAGGTGCGCGTTTCCACGCCCGTCAGCACGGCGTCGGCCTTGTAATAGCCCTTGATCTGCTTGTTGAATGCAGGAAACGCTTCACGCAGGGCCGTGATGGCGTATTCGGGCAGCGACGGCGCCAGGTCCGTCAGGTGCACGGCCGGCTTGTACGAGGGCACCACACTGCCAAATTCCGTCGAGGCGCGACCGGCCACGAAGTCGCCCACCAGCTGGCCAGGGGCATCGTAGTTGCTGCCGCCCAGGGCAAACGCGCGCTCTTCCAGGTCGCGCTGCAGGGCGATGCCGGCCAGCGGGTCGCCCGGATAGTCAGCTGGCGTGATGCCGACGACGATGGCGCTGTTGGCGTTGCGCTCGTTGCGCGAGTACTGGCTCATGCCGTTCGTCACCAGGCGGCCCGGTTCGGAGGCGGCGGCCACCACCGTGCCGCCCGGGCACATGCAGAAGCTGTAGACGGAGCGGCCATTGCTGGCGTGGTGCACCAGCTTATAGTCGGCCGCACCCAGGATAGGGTGGCCGGCGCTGGGGCCGAAGCGGCAGCTGTCGATCAATGATTGCGGGTGTTCCACGCGGAAACCGATCGAAAACGGTTTCGCTTCGATGTACACGCCGCGGCGGTGCAGCATTTCGAAAGTGTCGCGCGCGCTGTGGCCGATGGCCAGCACCACGTGGTTGCTGGCGATGGTCTCGCCATTGTCCAGCACCACGCCGCGCACCTGGCCGCCGTCGGCACCTGGCACGATGTCGAGATCGACCACTTTGCTGCTGAAACGGTATTCGCCTCCCAGCTGCTCGATATTGGCGCGCATTTCTTCCACCATCTTGACCAGGCGGAAAGTGCCGATGTGCGGCTTGCTCACGTACATGATTTCCTCGGGCGCACCGGCCTTGACGAATTCCGTCAATACCTTGCGGCCGTAGTGCTTGGGGTCCTTGATCTGGCTGTACAGCTTGCCGTCCGAAAAGGTGCCGGCGCCGCCTTCGCCGAACTGCACATTCGATTCCGGGTTCAGTTCGCGCTTGCGCCAGAAGCCGAAGGTGTCGACCGTGCGTTCGCGCACTTGCTTGCCCCGTTCCAGGATGAGGGGGCGCAAACCCATCTGTGCCAGGATCAGCGCCACGAACAGGCCGCAAGGGCCCGTGCCGATGACGATGGGACGCGGTTCATTGGTGTGGCCGGCCAGCTGTTCGCCGCCGGCGACGAATTTGTAGTCGGTGTCGGGTGCTGGCATCAGGTGCACATCGTGCTGAAGGCGCGCCAGCACGGCCGCTTCATTCTTGACGTCAACATGCAGCGAGTAAATCAACACCACGGCGCTGCGCTTGCGCGCGTCGTAGCTGCGCTTGAAGACGGTAAAGCCGAGCAAATCGGCGGCGGCGATGCCCAGACGCGCCAGGATGGCGGCAGGCAGGGCTGCTTCGTCGTGTTCGAGGGGGAGTTTTACTTCGTTGAGTCGCAACATGATGTGTAGTCTTAAAAATTGCTGGGCTCCGTATCTAGCGGAGAGTCTGTGAGACGGCGCGTGCGCTGCCATCAGGACGCTATTTTACCTGCTGCGCAACCGTTGATGCGGCGGGGCCGGCCGTCCTGTGCTGCGATGGCAAGGCGCGGACCGTTGCGAATGATCCCGTATCGCTGGCGCTGCTCGAAAAATAGGATACCCGTTCCAGCGCTTTGTGACACGACGCTAAATATGGCGCAACAGGAAACAAGTTATCGAGGCGAATAACAATCAAGGCAGGAGAATATTATTGCTAGCCGCGCTAATTGGAATGGAAATGCGCCTGCTGAAATGCGCCTGCTGAATATTGGAAGCAAGCCAGAAATGAGGGGGGCGGCGGGGGGATATTGAATCGAATGCGATTTAATTTGTTTCGGTGAGCCAATATATATTTGCGCATAATAAAAGACGCAAACTATTGTATTGAATAATTAATTCAATATGCATGAAATAAACGCAGTCGATATATTAACGTTCCTATGCTGGATACACGTTATTTTGTTTCAAACCGATTAGTAATGTAGTACAAAAAATGGAGTTTTGATAGCTTTAGTTTATTTTGTTGTATTTTTCCAACGTACCGTTTTTTTCCTGGCGCCAACAGACCGGGTTTTTGGCAGCCGCATGCCAGGCAGGATGGCTGCGGGACTGCCTCTGCATGCTGTAACACATTGGTGCATCATGCAGGGCCCTGTGATAGGGAAAGCGAGGATTTTTGCCTGCGTTGGCTGTTGTTCCTTACGGCGCCAGGCAATCCCGTCCATTTTATTTTTTGGTCTGGATGCACCAAAAAGTGGCGCATCGAACACGGTTGTATAGCTACTGCACTGCATTGGTGCAATTGCGATTTTTAATCGGTATTGCTGCGATTGTTTTGGCTGGGAATTCAGGCAGAAGCGCAAAAAAAGTGTTGTTTCTTTGTTGAATGTATTTTTTGCTATTATTGACAGTGCAGCTATTGAAGTGTTTTCATGGCGGACTGTCATAGTAACGTTGCTGGTTCGCTCATAAAGCGATAAACGGTTGGAGACACTGCCGACGGCACGGAGGAAAGACATTAAACATAATTTTATGTTTACCAGAGCCTGACTAGATCAGTAGGTATTATTAAAATCGGAGAACTTATGCATCAACGCACCAAGATTGCAGTAGCAGTAGCGATGGCATTGAACGCACTTACCGCATTTGCCCAAGCGCAAGCTGAAGCCGAAGCTCCTCAGCGCGTCGAAATTACCGGCTCACGTATTCGCCAGGTCGACCTGGAAACGGCACAACCGGTCTCGAAGATTTCCGCACAGCAGATTCAGGCTACTGGCCTGGTCACGGTTGGCGACGTCTTGAATCAAATGACGTCGTCGGCTCCTCCTACCGGTTTCAGCAAGGGCTCGACCCTGACGTCGAACCTGGAAATGGGCGGTCAATACATCGACTTGCGCAACCTCGGCCCTGAGCGCCTGCTGGTGCTGGTCGACGGCAAGCGTTGGACGCAGTCCGTCAATGGTTATACCGATCTGTCGACCGTGCCTACGGCGATGATCGAGCGCATCGAAATTCTGAAAGATGGCGCGTCGGCGATCTACGGCTCAGATGCTATCGCAGGCGTGATCAACATCATCCTGAAAACCCGCATGACCGGTGGCGCTGTCAGCCTCTACAAGGGTATCAACGAAGGCGGCGACGGCAAATCCGAGGACTACTCGCTGACGTACGGCGCTGGCGATGAAAAAGCATCCATGATTTTCGGCATCAGCCACAGCGAACAGCGTGCCGTCTGGGCCCGTGATCGTGAAATCACCAAATACAGCCGTGGTCCTGGCCATCCAGATGCCGGTTTGGGTGGCGGCCCGTGGGGCGCGATCCGTTTGAAGAATGCAGATGGCGACTGGGGCGATCAAATGGTCCTCAATCACACTGGCGGCAAGTATGGTGACGGCGTGGGTGCCGATTCGCGTAATCCGGCCAACTACCACCCTGCCAGCGCCAGCATCAACGACGACAAATACAGCACCACCAATGACATGATGTTCCAGGCGCCGACGGCCCTGACGACCATCATCACCAAAGGTGAAATCGCCCTGCCGAAGGACCTGCGCCTGAAGACGACGGCAATGTATTCCGAGCGTACTTCGAGCACGCAAAATGGCGGCTACCCGCTGCAGTCGGCTACGCAAGAAGCGTTCCCTGTGTACATCGACAAAGACAGCTATTTCAACCCGTACGGCAGTTCCGTCGCTGGCGCGGGCAATGGCCAGGATCTGTACTTCAACCGCCGTACTGTAGAGCGTCCACGCATAACAGAAAACCGTAGCCAGACCCTGCATATTGATGCAGTGCTGGAAGGCGACTTCACATTGCGCGGTTTGCCGTGGAACTGGAGCGCAGGTTACAACCACAACTCCGTTGCGGGCAACATCAAGGGCACGGGCAACCTCAACTTGCTGAACCTGAAAAAGGCCCTCGGCCCATCGTTCAAGAATGCCAGCGGCGTCGTGCAGTGCGGTACGGCAGAGAACCCGATTGCCTTGGGTGCCTGCGTGCCGTTCAATGTCCTGGGCGGCCCGTCCGCTTCGAACAAGCAGGCGCTGGACTACGTGATGGCCACCGGTCAATCGACCTATGGCAGCACGATCAACAGCGCGACCGCTGACATGGCCGGTGAATTGTTCTCCCTGCCAGCTGGCGCAGTCGGCATCGCAGGTGGCCTGGAGCACCGTTCCGTGCGTGGCTTTGACCAGCCTGGCCAGTTTGAGCAATCGGGTTACTCGTCCGACCTGGCCGGTAATGCTACCTATGGTAACTACTCGGTCAAGGAAGCGTATCTGGAAGCAAACATTCCAGTATTGAAAGACAAGCCGTTTGCAAAATTGCTGTCCTTGAACGTGGCATCGCGCTACTCCGACTACAGCAACTTTGGCAGCACCACCAATAGCAAAGTCAGTTTCATGTGGAAACCGGTGGACGACTTCCTGGCACGTGGTACCTGGGCCGAGGGCTTCCGCGCTCCATCGCTGGGCGATACGTTTGGTGGCGGCACGCAGTCGTTCGATGAATACATGGACATCTGCGACAGCGTCAATGGCCAGCGTAACAATCCAACCGTGGCAGCGAACTGCCTTGCAGGTGGTGCGCCAGCCGGTTACCGTCAAGTTGATCAGTCGGGCAACCCAGTCGATGCAGGTGGCAATCAGTCGAACGTGGCATTCCAGGCAGGTGCTGGTAACGCCGCGCTGAAACCGGAAATCGCCAAGACTAAGACCTTGGGCTTCGTCTACAACCCATCGTTCATTCCTGGCCTGAACGCTTCGCTGGACTGGTTCAAAGTCAGCGTCAAGAACCGTATCACGGCAGTTGACGCCGATTTCGTGCTGGAACAGTGCTACCTGAAAAATGTGTCGTCGTATTGCGCGGTCATCAAGCGCGATCTCGCTGGTAACGTGATCAGCTTGGCTCGCGGAAATGCCAACCTGGGCGAATTGTCGACTGAAGGCGTCGACATCGGTCTCGGCTATCGTCTGCCACGCACCGCGTACGGCCAATTCAACATTCGTTCGGACTCGACCTGGGTCAAGTCGTTCAAGAGCAAGAGCTCGGATGAATCTGAATGGCAAGAATACAACGGTGAGTACAACTACAATCGCTTCAAGACGAATTTGACGGTTGACTGGAGCATGGGCAACTGGAGCGCCGCGGTTACCTCGCGTTATGCGAGCGGTGTGAAGGGCAAGTGCTACTCGCCTACGGAAGAGTGCAGCAATCCAGATGGCGATGCAAGCTTTGGCCGTTACAACAAAATGGGTTCGGTTACGTACACCGACTTGAGCGTTGGTTACAAAACGCCATGGAAAGGCCAGATCCTGGTCGGCGCCAACAATGTTTTCGACAAGGCTCCACGCATCACCTACAGCGGCAATTCGTCGGGCAGCTCGGTTGATCCTAATGCGCCTATCGATCGTTTCGTCTACGTGCGTTACAACCAGGCTTTCTAATCGGGCGCGCCGCAAGGCGCGTTGGCTGATAGTCTGAATACAACCCGCCAGGTTCGCCTGGCGGGTTTTTTTTGTCTCGACACGCCACCCCGCAAGGCGCTCAGCGTCGCCAGCGCCGTCAATCCGGCCGTTTCCGTGCGCAGGATGCGCGGCCCCATAGCCAGGCCGATGGCGCCAGCCGCGATGGCGGCTTTTTCTTCCGCCTCGGTAAAGCCGCCTTCCGGCCCCACCATCACGGTGAGCGCTTGCGGCGGCTGGTAACGGGCCCAGTTGGCCAGCGACTGTTCCTTCCGCGGCGTCAGGATGGCGTGCCTGTCATGCAGGCGCGTCCAGTCGTACAAGGCATCTCGGTATGACGCAGGCGCTGATGGCCGCTACTTCAGCAGACACTGGCATGCACGGTCTCTATATGGTGAGCCGAACAGGCGACAGCAATACCGCTCCGTTCGTCGAAAGGGCGGGATGACTGAGAAGTCAGGCCGCTTTTTTACCCAAATTTTTCTCCATCGGCGATCTCACCAGCATGCAGGGTAATCTCCCGCCCTCAGTTCGGCAGGGTTGCCGGAAAGCGGCCGCGCCGTGCCTCCTGTATCTGGCGTCGCCCGCGTTTGAGCGGCAGCCGATTTAACAATTCATTCTGGACGTCTTGATATTTGACGGCGAAACGGGTGAGTACAGTATTCCATTTCGATAGTTACCGTGTTATCCAACAAAAATATTGACTTTATCAATTTATTTGTATTTTGTTAGGCTTGGTTGGGAAATTTTGATGTGTAAGGCGCTACCCAGGACAAGCTGTTTTCATGACGTTTTCATTCGAGAGATAGCCGTGGCCGCCATGCTGGAAGACGGTCGGCATGGCGGTGCCGCGGCAGGCCAGTTTTGCCACCCGGAGCAAGATAAATAGTTGAGTGAAATGAAAACATTGCTCAATTTAAATGTAAAAAAACAACAGAAAAAGAGTATTTGACAGTTTTTTCTGCAATCCCTTTAGGATTCGACAATGTTAATTGACAATATTTTTTCTGTTACAGATACTTACTTGTGTCAAAAATTTTGATACATAAAAAGTGCCACATGAGCCACTGTGATCCAGTTGCCTGGTGTTCATTAAAAATTACAAGTTGAGATTGCTAATACATGATGCTGAGTAAACCAAAATTAAGCCCTATCAGTAAGGCGGTGTTTTTTGCTTTGAGCGCCATTGCTGCCTCCGCCCACGCACAAAATACAGCAGGTACCGCAGAGCCGGTCATGCAACGTGTTGAAGTGACTGGTTCGAACATCAAGCGCATGGATAGCGAAACCGCCTCGCCGGTGACCGTAATGCGCCGTGATGAAATCAAGGCGACTGGCGCCAATACCGTGCGCCAGATTCTCGATACGCTGACCTCGTTCGACACGGGCGCGATCAAGGATGACGGCAACTCCAACAGCTTTGCGCGCGGTGCGTCCGGCGCATCGATGCGTGGCCTGGGCACCGGCGCCACCCTGGTGCTGGTCAATGGCCGCCGCGTTTCCAATTATCCGTTCGCCAATGGCGCCAAAGATACCTTCGTCAACCTCGATTCCATTCCGGCCGACGTGATCGACCGCGTCGAGGTGCTCAAGGACGGCGCTTCCGCGATCTACGGTTCCGATGCCCTGGCTGGCGTGATCAACATCATCACCCGCAAGAGCTTCCAGGGCGTCAGCACCAGCGCCAACTATCAGCAGGGCATCGACCCTAACATCGGCAAGCAAACGACGGTTGGCCTGTTGGCTGGTTACGGCGATCTGGAAAAAGACCGCTACAACGTGTTCTTCAACGTCGAAGGTTACAAGCGTGAAGGCTACAAGCTCAGCAAGGTGCTGCGCGAGTATCCTGAGTGGCACAAAAAATATGTTTCCACCGCCTTCGGCGATCCTAGCCTGACTTCGTTCCCGGGCAACTTGAACGAAAGCGGCCGCAAGGTGCGTCAAGCAGTCAAAGGCTGTAGCACTTTCAATGCTGCCGGCCTGTGTGTGAGCGACTTGAACGGCATTAACCCGTCGTCGGATGGCGCCGAACGCGTCAATCTGTACAGCGCCTTGCACTTCAAGCTCAGCGACACCACGCGCGGTTTCGCGGAAGTGTCGTATTCGGAAACCCGCACCAATTACTCGCCGCTGCCATTCGGCATGGCTGCCGGTTCGCCATGGACCTGGTTCGACGGTAATGTGAAGAAATCGCAAACCGTGCAGAAACCTAAATTGCCGGCCAATTCCGCATACAATCCGTATAACTTCCCGGTTGGCCTCGATTATCGCTTCATGGATTCCAACATGGATTGGACTTCGCCGGCAAAAGCGACGCAGTACCGTGTCATGGCCGGCCTGGAAGGCACGATCGGCGCCTATGACTGGGAAGCCACCATCGGGCGTACCGGCGGCGAGGGTACCCTGCGCAGCCGTGGCGCCCACCGTGACCGCCTGCCTGCCGCGATTGTCAGCGGCGAGTACAAGTTAGGTGGTGGCAACAGTGATGAGTTGTTGAACCGCATGTTCCCAGTCGCAGGTACCGATTCCCACCTGTCGACCAACTTCATCGATGCCAAGCTGTCTGGCGACCTGATGGCCCTGCCTGGCGGTCAATTGGCATTTGCTTTTGGCGCCGAGTTGCGTCAAGAAAAGATGTACATCAAGTCGGTCGATGCCGTGATGAATGCCGAGATCATCAATACAGGTTCCCTGTGGATCGATGGCCAGCGCAATCTGAGCGCCGCATTTCTGGAGCTGAACGCGCCCGTATTGAAAGGCCTGGAGTTGAACGGCGCGCTGCGTCTGGACAAGGCGCCAGGCTTTTCGGCCCACGTGTCGCCTAAATTTGCTGCGCGCTGGACGGTAACGCCGAAGCTGATGTTGCGCGGTACGTTAGCCGGTGGATTCCGCGCTCCGAATATCCCGGAATCGCTGGGTAAAGTGGGCGTGACCGGTTTTTACAACAGCCAGCTTGATCCAAAACGTTGCGCAACCGCAACCGCAATCCGCGATATCCTGAAAAAGGGCACTGCCAGCGACGTTTCCGATTCGTCTACGGCCTATAACTCGGGTTGCCTGACTTCGGTTCCGGTCATGATTTCGTCGAGCTCGACCTTGAAACCGGAAACCTCGCGCAGTCTGACCTTGGGCTTTGTGGCAGAACCGATCAAGAACGTCAGCGTCGCTGTCGATTACTTCAAGATCGAACGCCGGGACGAGATCGCCACGCGCGACGTAGCGTACGTGCTGGCCCGTGAAGATGTGCCTGGCTATGCTGAAAAACTGGCGCGCAATCCGATCAGCGACACCGATCGCCGTCTGGCAGCACGTGCCAACGAACTGTCGCCAGGCGCGAACCTCGCCTGGGGTACTGGTACCATTCAATCGCTGTTCCTGGGCTATGAAAACTTCGGCAAGACCGAGACGCAGGGCGTGGACATCGATGTGAACGGCCGCTTTTCGGCTGGCGAGTATGGTACCGTTACGATGGGTCTGGCGACCACGGTCAACCTGAAGCTGCGTTACTGGGACATCGACGCCAACCAATACCGTCCAAACACCGTCGGCTTGCGTGGCACCCCGCGTGTCGTGTCGGTATTCAGCACGGCATGGCGCAAAGGTCCGGTCACGGCTGGCGTGCGCGTCAACTACACGTCGGGAACGGCATTGAACAACGACGAGACGGATCAGGATACCTGGAATGAAGCCGGTTGCCGCGCTGCATTGAAAGGCGATAACCTGCCATGCCGCGTGGGTAGCGATGTGCGCACCGATCTGAACTTTGCATACACGGGCTTCAAAAACCTGCGTTTGCTGGCGAATATCAACAACGTCTTCGATGAACAGCGTCCAATCAATGTGCGTGACGGCTACACGCTGCGTCCACGTACCCTGAAACTGGGTGCCGAATACACGTTCTAATAGGAAAAGAAGGGCAGCGCCAGAACGGGCTGCCTGATGACCTGGTGCCGCTTACATGGTATGCGGCACTTCTGGCGCAGTGCGGGTAACCGTCCTGCGCTTTTTTGTTGGTTTTTGCGGATTACATCCCGCCCCACAGTGCACTCAGCGTCGCCAGCGCCGTCAATCCCGCCGTTTCCGTGCGCAGGATGCGCGGCCCCATAGCCAGGCCGATGGCGCCAGCCGCGATGGCGGCTTTTTCTTCCGCCTCGGTAAAGCCGCCTTCCGGCCCCACCATCACCGTGATCGCTTGCGGCGGCTGGTGACGGGCCCAGTCGGCCAGCGACTGTTCCGCGCGCGGCGTCAAGATGATGCGCGTATTGTTATGATTCGGTAAATCTTGCTGGCGAATCCAGCTGTTGAAGTCTTGCATCGGCGCCAGCTGGGCCAGGCGGTTGCGCCCGCATTGTTCCGAGGCGGAGACGATGATGCCTTGCCAATGCGCGAGTTTTTTCTCGGCCCGTTCGGCGGACAGGCGCACGACGCACCGCTGCGCCGACAGCGGCACGATGCCGGCTGCGCCCAGTTCAATGGCTTTTTCGATGATCCAGTCCATTTTGGATGCTTCCGGCAGCGCTTGCGCCAGGGTCACGGCATACGGCAGCTCCGCTTCGCGCGCCACATGCGTCTGTATTTCAGCCGTCACGCTGCGCTTGGCGACCGCCACCAGGCTGGCTTGCACTTCGCCGCCTTCGCCATTGAACAGGGTGATGAGGTCGCCCGGCACCAGGCGCACGACCTGGATATGGTGGGCGACAGCCTCCGGCAGGGAAACGGTGGCACCGGCGACGAGTGGCTGGGGGCAGAAAAAACGCGGCATGCAAATCCTCAACGGGGGGTAAGTGGGGTGGAAAGACGTCAAAGTATAGCCATTTGGCGGGCCAGTACGCCGCAATTCTAATTTGCAGCCCCCCAGTCTGGTAAAATAGTTGACTACAGAAAGCAGCCGGCTTCCCTGCCCGCGCTGTTGCAAACGAATCCCAAACTCGCGACTGACCCACACCATCATGACAACTACGCTCCCGACTACCAAAATGGCCAATGCGATCCGCGCACTGGCAATGGACGCTGTACAAAAGGCCAACTCCGGCCATCCAGGCATGCCAATGGGCATGGCCGAGATCGCAGTTGCTCTGTGGAGTGGTCACTATCGCCACAACCCAGCGAATCCAAAATGGCAGAACCGCGACCGTTTCCTCCTGTCGAATGGCCACGGCTCGATGCTGCACTACGCGCTGCTGCACCTGACGGGCTACGAGCTGTCGATGGATGACATCAAGGCCTTCCGCCAGATGCATTCGAAAACCCCGGGCCATCCGGAAGTCGATGTCACGCCCGGCGTGGAAACGACCACCGGCCCGCTGGGCCAGGGCATCGCCAACGCCGTCGGCATGGCCCTGTCGGAGCAATTGCTGGCCGCTGAATTCAACAAGCCTGGCCACGACATCGTTAATCACTACACCTACGCCTTCGTCGGCGACGGTTGCCTGATGGAAGGTATTTCGCACGAAGTGTGCGCGCTGGCCGGCACCCTGGGCTTGAACAAGCTGATCGCCCTGTACGACGACAACGGCATTTCCATCGACGGCAAAGTCGAAGGCTGGTTCACGGACGACACCCCGGCCCGCTTCGAAGCGTACGGCTGGAACGTCATCCGCGCTGTCGACGGTCATGACGTTGCCGCCGTGGCTGCCGCCATCGCCGCCGCCAAGACCGCATCGAAGCCAACCTTGATCTGCTGCAAGACCATCATCGGCAAGGGTTCGCCAAACCTGCAAGGTGGCGACAAGGTCCACGGCGCCGCGCTGGGCGACAAGGAAATTGCTGCCGTGCGCGAATACATCGGCTGGGATGCCGCACCGTTCGAGATGCCGGCCGACGTGTACGCCGCCTGGGATGCGAAGAAACAAGGCGCCCTGCTGGAAGCGGACTGGAACGAGCGCTTTGGCGCCTACAGCCGCGAATTCCCGCAGCAAGCCGCTGAACTGACCCGCCGCATGCAGGGCGAGTTGCCGCAGGCATTCGAAGCGGCCCTGAGCGCCGCCATCGCTTCCTGCGTCGAGAAGAAAGAAAACATCGCCACCCGCAAGGCCAGCCAGAACGCCATCCAGGCACTGGCCTCGTCCTTGCCGGAATTTTTGGGCGGCTCCGCCGACCTGACCGGTTCGAACCTGACCAACTGGAAAGAATGCGTGGCCGTGCGTTCGGGCCAGCCTGGCAACCATATCAACTACGGCGTGCGCGAATTCGGCATGAGCGCCATCATGAACGGTATCACCCTGCACGGCGGCTACATCCCGTTCGGCGCCACCTTCCTGACGTTCTCCGACTACAGCCGCAATGCCCTGCGCATGGCTGCCCTGATGAAGCTGCGTTCGATCTTCGTGTTCACCCACGATTCGATCGGCCTGGGCGAAGACGGCCCGACGCACCAATCGGTCGAGCACGTCTCGTCGATGCGTCTGATCCCGAACCTGGACAACTGGCGTCCATGCGACACCGTCGAATCGGCTGCTGCCTGGGGCGCCGCCGTGCGCCGCAAGGATGGCCCGTCGACCCTGATCTTCTCGCGCCAGAACTTGCCATACCAGGAGCGTAGCGCCGAACAGATCGACAACATCTACCGTGGCGGCTATGTGCTGAACGACGTGGCGGACGCCAAGGCGATCCTGATCGCCACCGGTTCCGAAGTGGAACTGGCTGTGGCCGCCGCCAGCGCGCTGGCCTCGGAAGGCATCAATGTGCGCGTGGTGTCGATGCCGTCGACCGACGTGTATGACCGCCAGGACGCCGCCTACAAGGCCAGCGTGCTGACCAAGGGCGTGCCGCGCGTGGCCATCGAGGCTGGCGTGACCAGCTTCTGGTACAAATACGTGGGCCTGGAAGGCGCCGTGGTGGGTATCGACACGTTCGGCGAATCGGCGCCTGCCGGCGTGCTGTTCAAGCATTTCGGCTTCACGGTCGAGAACGTCGTTGCCAAGGTGAAAGCCGTTATCGCTGGCTGATATTGATTTTTAACGGTCCTGGCGATGTTCTCGCCGGGGCGGTGCATGTACCTTCTTTTTTAATCAGGAGCAGAGTATGACGATCAAAGTTGCAATCAATGGCTACGGCCGCATCGGCCGTAATGTGTTGCGCGCTTTCTACGAAGGCGGCAAGAAACAGGATATCCAGATCGTTGCCATCAACGACCTGGGCGATGCCAAATCGAACGCCCACCTGACCCGCTACGACACCGCGCACGGCAAGTTCCCGGGCACGGTCACCGTCGAGGGCGACAACATGATCGTCAATGGCGATCCGATCCGCGTATTCGCACAGCGCAACCCGGCTGAAATCCCATGGGGCGAGCTGGGCGTGGACGTCGTGCTGGAATGCACGGGCTTCTTCACCACCAAAGAGAAAGCTTCGGCTCACTTGAAGGGCGGCGCGAAAAAAGTCATCATTTCGGCACCAGGCGGCAAGGACGTCGATGCGACCGTCGTGTTCGGCGTGAACCACTCGGTACTGAAATCGACCGACACCGTCATCTCGAACGCTTCGTGCACCACCAACTGCCTGGCACCGCTGGTCAAGCCGCTCAACGACGCCATCGGCATCGAAACGGGCCTGATGACCACCGTGCACGCCTACACCAACGACCAGGTGCTGTCCGACGTGATGCATGAAGACCTGCGTCGCGCCCGTTCGGCCACCATGAGCATGATCCCGACCAAGACGGGCGCTGCCGCCGCCGTTGGCCTGGTCCTGCCTGAGCTGAATGGCAAGCTGGACGGCTTTGCCATCCGCGTGCCGACCATCAACGTGTCGCTGGTCGACCTGACCTTCATCGCCAAGCGCGACACCACCGTGGAAGAAGTCAACGCGCTGATGAAAGCCGCGTCGGAAGGCGCCCTGGAAGGCATCCTGACGTACCAGACGGAACCGCTGGTGTCGATCGACTTCAACCACAATCCGGCTTCGTCGAACTTCGATTCGACCCTGACCAAGGTATCGGGCCGTTTGGTGAAAGTATCGTCGTGGTACGACAACGAGTGGGGTTTCTCGAACCGCATGCTCGACACCACCGTCGCACTGATGTCGGCCAAGTAATTTTTTGACCGCAAAGAAAAAACGCCCTTCGGGGCGTTTTTTTTTCGTCTGTTGCCAGCCTATTCCTTGGGTTCGCACTGGTTGCGCCACTGCTCGCACGACGCCTCGACGCCCTGGTAGCACATGTTGAGGATGTAGTCGCAGTTTTCCGACGGAATCCACGCGCGCACGGCGGCCGTGCTGGAGAACGAAGCTGCGGCGCCGACGGCGATGGCAAAGACAAACAGGGCTTTTTTAATGGAAATCATTTTTCTCGCTTTCACAATTGGACAACGGTAGGGTGTCGAATCAAAAGGCCGCTACGGCAGGCATGGTGAACCGGCCAGGCGCAGAAAAATATTAGCATTAAAGTCAGATTGATATTGCCTTAAAGAAAAATATTTTTATCAACGTTGCGCATGCAGGCGGCGCCGGTAGAAGCGCCACAGCAGGCGCAAGTCGCGCAGCACGGGCACGCCGGACAGCAGGGTCAGTACGCCGGCGAGCAGGATGGTGGCGGCCGGAAAGCCGATGTGCTTGAAGGCCAAGGCTCCGCTGACGCCGCCGATGAAGAAGCAGGCGATCAGCAGGCCGTGCGTTCTCAGCTTGCCGCGGTTGACCTTGACCATCCGGTCCGGCAGGTGGCGCCGGTTGTAATACGCCATCTTGCCCAGTTCGATGCCGATGTCGGTGGACAGGCCCGTCACGTGGGTGGTGCGGATGACGGCGCCCGAAATCTTCGTGATGATGGCGTTCTGCAAACCCATGACAAAGCACAGCAGCAAGATGGTGACGGGGCCCAGTATGTCGGGCATGGCCGCCAGGTAGTTACCCGCCAGGCCGAACAGCAGTAATAACGCCGCTTCCAGCAGCAGACTGGCGGCAAACTGGCTGTGCAGCCGGCGCCGCTTGCCCCAGTTCACCATGATGGCCGTCACGGCCGCGCCGCTGACAAAGGCCAGCCACGCGCCCAGCGCGGCCAGGGCCAGCGTAATATTGCCCAGGGCCAGGTCATCGGCCATGCCCGAGACGATGCCCGTCATGTGCGAGGTGTAGCCGCCGATGGCGAGAAAGCCGCCCGCATTCACGGCGCCTGCCACCAGCGCCAGCACGCAGCCCAGTTGCAGATTGGCTTGCGTATCGCGCGCCGATCCGCTCAGGCGGGACAGGTAATGGAGCGGCATGCGGATGCGGTTTCCTCTTGCCGTGGCTTATTTATAGATGCCGGAACCGACGATCATATTGTCGACCCGTTCGATGTAGCCGGATTTCTGCTCGACCACCTTGGTCAGCGGATTGGGCCACTTGAAGTCTACCCAGCCGCGTCCTGCCGGCGTGCTGGCCGTGGCGATCAGCGACTTGATGACGGTCTTGCCTTCATTGTCCTTCAGGTCGATCAGGTTTTTGCCGACCATCTTGGGATTGTTGCCGTGCGCCAGGGTGACGCCATTCATGTCGTACACATAAATATACAGGTCGCGGTCATGGAAGCTGGTGTTGGCGGGATCGGCAATGGCAGCAAAGGCCTTTTCCTTGCCATCGGCCTTGATCATGGCCACGGCGCGCTTGGTCATGGCGATGGCTTCGTCCGCGCTGCCCTTGGGGGCAGCCCATGCCGCTGCCGGCATGGCGCAGATGATGAAACTGGCAACGAGGGCGTGGATGCCCGTTTTTACACTAGTCTTCATACGCTGTCTCCTGGATGATAGCAACCCCGGCGTGGCCTGTTGTACGGCACTACTCGGAAGTGGAATTGCCTGTACGTATCATACGCCGCCGCCGGGCTTATGCAATCGTTGCGGGAAAGATCGTGTGCCACAGGCGCATCACGTTATCCGCATGCACGCGGACTCTTTCCGGTTCCACCCGGGCCAGGTCTTGTCCCTGCAGGCGCAACTGGTGCTGCAGCTTGCGTAGCGCGCGGTAGGCGTCGGCGACCAGGGCGGCCAGCTGCGCGTCGATCAACCCCAGTTCGCCGCACAGGCGCAGCAGGGCGATATTGCCCGAGTTGGCCGTCAGCTGCGGATACTGCGCCGCATGCTGCAGCACCAGGTATTGCACCATGAACTCGATGTCGATCATGCCGCCCGAATCTTGTTTCAGATCAAAGCTGCCGGGGCGGGACGGGTGGGCATCCAGCATTTTCTTGCGCATGGCCACCACTTCGGCCTTGAGCGGGCCGTTTTCCGGGCGCTCCTTGCGCAAGATCGTGTCGCGGATGCGTTCGAAGTGCTTGCCGATGGCGACATCGCCAGCGCAAAAGCGCGCGCGCGTGAGCGCCTGGTGTTCCCACACCCAGGCCGCGCTGCCCTGGTAGCGCTCGAACGCCTGCACGCTGGAAACGAGCATGCCCGAGGCGCCATCGGGGCGCAGGGCGATGTCGATATCGAACAGGATGCCGGCCGAGGTGTGCGAGGTCATCCAGGTAATGAAACGCTGCGCCAGCTTGGCGTACAGGCCGGGCGCTTCCTGGTCGTCGTCGTCGAACAGGAAGATGACGTCCAGGTCGGAGACATAACCGAGTTCCTTGCCGCCCAGTTTGCCATATGCGATGACGGCGAACTTCGGCACTTCGCGGTGGCGTGTGGGCAAGGTCTGCCAGACGGCTTGCACGGTGGCGGCGACGATGATGTCGGCCAGCTGCGACAGGTAATCGGCCAGCTTTTCCACGCTCAGGTCGCCCGCCAGGTCTTGCGCCAGGCACTGGAACAACTGCGCGTGGTGGGTTTCGCGCAGAATATCCATCTGCCGCTCCGTATCGCCTGGCGCGTCGTCAAGCTGGCGCTGCAGGTCCAGCGCCAGCGCGGCCGGGTCGGGCACCGTGTTGCGGATGCGTTCATCCAATAATTCGTCGAGCAGAATGGGGTGCTGCGTGAGGAAGGTGGCGGCCCAGCCGCTGGCGCACACCATGCGCACCACGCGTTCCAGTGTGTGTGGATACTCGGTTAACAATGACAGGTAGGCAGAGCGGCGTGCGATGGCTTCCAAAAAGTCGAGCAGCCGGCCCAGGGTGGCCAGCTGGCTGGCGTTACCATTGGAAACAGAGCAATCGGTGATCAGGGGCAGGGCGGAATTGACGAGGGCGACGAGGCGCGTGCGGCTCGCCTCGGGCAACGATTGCAAACGTGGCGCCTGCCACGTGGCCAGCAAACGCCGTGCGCAGGCGGCGGGCTCATGGAAGCCCAGGGCGGCAAAGCGCGCCTCGATGGCTTCCTGCTGGTCCGAGGCGGCGCAGTCGTTCGACGTTTGCGGGTCGATGCCCGTGTCGGCCGGCGGCGTGCCGCTGCTCTTGTCGCTGAACATCTCGTCGAATTGTCCTGCGACAAACACGCGGTGCGCTTCCAGCTGGGCCAGCAGGGTGGGCGTGTCGGGCAAGCCCATCATCTGCGCCACGGTGAGGCGGTCGGCCTCGTTGGCGGGCAGGGTGTGGGTTTGCGCATCGTCCAGGTATTGCAAGCGGTGTTCCAGGTTGCGCAGGAAAGTGTAGGAACCCAGCAACTGTTCCACGATGGCCGGTTCCAGCAAGCCCTTGTCCGCCACCGTGCGCAAGGTGGCGCGCGTGGAACGTTCGCGCAGCTCCGCATCGCGGCCGCCACGTATCAATTGAAACACTTGCGCGAGGAATTCGATTTCGCGGATGCCGCCGCGGCCCAGCTTGACGTTGTTGCTGCGGTCCGGGTGCAGCCGCTCCTGGCGGTTGACCTCGGCGCGGATCTGGCCGTGCATGGTGCGGATGGCATCGATGACGCCAAAATCGAGGTAGCGGCGGAAGACGAAGGGCCGCACGATGGCGTCGAGCGAGGCAATGTCTTCCGGCTTGCCCGTCACGGCGCGTGCCTTGACCCAGGCATAGCGCTCCCATTCGCGGCCCTGCACGATCAGGTATTGCTCCACCATGCCCAGGCTGGCGGCCAGCGGGCCCGAGTTGCCGTTCGGGCGCAAGGCCATGTCCACGCGGAAAGTAAAGCCGTCTTGCGTGATCTCGGCCAGGGCGGCGATCAGTTTCTTGCCCATGCGAATGAAAAACTCATGATTGGACAGGCTGCGCTGGCCCGGCTGAGTGGCGACTGTATCGCCATCTTCCGGATAGACAAAGATCAGGTCGATATCCGACGAGACGTTCAGCTCGCCGCCGCCCTGCTTGCCCATCGCCAGCACCATCAAGGCCTGTTCCTCGCCCGATTCCTCGCCGACGGGCATGCCGTGCAGGGCCACCATCTCGGCCATGATGGCGTCCACATGCGTGCGGATGGCGAAATCGGCAAAGTCCGTCATGGCCGTGACGACCTCGTTCAAGTCCGCCTGGCCGCCCAGATCGCGCTCGATCAGGCCGCAGACGAGAAGGTTGCGCAGGCGGCGCATGGCGCGCTCGGCCGGCAGCGGGGGCGTGGCGGCGTTCGCCTGTTCAAGCAGCGCGGCGGAAAAATCGAGCCCGTCGAGCGGCGCGCGCACCAGTTGCGCTACTTGCGCGGCGCGCTCGGGGGCGGCGCCCAGCCAGCGCTGGTAGAAACGGGAGGCGGAGATCAAAGGCTGTGTGCTCATGGTGTTGGTAAGGGTCTCGTGAATGCTGCGTGCATGGTTCTTGTTTAACTTGGCTGCGAACGGCGGGGGATGCGGTAAAATTGTGCCGCTGGCGCGAATGCCGCCGGCAGGGCGTGCTCTTCCGGACGATGGTAAGGGAGGCTTTGCTCAGAAGCAAGCGCAAGGATGCAGGCGCGCACCACGAATGCAGACGATTTTTGCCATTATTTGACGCCGGGCCAGTTTATTAGCTTATTGATGCAAAAACCGCCAGAAGCAAGCGTGACAGAACATGTGCCATTGGCCCTGCGCTGGCAGCGGCTGCGTGCCGCCTATCGCATGGCCAACCTGGCCACCCACCATGTGTTGGGTTTTACCATCAAACTGGTGCTGCTCGCGTATTTCGCTTTCGCCGTGCTGTTTTTATTCCTGCGCTACGCCATCCTGCCGAATATCGATTACTACAAGGGTGATATCGAGCGGGCGGCTAGCCGCGCGCTGGGCAACCCTGTCAGCATCGCGCGTATTTATGCCTCGTGGCATGGCGTGCGGCCGAATCTTTTCCTGGGCGACGTGAGCCTGCGCGACCAGGCAGGCCGTCAGGCGCTGAGCCTGCCAAGTGTCTCGGCCACCGTGTCGTGGTGGAGCGTGCTCGGCTCCGTGCGTTTCGATACCCTGGAAATCACGCGGCCCGACCTCGACGTGCGGCGCAGCACGGATGGCAAACTGTATGTGGCCGGTGTGCTGCTCGACAGCACCCAGGGCAGCGATGGCAAGGGCGCCGACTGGCTGCTGTCGCAGCATGAGATCATCATTCACGACGGCAAGGTGCGCTGGACGGATGAAGCGCGCGGTACGCCGGAGCTGGCTTTAAGCCAGGTCAACTTGTTGCTGCGCAACCGCTGGCGCAGCCACCGGCTGGGCTTGCAGGCCACGCCGCCTGCCAGCCTGGCCGCGCCTATCGATGTGCGCGCTCACTTCACGCATCCCCCTTTCAGCACGCGCATCTCGGATGTGTCCATGTGGAAGGGCGAGTTGTACGCCGACCTGAAAAACGCCGACCTGGCCGCCTGGCGCAGCTATCTCGACTATCCGTTTGAATTGAGCCAGGGCAAGGGCGCCCTGCGCGCCTGGCTGAGCCTGGATCACGCGCGCCTGGCCGGCTTCACGGCCGATGTGGGTTTGACGGATGTGCAGGCGCAACTGGGCGAGCATATCGCCCCGCTCGATTTGCTGTCCGTCAGCGGGCGCATTTCGGCAAAGGAAGAGCTGTCGGCGCAAGTGCCGGACGGCAAGCCAACCTTTGGCGCGAATGGACACCAGGTGGAGTTGACGAATTTCGCAGTGGAAACACGTGATGGCCTCAGCTTGCCGCCCACGACTTTGTCCGAACGCTTTGTTGCCGCCACCAAACGCAAGCCGGCGCGCACGGAAATCACGGCCAAGTCCCTCGATTTGCAAACCCTGGCCGCGCTGGCCGACAAGCTGCCGCTGGGTGAGCAGCAGCGCCAGCGCCTCGACGCTCTGGCGCCGCGCGGACGTTTGCAAGATTTTTCAGCGCAATGGGAAGGCGACATGGCCACGCCCGCCAGCTACCGCCTGCGCGGAAAACTCATCGACCTGGGCTTGAATGCGCAGCCGGCGCGCCTGGCCGTGGCGAAGACGGCGAGCAGCCCTGCACAGGCGGCCGCGCCGGCCATTCCAGGCTTCGACCACCTGAGCGGCAGCATTGACGCCAATGACAAGGGTGGCAGCATCAGCATCGACGCGCAAGACCTGGTGCTGCAATTTCCCACCTACCTGAGCGAGCCGGCCTTGCCGTTCGAACAATTCGCCATGCAGGCGCGCTGGACCTTTGAAGCGGAGAATATGCTGCAAGTCGGGCTGGACAAGCTCGACTTCAATCAGCAAGGCTTGCGCGTCGCCTTGCAAGGCACGCACCGCATGCCGCTCGACGGCAAGAACCTGGGCCAGGTCGATTTGACGGGAACGATCGACAATTTCCAGATCAACACCATTGGCCGTTATCTGCCACTGCAAACGCCCGAGCACCTGCGCCACTGGCTGACGGGTGCGCTGGAAGGCGGCGTGGCGCGCGATGTCAGCCTGCGCCTGCGCGGCGAACTTGAGCACTTCCCCTTCAAGGCTGATACGCCTGCCCAGCGCAGCCGTAGCGACTTCCGTGTTGCCGGCAAGATCGAGAATGGCATCCTGAATTATGCGCCCGGGGAATTTGCGGAAAACGGACCGCTGGCGGGCAAGGCGCCCCTGTGGCCGCAGGCGGAAAAAATCAAGGGCAGCTTTATTTTCGAGCGGGCGCGCATGGAAATTCGCGGCGATACGGCCATGACGGGCGGCGTGGCCTTGACGAACGTCAAAGCCGTGATTCCCGACCTGACCGTATTCGACACCTTGCTCGACATCGACGGCAACGCGGCCGGCCCCATGCAGGAATTCCTCAAGTATGTGACGGCCAGCCCCGTGCTGGGCTGGATCGAACATTTCACGGATGAAACGACGGCGACGGGCAACGCCAGGCTGGCCCTTAAATTGCACTTGCCGATCGAGCGCATGCTGGAGTCGACCGTGCAGGGCAGCTTGCAACTGGCGGGCAATGACGTGGTGCTGTTCCATGACATGCCGCCCGTGCTGGGCACGCAGGGCAAGATCGAGTTCAACGAAAAGGGCGTCAACCTGAATGGCTTGAATGGCAGCCTGCTGGGCGGGCCGCTGGCCATCTCGGGTGGCACGCAGGCGGACAATTCCATCCAGGTGAAAATCGCCGGCAACATGACCATCGATGGCTTGCGCAAGACGTATCCGGCACCGGTGCTGCAGCGCCTGGCGAAACATTTGAACGGCGGCGCGCGCTACAGCGGCCTGATCACGGCGCGCGACCATCAGGTGGTGGTCAATGTCGAGTCGCCGCTGACGGGCCTGGGCCTGGATTTCCCCGCCCCCCTGAAAAAGCCCGCCGGCGATAGCCTGCCCGTGAAATTTACCCTGACGGGCAACGCGGCGAACGGCGCCGGCCTGCGCACGGACGATATCCGCATCGCGCTGGGGTCTGGCATCGCTGCCCGCTACCAGCGCCAGAAGCAGGGCAAGGATGCCTGGCGCCTGATGCGCGGCGGCATCGGCGTGAACGTACCGGCGCCGGAACCGGACAGCGGCATGATGCTCAACGTGAATATGAAAACGCTGGATGTGGATAGCTGGATCGCCGTCGGCAGCGAAATCGCCGGCAGCGCCACGGCGCCAGCCGAGGCGGGCGGCAGCGCCGACGACGCGCCCGATATCGCGCAATACGTGGTGCCGGACATGATGGCGGCGCGCGCCAGCGAACTGATGCTGGGCGAGCGCAAGCTGGAAAACGTGGTGGTCGGCGCCACGCATCAAAAGGATGTGTGGCAAGCCAATATTGACGCGAAACAAGTGTCGGGCTATGTGACGTGGCTGGAAACACCGTCCGGCCTGGGCAAGATGACGGCGCGCCTGTCCTCGCTGATTATTCCGGAATCGGCCGCCAACGATGTGAAAAATTTGCTGGAAGGCAAGAGCGGCGCCCAGTCGATCCCTTCGCTCGATATCATCGCCGAGCAATTTGAATTGTTCAACAAGAAGATCGGCCGGCTGGAGTTGCAGGCCTATAACACCATGGCGGCGGGCGGGCGCGAGTGGCGCGTGGGCAAACTGCAATTGTCGAATCCCGATGGCGCACTGAGCGGCAATGGCAAATGGGTCATCAAGGATGGGCAAAGCACGACCAGCCTGCGTTTTGGCCTCGATATCGTCGATGCGGGCAAGTTGCTCGACCGCTTCGGCTTTGCCGACACGGTGCGTCGCGGCAAGGGGCGCCTGAGCGGCGACATCGCCTGGAACGGCTTGCCGTATTCGCTGGACATTCCCACCCTGTCGGGGCAGATCGAGATGAATGTGGAGTCGGGCCAGTTCCTCAAGCAGGATCCGGGCGCGGCCAAGCTGTTGGGCGTGCTCAGCCTGCAAGCCTTGCCCCGTTTGCTGAAACTCGATTTTCACGACGTGTTTTCCGAAGGCCTGGCCTTCGACGGCATCACGGCCAACGCCAGCATCAAACGGGGTGTGGTGACCACCGACAACCTCAAGATGCACGGCGTGGCGGCCACCGTACTGATGGATGGCACGGCCGACATCGCCAATGAAACGACGAATTTGCACGTGGTGGTGATCCCGGAATTTAACCTGGGCACGGGGCCGCTCGTGTATGCGCTGGCTGTCAATCCCGTCATCGGCCTGGGCAGCTTCCTGGCGCAATTGTTCCTGCGCGCGCCCGTGATGAAGGCGCTCACTTACCATATGCAGATCGCCGGCCCGTGGAAGTCGCCCGTCGTGACCAAGCTTGACGGTGGTAAATTGGAGCCTGTCGCTGTTCCTGCCGCTGCGGCGGCGGAGGCTGTGGCGAAATAAGCGAGGCGTTCGAATGGATAAGAGGTGGCAATGATGCATACAGTCGCAGCAATACAAATGATTTCCTCGCCGTCCGTGGAAGACAACCTGGCCACGGCGCGGCGCCTGGTGGCGCAGGCCGCCGCCGGTGGCGCGCAGCTGGTGGTGCTGCCCGAATACTGGGCCATCATGGGCCGGCAGGAAACGGACAAGCTGGCCCATGCGGAACAGCCCGGCAGCGGCCCTATCCAGGATGGCATGGCGCAGATGGCGCGCCAGCATGGCATCTGGCTGATCGGCGGTACCTTGCCACTGATCTCCGGCGAGGAGGGCAAGGTCTTGAATACCACGCTGGTGTACGACCCGCAAGGCGCGCCGGCCGGCCGCTACGACAAGATCCACCTGTTCGGTTTTACGCGCGGCACCGAGTCCTATAACGAATCGCGCACCATCGTGCCCGGTGCGCAAGTGCGCGCTATCGAGACGCCGTTCGGCCGCGTCGGCCTGTCCATCTGCTATGACCTGCGCTTTCCCGAGCTGTACCGCGCCATGGGCGATTGCGCGCTGATTGTCGTGCCAGCCGCATTTACCCATACGACGGGCAGCGCCCACTGGGAAGTGCTGCTGCGTGCGCGCGCCATCGAAAACCAGTGCTATGTGCTGGCTTCGGCGCAGGGTGGCCTGCACCCGAACGGCCGGCGTACCTGGGGCCACAGCATGCTGATCGACCCGTGGGGAGAAGTGAAAGCCGTGTTGCCCGAAGGCGAGGGCGTGGTGAGCGGCGAAATCGACCTGCTGTTTTTGGCCGGCGTGCGCGAATCCTTGCCCGCTTTAGCCCACCGCACCATGTAAATGTAAAGAATAGATAGCCATGATCCCATTTGAACCCAATCTGTCCAGCCTGGCCGTGGCGCGCGAACTCCTGCTTACGCCGTTTGGCCTGGACGAAGACAAGCTGCTCAAGGCCCTGGGCACGATGTTTACACACAAGGTCGACTATGCCGACCTGTATTTCCAGTCGACCAAGAGCGAAGGCTGGAGCCTGGAAGAGGGCATCGTCAAGACGGGCAGTTTTTCCATCGACCAGGGCGTGGGCGTGCGCGCCGTGTCCGGCGACAAGACGGCCTTTGCGTATTCCGACGACATTTCCGAGCGGGCCTTGCTGGAAGCGGCGGCGGCCACGCGCACCATCGCACGCGCGGGTGCCGGCAGAGTCAAGATCGCGGGCCAGATGCTGGCGCAGGGCGGACGTTCCTTGTACCTGCCCAACGATCCGCTCGCCTCGCTGGACGCCACGGCCAAGGTGCAATTGCTCGAGCGCGTGGAAAAGATGGCGCGGGCGAAAGATCCTCGCGTGGTGCAGGTGATGGCGGGCCTGGCGGGCGAATACGACGTGGTGCTGGTGCTGCGCAGCGACGGCGTGCTGGCGGCCGATATCCGCCCGCTGGTGCGCGTCTCGCTCACCGTCATCGCGGAACAAAATGGCCGCCGCGAAACGGGTTCGGCCGGTGGCGGCGGGCGTTTCAGCTATGACTATTTCAGCGATGCCGTGTTGGAACAATACGCGGCCGAGGCTGTCAATTCGGCACTGGTGAACCTGGAAGCGCGCCCCGCGCCAGCCGGCCCCATGACCATCGTTCTGGGACCGGGCTGGCCTGGCATCCTGCTGCATGAAGCCATCGGCCATGGCCTGGAAGGCGATTTTAACCGCAAGGGTTCGTCCGCATTTTCCGGACGCATCGGCGAACGCGTGGCCGCCAAGGGCGTCACCGTGGTCGATGACGGCACCCTGGCTGGCCGGCGTGGCTCCCTGAACATCGACGACGAGGGCAATCCGACGCAGTGCACGACCCTGATCGAGGATGGCATCCTGAAGGGCTATATTCAGGACACCATGAATGCGCGCCTGATGAAGATGCCCGTGACGGGCAATGCGCGCCGCGAATCGTTCGCCCACCTGCCCATGCCGCGCATGACGAACACCTATATGCTGGGCGGCGACCGGGACCCGGGTGAAATCCTCGCTTCCGTGAAGAACGGCTTGTATGCCGTCAACTTTGGCGGCGGTCAGGTCGATATTACAAACGGCAAGTTCGTCTTCTCGGCCAGCGAAGCGTACATGATCGAAAACGGCAAGCTCAGCTACCCGGTCAAGGGGGCGACCCTGATCGGCAATGGTCCGGACGTGCTCAACCGCGTCTCCATGATCGGCAACGACATGTGCCTGGACTCGGGTGTGGGCGTGTGCGGCAAGGAGGGGCAGAGCGTGCCCGTGGGCGTAGGGCAGCCGACCCTGCGCCTGGACGGCATCACGGTTGGCGGCACGGCTTGAATCAGGGGCCAACCCCAAACACCTGCGCCTTAAAAGTGGTGGTGAAAATGGAGCGGCAGTTGTAGCGTAAATCATGCGATGCTCCTGGAGGTCAGACCGGAAAGGGCAGGCGCCCTGAAGTCCTGGCCGTGTGGCCTGGGCGGCATTCGATCCGCATCAGTAGTGCGTCGCTTGCCACTGTCAAAAAAGGGCTGGCGTGGCGAGTGCGCCACGGCGGCCACAGCGTTGCCAGCCAGCCAAGGCGTATCGACAGCGCGCAACTTTTTATACTTTTTTACGCACTTTGCAGTGTAAAACGGCGGCGGCATGCGGCTTTGCCGACAAATATGCTTGCCAACCCTTGCAATTTAGGTTTATAGTCGTTCATCACTTATGGATGACTCGCATGTTCGCTCGCCACTTTTTTACCGCTTATTTTTACTTTAGCAATTCCAACCCAAAGGCGGTGGAGTAGCGGTCGGTTCACGTAGCAGCAAAAAACGAGATCCCAGCAAATTCTAAAAAACCGCCACTGATGGCGGTTTTTTTTTACCCAGATGTTTTACCCTTCCTTAAATTTTGGAGAAAATGATGCCCCGCACCGATGATTTGCGAATTCGCGAAATGAAGGAATTGACCCCGCCGTCCCACCTGATCCGCGAATTCGCCTGCTCGGAGCAAGCCGAACAGACTGCTGCCAGCGCCCGTATCGCCCTGCACCGTATCTTGCATGGCCAGGATGACCGTCTGATGGTGGTGATCGGGCCTTGCTCCATCCACGATACCAAGGCGGCGATGGAATATGCGCGCCTGCTGGTCAAGGAGCGCGCGCGTTTCGCGGGTGAACTGGAAATCGTCATGCGCGTCTACTTCGAAAAACCGCGCACCACGGTGGGCTGGAAGGGCCTGATCAACGACCCGTACATGGATAACAGCTTCCGCATCAACGATGGCTTGCGCATGGCGCGCGAACTGTTGCGCGATATCAATGAGCTGGGCTTGCCGGCCGGCACCGAGTTCCTCGACGTGATCAGCCCGCAATACATTGCCGACCTGATCAGCTGGGGCGCCATCGGCGCGCGCACCACGGAGTCGCAGGTGCACCGCGAGCTGGCCTCGGGACTGTCGTGTCCCGTCGGCTTCAAGAATGGCACGGACGGCAATGTGAAAATCGCCGTGGAAGCCATCAAGGCCGCCTCGCAGCCGCACCATTTTCTTTCCGTCACGAAGGGCGGCCACTCGGCCATCGTCTCGACCAACGGCAACGAGGATTGCCATATCATCTTGCGCGGTGGCAAGACGCCCAACTATGATGCTGCCAGCGTGGACGAGGCCTGCAAGGCCATCGCCGCGCAGGGCCTGGCGGCGCGTCTGATGATCGACGCCTCGCATGCGAACAGCTCGAAGAAACCGGAAAACCAGATCCCGGTGTGTGCCGACATCGCCAGCCAGGTGGCAGGTGGCGATGGCCGCATCGTCGGCGTGATGGTGGAATCGCACCTGGTGGCGGGGCGCCAGGATTTGATCCCGGGCAAGGAATTGATCTATGGCCAGTCCGTCACGGATGGCTGCATCGACTGGAGCGCCAGCGTGGCCGTGCTGGAAAACCTGGCGGCGGCCGTCAAGCAACGCCGCCTGCAGGGCGACGCGGAATGAAATGACGTGGCGC
Organism: Janthinobacterium sp. 75; assembly: GCF_004365495.1. NCBI lineage: Bacteria > Pseudomonadati > Pseudomonadota > Betaproteobacteria > Burkholderiales > Oxalobacteraceae > Janthinobacterium > Janthinobacterium sp. 75. The sequence continues at coordinate 417,454 of NZ_SORD01000002.1, read as the reverse complement.
GCAGCATGAAAAAAAGCCCGGAAAGCTAAGCTTTCCGGGCTTTTTTACTTCATTCAAGACGCCTGACAGAAGCGTGGCGAGCGGCAACGAGTTGCGGCCGAGACGCGGAACTTTACTTGAGCACAGTGAGCATCGCAGGCCGCAAATCGCGACGCGCAGTAGCTTGTGTCAGGTGTACTTAGAACTTGTAGGTAGCGCGCACGTAGAAAGTACGGCCCAACGGATCAGTGTAACGCGGATCGTAGCCGGACTGGAAGGTGCCGATCTGGTTACTGAACGGTGGATCTTCGTTCAGCAGATTTTTTACGCCCACGGTGACTTCGGTATTCTTGAAGCCGGAGTACGCGCCCGACAGCGACCATACCGAGTAAGCCTTGACGCTTTGCTCGAATTGCGGATCGACATAGTTCTGGTCGCGGTAGCCGCTCATGTACTTGTTCGACAGCGTGGCATTCCACTTGTCCATATTCCATTGCAGGGAGGCATTGTGTCTCCAGCGGAATACCGGTGCATTGTCGCCATACACGCCCACGTTTTGCACGAATTCGCCGCCGCGTTCGTTCTGGTACTCATACTTCTGTACCCAGGTGCCGTCAAAGGCGAACGTGAAGTTGCCATACTGGCTACGTGGCAATTTCCAGTTCAGGCCCAGGTCGATGCCCGAGGTGTGCATTTCGCCCAGGTTGCCCAGGGTGGCCAGCACATAATCGAGCTTGCCATCAGCGGTATAGATGAAGTTGTTCTGATACTTGGCGTAGTTGTCGAACAGGGTCTGTTCGGCCACGGTGCCGATCTTGTCGCGCAGCTTGATCTGGAAGTAATCGAGCGAGACGGTCAGCGACTTGGTAGGCTCGATGACGATACCGGCGCTGAAGGTTTTCGATTTTTCCGGGCCGACGTCCGGATTGCCACCCGAGCGGATGTACTGCTGCGCGCCGCAGGCGACATTGCTGTTGGCGCCAGGAATCGGTACGCCGCCTGGGCACAGGCGTGGATCGTCGTACTTGTTGGCCGTGAAGGTCTTGGTTTGCGGACCATGCAGGTCATACAGTGTTGGCGCGCGGAAGCCTGTGTTGTAGGAGCTGCGCAGCAGCACCTGGCTCGTTGGCTGCCAGCGCACGCCGACTTTCGGATTGAAGCTGCCGCCGACGTCGTTATAGTGGTCATAACGGGCTGCCAGCGACAGTTCCAGGTCTTTCACGACAGGAATGCTCAGTTCCGAGAAGATGGCGCTGATATTGCGGCTGCCCGACTGGTTCTGCGCTTCGGCGTAGCCGGAGCTCGATGCCTGGCCGGCCAGATCCCGGTTCACGTTGTATTCGGCCTTGTCGTTGCGGAATTCCGTACCGACGGCGAAACCGACGGCGCCAGCCGGCAGGTTGAACAGCTCGCGGCTGACCTTGGCGTCGACCGCGGTGCTGGTCATCTTCGCGCTCAGGTATTCGCCTTTCAGGACGGAATCCTTCAGGTATGCCGCGCCGGCGGCGCTCTGCTCGCCGAACGGGTTCAGGATGCCATTGCCGATGCCGTCGATGATGCGCTGGTCATTCAGGTAGCCGCCCGTGAAGGCGCTGGTGGCTTTGCTGACGGAGTAGCTGAGGCCGACGTTGTAGTCCCACGCACCCAGGACGCCTTCGGAAGCCAGTACCAGGCGGTCCGAGGTGCTGGTGTCGAAGCCGCTGCGCTGGCCCGACGCCACCGGACGCCAGCTGATGTCCAGCGGCTCGCCCGACAGGCCCGCCACGGCTGGCACACCGCCGCTGCCGCCTGGATAGTAAGGGGAGCTCGACGACATGAGGATGCCGATGTTCGACATCGGCGGCGGCGAGATGCGCGCCTCGTTGGTGCTGCGCGAGTGCAGGTATTCGATGGTGGCCAGGTGATCCTGGTTCAGCTTGAAGCTGGCCTTGCCCAGGAAGGATTCCTGCTGGGTTTTCGGGATGGCCTGGATGAATGGTGTGACATCCATGGCGCAGGTGCTCTTGCCCGAAGTATTCTTGTACAGGTTCTCGCCCACGCAACCGCCGGCGAAGGCCGGGTTGCCGATCAGGCCATTGCCGGTATCGTAGAAGTTGGCAGGGAAGGTGGTGCCGCTCAGGTTATCCACGCCCTTGCTCGGGATGTAGCCGCTCTTCGAGAAGGAACGGTCGGCCGTGCTCAGCGCCGCCTGGCGATGTACGTCGACCACGCCGAAGACGTTGAAGCCATCTTTGTTCAGATCGCCGTAGCCGCCGGACAGGTTCAGGCGCGACTCGTCGCCGCCACCCGCTTTTTGTGGCTCGTAATGTTCGACCGTGACGGAGCCGCCCTTGACGGAACGCTTGGTGATGAAGTTGATCACGCCGCCGATGGCGTCGGTACCGTAGATGGCGGAAGCGCCGTCGCGCAGCACTTCAACTCTTTCCAGGGCCGAGATCGGAATGATGTTCAGGTCGACGGACGAACCGTTGAATGGGTGGCTGGCAATACGGCGGCCGTTCAGCAGGACCAGGGTCTTGTCGCCGCCGATGCCGCGCAGGTCGGCGACGGACTGGCCGCCCGTACCGGAGCCGACGGATTGCGAGCTGCTTTGCGAACTCTGATTCATGGAAATGGTGGACAGGACTTCCTGTGCCGTCGTCAAGCCTTGCTTGGCGAAATCATCGGCCTTGATCGAGGTGATCGGCAGCGCTGTCTCCGATGCCAGGCGCTTGATGCTCGAACCTGTGACTTCCACGCGTTGCATGGCGCCATCCGTTGTTTCTTGCGCATACGCGGCGTGCATGCTCAGGGCCATGCCGCCTGCAAACATCAGGCGCAGCGACCGCGATATTACATTTTCTATCATCATCTGAAATTCCTTGTTATTGTGATAAAGGCGGCAATTATTTTGAAATAACTTGTTGCTCACCAACAATTTATTTGCCTTTTTGAAAATCCACCAATGAAAATTCTGTAAATTTTCTGGGCCCTCATCAAAACATTCACCATTCAGATTGTCAATTTCGTGCAGACTTTTTGGACGAAATGCAACATATTGCTATTTTTTTTGCATTACTTCAGGAATAAAGTATCGCCAACCCTTGTCAGGCGCGGTCAGGCGCGTAAAATAAAACGGCGCTCAGCATACCTGCTGGCGCCGTCCTTCGTGCTGCAGGCAAACGCTTGCCAGCGCTGCCCCGTTTATCGCTGTTTCAGCCCATCTCCCTTAGAACGTATAGCTGCCGCGCAGGTAGTAGGCGCGCCCGATCGGGTCCGTGTAGCGTGGGTCATAGCCTTTCTGGAACAGGGTGCCCTGGTTCGAGAACGGTGGTTCCTTGTCGAACAGGTTCTTCACGCCGGCCGTCAACAGCAAGCCTTTCCATACGTAGCTACCCGACACGTTCAGCAGGCTGTAGGAGGGCACATCGTGCCGGTACTGCGGATCGACCTGGTTCTGGTCCGTGTAGCCGGACTTGAACGATTGCGACACGGTGGCGCCCCAGTTGCCCAAGCGCCAGTTGAGGGCCGCCGTGTGTTTCCAGCGGAACACAGGATTGTTATCCGCATAGCGGCCCACGTTGGCAATGAATTCGCCACCGCGCTCATTCTGGTAGTCATACTTGTGGGTCCAGGTGCCATCGACCGACACGCTGAAATCGCCGTAGGTGCCGCGCCCCAGGCGTGCATTCAGGCTGACGTCGATACCGTCGGTTTTCACTTCGCCGAGGTTGTCGTTCAAGTCCAGGATGGCGAAAGGCGAACCGTCGGGATTGCGCAGGAACAAGGCCTTGTATTTTTCGTAGTTACCGTAGATGGATTGTTCGGGCAGGGACGAAATCTTGTCCTTCAGATGGATGTTCCAGTAATCGATGGCGACGGTGACTTCCTTGACCGGTTCGAGCACCAGGCCGAAGGCGAAGGTGGTGGATTTTTCCGGTTTCAACTTTTCATTCCCGCCTTGCAGCTTGAATTGCTGCAAGTCGCAATCGCGCAGGGGATTGGCGCCCGGCTGTGGCACGCCGCCCGGGCAGAGGATGGGATCGTCGTAGGAATCGTTGGTATCGTTCTTCGACGGCGGCGCATTCTTTTCAAACAGGGTGGGAGCGCGGAAACCCGTGCTGGCCGAGCCGCGCAGCACCAGCGCATTGCTGGCCTGGTAGCGCAGGGCCAGCTTGGGGTTGGTGGTGCTGCCCACGTCGCTGTAATGGTCGAAGCGTGCCGCCAGCTGTACTTCCAGATCCTTGATCAGCGGCAAGTTGACTTCGCCGAAAACGGCCTGGATCGTGCGCGAACCGCTCTTCGACAGAGAACCGGACAGGCCGGAACTGGTGGCCTGGCTGGCGATATCGCGGTTGACATTGAAGTCGGCTTTTTCACGCCGCAGTTCACCGCCCAGTGCGATCGCCAGCGGGCCGCCGGCCAGCTGCATCAGTTCGCGGCTGCCCTTGATGTCGAAGCCCGTGGTGGTGACCTTGGCATTCTGTACCTCGCCGCGCAGGGCGGTGCTGTCCAGGTAAGCCTTGCCGGCCGTGTCCTGCATGCCGAAGGGATTCAGGATGCCATTGAGCACACCGGCCGCAAACGAGGCATCCTGCACATAGCCGCCCGTAAATTTCTCGGACGACTTGCTGATGGCGTGGCTCAGGCCTGTTTTGTAGTCCCATCCGGCCAGCTCGCCTTCGAGGGCCAGCACCAGGCGGTCCGCCTTGCCGTCCGAATCGATCTGCCGCTGGCCCGCTTCCACGGGCCGCCAGTTGACGCTCAGGGGCTGTCCCGACAAGCCCGGCTGGGCCGGCACGCCGCCCGTATTGCCCGGATAGTATTTGCTGGTATTGGGCAAGATCAAGCCCGTTTGCGGCGGCGGCGCCGTGCGTGCTTTTACCTTGTTTTCCGAGTGCAGATATTCCACGGTGGCCAGGTGGCCGCCGCCCAGCTTGAAGGCGCCCTTGCCGAAGACAGCCACCTGTTCCTGCGCCGGCAGGTCGTCGATCTGCCGCGTATAGTCCTGGCGGCAGGTGCCGTTGGCCGCCGCTACCGACAGGGGCTGGTTGCAGCCCGTGGCCGCGTACGGATTGCCGGCCAGGCCCTTGCCGCCGTTGGCCGCGGCATCGAAGTAGTTGCCGGGGAAGGTGGTGCCGCTGGTGAGGGACAGGCCCCGCTCGGGAATGATGCCGGTCTTGGAAAAATCGCGGTCCTGCGACGTGAGTACATTTTGCTTGTGGTAATCGACCACGCCGAAAATATTGTAGCCGTCCGTGTCGAGCTTGCCGAAGCCCGTCGACAGATTGATGCGGTGCTCGCCGCCGCCCTTGTGTTCGGGCGCGACCGCCTCGGCGGTAATGTTGGTGACATTGATCGAGCGCTTGGTGATGAAGTTGATGACGCCGCCGATGGCGTCCGTGCCGTAGATGGCCGAGGCGCCGTCGCGCAGCACTTCGATGCGCTCCAGGGCAGCGATGGGAATGATGTTCAGGTCGACGCTGGCGCCGTCATACGGATGGTTGGCGATGCGCCGGCCATTGAGCAGCACCAGGGTCTTGTCGCCGCCCAGGCCGCGCAAGTCGGCGCTGGCCTGGCCGCCCGTGGGCAGGCCGCTGGTGTTGCCGCCGACGGCGTTGCCGCTGCCCATGCTGGAGGAATTCGAGGGTATCTTGCTGAGCACTTCCTGTGCCGTGGTCAAGCCCTGCTTGGCAAAATCTTCGGCCTTGAAGATGGAGAGGGGGGTGGCTGTTTCCGAGACCAGTCGCTTGATGGAAGAGCCGGTGACTTCAACGCGCTGCATGGTGCTCGTATCGCTGACTTCTTGCGCCAGCGCCTGCTGGCTGAGCAGGCCAGCGGCAAGGCCGCTGGCGCAGATCAAACGGATGGAATGGGACAAGCGTGTTTCTCTGATCATGTTCAAGACTCCTGAAAAAGCGGTTGGCTAAAAGGGCAAGAACGGCCGCGCCGGTTGGCGCACCGAGAACATTGAAAAGTATGTATATCTTTTCAACTGACCAACTGTAATGATCCACAAAAGTCCTTGTCAACATGGCAAATGGCTTTGTGTGCTTAAACAACGCAGTACGTCATCGGGAGTGATTTAAAACAAAGTAGGCGCATTTTGTGCGGCATTAATGAAGATAGCGGCCGTGCCCAGTGCTGGCGTCGGGCGCGCAAAATAAAACGCCCGCTGCGGAGCAACGGGCGTTGGTGTGGCTGGCATGGCGATAGTGACTGGCGCCTGCCGGATGCACAGGCTGCACTTGGCAGCCTGTGCTGGGGCTTAGAAGAACTTGTAGCTGGCGCCCAGTTTGAAGTAGCGGCCGATGGCGCCGCTGGCATCCATCGGGTTGTAGCTCATGCCGCCGTAGGTCAGGGGGTCGAGCGGCGCGATCTTGTCGGTCACGTTGTTGATCGAGGCAAACAATTGCAACTGTTTGTTGACGTTCCAACGGCTCGACAGGTCGAGCGTGGTGAACGAGGCGATCTTGCAACCGTTCGGCGCGGACGTGCCATCGGCCAGCTTGGAGGCGCAAGGCTTGCCTTCAAACAGGATATTCTTCATGTCCGAACGATAGTTCAGCACGCCGCTGACATTCCAGTTGCCCAGATCCCACGAGCCGGTGAGATTGATCTTGTCCTTCGGCGTACCGGCGCAGTTGGAGGTATCGCAGTTGCCATGCGTGCCAGCGAACTGGTAGCTCACGGTGGACGATTCGGCCCGCACCCACGAGGCGATGTGGGTCCAGGTCAGGCCAAACGTGGCGCGGCCGTAGTCGCCCAGGCGCACCCGCTGCTTGATGTCCAGGTCGATACCCTTGATCTCCGTAAAGCTGGAGTTGCGGTACGGTGCCTTGGTGATCAGCAAAGTGCCCGTGTTCGGCGTGACGACGCCATTGATGGTCAGGTTGTTGTCGGCGCGGATCGCGGTCGGCAGGGCGGCAGCTTCGTTGTACGGCAGCGGGTTGATCTCGTTTTCACGCTTGATCTTCCAGCCGTCCAGCGACAGGCTGGTATCGTTGAACGGATCCCACACCAGGCCCAGGGTGTAGCCCTTGGACTTTTCCGGCTTGAGGTTAGGGTCGCCAATCTTGACGGCAGCCACTTGCAGTTCGCAGTCGCTCGCATTGGCGCCCGGCAAACGCGTGCCGCCCGGGCAGCGCACGGGATCGCTGACCGTCGAGGTGCCCGTTGATTGCGAATTGGCATTGCTTTCCGCAGGTCCCGGTGCGCGGAAGCCTTCCGAATACGTACCGCGTACGGCAAAGGTTTTCAGCGGCGTCCACTTGGCGCCCAGTTTCGGCGTGGTCGACGAGAAACGGTCGTATTTGTCGTAACGCAAGGCGCCCGACAGTTCCACCGTCTTGATGACGGGCGCCAGCACCTCGAGGAAGACGGCCGAGACTTTGCTGTCGCCCTTGGCTGCCACATAGCTGGAGTTAATGGAACCGTTTTCCGTGCCCGACAGCGATGGATTGTCGAGCTTGTCGCGGCGGTGTTCCGCTCCCACGGCCAGGCCCAGGGCACCGCCCGGCAACTGCATCAGCTCGCGCGAAGCCTTGAAGTCGATGATGTCGAGCTTGGTGGTCGAATCGGAGGTGGCGTTCGTCACCATGGCCGCGTACAGCGAGGCCGGATTCTTGCCTGCCTGTGCGCCGATATAGTATGGGAAATACTTGCTGTTCGGATTGCCCAGGGCATCCTTGACGACGGCCATGTTGAGCATGTTGCTGTAGTCGAGGTGCAGCTTCGATTCCGAATGCGTATAGCCGGCGTCGTAATCCCAGCCCATGGCGTTGCCTTTGACGCCGAGCACGATGCGGTTGAATTCATTGTTGGCCTGGCGTGTGCTGGCGCCCACGTCGAAGGCCTGGTAGCGCACGCGCACCGGCACGCCATACGGATTTTGTGGGTGGCCAGCGGCCAGCACAATGGTGGTGCCGGCGCCGGAACCGTAGTTGATGACGCCAGTCGGGCTGCCGGCGTTCGGCGGGAAGGCGATGGTCGGCGTGATCGATGGCGGTATCAGGGTAAATGCCGTATCGCGCTTCGAGTAGCCCGCTTCCGCGTACACCTGGGTATCGGCATTGACTTGCCAGGTACCGCGTGTGTACAGGTTGATCGATTCGATCTTCGGCTGCATGGAGCGGAACTGGTCGTGATGCCACAGGCAGCCGCCCTTCGGATCTTGCGGCGAAGATACGGATAAGGTGGAGCAGCCGGGCAGGGAGACATAGTTGTTGGTGACGGGATCGCGGATCAGGCCTGTCGGCGAGGCATTCGCATCGTTGTTGCCGTTGATGTAGCCGCCGGCGAACTGGGTGTTGATCGCATAGCCGTACGGACGCAGGTCGGCCTTGCCGATCCATTTGCGGCCGGCACGCTCATTGTTCATCAGCATGTCCGATTTGGTGTATTCGGCATTGACGACGACGTTGAATTTATCCGTATCCAGATTACCCTTGCCGAAGGTCAGCGAGGCGCGGTGTTGCTTGGCATCGCTGTCGCCGGAGATGCCCGTATCGCCTTTCAGGGTCAGGCCTTCGAAGTCTTTGCGCAGGATGATGTTGACCACGCCGGCGATGGCGTCCGCGCCGTAGGTGGAGGAAGCACCGTCCTTGAGGATTTCGATGCGTTCGACGATCTGCATCGGCACGGTGGAGAGGTCGGTGAAGCTCTTCTGGCCGTCATCGGCACGCGCAAACGGGGCCATGCGGCGGCCATTGAGCAGCACCAGGGTCGAGGTGGCGCCCAGGCCGCGCAGCGAGATGGCCGTGGAACCGGCGGCAAAACCGTTGCCGAATCCCGTTGGCAGGGAGCCTGCGCCATCGGCGGTCAGGGTTTGCAGGTATTCGGCCACGGTGGCCTTGCCCGACTTCATCAAGTCATCGCGGGTAATGACCTGTACCGGTGACGCGGTCTCTGCCGTCGCCCGTTTGATGCTCGATCCTGTAATTTCCACACGTTGGACATTGGCGTCTTGCGCCATTGCCGGCGCAGCCATCATGCCTAGGCTAACCGCTGCTACGCTACCCGAAAAAATCAGGCGTACGGAGCGGGACATAACTGTTTCCATCATCATTCTCAAAAACTCCGAAAGTAAGTTCGGCTGGCCGTTTTGCGACACAACCTCGCTAGGATAAAAAAGATTGCTGCGTTGGCAATCGCTGTGGGACGAACGGCATACTGTGCGTTGCCGTGATTGATAAGACCATTTGCCGAGAAACCTTGTCAACGTGTAAATGTGACATTTCGGGATGGAAACAACAGTGTTTTTTATAATGTTGAGGTATTTCATTATTGACAATTATTTTTATGTTGCGCCGCGCCATGCGTTTTCCGTCCCTCGATAAAAAGTGCGCCCATTCACGGACGTAAGGGTTTCTACCAATGGGCATTTGTCCGGCATTGCTCAGGTGATGTTGCGTTGCGGAAAATTTCCCCGTTGGCGCGGGTGCTTGTTGCTGCGCACGCCAGAAGTGCCGCGGCTTTTCGCCCGGCATGCAAAATATGCGTTATCGTTACGCGTTTTCCAGCGCGTCAAACCACCGGCGCTGCTGGCTGCTAACAAGGCATAGATCTTGCAGAGATGGACTGGTTTTGGCGGTGGAATCCTGTATCCCAGGGGGAAGCCAGTACAAGCGCACCAATACGGTGCGACAGATAATCGAGATGAAGGGTATTACATGAAGTCACCATGGATGCGGCGCATGGCGCTGCTCGCCTGCCTGGCCACCCTGCCGCTGGCGGCCACTGCCGTTGCTGCGGATGCCGCCCCTGCGGCCGCGCCGGTCAAAACCTTGCGCTATATCTTGCCGGCCGCCGAGACGGGCTTTGATCCGGCTACCGCGCGCGACCTGTATTCGAACCACATCACGCAGGCTGTCTTCGACACCCTGTACACCTATGATTACCTGGCGCGCCCCGTGAAGGTGGTGCCCGGCGCGGCGGCTGCGATGCCGGAAGTATCAGCCGACGGCAAGACCTACACCATCCGCCTGAAAAAAGGCATCCTGTTTACGCCCGACGCCGCGTTTGGAGGCAAGCGCCGCGAACTGACCATGGCCGACTATGTGTATTCGTGGAAGCGACTGTTCGACCCGCGCCTGGCCTCGCCCCACACCTGGCTGTTCGAAGGCAAGGTGGTCGGCCTCGATGACTTGGCGAAGGACGCGGCCAAGTCGAACAAGCTCGACTTCAACAAGAAGGTAGCCGGCCTGGAAATCCTCGACCCGTATACCTTGCGCATCACGCTGGCCAAGACCGATTTCAATTTCCCCATGATCCTTGCCTACGTGCCGACGGCTGCCGTGGCGCGTGAAGTGGTGGAGAAGTACGGCGACGTGAAGGGCGAAGTGGGTTCGAATCCCGTCGGCACCGGCTATTACACGCTCGGTGAATGGACGCGCGGCAACCGCATCGTTCTGAACCGCAACCCCCAGCATTTGCCGGAAACCTGGAATTTCATGGCCGGCGACGACCCGGACGACCAGCGCATCGTGCGCCAGATGCAGGGCAAGCGCATTCCCGCCATCGACCGCATCGAAATTTCCGTGATGATCGAAGACCAGTCGCGCTGGCTGTCCTTCCAGAGCGGCGGCACGGACGTGTTCTGGCTCGATGGCCCGCTGGCGCCGAAAGCGCTGCTGAACGGCAAGCTGCGTCCCGAGCTGGCGGAGAAGGGCGTACAACTGTCGCGCCTGCTGGATCCGGAAATCAGTTATTACTACTGGAACATGGAAGACCCCACCCTCGGCGGCTTCAGCAAGGAAAAGATCGCCCTGCGCCGTGCGATTGCCATGGCGCACAATATCGATGAAGAAATCCGCATCATCTGGAATGGCCAGGCCAAGCGTCTCGACTATCCGATACCGCCCGGCGTCGTCGGCTACGATCCCCACTACAAAAGCCTGCTGCAATACGATCCCGTGCTGGCGAACAAATTGCTCGACAAATTCGGTTACAAGAAGGGCGCAGATGGCTGGCGAACCTTGCCGGACGGCAAGCCGCTGCTGATCCGCTACGCTTCGCGCAACGAAGCCAATGGCGTGCTGCAGGCGGAAATGTGGCGCAAGACGTATAACTCGCTGGGCATCCGCATGGAAAACGACCGCATGATCTTTTCCGACATTCTAAAGACGGAAAAGCAGTGCAAGATGCAGACGCGCACGGCGCCGTGGCTGGCCGATTATCCGGACGGCGACAACTTCATGCAGCTGTTCTATGGCCCGAATACGCACCAGAACAACAACGGCTGCTACCAGGACCCGGAATACGATAAATGGTATGCAGCCAGCCAGGCCATGCCGGCCAGCCCCGAGCGCGATGAACTGTTCCACAAGATGGCGCGCCGCCTGGAAGTGAACGCGGGCGCCCTGATCGGCTATGCGCGCTACCGCAACATGCTGGCGCAAAAGTCGGTACTCGGCTACAAGAAGCACCCGATCCTGTTCCAGGAATGGGCGTACATGGATATCGACAGCAGCAGTGCGCCAGTGGCGCCTGCTGCTGATTCGGCTAAAAAATAAGCGCGGCCGCTTATAACACCATATACGACAAGGAATCATTATGTTTGCTTATATCCTGCGCCGCTTGTGGCAGATGCTGCCCACCATGCTGGGCGTCGTCCTGCTGGTCTTCATCCTGTTTAACTGGGTGGGCGGCGACCCCGCCTACATTTTGGCCGGCAAGATGTCGAGTGCGGAAAGCATTGCCAACATCCGCCGTCAGCTCGGTGTCGACCAGCCGTACTACGTTCAGCTGTGGATCTTCATCAAGCAGATCGTCACGTTTGACTTCGGCCAGAGCTGGGCCACGGGGGAATCCGTATCGCATATCATCACTTCGCGCCTGGGGCCGTCGATGATGGTGCTGATCCCGCTGACCGTGCTGGAAACGTTTTTTGGCGTGGCGCTGGCGCTGGCCATCGCTTTCGTGCGCGGTTCGCTGACGGACCGCGCCGTCATGATCGCCTGCACGGTGGGCATGTCGATTTCCATCCTCGTCTACATCATCGTCTTCCAGTATGGCTTTGCCTACAAGCTGGGCCTGTTCCCCGTGCAGGGCTGGGGCGACAGCTTCTGGGAAAACCTGCTGCGCTATTCGACCTTGCCCATTTTGATCGGCCTGGCCGTCTCCATTGCGCCCACCCTGCGCCTGTTCCGCACTTTCGTGCTGGACGAGGCCAACCAGGATTACGTGCGCACGGCGCGCGCCAAGGGCTTGAAGGAAGGCCGCATCATGTGGGTGCACGTGCTGCGCAACGCCGGCATTCCCATCATTACCTATGTGATGTCGAACTTGCCGGCCCTGCTGATCGGTGCTTTCCTGCTGGAACGCTTCTTCGGCATTCCCGGCATCGGGCGTGAAGTGATTCTGGCGGTCGAGCGCAGCGACTTTCCGGTGATCAAGGCGATCACCGTGTATGTTGCCGCCGCCACCATGCTCTTCAACCTGCTCACCGACCTGCTGTACCAGGCGGTCGATCCTCGCGTACAACTGAAGTAGAAAGAGACGATGTCGAAACCTCATACATCGCCCGGCCTGTGGGCCCTGGCGTGGCGCCGTTTGCGCGGCGACAAGATTGCAATGGTATCGCTGGCCGTGGTCGGCGCGTTTTTCCTGCTGGTGCTGGCGTCCGCCAGTGGCCTGGTAGCCTCGAACTGGGAAGATGAAGTGGCCGTCAGCTATGCGCCGCCCACCTTCATCGGTGCCGACAAGGACGCGTCCGCGTCCGGTGATGGCGCCATTCCCCTGCCGGACGAGCGCAGCGCACCGACACAAGTCAATGTGCTCGACCCGCTGGCCGACGATATCGCCGAACTGCGCGCCCAGATGGGCAGCAATCCATCGGCTGGCGTGGAAATGTACGGTGTCACCGACCCGTTGGCCGACGACTTGACGGCCTTGCGCGCCGGCATGGGCAAGACGAAGAAGTTGATCGCGCACAAGGCGGCAACCTTGCCGTTCGGCGCCGACAAGTGGGGTCACGACATTGTCCAGAAAACCATCAAGGGCGGCGAAACGTCGATCGTGGTGGGCCTGGTGGCAGCCTTGCTGGCCGTCGTGCTGGGCACCTTGTTTGGCGCCGTGTCCGGTTACTTTGGCGGCATCGTCGATGATTTCTTCAACTGGTTCTACAGTATTTTCACGTCGATTCCGTCCATTCTGATGATACTCACCGTGGCGGCCGTGCTGCAGCAAAAGGGCGTGCTGACCATCGTGCTGATCCTGGGCTTGACGGGCTGGACGGGGCCGTACCGTTTGATCCGCGCCGAATACATCAAGCACAAGGCGCGCGAGTACGTGATGGCGGCCGACGCCATCGGCGCCTCGCACTGGCGCAAGATGTTTTCCCACATCTTCCCCAACGTGAGCCACGTGGCGCTGGTGCAAATGTCAATTCTGGTGGTGGGCTTCATCAAGGCCGAAGTGATTTTGAGCTTCCTCGGCTTTGGCGTGCCGGTGGGCACCGTGTCGTGGGGCAGCATGCTCAACGAGGCACAAAATGAACTGATCCTGGGCAAATGGTGGCAGCTGACCGCCGCCGCCACGGCGATGGCCGTGCTGGTGACGGCGTTCTCGCTGTTTACCGATGCCTTGCGCGATGCGCTCGACCCCAAAGTGAAATAGGAGTTGCTCATGGACCAGAATAACCTGTTGGAAGTGCGCGACCTGCGCGTCACCTTCCGCCTGGACAAGAAAACCACGTTTGAAGCCGTCAAGGGCATCTCGTTCAACGTGCCGCGCAACAGCACCGTGGCGCTGGTGGGCGAATCGGGCAGCGGCAAGTCCGTCAGCTCGCTGGCCGTGATGGGCTTGTTGCCGCCAGATAACACCATCATCGATCCCGCGTCCAGCATCCACTTTGGCGGGCGCGACCTGCTCAAACTGTCGATCGCCGAGCGCCGCACCATGTGCGGCAAGGATATTTCGATGATCTTCCAGGAGCCGATGTCGTCGCTGAACCCCGTGTTTACCGTCGGGTTCCAGATCGCTGAAGTGTTGCGCCAGCACATGGGCATGAACCGCAAGCAGGCGCGCGCGCGCACCCTGGAGTTGCTCGACGAAGTGGGCATACCCGATCCCGCCACCAAGATCGACGCCTACCCGAGCCAGATGTCGGGTGGCCAGCAGCAGCGCGTGATGATCGCCATGGCGATTGCCTGCGAACCGAAACTCCTGATCGCGGACGAACCGACGACGGCGCTGGACGTGACGATCCAGAAGCAGATCATGGACTTGATCGCGGCGCTGCAAAAGAAACATCAAATGTCCGTGCTTTTCATTACCCACGACCTGGGCCTGGTGGGAGAAATTGCCGACCAGGTCATCGTCATGCGCCACGGCGAAGTGCGCGAGACGGGCGAGGTGCGCCAGGTGTTCGAGGCGCCGCAGGACAGCTACACCAAAGCCTTGCTGCATTGCCGCCCCTCGCTGGATGAGCGCCCGTGGCGCTTGCCCGTGATTGCCGACTACATGGAAGGCAAGGCGGGCCCCGGCGTGGAAGTGAAACAGCGCACGCGCGGCTATACGCCGGGTGACGAGCCCGTGCTGGTGGTGAATAATCTGAGTAAAAGCTTTTATACGCGTGCAGGCCTGTTCGGCAAGCGCGAATTCCAGGCAGTCAAGGACGTGTCATTTACCTTGCCACGAGGGAAAACCTTGGGCGTGGTGGGCGAATCCGGTTCCGGCAAGACGACGGTGGGTCTGACCCTGCTGCGCCTGCACCAGGCCACGGGCGGCACGGCCATGTTCCATGGCAAGGATCTCATTGCCATGCCGAACAAGGAATACCTGCCGTATAAACGCCGCATCCAGATCATCTTCCAGAATCCGTATGCCTCGCTCAATCCCCGTTTTACGGTGGGACAGATCCTGCTCGAACCGATGCGCATCCACAAGATCGGCGCGAATGACCAGGAACGCATCGCCAAGGCTTACTGGCTGTTGGAGAAGGTGGGATTGCCGGAACAGGCTTTCCACCGCTATCCGCACGAGTTTTCCGGCGGCCAACGCCAGCGCATCGCCATTGCCCGCTGTCTCACCATGCAGCCGGAAATTCTGGTGTGCGACGAATCCGTGTCGGCGCTGGACGTGTCGGTGCAGGCGCAAGTACTCAACCTGTTGCAGGATTTGCAGGATGAATTTGGCTTGTCGTACATCTTCATTTCGCACGATTTGTCTGTGGTCAAATACATCGCCGACCAGGTGATGGTGATGCACAAGGGGCAAGTGGTGGAACTGGCCGATTCGGATGAGCTGTACCGCAATCCCGTGCATCCGTACACGCGCACCCTGCTCAGCGCCATACCCAAGGGCGTGCAGTTGTAAGGGGCTTTTTACGGTAAGATAGCGGCCATGCCCAACCTCATTTACCTGCTCGAACATTACGGTGTCCTGATTGTCTTTGGCATCGTGCTGGTGGAGCAGCTCGGTCTGCCGATTCCCGCCTTTCCCATCCTTGTGGTGGCGGGAGCGCTGGCCGTCGATGGCGACATGAATGGGGGACTGGTGCTGGCCGCCGCGCTGGGCGCTTGCCTGATCAGCGACTTCACGTGGTTCCGCGCGGGCCGCCATTTCGGCAAGCGTATCCTGCGGCTGCTGTGCCGCATCTCGCTGTCGCCCGATTACTGCGTCAGCCAGACGGAAGACAAATTCAAGCGCTGGGGGCCGAAAGCCCTGATCGTCTCCAAGTTCGTGCCGGGATTCAATACTGTGGCCGCACCCATGTCGGGCGCGCTGGGCACGCCGCCGGGCCAGTTCTTCCTGTACGCGGGCCTGGGCGCCTTGCTGTGGAGCGGCACGGGCATCGTCGTCGGCGTGATTTTCCATTCCAGCGTGCAGCAGGTGCTCGACTTGCTCAGCACCATGGGCAGCACGGCCTTGCTGATGCTGGCCACCTTGCTGGGCTTGTTCCTGCTGTATAAATTCCTCGAGCGCCGGCGTTTCCGCCAGGCCTTGCAGATCGAACGTATCGGCATCGATGAATTACTCGAACTCATAGAGCAGGGCGAGGAGCCGCTGATGGTCGACGCGCGCAGCGCCACGGCGCAGGCGCTGGAGCCGGCCGTGCCGGGCGCCTTGTTCTTCAATGGCAAGGAACCCGTGCCCGCCATGATCGCCATGGACAAGGACCGCCACATCATCGTGTATTGCAGCTGTCCCAGCGACGTGACGGCCGCGCAAGTGGCCAAGCTGTTGCACCAGCACGGCTTTCACCGGGCCAAGCCCCTGCATGGCGGCCTCGATGCGTGGAATGCCGCCTACCGCTCGGACCAGCCGGCGCCCGCCAGCCTGCTGGGCGAAGGCTTGCCTTCCTGATCCCGCTGCCCCTGGCAAGCCAGCTTGGCAGCAAACATAGGCAGAAAAAAACCGGTAGTAATAATACGAAAACACCATCGCCGTGCCGACGGGATGGCAGCGCCACACCTGCGCCGCCCCGTACAAAGCGGCTTTGCGCAAACTCCGGCATACTCTGCTTTCAAGGGGTTTCCTGCTGCTGTGCAGCATGATTTTCGCATTCCCGTCGAGTGCAAGTACTTACTATAAATCATTGTTTTTGAGCAATTTTTCCTCTGCCTGTTGCATTTGGAGTGGAACTACCAATAAAGGCTGGATTTGATGTACTTAAACTACAAACTTTGCTTGCCTCCGGGCGCATTCATCCTTTAAGCTTGGCGTCCCATGCGTCCCACTTCATCATTTAAAATCATGAGCGCTTCGTCTTCACCCGTATTGCCGACTTCCGCCTTTGCCGATGGACCGCGCCTGCTGGCCGACGTGGGCGGCACCAATGCCCGTTTCGCCCTGGAAGTGGCCGCTGGCCACATCACGCTGGTGGAAGTGCTGCCCTGTGCCGATTACCCGAGTCTGTCTGCCGCCCTGCAAGCCTACCTGGCCCTGCCGCACATCGCTGCTGCAGGCGGGCAAGCCGTGCGCCATGCCATGATCGCCATCGCCAACCCGGTCGACGGCGATTTCCTCAGCATGACGAACCACCACTGGTCGTTCTCGATCCGCGCCATGCGCGAGGAGTGCGGTTTCACGACCCTGGACGTGGTCAACGATTTCACGGCCCTGGCGCGTGCCTTGCCGCAGCTGTCCAGCGAACAGAAGCATCAGATTGGCGCCGGCACGGCCCGTCCAAACACGGCCATCGGCCTGATCGGCGCCGGCACAGGCCTGGGCGTGTCGGGCCTGATTCCGTCGCACGGCGGCTGGATCGCCCTGCAAAGCGAAGGCGGCCACGTCAGCTTTGCGCCGTCGAATGAAACGGAAGTGAGCATTTTGCAATTTGCCTGGCGCGAATATGAGCACGTCTCGGCCGAACGCCTGATTTCAGGTGATGGCCTGGAGCTGATCTACCGCGCCCTGGCCGACCGCGCAGGCGTGCCGGCGGAAGACTTGCCTGCGGCGGAAATCACGCGCCGCGCGCTGGCCGGTGAATCCCAGCTGTGCGACGACGTCATCGAAGCGTTCTGCTGCATGCTTGGCACGGTGGCGGGCAACGTCGCCGTCACACTGGGCGCGCTGGGCGGTATTTATATCGGCGGCGGCATCGTGCCACGCCTGGGGCCGCGCTTCGACCGCTCCGGTTTCCGCGCCCGCTTCGAGCGCAAGGGCCGCTTCGCCAATTATGTGTCGCAAGTGCCGACCTTTGTCATCACCGCGCAGTATCCAGCTTTCCTGGGTGCATCGGCCATTCTCTCGGAGAAACTCGCCTCCTTGTGATGCGGGCAGCGGGCGATGTGTCGCGCCATGACCGGGTAAAACGCGTGTTTTGCCCGGTTTTGCGCTTTTCCGCTTTTTATCAGGTACAATTGGCATCGTTGGATGAAACGACGACTGTCGCTCTCCTGTATGGCTGAATCTTCGCCACGGAAAAGCAGCTGCTCCGGAGTTCGTTTCATTGCTGGTTATTTAAGGCCAGCACCATGGATGGCAGGACTTTCACTGCATCCGCTTTAGTCCCGCTTTGCGCGCATCGGCCAAGGCGTCGGAAAAACAGCCTCAACTAGTAACCCAGCACGGCGTCATCATCGATGTCTGCCCTCTGTTACGTTGAAATGAACGTTTTTGATTTCTTTCTCTGCATA
Organism: Janthinobacterium sp. 75; assembly: GCF_004365495.1. Classification (NCBI taxonomy): domain Bacteria; kingdom Pseudomonadati; phylum Pseudomonadota; class Betaproteobacteria; order Burkholderiales; family Oxalobacteraceae; genus Janthinobacterium; species Janthinobacterium sp. 75. The sequence goes on along the minus strand of NZ_SORD01000002.1, from coordinate 399,413 downwards.
CGAATTGCAACACACATCCGCACAGAATTGCTATGAATACAATTGAGGCTAAAAAAGTCCTCGAAACCGCGTTGCTGTGCGCTCGTGAGTCGCTGACGATCCACAGCCTGAAAAAGCTGTTCGTCGATGCGGACGAGAATGGTCGCGTGCGTGGTGTCGGCGTTGGTGCCGACACGATCAAGCAATTGCTGGAAGAGTTGCGGCAGGAGTGGGAAGGGCGCGGCATCGAGATCGTCAGTCTGGCTTCTGGCTGGCGCTTTCAAAGCCGCCCGGAAATGAAGATGTATCTCGATCGCATGACGCCCGAGCGGCCGCCTAAGTATTCGCGGGCGACCCTGGAAACCCTGGCCATCATTGCCTACCGCCAGCCGGTGACGCGCGGCGATATCGAGGAAATCCGCGGTGTTGCCGTCAATTCGCAGACGATCAAGATGCTGGAAGACCGTGGCTGGGTCGATGCCATCGGTTACCGCGACGTGGTGGGCCGGCCGGCCTTGCTGGCCACCACCAAGCAGTTTTTGGATGACCTGGGTTTGCATTCGCTGTCCCAGCTGCCGCCGTTGCAGCAAATCAGTGAAATGCAGGGCAATGGGCTCGAAGCCCTGGAAGCGGCCCTGCAAGAAAATTTTGACAAGGCAAGCAATGAGCTTGTCCCCCAGCTTGGTGCAGGTAGCAATACGGCTGTGACAGATGTAGATGTGACAGCAAGCCTTGATGCCGGCCCCGATGCTTCGCCCACGGACGAAGCCTACACTCACGACCCTGCGCCAGAACTAACGGTTGACGCTGCGCCAGGTCAGCACAGCCAAGAAACGAAGAATGAATAATCCGAACACACCCGAGACAGTAACCGCCAGCGACGAAGCCATCGTTGTCAAGCCCAAGCGCCGCACCAAGGCCCAGATCGAAGCTGATGCGGCTGCCGCCGTTGCAACTGCTGCAGCCGGCGACAGCGTCGCTGCCAAGCCGAAGCGCCGTACGAAAGCCGACGTGGCCGCCGACGCGCCTGTCGCTGACGCCGCCGTAGAGGCTGCACCTGCCGTCAAGAAAACCCGCGCCAAGCCAGCCCTGAAGGCCGTGGCCGACGCCGCAGAAGCCGCTGCCGAGGCGGTTGCCGCGCCGGCGCCGCGTCCGCCGCGCGCCCGCGCTGCCGCCAAGGCCGCTGCCGCCGTCGCTGAAACGGCGCCGGAAGCCGTGGCTGACAAGCCGGCCGAAGCACGCCCTACCCGTGGTCCGCGCCAGATGCGTGGCGTGCAAGCGGAACGCGCACTGCGCCAGCCGCCGCGCGCCGAAGCGCCGCAGGCAGCCGAAGCAGTTGCTGCAGCGCCTGCCGCAGAGCAAGCAGCTGCGCCTGTCGCCGATGTGTTCGATGCCGAAGGCAACCTCGTTTCCGGCCCGCGCCTGCCGCGCGGTCCGCGCAACGACGTTCCGGGTGCTGGCAAGAATGCCGGCAAGAGCCGCAAAAAGGGCAAGGGACGCCAGGCTGCGCCCGGCAAGCTCAGCGACGCTGACGCCGTGTTCTCGTTTGTCACCTCCGACGCGTTCGACAGCGAAGAAGGCGGAACGGGCCGCGTGCAGAAAGTGGCCGTGCGCCGCGACCTGACGTCCGACGACGATGCGCCGAAGCTGCACAAGGTGCTGGCCGAAGCCGGTCTCGGTTCGCGCCGCGACATGGAAGACCTGATCATTTCGGGCCGCGTGTCCGTGAATGGCGAGCCAGCCCACATTGGCCAGCGCATCCTGCCGAGCGACCACGTGCGCATCAATGGCAAGTTGATCCAGCGCCGCGTCAGCAAGAAGCCGCCACGCGTGCTGGTGTACCACAAGCCGGCCGGCGAAATCGTCAGCCATAATGACCCGGACGGCCGTCCATCCGTGTTTGACCGCCTGCCGACCATGAAAGCCGGCAAGTGGCTGGCCGTTGGCCGCCTGGACTTCAACACCGAAGGCTTGCTGCTGTTCACCACTTCCGGTGACCTGGCCAACCGCCTGATGCATCCGCGCTACGGCATCGACCGCGAGTACGCCGTGCGTACCCTGGGCGAGCTGGAAGAGGGCATGCGCCAGAAGCTGCTGGCCGGCGTCGAGCTGGAAGACGGCCTGGCGCAGTTCTCGAAGATCGCCGATGGCGGCGGCGAAGGCATCAACAAGTGGTACCGCGTGGTGATCGGCGAAGGCCGTAACCGCGAAGTGCGCCGCATGTTCGAAGCCATCGGCCTGACCGTCTCGCGCCTGATCCGGACCCGTTACGGCGCCATGACCCTGCCGAGCGGCCTGAAGCGCGGCCGTTGGGAAGAAATGGATGAGAACACCGTGCGCGATCTGCTGACCGCCTACGGCATCGAAAAGAAAATGCCGGCATCGGGCGACCCCCGTGCCGTTGGCGCCGCCAAGGGCCGCGAGGCACGCAAGGCCAGCCGCGATGACGAGCCGAATGGCAACCGCATCGATGTGAGCAACCGCAACGCCGATCCTTTCCCGGTCGCGCCGCGCCGTGGCCAGCCACAAGGCCAGTTTGCCCGCCCGCAAGGCCAGGGTCGCCCAGGCGGCACCGGCCGTCCTGGCGAAGCGCGTGGTCCTGGCCGTGGCCAGCCGCAAGGTCCGTTCCAGGGCGGCCAGCCGCGCTCGTCGGCATCGTTCGAAGGTGCGCCGCAAGGCCAGGGGCGTCCGCCGCGTGCGGCAGGCCAGGGTCAGGGGCGTCCTGCCGGCGGTGAAGGCCGCGCGCCGCAGCGTGGTCCGCGCCAGCCCGATCCGCTGCAAACGACCTTTGGCTTCGCCAACACGGGTCCGCGCCGCAATGCCGGCGGTGGTGCCGGCGGTCAGGCGCGTTCCGGTGGCCAGCCGCGTGGCGGCATGGATCGTGGCGGCATGGATGGCATGCCGCGCCGCCGCAGCAAAGGTTAATCCGGGAGACTTTCTTCTCGCGCGCCCGCTGATCTGCTGCGGGCGCACGCTCTTGTAACTGTTGTAAGCCGGGCCGCTCCTTGTGTGCGGCATTGCGGCGAAGTTAATAAGAGGTTATAATCTGCAGCCTAATAAAAGTTCTCCGCAGGGTTGTTTGGTGGGGAGATGCTTTCATCTGGTTGGGGAAATACAAGAAGATGGGCAGATGCCCATTTTTTTTTTGTTGAACCGTTTGTAATGGCTCCGCAAGGGGCCATATATGACTTGAATGCGTGTTTTTGCATGTTGTCGGCGCTCAATGCTGCGCTGTCATGCCGAAAACGGGCCTTATTTCTGGAGAATTTCTTGCAGCAGTTGGGATTAATTGAAAAGACAGTTACAGGTCTGGGCTATGAGCTCGTTGATGTCGAACGTGCCGAGCGCGGACTGCTGCGCGTCTTTATTGATTTCAGCGCCGCCGATGCCGCTGAAAAAGGTCCGATCACGGTCGAAGACTGTGCCACGGTGAGTCACCAGTTATCGCATGTGTTGACGGTAGAGAACGTTCCTTACGAGCGTCTCGAGATTTCTTCCCCGGGTCTGGATCGTCCGGTGCGCAAGCTGGAAGACTTTGTCCGTTTCGCAGGTCAGGAAATCATCGTCAAGCTGAATGTGGCGATGCCGGGTACGAACAACCGGAAATCGTTCCAGGGGATCTTGCAAGAACCCGTGGGCGATAAATTGTCGTTGGAATTTGAAGGTAAGGATGGTCCGGCGATGTTGGAATTTACACTCGCGGATGTGGATAAGGCACGCTTGGTGCCGCAGGTGGTTTTTAAGGGACGCAAAGCATGAGCCGCGAAGTTTTATTATTGGTTGACGCGCTGGCGCGCGAAAAAAACGTCGATAAAGATGTCGTCTTCGGCGCCCTCGAATTCGCGTTGGCGCAAGCCACGAAGAAACGGTATGAGGGTGAGGTAGACATCCGCGTTTCGATCGACCGCGAAACGGGCGAATTCGAATCGTTCCGCCGCTGGCACGTTGTGCCCGATGAAGCGGGCCTGCAATTGCCGGATCAGGAGATCCTGCATTTCGAGGCAAAAGAACAGATTTCCGATATCGAAGTCGATGACCACATCGAAGAACCGATCGAATCCGTTGAATTCGGCCGCCGTTTCGCCCAGGATACCAAACAGGTTGTCCTGCAGCGCGTGCGTGACGCCGAACGTGAACAGATCCTGGTCGACTTCCTCGAACGCGGCGATTCGCTCGTGACCGGCACCATCAAGCGCATGGAACGCGGCGACGCCATCGTCGAATCGGGCAAGATCGAAGCGCGTCTGCCACGCGATCAGATGATCCCGAAAGAGAATCTGCGTATCGGCGACCGTGTCCGTGCCTATATCTTGCGCATCGACCGCAATATGCGCGGCCCGCAAGTGATCCTGTCGCGCACCGCGCCAGAATTCATCATGAAGCTGTTCGAGCTGGAAGTGCCGGAAATTGAACAAGGCATGCTGGAAATCAAATCCGCAGCCCGCGATGCCGGCGTGCGCGCCAAGATCGCCGTCTACACGGCCGACAAGCGCATCGACCCGATCGGTACTTGCGTCGGCATGCGCGGTTCGCGCGTGCAGGCTGTCACCGGCGAACTCGGTGGCGAACGTGTCGACATCGTGCTGTGGTCGGAAGATCCGGCGCAGTTCGTCATCGGCGCCCTGGCGCCGGCGAACGTCTCGTCGATCATGGTCGATGAAGAAAAACACGCGATGGATGTCGTCGTGGACGAAGAAAACCTGGCAATCGCGATCGGCCGTTCCGGCCAGAACGTGCGCCTGGCCTCGGACCTGACCGGCTGGAAGATCAACATCATGACGGCCGAAGAATCGGCTGACAAAGCTGCCCAGGAAACGGCTGCCGTGCGCATCCTGTTCATGGAAAAGCTCGATGTCGACCAGGAAGTGGCCGATATTCTGGTGGAAGAAGGTTTCGCCAGTCTGGAAGAAATCGCTTACGTGCCAATTTCCGAAATGCTGGAAATCGAATCGTTTGACGAAGATACCGTCAATGAACTCCGTACCCGTGCGCGTGATGCGCTCGTGACCGAAGCGATTGCTTCGGAAGAGGGTCTGGAAGGCATGGACGAGGCGTTGGTGGGTCTGGAAGGCATGGACCGCATTACCGCCGGCAAGCTGGGTCTGGCTGGTATCAAGACCGTTGAAGCATTTGCAGCACTGGCATACGACGAATTTGGCGCAATCCTGGCCTTGTCTGCGGACCGTGCGCGTGAACTGATTACAAGTGAATTTAAAGATGTGACCGACGATGAGATGAAGTTGGTTGACTCGAAATACGACGATCGTGCCAAGGCGTTGCAAGCCAAGGCATGGAGTCTGGCCGAATCCGCAAAGGCTTAATTTGAGTATCTTTATCATCTCCGCGACACATAGAAAAGAGGACTGAATGGCGAGTAACAACGTAGCCCAATTTGCCACCGAACTGAAGATGCCTGCAGATTTGCTGCTGACGCAGCTGCGTTCTGCCGGCGTCGAGAAAAGTTCGACGTCAGATCCATTGTCGAAAGATGATAAGGACAAGCTTTTGGATCATCTGCGCCGCACACACGGCGCAGCGGCTGACACAGAAAAGAAAAAAATCACCGTGACCCGCAAGGAAACGACTGAAATCAAGCAAGCTGACGCCACCGGCAAATCGCGCACCATCCAGGTGGAAGTGCGCAAGAAACGCACTTTCGTCCAGCGTGACGAAGCTGCGCCGGTCGCAGCTGAACCGGTCGCGCCTGCCGCACCGGTGATCGATCCCGCCGACGTGGCGCGCCGTGAGGAAGACGCCCGTAAACAGGCTGAACTGATCGCCCGCCAGGAAGCCGATCTGCGCGAAAAGCAAGAACGTCTGGCCAAGCTCGACGCGGAAAAAGAAGCCCAGGCGAAAGCCACGCAACAGGCTGAATTGGCTGCTAAGAAAGAAGCTGAAGCGGAAGCGAAGAAAGCGGCTGCCAAAGCTGCTGCTGCGCCTGCCGCCAGCGCCGCTGCGCCTGTCGTTGACGACGCCGCTGCCGAAGCTAAAAAAGCTGCTGCCGCTGAAGAAGCGAAGAAGAAAGCCGCTGCCGCTGCTGTTGCCGCCAAGGAAGCCGCTGACAAAGCGGAAGCCACCGAGCGTGCACGCAAGGCCGTTGCCGACGAAGTCGCCCAGATCAAGGCCATGATGAACGCGCCACGCCGCGCCATCAAAGCTCCTGAACCCGTACCGGTTCCGGTGAAGCCGAAGGCGCCGGAAGGCACCCTGCACAAGCCTGCTGACAAGAAACCTGGCGACAAGCCGGGCGACAAGAAGCCTGCTGTTGCAGACAAGAAATCCATCAAGTCGGCCAATGTGTCGTCCACCTGGTCCGATGACGCGAAGAAACGCGGCACCACCGGTGGTCCTAAGCCACGCGGCAATAGCGGCCCAGGCGGCCGTGACAGCTGGCGCGGTGGCGCGAAGGGCCGTCGCCCGACGCACCATGACGACCGTGAATCGAACTTCCAGGCTCCTACGGAAGCCGTCGTCAAAGACGTGCACGTACCGGAAACGATCACCGTGGCCGAATTGGCACACAAAATGTCCGTCAAGGCATCCGAAGTCATCAAGCATTTGATGAAATTGGGCCAGATGTGCACGATCAACCAGGTGCTGGACCAGGAAACCGCCATGATTCTGGTGGAAGAAATGGGTCACAAGGCGTTCGCCGCCGAACTGGACGATCCGGAAGCGCTGCTGGCCGATGTGGGCGAACACGCACACTTCGAAACCAAGCCACGCGCACCGGTGGTCACCGTCATGGGTCACGTCGACCATGGTAAGACCTCGTTGCTCGATTACATCCGCCGCGCCAAGGTTGCATCCGGCGAAGCGGGCGGGATTACGCAGCATATCGGCGCTTACCACGTCGATACGCCACGCGGCATGATCACCTTCCTCGACACCCCGGGCCACGAAGCGTTTACCGCAATGCGTGCCCGTGGCGCCAAGGCAACCGACATCGTCATTCTGGTGGTTGCCGCCGATGATGGCGTGATGCCGCAAACGAAAGAAGCGATTGCCCATGCGAAAGCAGCCGGCGTGCCGCTGGTGGTGGCGATCAACAAGGTCGACAAACCGGGTGGTAACGTGGACCGCGTGACGCAGGAACTGGTCGCCGAACAAGTCGTGCCGGAAGAATACGGTGGCGAATCGCCATTCGTGCCCGTCTCGGCAAAAACGGGTCAAGGTATCGACGACCTGCTGGAACAAGTGCTGTTGCAAGCCGAAGTGCTGGAACTGACGGCACCGGTCGATGCGCCTGCGCGCGGCCTGGTTGTCGAGGCACGTCTGGACAAGGGCCGTGGTCCTGTCGCGACGATCCTGGTGCAGTCCGGTACTTTGAAACGCGGCGACGTGATTCTGGCTGGCTCTTCGTATGGCCGTGTTCGCGCCATGCTGGACGAGAACGGCAAGTCCATCGCTGAAGCGGGTCCTTCGATTCCGGTCGAAATCCAGGGCTTGACGGAAGTGCCGGTTGCCGGTGAAGAAGTCGTCGTCATGGCTGACGAGCGCAAGGCGCGTGAAATTGGTCTGTTCCGTCAAGGTAAGTTCCGCGACGTGAAACTGGCCAAGCAGCAAGCTGCGAAACTGGAAAACATGTTCGACCAGATGGCCGAAGGCGAAGTGAAAAACTTGCCGCTGATCATCAAAACCGACGTGCAAGGTTCGCAAGAAGCGCTGGTTGGTTCGCTGCAGAAACTGTCGACTTCCGAAGTGCGCGTACAAGTTGTTCACGCTGCAGTCGGCGGCATCACGGAATCGGACGTCAACTTGGCAGTCGCCTCGAAAGCGGTCATCATCGGCTTTAACGCCCGTGCTGATGCCCAGGCACGCAAGCTGGCCGAGTCGAATGGCGTGGACATTCGCTACTACAACATCATTTACGATGCGATCGATGAGATCAAATCGGCGTTGTCGGGCATGTTGGCTCCAGAGAAACGCGAAACCGTCATCGGCCAAGTCGAGATCCGCCAGGTTATCCTGGTCTCGAAAGTGGGCGCGATTGCCGGTTGCCTGGTCACCGATGGCGTGGTCAAGCGTGCTTCTTCCGTCCGCCTGTTGCGCAACAACATCGTGGTGTGGAGCGGCGAGATCGACTCCCTGAAACGCTTCAAGGACGATGCGAAAGAAGTTCGCGCCGGTCTGGAGTGCGGCCTGTCGCTGAAGAACTACAACGACATTCAGGTTGGCGACACCCTGGAAGTGTTCGAAGTCCAGGAAATCGCTCGTACCCTGTAATCTCGGCAAGAACAATGGCGCGGACATATGGTTGTCCGCGCAAACACGTGGGGCGCATTGGTCAACGGGCAACCGTTTGACTCATGCGCCCTGCGGCACTTAGGACAGCATAAAATCATGGCTAAACATAGCAAAACCATGCCAGCGCGCGGCTTGCGCGTGGCCGACCAGATCCAGCGCGATCTGGCTGAAATCGTCGCCTACGAATTGAAAGACCCGCGCGTGGGCACGATGATCACCATCACCGAAGTGCAGATCACCCCTGACTACGCGCATGCCAAGGTGTTTTTCACGATGTTGAAAGACAGCAAGGAAGCCATCAAGAACACCACCGAAGGCTTGATGGCTGCGTCTGGCTTCATCCGTGGCTTGCTGGGCAAGCGCCTGCACATCCACACCCTGCCGATGCTGCATTTCGTGCACGACAGCTCGACCTCGCGCGGCATGGAAATGTCCTTGCTGATCGACAAGGCCAACGCCACGCGCGCGGCCGACGCCGAGCCGGACGAGAAGCCTGCAGACAAAGCGGACGAGCAGTAAGCGTGGCGGGTCCGAAGAAACCGCCCGGCATCAAGCGGGTGCGCGACCTGGTCGACGGCGTCTTGCTGCTGGATAAGCCCGTGGGCTGGTCCAGCAACGACGCCCTGATCAAGGCCAAGCGCGTGCTGAATGCGAAAAAAGCGGGCCATACGGGCACGCTGGACCCGTTCGCCACGGGCTTGCTGCCGCTGTGTTTTGGCGAGGCCACGAAGTTCTCGCAGGACTTGCTGGAAGCCGATAAAACCTACGAAACCCTGGTGCACCTGGGGCAGACGACGGATACGGGCGACACCGAAGGCGAAGTGCTGGAAACGCGCGACGTCAACGTCACTCAGGAGCAGATCGAAGCCGTGCTGGCGCAGTTCCGCGGGCCTATCCTGCAGACGCCGCCCATGTACTCGGCCTTGAAAAGAGACGGCAAGCCCTTATATGAGTATGCAAGGGCAGGCATCACCCTGGAGCGCGAAGCGCGCCCGGTGACCATCCACAAGCTCGAGTTCCTCGGCTATGAAGCCCCGTTTCTGAAATTGTCCGTGATGTGCAGCAAGGGCACGTATATCCGCGTGCTGGGCGAAGACATCGGCCATGCCCTCGGTTGCGGCGGCCATCTGAACGCCTTGCGCCGCACGCAAGTCGGCAGCCTGACCCTCGATGGCGTCGTCACGCTCGACGAGCTGACGGCGCATGCCGCGCCGTTGAGCTTGCTGGCGCCTGTCGATGCCTTGCTGTCGAGTTTCCCCGCCGTCCAGCTGACGGAAGAATTGGCCAAACGTTTCCTCCACGGCCAGCGCATCGCACTGGGCAAGGAAGACGTTGCCGTGCCGGCTGAACCGGGCAGGGTGCGCGTGTATCACGACAGCAAGCTGCTGGGCACTGGCCAGTTGCAGGAATACAGCGTCCTGGCACCGGAGCGTTTGATTGCCACGGCGCATCAATAAGTCACAGCAACGTCACATTACCCAGCGACACTCTTTAACCAGTGTCGCTTTTTTAAACAAATCGTCCCCGACTGCGGGAGCCGCCAGCATTTTTAGATAGCGTTGCAACGCAACATGCTATACTACGCGGTTCCGGAAATAGATTAGCATTCGGGTATCTCGTACACCTTGTACGCACTCCGCAGTTTTTCAGTAACTACTACGACCATGTCAAATACAAAACGCGCAATTCGTAATATCGCCATTATCGCCCACGTTGACCACGGCAAAACCACGCTGGTGGATCAGCTGCTGCGCCAGTCCGGCACCTTCCGTGAAAACCAAGCGGTCGACACCCGAGTCATGGACTCGAACGACCTGGAAAAGGAGCGCGGCATTACGATTCTGTCGAAGAACTGCGCTGTTGAGTACGAAGGCACCCACATCAACATCGTCGACACCCCAGGCCACGCCGACTTCGGCGGCGAAGTGGAACGTGTTCTGTCGATGGTTGACTCGGTTCTGCTGCTGATCGATGCACAAGAAGGCCCGATGCCACAAACCCGTTTCGTCACGCGCAAAGCGCTGGCACTGGGTCTGAAGCCTATCGTCATCGTCAACAAGGTCGACCGTCCAGGCGCGCGCCCGGACTGGGCCATCAACCAGACGTTCGAACTGTTCGACAAGCTGGGCGCGACCGACGAACAACTGGATTTCCCTATCATTTACGCTTCGGGCCTGAACGGCTATGCCGGCCTGACCGAAGACGTGCGCAGCGGCGACATGAAGCCGATGTTTGACGCCATCCTGGAACACGTTCCAGTGCGTGACGACAATCCTGAAGGCCCGCTGCAAATGCAGATCACCTCGCTGGACTACTCGTCGTACGTCGGCAAGATCGGCATTGGCCGCGTCAACCGCGGTACCGTCAAGGTCGGCCAGGACGTGCTGGTCATCAATGGCCCAGGCGCCACGCCTATCAAAGGCCGCATCAACCAGGTGCTGAACTTCAAGGGCCTGGAGCGCGTGCTGGTGGACGAAGCTGTTGCCGGCGACATCTGCCTGATCAACGGTATCGACGAAATCGGCATCGGTTCGACCCTGTGCGCAGTCGATACCCCGGACGCGCTGCCTATGCTGACCGTCGACGAGCCGACCCTGACCATGAACTTCATGGTCAACAACTCGCCACTGGCTGGCCGCGAAGGCAAATTCGTCACCAGCCGTCAGCTGCGCGACCGTCTGGACCGCGAACTGAAAGCCAACGTTGCTTTGCGCGTTTCGCCAACCGACGATGACACGATCTTTGAAGTATCGGGCCGCGGCGAGCTGCACCTGACGATTCTGATCGAAAACATGCGTCGCGAAGGCTTCGAGCTGGCCGTGTCGCGTCCACGCGTGGTGTTCAAAATGGTCGATGGCGTGCGCCACGAGCCGTTTGAAAACCTGTCGGTTGACGTGGAAGAAGTCAACCAGGGCGGCGTCATGGAAGAACTGGGCCGTCGTCGTGGCGACCTGCAAAACATGGAATCGGATGGCAAGGGCCGCGTGCGTCTCGAGTACCTGATCCCGGCGCGTGGCCTGATCGGCTTCCAGGGCGAATTCATGACCCTGACCCGCGGTACCGGCTTGATGAGCCACGTATTCCATGAATACGCGCCTGTCGACAACACCCGTGGCGAAATGGCTGGCCGTCGTAACGGCGTGCTGATCTCGCAAGATGACGGCGCTGCTGTTGCCTACGCTATCTGGAAACTGCAAGACCGCGGCCGCATGTTCGTATCGCACAATGACCCAGTCTACGAAGGCATGGTCATCGGTATCCACTCGCGCGACAACGATCTGGTCGTCAATCCGATCAAGGGCAAGCAGCTGACCAACGTTCGTTCGTCGGGTACCGACGAAGCAGTGCGCCTGGTACCGCCAATTCAGATGTCGCTGGAATACGCAGTTGAATTCATCGAGGACGACGAACTGGTGGAAATCACGCCTAAATCGATCCGTCTGCGCAAGCGCTTCCTGAAAGAGCACGAGCGTAAAAAAGCGTCGCGCGACGCGTAATACCTGCGTGAGCATGGATTGACGTCCATGCCGCTTTCGGCCCGCTGCGCCGCATGACTTTAACCGGTGATGCGCGCAGCGGGTTTGTTGTTTCTAGAAGCTGTTATGTTTTGACCTGTTTTTATTGATCCTATGACTACGTCCTCCCTGCCTTCCCGCCGCCTGTCCGTCGCCCCCATGATGGACTGGACCGACCGCCATTGCCGCAAGTTCCACCGCGAAATTACGCGCCACACCTGGCTCTACACCGAGATGGTGACGACGGGTGCGCTGGTGTATGGCGACGTGGAGCGCCATTTGCGCTTCAACGAGGAAGAGCATCCTGTGGCGCTGCAGCTGGGCGGCAGCGATCCGACGGACCTGGCCACCAGCGCGAAACTGGGCCAGCAGTGGGGCTATGACGAAATCAACCTCAATTGCGGCTGCCCGTCCGAGCGCGTGCAGAAGGGCGCGTTTGGCGCCTGCCTGATGGCCGAGCCGCAACTGGTGGCCGACTGCGTGAAAGCCATGCGCGACGTGGTCGATATCGACGTCACCGTGAAGCACCGCATCGGCATCGACGACAGCGAGTCCTACGACTTCGTGCGCGATTTTGTGGGCACCGTGGCCGACGCCGGCTGCAAGACATTTATCGTGCATGCGCGCAATGCCATCCTGAAGGGGCTGAGTCCGAAGGAAAACCGCGAAGTGCCGCCCCTGAAATATGACTATGCCTACCGTTTGAAGCGTGATTTTCCGCAATTCGAGTTCATTATCAATGGCGGCATCAAGACCCTGGACGAAATCGACCTGCATTTGCAGCACCTCGACGGCGTGATGCTGGGTCGCGAGGCCTATCACAACCCGTATGTCATGGCGCAGTTCGACCAGCGCTATTACGGCGACGACACCCCTGTAAAAACACGCGAGCAGGTGCTCGAAGCGATGATTCCCTATATCAGCGCGCAGCTGGAAAAAGAAGCGGGGCGTTTGAAGCTGAACAGCGTCACGCGCCACATGCTGGGCCTGATGCAAAACCTGCCCGGTGCGCGCGGCTTCCGCCAGACTTTGTCGGACTCGAAGAAGCTGGCCTCGGGCGATCCGCGCTTGCTGCTGGAAGCGGCCGCGCGCTTGTCCTTGCCTGCCTGATGCGCGGCGACGGCCACGCCCATGCACGGCAGTTGCATGGCTACCTGCAAGCCGTCACCGCAATGAAGGATGATGGCAGCTTGTTTCTTTGCGCGTATCTGGGGCCCATCGCGCCGCAGTCGGCGTTCGACGCGCTGTGCCGCGTCCTGAAGATACAGCCGGACGGCATGCGCCTGCAGCCGATCGAAAGCATGGTATGCAGCGGCGCCTTGTGCACGCCGCGCCAGTGGCTGCTCGAGCGCCTGCTCCCGATGAGCGAGGCCGACCGGCAGCCGCTCGACGCGCGTTTATATGATGGCTTCGAGGGTGAACTGGCCGAATTGCTTGGTAGCGAGCCCCGCTGGTATCAACTGGTATCATCGGGCCAGCGCAGCCTGGCCGCTCAATTGGGCGCCATCTGGAGCGTCTTTGTCTTTGGCACAGAGTGCCACGCCTATGTGATGCATTGCAGCTGGGACCGCTGAGCCAACTTGTCTATACCGGTGCCTCGGCGCACTGGTATTGTCCGCACTACCCCCTCCTCTGAGTACCTCTTCCGAAACGATGTCATATGGCTATGCCATGTGTTGTAAATGCGCTGTTTCGGCGCACGCCCGCACTGTCGTAGGGCATTTCTAGGGGGCAAGAAACGGCGTTGTTGCCATTTCCCCGAAGAAAGTTAATCAGGCATTTATTCAGGTACATATTGCTTGCTTTGAGGCAAAATTTACACCTATAATTGATTATAGACAAATATTTCTCGTGTGAATGTTTGATGTTGATCTCACATCAACGCTGTCAGAAATTCACTGTGTGGAGCAAATTTGCATTCGCAGTCACTGGCGTTTTCAGGGCTGTTGTAGACCAGGAAGTACCCCAGGCTGCGTGCGGCCGGAGACCGCCAGCATACCAATGGGTAAGGGCGGATACCGGTGTTGCGCAGCCTTCGTCTTGTCGTGCCGGGCAAAAATCCTTATCAATAGTTTCATTTACGAAGAGCCGAAATGAATTTAGCAAAAATGAAGGTTGGTACCCGTCTGGGCCTGGGTTTCGCCCTAGTACTGGTTCTGCTGGTGGCCGTGACCGTTCTCGGCATCGCGCGCATGGCGCAAATCCAGGAACGTCTCGACCACGTGATTAATGTCAATAATGTCGTCACCCGCCTGGTGATCGATATGCGTGGCAACGTCAGCGACCGCGTCACCTCGCTGCGCATTCTCACCCTGATGACTGATGCGAGCGATATGGAGCCGGAAATGGCGCGTATCAAGACGCAGACCAGTACCTATCAGGAAACGCAGAAGAAGCTCGAAGAGAAATTCGCCGTCGAGTCCACTCCTGAAGAAAAAGCCCTGCTGACCTCGATCAAGGAATACGAGGCGGCCGCCATGCCGGCCATCGCCAAGGCATCCGCACTGTGGATGGCCAACGATGCGGAAGGCGCCACGCGCGTGATGATCAAGGAAATCCGCCCGGTACAGAAAAAATGGATGGAAGCGCTGGAGCAACTGGCCGTGCTGGAAGACAAGCTCAATGAGCAGATGCAATCGGACGCCCGCAAGGCCTTCGACAGCGCGCGCCTGTTCATGATCGTTCTCGGCGTGCTGGCCGTGGCGATGGGCGTGGCGGCGGCACTGGTGATCACCCGCGGCCTGCTGAAACAGCTGGGCGGCGAGCCTGACTACACGGCATCGATCGCCGGCAGCATCGCCAATGGCGACCTGTCGATCGGCATCCACACCCAGCCTTCCGATACGTCCAGCCTGCTGGCGGAAATGAAGGAAATGCGCAACAGCCTGGTGGGCATCGTCGGCCAGGTGCGCGTGGGGACGGAAACCATCGGCACGGCGTCGCGCGAAATTGCCGACGGCAATATCGACTTGTCCTCGCGTACGGAAATGCAAGCGAGCGCACTGGAAAAAACGGCGTCGGCCATGGAAGAGCTGACCTCGACCGTGAAACAGAATGCGGACAATGCGCGCGAAGCCAACAAGCTGGCCGCCACCGCATCGGATGTCGCCATCAAGGGCGGCTCCGTGGTGTCGCAAGTGGTTGACACCATGAGCTCGATCAATGAATCGGCGAAGAAAATTGTCGACATTATCGGCGTGATCGATGGCATCGCCTTCCAGACCAACATCCTGGCGCTGAACGCGGCCGTGGAAGCGGCACGTGCCGGCGAGCAAGGCCGCGGCTTTGCCGTGGTGGCCTCGGAAGTGCGCAACCTGGCCCAGCGTTCCGCCGGCGCCGCGAAAGAAATCAAGATCCTCATCGACGATTCGGCCGAGAAGACGGAACGCGGTACGCGCCTGGTCGGCCAGGCTGGCGTGACGATGGGTGAAGTGGTCGACAGCGTGCGCCGCGTCACCGACATCATGAGCGAGATCGCCAGTGCCAGCCAGGAACAAAGCGCCGGCATCGAACAGGTCAACCTGTCGATCATCGAGATGGATGGCATGACGCAGCAAAATGCGGCGCTGGTGGAACAGGCGGCCGCTGCGGCGCAAAGCTTGCAAGACCAGGCGGCCGAATTGGCCCACGTGGTCAGCATCTTCAAACTGGTCGAAGGCGAAGAGAAACCGGCAGCGTATGTGCCGGCCCCCGTGGCTGCTGTACCAGTGGCCGTGCGCAAGCCGGCGCCGGCGTTGCGCCCGGTCAAGTCACTGACCCGCAAGACGGAAGCGGCCGCTCCGGCGGCTGCTCCTGCACCACGCAAGGCGGCAGGTGCCGGCAGCAATGACGAGTGGGAAGAGTTTTAAGCGCCAGGCAGTTTGACGGAGGCATGGTGCTGGCACCGGGGGCAGACATCCCGGTGGCACCAACCTTCTTGGCAGGCAAGAAGTTGTAATTACCGTATCTGATAATCTTGGGGAAGCACATGTTTGAGAATAAACGTTTGATGAGTGTTGCAGCAGTCTTGCTGGTTTCCGTTTCTTCCGCCGCCTTCGCGGCCGAGGTGCCGGCGTCGTTCGATGCCAAGAACTGCAAGGCCGACTATCCAAAAGCCTCGCTGATGAACGAAGAGCAGGGCACCGTGTCGATGTCCTTCCTGGTCAATGCCGATGGCAGCGTTGCCGATTCGAAAGTCGAGAAGAGCAGCGGCTTCAAGAACCTGGACAAGGCCGCCATCAAGGCCCTGTCCGCCTGCAAGTTCAAGCCGGGCACCAAGGATGGCGCTGCGGCGCAAACCTGGACCAAGGTCGATTACGCCTGGAAGCTGGACTGATCCATATATCGCCGGGAGCGGGTCTCCCGGCGTGGCCGACTCCGCCACGGGCGGCGCCTGCAAGGGTGCCGCCCGTTCTGTTATGTGCGCCAGCCAACGGCGGCGCCGCTCCCGATTCTGTTACCCTCGAAACATACCTTCGGGATATCCCATCACAAGAGGCTTACCATGCAGCGCATCCTGACACTTTCCTCCCTGGCCGCCACCGGCTTGCTGCTTTCCGCCTGCGCATCGCTGGGCACGCCTGCAGGCTTGCAGGCGGGGCAGACCGTGGCCATCGTCAATAGTCTGAGCTGGGACAATCCCCTGACGGGCAAGCGCGATGGCGTGCGCACCAGCTGGCCTATCAAGGATGGCAAGATTGCCCCTGAGTATTTTCCTCTGGCGCAATTGAAGCAATGCGATGCGGACGGCAAGCCTTGCGCCTGGGGCGTGATGCGGGCGCAGCGCGGCGCGCCCACGCTCGCTTACACGGATGGCGGCGTGGACCTGGCGCTGAACGTGTCCATCGACGTGGCGCGGCGCCAGGATGCGCGCCAGGGCGAGACGCAGACGGCGATGGCGATTCCCCAGGATGTGGCGGCACTGGCTGGCCGCCAGCAGCTGCAGCCCAGCTGGAAATTGAAGTATGGAAAGGTCGAGCAGGTCGAACTTGATTACGGCGTGCGCTACCAGGTGTGCGTGCAGCGCTACGACGCCGCGGGCAAGGCCATCGATACCTGCGCGATTCCGTTTATTTGAGGAAACATGCCGCCTGGGCCGCTTGTGGCAGCTTTGCCACATTTCATGTTGCAGCGTGCGTCGGGGTGTAACAATCGGTAAAAGCACAGCAAAGCACGGCGTAATTTCTTATAGTACTTAATTAAGGTAGTACACATTAGGAGAATTGCGATGAAAACCCTGTTGGCAGTAATTTCGCTGGCCGCCCTGGGTGGCTGCGTCGTGGCGCCCCCCGGACCCGCGTATTACGGTTCGCGCGCGCCGCAGGGAACCTACAATCCCTACGACTGGCATACAGTCTCGTCCACCCCGGTGCAGTCATCGCGCGTGGAATACACGAATGAGCCCGTCTACGTGCAGCAGCCCGTGTATGTGCCGGCGCCCGTATACGCGCCGCAACCGTATTATTACAATCCCCCCGTATCGATCGGGCTGGACTTCATGTTTGGTTTTGGACGTTACGGCGGACACCGTGGCGGCTGGGGCGGGCACGGACGCTACTACGGCCGCCGCTAGAGGCTCCCTGCAGCACCTTACGCCAGAATGCGCGCCGTGCTTCGTTCCAAGCGAAGCACGGCGCGCATTGTCATTGGCGGGCGTCGCCGCGAAGCTGAATTAGTGGAAATACACCGAACTCTGGTGCAGCACATCCGCCGAGCACAGGATATACACCGCCGCCGCTGCCAGACCTATTTGCAAGGCGCCAAAGCTGATCGGGATGAGGCGGGACATGTCGTACTCCTGAGTGGTGGGAAATGTGTGGTCAGGTTTTCATCATAGTTTGAGTTGATGCTCTGGTGCATCGGATGAATGTCCGTCGCGATGTAGGACAACACCTCGTGGCTGGCGCCCAGCCTCGCTCTCCGGCCGATTAGCGGTTTTTCCAGCGCACTACCGGCTCTTCCGGCGCCGTGTCCGGCACGTTCGAGATCGCCAGCCAGTGCGTCAGGCGTTCCGGATGCTTGAGATTGATGCCCATGCCATCGATGATGCCGACCTGTTCCAGCATGCGCGCATCGATTTTCGCCTTCGACACTGTGGGTGCGCCCATGACCATGCGGTCATACGCCTTGCGCGCCTTGTGTTCCCACTTGTGCAGATTGCTTTCGTCGAAACGGTTCGCTTCGAAATACACGGTCAGGGTGCCATCGAGGTTGCCGAAGCCGACGATGCCCGCGCCCTTGCGGATGGTGGTGGTGTTGTCGATGTCAAATTCCGCCGTGGGCACGAAAATGCCGGCGCGGCCATCGATGTCGGGACGACCCACTGGCGTATCCTTGCCGTAGGAACTGGTTTCGGTAATAGTTTTTTCTGCAGACATGGGGCGTGTGTGGTGGCCAAGCCGAGAGCGCAAACGGGCCCGGCAGCGCCAGTCATCCTGTTCAAAAAATGCGTGCTGATGATCAGGGCGGGGTAGTGGCCCTGGCGGAGCGATGCTAGGCATTGCTTGATACCCTACTATTGTAGCGTCAATTTAATTCTTCTTGGCAACATTTTATGAGCTGATGCACCCGCTCGCCCATGAAAAAAGCCGCCCGGCCAGATGGCGGGGCGGCTATTGCGTGAAGACTGGCCCGGCGTCAGGCGGCAGTCTTGCGGCGTGCCACGAAACCCAGCAAGCCCAGGCCCAGCAGCATCATGGCGTAGGTTTCCGGTTCCGGCACGGCAGCCATCACCGAGACGTTGTCCAGGTAGGAGCCATATGTGGGCGCGCTGACGGGGCCGATCGATTCGAAGCGCAGAACTGTCGAGCTACCCACCGCCGTCAGGTTCTGGCTGTAGCTTTGCCAGACACCACCCGTGTTGCCGACCAGGGCCGTGGGTGTCAGCAGGGTGGAACCCCAGTACACGTTCATCTGGCTGCTCGCGCCGCCCGGCGTGTCGGGACGGCCCGAATAGGCAAACGACAGCGCATACGTGCCGCCAGCCGTCGTGGCGATCGATTGCGACAGCGAGGACAGGCTTTCGGTATTGAGTTCCAGGTATTGCATGCCATCGGCGGCGACGGGGTTGAAACCGCTCTGGCCGCCTTGCGTGGCGCCTCTCTGGATTTCAAAGGCCGTATCGCCGCTGACGGACGAAGTCCAGCCCGTGACAGCGCTCAACTGCGCATAGGGCGAGGCAATGACATTGCTTTCGAAACTGCCGTTGACCACCAATTCGGTCGCGGCGTTGGCGGCGCCAGCGGTGGCCAGGGCGGCCAATGCGGCAATCTTCAGGACGGTAGTTGGCATTTTCATGGTGGTCTCGTTTGATTGATTATAAGATAATTTAATTTCCTAAATGACATTTAAATAATATCACCAAAAATCACACAAAGAGCAAGTGATCGCTAAAAATATGTGCAATTGTGAAATCATTTGTATCTCTAATGCAATTAATTCCCATTGCGAAATAAATAATGCTTGTGGGAAGGCGAGCGCCGCCTCGGACCCTCTTGCATGATGGAATTTTTGTAACATCGGGGCGTAAAAAAACCTGCATCGAAACAACAAGATGCAGGTTCTTCTGAGGATGGCTGCGGGTGCGGCGGCATATCAATTCGATAGGCACTGCCGCATGCAGGGGTCAGAACGCCAGGCGGCCCTGCAGGTAGACCATGCGCGGCGCGCCCACCAGCTTGCCCAGGTTGCCATCCGAAGTGCGCGTAAAGTAACGCTTGTCGCTCAGGTTATTGACGCCGGCGACCAGTTCCAGGCCTTTCTGGCCCGGTACCGTCCATTTCACTTGCGTATTCCAGGTGCGAAAGCCCGGGATCACGCCCAGGTTGCCGGCCGCGTTTTCCGCCACGCTGTTGGCGTCGTCGGCGAACTGGCGGCTCTGGTGGCTGCTTGACAGGTCGAAGCCCCAGGCGCCCAGCTGGTAGTGGGCGCCGACGGTGTCCGTGTTGCGCGAATAGAAGGGCACGTCATTGCCCGCGTTCACGCCATCCTGCAAGGTCGCCTTGGTATAAGTGTAGGTGGCGTAAGCATTCAAGCCGGCCAGCGGGCCGGACTGGTCGAAGTGGTAATCGATGGCCGTTTCCAGGCCCCGGTGAAGCGTGGCGCCCACGTTGTAGAAGGCGACGTTTTCGCCGCTGCCCACGGACTGGATCTGGTTGTCGAACTTGATGTTGAACAAGGTCGCTTCAGCCGACAGTTGGCCGCTCTTCCAGCGCGCGCCAAGCTCGGCTGTTTTCGCCAGTTCCGGCTGCAGCGGGTTCTTGCTCGACTGGGCATTGAGCTGCGTGTTTTGCACGGCGCCAAACGAGCTGTTGTAGTTGCTGAACAGGGTCACGTTGTTGTTGAGCAGATAGGCCACGTTCAGCGAGGGCAGGGCCTTGTTGTTGAGCAACTCGATCTTCTGGTCGGTCGGCAAGTGATTGAAGCGTACCGTCTTGATGTGTTCATAGCGCACGCCCGGCGTGATCCGCCAGGCACCGATGGCGATCTTGTCGTCGATATACACGGCCTGGGCATCGGTGGCGTTGTCGGCAAAGCGCGTCGGCGCCTGTCGCACGCCGCTGGCGATGACAACATTGTAGATGGTCTCGTCGGCCCGCTCGGCCAGGTAGCGGTAGCCGATGGTGACGTCCTGAGAAACCTTGCCCGTGATGAAGCGCTGCGTGTAGCGCGGTTCGATGGCCGTCGTTTCATAGTTGCGCGGCTGGTGCCCCAGGTTTTTCCCGCTGATCAGGGTGCTTTCGCGCGAGCTCTTGTTGTAATAGGCGCGCATTTCGAATTCCTGCGTGCCGGAGATGGCATTCAGGTAGCCGATGTCGACAGCCTTGCGCTCGCCGTTCCAGTAGTCGGTGGGGCGCGTGTTCTGGAACGGGTCCTGCTTGTACTGCGCGGCGGTCAGGCCGCCCGGCGTGCGCGACGTCACGTCGTAGTAGGACAGCTTGCCGTACACCTCGGCCGTGGGGCTCAGGTCGTAGCGGAATTTCAGGGCGAAATCGTTGACTTTTTCATCGCTGCCGACGCGCCAGTCGCTGCCGCGGATGCCCGAGTACAGCACCGCCAGGCCCAGGCCGCTGTCGAGCTGGGTGCCTGCAAAGACGCTGGCTTGCGTGTTGTGGCCCACTTCGCTGTACGCGTTATGGCGTACGGTGGCGTCGCCCGTGATGCCTGGCGTGGTGGGCACGCGGCGTGTCTTGAAATTGATGATGCCGCCCACGTTTTGCGGGCCGAAGCGCACCGCGCCGCCGCCGCGCACCACGTCGACCGTTTCGACATTGGCCAGGCTGACGGGTGCGAACGACAGTTGCGGCTGGCCATACGGCGCCACCGACATCGGTATGCCATCGAGTAACACCGTGCTGCGTGGCGAATAGCGGCCGGCCAGGCCGCGCACACCGATGTTGAGTGAAATGGCGCTGCCGGCGCTACCCGAGTTGTCGCTGATCTGTACGCCGGGAATGCGGCGCATCACATCGCTGAGGCTAGCCGCGCCCGAGTTTTCGATGTCATCCTTTTGCACCACCGTGCGCGCGCCCGCGAAATTTTTCGTGCTGGCGGCCATGCTGGTGCCCAGCAGGTTGCCGCTGACCTGGATGGATTCCAGGATGGGTCCGGCGCTATCGGCTGTATTGGCGTCCTGTGCCTGCGCTGCAAGGGACGCGCCCAGGCAGGCGAAGGCGACGGCCAGCGCGCACGGGCGCAGCGACAAGGGCAGTGTGGAAAGTGTGGCAGCCATGCATGAATCTCCGTAATGACAATGTTTGCGCGGGCAATCGGGCGGCGCGACAACATCGTGGCGTGGACATCCGGCGCAAGGGGATAAGAATGATAATGATTCTCATTTTATCCGTCAATTGCGCGTACTGCGTAGGGTGGGCTTTCTTCTCACGAAGGCAGGGAAGTGTTGCTGGCGCGGTACAGCGGTCGCCAGGATTGCCGCTTGGCTACAGTGCTAGGGTGCGGCGGCATTGTGCGTGCTTCTTGTATACTGCCACTTTTGCAGCCGTAAGACGTGAACGTACTATGAGCCAGACAACTGAAACGACACCAGGCCATTCCCCCGTGGAGCGCCGCCAGGGCGACCAGCAAGCAAGTGCTGGGCGCAAACTCAATCTGCTGGTGGTCGACGACAACCAGGAAGTGGGCGAATCGCTGGCCATGCTGCTCGAAGCGCTGGGTCATAGCGCGGTGGTAGTGCGGAACTGGCAGATGGCCGTCGAGCAAGTCAAGCTGTGCGTGCCCGACGCCGTCTACCTCGACATCGAAATGCCCGGCATCAGCGGCATCGAAATCGGCCGCCGCCTGCACCACCATCCCGAGACGGCCAACGCCGTGCTGATCGCCGTCACCGGCCACAGCCTGCCCATGTATATGGACGACGCGCTGGCCGTGGGCTTCCGCCACTTCCTCGTGAAACCCGTGCGCCTGGAAGACCTTGCGACGACGGTGCAGTCGGTGCTGGCTGGCTAAAATCTGTGCTAAGGTTTGCGGCCCATCCCCGGGCGTCCGGACACAGGCACGCAATGACCATGCACTCCCGGCAGCCAGCTGCAAGCAGCGACCTGGCCAGCCGTTATCTGCGCGCGCTGGCCGACTTCGACACGGAGTTGCTCGACCGTCATGCGCCGCGTGCCGATGCGAAAGAACTCTCCGGTCTCTTCCTTCCCAGCGTGCCGCCCAACTGGCTTGGCGCCCGGCAGCGCATCATGATCGTTGGCTGTGAAACGCGGCAATGGAATGTGCTGCAAACAGGGGAGCGTTTTAGTTCGCTGGAGCACTATGTTGAGCAGTCAATGTCGGTGCACCAGGCTTACTTTGCGCAGCAATTGTCGCGCTCGGATATCAAGGGCCGTGCCTTCCATAATTTTACGCGCGCCGTGGCGCAGCGCTCCGGCAGCGACGGCTTGATCTACGCCAACCTGTTATGCATGGCATGGAAACAAGGCAGTCCCGTCCGGTGCGATCATTTTGATCAGATCAAACACTATTCCAAGTTACTGCTGGATGTGCAAATCGCTTTCTTCCAGCCCGAGATCATTATTTTTGCCAACGGCAGTGCCACCGCAGGTTACCGGCGCGACTTCTTTCCACTGGCCCGCGATGAGCAGGGCAAGGCCTTGGGCTGCGATTATGTTGACGATGGTGTCCCGAATGCGCAATTGTGGCAGTTCCCGCTGGGTCACAGAAAATGCTACCGCATCCAGCATCCGTCGTCGCGCTCGCCTGCTGCCGCCAGCGCGCGCCAGTTCCTGTTGGGATTGCTACCGGGGAAGCCGGAGTGAGACGGCCGAAGGCGCCGTTTTTATTTATGGCTGGCGGAAATGAAAAAAGGGTTACAAGCCGAAGCATGTAACCCTTTGATTTACCACTAATTCTTTGGGGTGGCTGATGGGGCTCGAACCCATAACAACAGGAATCCCAATCCTAGCGCTTAACTGAACTTTCCTCTTTTAAATCAATGACCTAAAAATTTGATATTCCAACGGTGAGCAATTTTTTATCACCAGCCTATGCGGCCTCCAGCATGCGCGTCGGAAGATTCGTAGTCTTCCTAAGACCTCCTCAATGAGTTTTTCTTATTGGCAGGATGCTATGCTAGTGGCCCAACGGCCGAGTTCGGCCAAAACCGGCTAGTCACGTAAGCGCAGAGCATGACTCTATCGCTGCGGGAGCAGGCCTTGTAGAAAATGCTTGGACTTAAGAGGCTGGTTGATTAATGGACAGAATAAGACATGCAGTCGTTAACGCCCAGTGGTTTAGCGCACTAGGTAGCTATCACCCTAGCGAAGGTCAAATAGCTCTCCCGAATTTGAGTGCCTGGGACAGGCCACGCTTCCCAGCGGAGTTAGACACTAGCTTAGCAAAAATTGCTTCAGATATGGACTGGCTGCCCAGCTCCCGCGATCAACCCGACCCGATCCATGGAGAGTACCTCAGGACCATCTTGAAGGACAATGGACCTGCGTACCAGCAAGAAGTCTTTGAGTCCTACAAGTTGGCCTTGAAATCATTGAGGGTGGTGCCCGACAGGACGATTTTCTCTGGGGCGAACGACTTCACACAAGCGGCTAAAGATTCGGCAATCTATTGTGTGCGGATGGCTACCTTGGAAGTCTTGAATGCCCAACCTGGTTTTTGGTTTGACGCTTTGATGATTTATCGCGACGGCAATTGGCCATGTGGTCTGTTACCTGATAGGACGCTAGTGGTCTTCTAATCGCGTTCCTAGGCCGCATCAATTTGCAGCCAGGGAATGGCAGTCCGCTATGGGGCGAAAGCAGAGCTACGAGTCAGTTGTGGCATAAGGATGTCCTGACAGAAAAATCATTGTCCGGGCTGGGATTGCAGTAGGGTGTCGGTTTATGATGGTGCCAAGTGACCAGGCGAAGAAACATGTCTACTCGGTCGCTCCAGCCTTCTTTACTTTCCGGCGATCGTAGTGCTCGTGCGTGGTGCTTGGGTTCGCACCGTATATTTGCAGATAGTGGACATCAGCGATCACTCCTTGTTCGCCTTCGCCGGCGCGCCAGCTTTGGCGCGTGCGTCCAAGTACTAATACCAGCACGCGCAAGGCGTCGCGCAGGGCAGGGCGGCCGTGCAGGCACTGTGGGATGCCGACAAGAAGTCCCGTGCAGCTGCGGAAGCGGTGGCGCAGCGCGTCGCTTAGAACCTGGCATTCGCCAAACAACAGGCCGCTACTGCGCTGGCCATCACGAAAGCCTACGATGAAGAAATCAACGATGTGCGCGCTCGCCTTGCTGTTGAGCGAATGCGCAAGCCCGCCTTCTGTGCAAGTGCTGGACTTGCCGCCTACTTCGGCGCCGGTGGCGCCGAAGTAGGCGCTGCAGCCGATCCCGCCGGCGGGCTACTTCCTGACGCGGTGGCGCGAGATATTCAAGCCCTGATCCTGCAGACGGAAGAGGTGGCCGCGACAGGGCGCGCTTGCCAGGCGTTTGTGTGGGGCAGTAACACGGGGCAATAGATCATCGAAATTTCCATCTTTACTCCCTGTTTAACGGCCGCGCCAAAGCTGCCGGCCTACGAATTTCACCAGCTAATGCCAGCGAAGATGGGGGGGGATTCTCCTGGCGCTGAAGCGGGCTCGCATGGGTTTCCTTGTTAACTGACAAGCACGGAGGGAAAGCTTAAAATGATCTAATCATAACTACGTTGGGTAAGATGTGCTAAACGATAAGCCGAGGTTGTTTTACCTAGACGCGATACGAGGTATTGCTGCTCTGATGGTTGTTTTCTCCCACTACAACGAGCGAACTCCCGTTCATAAATTCTGGTTGTTTGAGTTTTTCACTCCAGGGCAGTTTGGCGTGGTAGTTTTCTTTATTCTTAGCGGATTTGTAATACCTTACAGTTTTGAACATAGCAAAGGAAACTCCAGAAGTTTCCTTATTTCGAGGTTTTTTCGTTTGTATCCAGCATACTGGCTTTCTGTATTGTTAGCAGCGGTATCGGCGATTTACTTTTTGAAATCACCATTTCCGTTGGGGATGGTTGTGGCAAATTTAACAATGGTGCAAAAACTTTTCGGCTATTCTGATGCGTTTGGTACGTATTGGACTCTGTTTATAGAGTTGATTTTTTATGGGTTGTGTGTGGCTTTGTCTATTGGTGGTGTCCTTTCGAATTTAAAATTCAAATTTTACTTATCAATATCATTTTTGTTTTTAAGCGTAATAACTGCCTGGATGCGAAATAGGTATAATTTAAACATGCCTGTTGGTATTGTGGTTTCTCTATCTATGATGTTGTTTGGTTCTGTTTGGCGCGACTTCATTGTAAACAAGGGAAGGATGGCAAAAATATATTCAATACTATGGATATTGGTATTTCTTATTACTTTCCCAATAGTATCTTTTTCCGTTTATGACCTTGATAATGGACATGGTGAAAGTGCTTTTAATTATATTGGAAGTTTTTTCCTTGGAGTGCTATTTTTTGTATTGCTAACAACAAAGTTAAAGATAGAAAACAAGGTGTTGGTTTATCTTGGTGCTGTGAGTTATTCTATGTATTTACTGCATCCGTTTGTTCTTGAATTTACAAGCAGCATGATTGATCTAAGTAGTGGATTTTATCCATATTACTTTTTATTATATATTTTTCTTGTTTTAATAATGTCATCGTTGTCATATTTCTTGGTGGAAAAGCCAGCAATTCGTATCGGGAGAAAAATGAGGGATCACCTCAATAGGTTACCACCGACCGCAAACATAGGTATGTAAGTGAGCCACTGCACTCCTTACGATCCATCTAGCGTGCATAACTTAAGCCTAGCGCTACGGCGTGACGCAGGGCAGCGGCTAACCTGCAGCCGAGACGTTTGATGCCTTGTCGCGCCTAAAGAAAAGCCTGCCACCTTACGGTCTCAGGCATTTTTTTTGCTATGTCATTTATGCCAATGGCGATTAGTCCGTTACCGGTCAACGTAGTGAGGGCAAGCATTGAGGGACGAGTAGGTCCGGCGAACTATCCTGTACAGCTCCCGCCCAACCCGCGCCGATCAGTTTTTTCTGACTCTCATCGCCCAAGTCGTAGTTCTTTTGGCCTTGATGGACGACATTTGCCACAGTAATTAAGTGTAGATCGTTATGGACATGAAACTCCCGATCATGCCATTTCAGCGCCCTCCGCCCCGCGGCTCAGCTCAGTGCAACCATGTGCCACTTGAACGATTCGACCTCAGGAATCTTCGACTACACCCTGAAGCGCCCTTATTGTCAACGGGGCAGGGTGGAGCTGCGCCCGGAAAATCCGGCGTACAAGTCGATCTGCCTGGCCGAAGGTAGCGAGCTGCAAATATGGGGTGTGGTGACCGGCGTCGTGCGAAAGCTCCGGGTGTGACATGGGTTGCCCGGCCAAGCAGATTTTCGCGCTTGTCGACGTCAACAATATGTACATCAGCTGCGAGCGCGTTTTCAACCCTCGCTTGCGCGACCGCCCGGTCGTGGTGCTGTCCAATAACGATGGCTGCTCCGTGGCCAGGCCGAACGAGGTGAAGGCCCTGGGCGTTCCGATGGGCGCGCCCTGGTTCCAGATGCGCGACCTGGCGCGCCAGCATGGAATAGTGGGCTTGTCATCGAACTATACCTTGTACGCGGATATGAGCAATCGCATCATGACCATCCTTCGGACCTACAGCCCCAATGTCGAGGTCTACTCGATAGATGAATCGTTTCTCAGCCTGAGTGGCCTGGGGGGGGGCTGTGGGCTTCGCCGATAGCTATGGGGCAGCACATATGTCGCTCGCGCCGGCGAGAAACTGCGCGGCGAGCACTCCCTGTGCGGCGCTGTTCATGTTTTCGTGCAAACGAACCGGTTTCTTGAGCAGGATAAGCAATATAGCAATGGCATCACCATCCCGCTGGTAGAACCCAGTGCTGATAGCCGCGTCTTGGCCGGTGCCGCATTGCACGGCCTGGCCATGATTTTCCGCGAGGGCTTCAAGTACAAGAAGGCCGGGATTATGCTGATGGATCTGCAGCCGGATACCCAGCGCCAGGGCGTCTTGTTTGATGCTGGCCAGGACAGGGCTCGATCAGTGCGGGCGATGGCTGCCCTCGATGCGTTAAATGAGCGGTTCGGACGCGATACCGTGCACCTTGGATCTGCAGGCTTGGCCAGGCGTTGGGCAATGTTGTCAGAAAATCGGACGCCTCGATACACCGGCAAGCCTCTCTACATGAGTAATTTTCCAGTCAATATATCGGGTTCGATGTCCCGGAGGAGAAGGGTATTTGTTGGAAAGTATAAAAAACTGTTGGGAAATGAAAAAAGGGTTACATGCCGAAGCATGTAACCCTTTAATT
This sequence comes from Janthinobacterium sp. 75, assembly GCF_004365495.1. Taxonomy (NCBI): domain Bacteria; kingdom Pseudomonadati; phylum Pseudomonadota; class Betaproteobacteria; order Burkholderiales; family Oxalobacteraceae; genus Janthinobacterium; species Janthinobacterium sp. 75. The sequence continues at coordinate 371,875 of NZ_SORD01000002.1, read as the reverse complement.
TACCACTAATTCTGTGGGGTGGCTGATGGGGCTCGAACCCACGACAACAGGAATCACAATCCTGGACTCTACCAACTGAGCTACAGCCACCACTGTCTTACTTGCCTGTTTAGCTGTTTTGCTGAACAGGTGCCGAATTATACAAAGAACTCGGCAAAGTGGCAAATCTAAATGCAGTCTTTTTTAAAGAATCGAAAGATTGCATGAAAACGCTCGTTTTCGCTCACACGGACAGGTGTGCGACGGGCGGCTGCAAGTCCAGCAAACCGGCGAAGGCTTTCGCCAAGGACTCGACCTTGGCCGTCGTGTAGCCTTGCAGTCGCGGTGCGTCGTTGTCGATGCGGCGTAGACTTGCCGCGTCCAGCAGGCGGGCCAGCTGGCGCGCCACGGCGTCGCCCGTGTCGACCAGGGTGATCTGTTCCTGCGTATGCGCGCGCACCGTGCGTACTATGGCGTCCTGCACGAAAGGGTAGTGGGTGCAGCCCAGCACCAGGGTGTCGACGCCCAGCTCCAGCATGGGCGCGATGTAGCGTTCCAGCATGGCGCTCGTAGCGTCCGTCGGATCATTGCCCAGCTCGCACTGTTCGATGCGGTCGGCCAGGCCGATGCAGGGCTGCAGGATGAACGTGGCACCCGTGGCGGCGCTGACCTGTTCGCGCAGGGCCAGCAGCTTGTCGCCGCGCAAGGCGCGTTCCGTGGCCAGGACGGCGATCTTGCCATTGCGGCTGATGCTGGCCGCCGGTTTCAAGCCCGGTTCGACGCCGACGATGGGCAGGTCCGGGTAGCGCGCGCGCAGCGCCTTGATGGCGGCGATGGTGGCCGTGTTGCACGCCACCACCAATGCTTTCGCGCCTTGCTGTAACAGGAAGGCGGTGATCGCCAGCGAACGGTCGACTACTTGCTGTTCCGTCTTGTCGCCGTATGGCGCATACGCGGAATCGGCAAAGTACATTAAATCTTCCTGCGGCAACTGCGCGCGGATATGGCGCAGCACCGACAGGCCGCCCACGCCGGAGTCAAAAATGCCGATGGGCGCGTCTGGGCGGGCAGTGCTTGCAATAGAAGTCATATAAAGCCGAATTAGATAAAAAAACGCCGCGCTATGTTGCCGCGCGGCGTCGGGTAGTGCCTGTTTAAGCGACCGTCACGGGAATCTTGCTGACGCTACTGAGTTGCTCGATCTTCGCCTGCCATTCTTTCGGGCCCGTGTTGTGCACCGAAGTGCCTTTCGCATCCACGGCCACCGTCACTGGCATGTCGACGACGTCGAATTCGTAGATCGCTTCCATGCCCATGTCGGCAAAGCCCAGCACCTTGGCGTGCTTGATGGCTTTCGACACCAGGTAGGCGGCGCCGCCCACGGCCATCAGGTAGGCCGACTGGTGCTTCTGGATCGATTCGATGGCGACGGGGCCACGCTCTGCCTTGCCGATCATGGCGATCAGGCCCGTTTTTTCCAGCATCATGTCGGTGAACTTGTCCATGCGCGTGGCGGTCGTCGGACCGGCCGGGCCGACGGCTTCGTCGCGCACCGGATCGACGGGACCGACGTAGTAAATGACGCGGTTTTTGAAGTCGACCGGCAATTCTTCGCCCTTGGCCAGCATGTCCTGGATGCGCTTGTGCGCGGCGTCGCGGCCCGTCAGCATCTTGCCGTTCAACAGCAAGGTCTGACCCGGCGTCCACGAAGCGACTTCTTCCTTGGTCAGGGTATTCAGGTCGACGCGCTTGGATTTTTCCGTGTCCGGCGTCCAGTGCACTTCCGGCCACGACGACAGCGATGGCGGCGTCATGTAGGCAGGGCCGGAGCCGTCGAGCACGAAGTGGCCGTGGCGCGTGGCGGCGCAGTTCGGGATCATGGCGACAGGCTTCGACGCGGCGTGCGTCGGGTGCATCATGATTTTCACGTCGAGCACGGTCGTCAGGCCGCCCAGGCCCTGCGCGCCAATGCCCAGCGAGTTGATCTTGTCGCACAGCTCGATACGCAGTTCTTCCAGCTTGTTCTGCGGGCCGCGTTGTTTCAGCTCAAACATGTCGATGTCTTCCATCAACACCTCTTTTGCCATCAGCATGGCTTTTTCAGCCGTGCCGCCGATGCCGATGCCCAGCATGCCAGGCGGGCACCAGCCGGCGCCCATTGTTGGCACGGTCTTCATGACCCAGTCCACCAGCGAATCGGACGGGTTCATCATGATCATCTTGGATTTGTTTTCCGAGCCGCCGCCCTTGGCAGCGACTTTCACGTCGACGGTATTTCCTTCGACCAGTTCCATGTGCACCACGGCTGGCGTGTTGTCCTTGGTGTTCTTGCGGTCGAAATGCGGGTCGGCCACGATGGAGGCACGCAGCTTGTTGTCGTCGAAGTTGTACGCGCGGCGCACGCCTTCGTTGACGGCGTCGGTGACCGTGCCGCTGAAACCTTCGAAGCGCACGCCCATGCCGATTTTCAGGAAGACGTTGACGATGCCCGTGTCCTGGCAAATCGGACGCTTGCCCTCCGCGCACATGCGCGAGTTGGTCAGGATTTGCGCGATCGCATCTTTTGCCGCCGGGCTTTGCTCGGCCGCATAGGCGCGCGCCAGATGCTCGATGTAATCAGCAGGGTGGTAGTAGCTAATGTACTGCAACGCTGCGGCGACGGATTCGATCAGGTCTTCTTGCTTTATGACAGTCATGGTGTTCTCGCGGTGGATAAGAAGGGTAAGATTCTTTACTAATTACGGCATCGGAAATAACAAAGCCCATGGCCACCGCTGGCGGCCATGGGCTTCTTTCTAATGGGGCGCCCGGGCCTGGTTCTGCGTCACGGTCATGATGCGGTCCGTGTAGGCAATCGCCATCGCCGACAGGATGAAGACCATATGGATCGCCGTTTGCGCGATGACCACATTCGGTTCCTTGGCATACGCGGTGGCGTTGATGAAGGTCTTCAGCAGGTGGATGGACGAAATGCCGATGATGGCCATCGCCAGTTTCGTCTTCAGCACGGATGCATTTACATGCGACAGCCATTCAGGCTGGTCCGGATGGTCGTCCAGGTGCATGCGCGAGACAAACGTTTCGTAGCCGCCGATGATGACCATGATCAACAGGTTCGAGATCATGACCACGTCGATCAAGCCCAGCACCACCAGCATGATGGTCGCTTCATTGAGCTTGACCGGTGGCGGCACGCCGGCCACGGTGACGGCGCTGATGACGTGCTGCAGGGCCGCATCATTGCCGAACACGGCGCCGATCAGGTCCGACAGTTCCACCCAGAAGTGAAATACGTACACGCATTGTGCGAGGATCAGGCCCAGGTACAGCGGCAGCTGCAGCCAGCGCGACATGAAGATGAAGGCGGACAGGGGATGCAGTTTGCTATGTTTGGGTTTTTGTGAATGGTCGATCATCTGGAGTTTCCTGGGGGTAAATACCAATTTTTGGTATGCCCGACATTTTACACTCGCTGCTGATCACTGCGCATACCCTCGATTTGGATTCTTGGCCTTGATGAAACACAAAGTGGCATCAGGTAGTTGCGGTGTTGTCGGTTTTTCATCCTGAAGGCTGGATGGCGCACTCTTGACGCCCGTCGCCAGTGGCGATTATGGTTAGAATGGATCGAGGAAAACGCCGCATGTAAGGCGTCAGTAAGACAGCAGGAATATTGTGTTAACAAACAATTACTACACTGGAGACTAGCATGGCCGCTATAGAGAACCAAGGGCAGGGCACAGAGCAGCAGGGACCGGAAGAGTCGCGCGTATTTGAACCGTCGGCAGCATTTGCCGCACAGGCAACGATTTCTGGCATGGACGCTTACCGCGCCATGGTGGCCGATGCCGAGCGCGACTACGAAGGCTTCTGGGCCAAGCTAGCGCGCGAAAACCTGAGCTGGAAAAAGCCGTTCACCCGCACCCTGAACGAAGACAACGCCCCGTTCTACAAGTGGTTCGAAGACGGCCTGCTGAACGTGTCCTATAACTGCCTGGACCGCAACATCGAAAATGGCCTTGGCGACAAGACGGCCATCATCTTCGAAGCGGATGACGGCACCGTCACCAAGGCAACATACAAAGAGCTGCACGAAAAAGTCTGCAAGTTCGCCAACGGCCTGAAAGCCAAAGGTATCGCCAAGGGTGACCGCGTCATCATCTATATGTCGATGTCCGTCGAAGGCGTTGCCGCAATGCAAGCGTGCGCGCGCATCGGCGCCACCCACTCCGTCGTGTTCGGCGGCTTCTCGGCAAAGTCCTTGCAGGAACGCATCATCGACGCGGGCGCCGTGGCCGTCATCACGGGCGACGAGCAATTGCGCGGCGGCAAGAAGCTGCCACTGAAATCCATCGTCGACGAAGCGCTGGCGCTGGGCGGCTGCGATTGCGTGAAAAACGTCATCGTCTACAAACGCACGGGCAGCGACTTGCCGATGGTAGCTGGCCGCGACACCTGGCTGCACGACCTGGTCGAAGGCCAGAGTGCGCAATGCGAGCCGGAATGGGTCGATGCCGAGCATCCACTGTTTATCTTGTACACCTCCGGTTCGACGGGCACGCCGAAGGGCGTGCAGCATTCGAGCGGCGGCTACCTGCTGTGGGCCGCGCTGACGATGAAGTGGAGTTTCGACATCAAGCCCAACGACGTGTTCTGGTGCACGGCCGACATCGGCTGGGTGACGGGCCACAGCTACATCGCGTATGGCCCGATGGCCGTGGGCGCCACGCAAGTGGTGTTCGAAGGGATCCCGACCTACCCGAACGCGGGCCGTTTCTGGGAAACCATCAAGAAGCACAACGTCAGCATTTTCTACACGGCGCCTACGGCCATCCGGTCGCTGATCAAGGCGGCCGACGTGGACCCGAAAGTCCATCCAAGCAACTACGACCTGACCAGCCTGCGCCTGCTTGGCACGGTTGGCGAGCCGATCAATCCGGAAGCGTGGATGTGGTACTACAAGCACATCGGCGGCGAGAAATGCCCGATTGTCGATACCTTCTGGCAAACGGAAACGGGTGGCCACATGATCACCCCGCTGCCAGGCGCCACGCCGATGGTCCCCGGTTCCTGCACCCTGCCATTGCCGGGCATCATGGCCGCCATCGTCGATGAAGCGGGCCAGGACGTGCCGAACGGCCAGGGCGGCATCTTGGTGGTGAAGCGCCCATGGCCATCGATGATTCGCACGATCTGGAACAACCCCGAGCGTTTCAAGTCCAGCTACTTCCCGGAAGAACTGGGCGGCAAGATGTACCTGGCAGGCGACGGCGCCATCCGCAACAAGGAAACGGGCTACTTCACCATCACGGGCCGCATCGATGACGTCTTGAACGTGTCGGGCCACCGCATGGGCACGATGGAAATCGAATCGGCCCTGGTAGCCAACCCGCTGGTGGCCGAAGCGGCCGTGGTGGGCCGTCCGGACGACACGACAGGCGAATCGATCTGCGCCTTCGTGGTGCTGAAGCAAGCGCGTCCGACAGGCGAAGAAGCCAAGAAGCTGGCCCTGGAGCTGCGCAACTGGGTCGGCAAGGAAATCGGCCCGATCGCCAAACCGAAGGAAATCCGTTTCGGCGACAACCTGCCAAAAACCCGCTCCGGAAAAATCATGCGCCGCCTGCTGCGCGTGCTGGCCAAGGGCGAGACGATCACGCAAGACGTCTCGACCCTGGAAAACCCGGCGATTCTGGATCAGCTGAAGGAAACGTCTTAACAGACAGGCCAGTCCCTCCGGAAGGACCGTGCGCACCACTGGGGGCGCATCCTTCCGGCGGGCCTGGCCAAACTTTTACCCCAGGGTAAATAACTTTGGCAGTCCGTAGAATCTTTGCTATAATCTGCGGCTTCGCGACAAGCGATATGCAGTACACAATGTGAGCAAGCAAGACGCGCGCATTGCCTTCAGGAGAGATGGCTGAGCGGCTGAAGGCGCACGCCTGGAAAGCGTGTATAGGGTAATACTCTATCGGGGGTTCGAATCCCCCTCTCTCCGCCAAAGACGAAAAAGAAAAAGCTACCCTCGGGTAGCTTTTTTTTCGTCTGTAGGCGGAGAGAAGCACGCCCCCTGCGGGGCGTGCGCGGGGGATTCGAAGGGTCGGGCCTACCGGCCCGGCCCTCTCCGAATCCACTGACTGCTGCCGCTGCGCGGCAGCCCCGCGCCTGCGGCGCGCGTTCGTGGTTCTAATTAGGTTTCGACTGAGCGAGCTTCTACGGCGCCCAATGCATCAGTCCGTGTCCGAATGGTGGACCTGACTCCGGCCACGCGCGTCTGAATTGCAGACTTAACCCCGGCACTCGGGAAATAACCCTTGCTCCGGCGCGTAAAAGAAGTGAAGTCTTGCGTGCAGATGCTTCTTGATTAACATGATCTTGTGACGTAGGATCGTAAACGCATATGGGTACAAAACTAATTACATTTACTAATTAATGCGTCGAGGATGAAATCAAGTGGGCGATACCGAAACTAACGAAATGACCGCCGGCTTAGTCGGTTTGGCTGCTGCACTGAATAACGCTGTTCCTATCGTAGTCATACTTGGACAAGAGGCAGGGTGGTCGGACCTGAATGTCGACCCAGTGTTGAAGTTGGCCTTGGAAAAAACAGGGCAAAAAAAATTGGGGTGGACAAGTCTGATAGGGCGCGAATCGCTCGATCCTAACTTCTACCAATGGCTTGCCGAACGTTTTGCGAGACGGGTTCCTTCAGAGTCGCTTACAACTTTAGCCGACATACCTGCTAGCGCAATCTTTACTTCGTCGATTGATCCGGGACTGCCGAATTTGTTCAGCACAAATGGCCGTGAGCCAGAACCCGTCCTGCTTGGTTCTCCAATGCCATCAGAACTGAGGAGTCTACGGCGTCCTCCGCTGTTTTATTTATTCGGGCGTGCAGGTGCAGGGACTCAAGAGCTTGATCCACCAATGAGTCGTCAAGCCCTTTCCCAACGCCGCTTGCAACACTCGTCATCAATGTTACTTGCGGTTAGAGAAAGCGCGACGGCGCTGGGCTTAATAGTAATTGATGGATTTGGGCCAAACGGCGACTGGCTTCGTTCTGAAGATTTGCTTGCCGCAATATCGCATGCGCCAAAAGGGGGGGTGGTTTGGTTCGGAGCTGATCCCCTTCTCACCGAAGACGAAAATGATTCGTTTCAGAGTTTGAAGGACAGTGGCATTGTAGTACGTGAAAAACGTTCGCTGAGTGAGGCATATGCCATTCTTCGTGCTATGGGGGAGATATCTCAACCTGAAAAATGGGATGAGCCAGAAATAATTAGTCTCCAGGGGGACACGACTTTTGTAGTTCCTCCGCGGCTGCGATTGATTACTGAAGCTACGGCATCAATAGTCGATAATTCTTGGACAGGTTTTTTGCCGCCCTTTAGTTCACCTTTGGATGCTGCAGCATTTCAGAGTTTTCATGGAGCGGGAATAGGGGCTCGGGCGCTTGTCGAAGGAATTCGACGCGGCTACGTATTTCGTAGGGATTTCGAAGATGATTTAGAATCGAAAGTTGAGAGGGCACTCGCACGGCATCATGAGCAATCCGGTGCCGTAATTTTGCATGGTCAATCTGGGGTTGGTAAAACTATTGCTATTGGCAGGCTTGCGATTTTTGGCCGTGTAAAAGCAAGGGCTGCGGTTTTGATTGCCACTGGAAACCGAATTCCGCAACCTGCGGAGGTTTCTCCGTTCTTGGAAGAGGTCGGGCGGCACGCAAGCGTCACGCTTTTGCTTGTAGATGCAAACGGGCCGGTACAACGATACGACGAATTGCTTTCCGCATTGCGTAGCGGTGGCCATAAAGTTGTTGTAGTTGGCACCTGTTATAGCTTGGGCAATGATAACGGCCGGTTTGTAGCAGCTCCTGCTTCTTTGAGCACTTCTGAGCAAGATAAGTTGACAGAACTATCAAATCGGTATCAAAGGGGGCAAAGTAAGTTTGACTCTAAAACCGACCATGCCTTAGCAAAGTTCTACTGGAGTTTGCCCGAAAGCCGAGGGGGTATGGCGGATGGATTGAGTCGGGAAGCGCGATATGTAGAGACCGCTCTTCGTTTAAAGGAAGTCAAACCACGGCCGAAATCGGGAGTAGGAGCATTAGCTGTAGCGTTAGTAGCTGCGGGATATGGGGAGTCGTATGACCGTTTTTTTGCCTCAGACATAACTGAGCATAATCTGGAACTGGACTCTCCTGCGGCAAAAGTTATTGATTACGTGATGGCGGTTTCTCGTCTCCATAAAGCCGTACCAATCAACCTTTTACTTCGGACCATATTTTCGGGAGGAAAAGATACTGCTTCAGTTGATGTTGAAACCTTGCGTGATTTGTTTGACGGCGAGGATCTCTTCCGATGGCAACGGGGCGGTAAGGACCAAAGTGAATTACTCTTGTGTTCACGATTGCAAATTGAAGCAGAGCTAGTATGTAATCGCCGGTTGGCGACACCTAGTGCGGAAGCACAACGAATCATCGAACTTATCGCTAACGCATACCGTGCCGGGACGGACAACAGTGAAGAGGCTCATTTCGCAACCGATATTGTGTATGCGCTCGGGCCAGACGGGCCAGCACGGGACAGGTATCGCGATTCTTATCTAGAAATTGCGAGATGTTTGACAATGCTGCGGCAGAAGCACGGTGTGCTCAATGCTAGACTAATGCTGCAAGAATCTACGCTTCGACGCTCCTATATTAGATCCCACGAAATTAGCCCAGAGGAAAAGGTGGGTGTCTTGGCAGAGGCGACTATGGCTGTAAATGCGGCACTTGCAGCAATCGATCTCTCTGGTGAAATGCGACTATATGCTGCAAAACGGACTCGAGAATATCTTTTAACTGAGCGCGCAGCAACATATGGTTTTCTTGCGACGGACAGTGCGCAAAGAGGGGAGAATTCGGATTTGGTATGGTCCAGTTATGTAGCTGCACGAGATGCCGCGCGGCTAGCAACAGGCCGCGCATTTGGATATCAACCATTAGATATTTCTCTTTGGGTCCCGATTCGAGTGCTAAGAGAATCTTCTCAGATTGGTGAGCTTCAGCGTGCTGAGCTGCAAGCAGATATACGTGCAACCCTTGATATTGTTGACCCGACTACGCTTGCACCTGATCAGGCAATATTGTTCAATAAGCAACGTATTGCGGCAGCCGAAGCGTTAAAAGATACCGAATTAAGTGATACAGCATTTGCGGCGCTTGAGGCAGCCGGTTCTGCGGTAGGATATTATCTTCGTGCCAGAATGATTGCACCTACAAGACCTGAGTTTGGTGAGATAGCATCGGAGGCCGATGTTGTCGCTGCATCGAAGACTTCTGATTATATGACTCAAAATCTTCCTAAGATTATTCAGGACTCTCGGTGTCTTCAACTTCTAATTTCAATGGAGTGGATCAAGGCTACGGGGCGTTGGATTTTTAGGGGCTTTAGGCAGCCGTTGCCATTCGATTCCGCCGCCCGTGAAAAACTGCGATCACTTGTAGCGGAGCTTAAGGTTTGTGATGCCGAGAAATTTTCGCCCCAGTATCGATACATTGATGCAGTGTTGCAATGGTTGACAGGGGATGAAGAGTCTGCGATTAAATCTTGGCGTGCTCTTGGACGCGATACGGAATACTTAGAAGCTCGCCGCGTTGCCAATCGAAATATTATTACTGATGTTGCAGGGAAACCTATTATTTTCTCAGGTCTCGTTGTGAAGTCTATTGGCCCAGGACGTTGGTCTGTTCGGGTTGATGGTCTTAATCGAGTTGTAGATCTTCAAGAAAGCGATTTTGACTCGGACATTGCACTTGGTCGGACGGCTCGAAATTTTGCAATTAGTTTCAATTACCGTGGCCCCATTGCCGATGCTTTCTATTTACGGGGGCATTAATGGCTGATTTTGAAGATGTTCGTAGAGAACTAGAGAATTTATCCATTTTTATGAGTAAGGATTTAGGTGGACGTAATGTGATTGAAATAATAACTGTTCCCTTGCCGGAAGGTATTAAAGATGAGTTATATTTTCAGAAATTGGTAGCTTGGTGTTACGTGGCTTTCGTTGAAGTTTTTCCCATACCTTTAAAGCAGTTGGCAAATTTAATTCGGGCGAATGACGGGGCAGGTCATCGGCTTCTAGTCGAAACGAAGGACGTGGTGCAAGCCCTTCGAACCCTCCGGAGTCACAATCTTGCAAAGAAGTCTGTAAGTAACCAGCGGCAAATTGCGTTAGCTGAGGCATGGTTTGTAAGTAATGGTGGATTACCTCTGTCTTGGGAGGCGTGTTGTACTTCGCTCGCCGGTCGAGTGTTGGAAGTATTTCGACTTTTGGGAGTGACCTGGAAAGATGCTGTGGCGAGCGAAGATGATCGTGCCATTTTTCTCGAAAATCTACTCTTGGCAATTGATGGGGATTGGCCTGCTCATGCTTTCGACGCAGCTGTTGCCGAAGCAGCGACTTCTATCGGACTTGTGGATTTTGACGTTGTAGCATATCGCCTGACTCGTATCGAGAACTGGAGAAAGCTTGCAGCGTTATTCTGTGATCGTGAGGTAGCTATGCAAGCGATCACACGAGCAATCACTCAGGAACTAAAGACAATTTTTGGATCAGATTAGTAGGATAATTTATTAATTTCGCGATTTATATCAGTGAGCCGTTATTCAAATTTAAAATGGAAAGTAGATTTAGATCCGTGATTGGCGACTGGATAAATGCAATGGAAGAAAACGCTTGCCTAGGGGGAGTCAGTATCCCTTCGGGCACTTCGCGGGGAGATTCGAAGGCCGCTCCTTCGGATGAGCCCCTCGAAGGGTATGGGGGCAGGTCTGCCATTCGGACACGGACTGAAGCATCGGCAACGGTAGAGTTTTACTCAGTTGAGAGCTTGATTAAAATCACGAACGCACGCCCTCGGCGTGCGAAACGGCCCGCGCCCGGACCCGCGCAGCGCGGGCAGCAGTTGGTCGATTCGAAGAGGATAGGGCCGCTAGGTCCGACCGTTCGAATCCCTAGTTGGCTATGAATTCACGCCGAAAAAGACCTAAAGGCTTCTACGGCACCCAAAGCCTTAATCTGTGTCCAAATGGCGGACCTGACCTCGCGCCGCTGTAATTCAGATAATCTTATAGCCATCCCCATTTTAGACGATCATAAATAACAGCTAATTTCTTGAAATGACTAGCATAGTTTGATATGTCGGGATCAACTTTATCCTCATGCAAAATCAAAAACTCCTTAAGTTCCTCGATATCAATTTTTTCTTCTGGTAAGAATGGAATAACAGCCGCCGCATTCTCTGGTGTGCAACTAGCTATAATCTCTTGAATACTTTGATGCCGCTTTCCACGAGCAATACCGGCATAAGTCTTCAATCTTAACTTGGCCAAGTCAAGATCAACCCATTTCTCAAGTTCATACCCACTAACATCATATTGCTCACGAGTGTGAATTTTCATTGCATGTAGATACTTAAAAACAGGGACGTATGAAGTATATCGTCCAACCCTTTTTACCACAGAATTAACGATTCCATCTGGATCATAATTTTTATCATCATACAGTAAATCATGGATTAGATCTGGCACTTCAATAGTGTCATACCCTACAGCACCAATCTCGCCACCTGCTAATGCTTTAACGCCAACGCCGACTACAAATTCTAAATTATCTTTATCCTGAACCGAATCAATATCGATCACGGCAAGTTTTGTCTCAGGATTTGATGAATTCACAAGCTCAAACATTTGCTCTTTGCAGTAACGAAGAATTCTGGCCGGTATTTTTCGCTTGGTTGCGGCAAGTGCGCGATAGATTTCCGAATAGTCGTTGGTTTTTACCAAAATGAGAGGAATTTGGATTCCATCAATAGTTAAGTATGTGTCTGATACACTGGGTTGTTCAGATTCAGAAAGACGCTGAACAAATATCAGGTTTTGCCGAAGTTTCTCAATGTTGTCTTTCCCGATACACATTGAAATGGATCTAAGCAAACTGGCTATATTTTCATCCGATATTGAGTAGCCGAGAAAAACAATAGGATGTTCGACAAATATTGTAATTAACTTGGCTGCCAGATAAGGATTTTTATTATTGAAATCAAAATAGTCTTCTGAGGTCAAAATCAAAGATCCTGGTTTGGTTGAGCAACCATGGATCTTATATATCTCACCAACTTCTTGGGGGTTTGAAAATAGCAATTCGTTTTGACCAATATACTTCTTATAATCAGGGAAAAGTTGCTCCAAGAATGGATCCCAATTTGTCGTTATTATTCCATCAACATTTAATCCGGAAAGCAAAGCAATCTCATTTTGATAAGGCGAGTCTTTGGAATTTTTTGCTCCCAAAGTAGAAAGGTATCGACAAATTTCAATGCGCAATGCCGAGGTGGAATCGACTATTTTCCCTGAATTTGCTGCCACGCTTTCTGCGTATTCTGAAGCACTCCACCAGTATGTATTGAAATCTTGGGCAATGATTTTTGCTGCCATAGGGTAAGAGCCGTCAGATGATGACAAGTAAAATTCGAATGGTTTCCCCATTACACAAAATCTTGACAGCAAGCCTTTCCAGTCTTCCAGTGCTAAGTAGCGTCGCGAAAAACCCGAGCCAACAAACAAGAAAGGGCCAGCACCCTTTCTCTTAAATGTTTCAGTTAGCCTCTGTTCAATATTCATATTGAATCCTCAATTTTTTTATCAGGTGATTATAATAATTTTGCGATTGATTGCTACAAGTCCGCATTTTGATGAGTAAGTAGCAATTTTCTTAAGCGTTATTTTCACAGTTTAAATAGTTACTTGGATGACTGCATCTCGCCTAATTTTAATTACTTGACCACAAGTCGTGTTGACTCCGGTTAGAGGGGGGGCTTGCATAGCATGTCGTTTCTACAGTCCTGTAAATAAGTCTTTAACTGAGATCCCAAATGCCACCGCTAGTACCTCAATGTCATCTAAAGACAGGTTCGACGTTCCGCACTCAATCCGGCTTATGTAACTGCGAGCGAACGCGCACGCATCCGCAGTCCTCTTTCGAGACCGCTGCGTCGCGGCGTAGTTGGTGCACCCGTTCGCCCAATGACTTCCTCAGCTTTTCCACGCCGTTACTGACGAGCAATGTATACTAAATTACCACGCTCTAATCATGACATTTCTTTTCCATTTTAGTTCAACAAAGAAAGTCATCATGAAAAAACATCGCCTTGGTCCTGATTCTCGTGTCCAAAGCCATCTTGGCGGGCCAGTCCTGCGACGCACGGATGCCAAGGGCATGTCCGGCATTCGTACACGCTCTCAGCTTTAAGGGCACCTCGTTACACAGAACTCCCGCCCCATCAATGCGTCGCGCTGGTCCGCCACTACGCGGGCGCGCCGGCCACGTTGGCCTGGAAGCAGGGGGAGGCAGTGCTGGGAAATCGCTTGCTGCGCAAAGGCACGGCCATTGCCACGTTTATCAACGGCAAGTATGCGAATCATCAGCAAGGCAATCACGCGGCCCTGTATATGGGACAGACTCTGGACGGGATCATTGTCATGGATCAGTGGTCGGGCAAGCGCCTGGGCATCGTGACTTCGCGTACCTTGCGTTCCAAAGGCCAGTACAAGAATGGCTTGCATATCGATCCCAGCAACAATGCCGATGCTTTTTTCGTCATCGAATAGGGGAGTATCCATGCAACCTAAACGTTTGTTGACCGGCGTCGCCTGCTGCCTTTTCCCGGTGCTCGCGCAGGCAGCCATGACTGCCTCATATGCTTGCCCGGAGAGCGTGCCTGCGGCATCGATCAGCCTGAATGCCGTACCGGCTGGCTGGACGCCGTATATCGGCAGTCCGCTCTACCTGAGTGCTGCAGCGCCGATCGATGGCGCACCGGAGCGCAGGGGGCAACTGGTGCCCAGCGGGGAGCGCAAAAAGAAAGGGCAAACGACGCTCAGCTACCGTCTGGAAGGCCGCTATCCAGATGGCAAGTGGGTGCAATGCAGCTATGGTGTGCATGGTGAAGTAACGCTGTCGAGGCGAATGGACGACAGTGTCAGCCTGTGCGAATTTACCTACAGAAAAGGCAGCAAGGCCGGGCAGAACGAGATCGATATCGATTGCCGGTAAGTGAGTTGGTATCAGCGCTATTGCTGGCGGGATCGCAGGCCGCAAAGCCCGATGCGCCTGCGGCTGTGCATGTCGGCTTACGCGTTCCGCTAAGCCGACCTACGAAATTGTCGCCTGCCCGCAAAGCAGACGCAAAAAAACCCGCCGAAGCGGGTTTTTTTTCACTCTACAGCCAAACCAAAAACTCAGAACTGGTTCATGGTGTTGTCTTTGCCAGCTGCCTTCAGTGCTGCTTCGCCGCTGAAGTAATCCTTGTGATCGTCGCCGATGTCCGAGCCGGACATGTTTTGATGTTTCACGCAGGCGATGCCCTGGCGGATTTCCTTGCGCTGCACGCCGGCCACGTAGCCCAGCATGCCCTGGTCGCCGAAGTATTCCTTGGCCAGGTTGTCGGTCGACAAGGCGGCCGTGTGGTAGGTCGGCAGGGTGATCAGGTGATGGAAGATACCGGCTTCGCGGGCCGAGTCGGCCTGGAAGGTGCGGATTTTCTCGTCGGCCGTGATCGCCAATTCCGTCTGGTCGTATTCCACGCTCATCAGCTGGGTGCGTTCGTAGGCGGATACGTCCTTGCCGTCGGCCTTCATGATGTCATACACCTGCTGGCGGAAGTTCAGGGTCCAGTTGAACGATGGGCTGTTGTTGTACACCAGCTTGGCGTTCGGGATGACCTTGCGGATTTCGCTGACCATGCCGCCGATTTGCGCGATATGTGGTTTTTCCGTTTCGATCCACAGCAGGTCGGCGCCGTTTTGCAGCGAGGTGATGCAGTCGAGCACGCAACGCTCTTCGCCGGAACCGGCGCGGAACTGGAACAGGTTGCTCGGCAGGCGTTTTGGACGCAGCAGCTTGCCTTCGCGCTTGATGATAACGTCGCCATTGCCCAGCGCATCGGCCGACACTTCTTCGCAGTCGAGGAAGGCGTTGTATTGGTCGCCCAGGTCGCCTGGTTCATTGGTGACGGCGATCTGCTTGGTCAGGCCGGCGCCCAGCGAATCGGTGCGGGCGACGATGATGCCGTCGTCCACGCCCAGTTCCAGGAAAGCGTAGCGGATGGCGCGGATCTTGGCCAGGAAGTCTTCATGTGGCACCGTGACTTTACCATCCTGGTGGCCGCATTGTTTCTCGTCGGACACCTGGTTTTCGATCTGGATGCAGCAGGCGCCCGCTTCGATGAACTGTTTTGCCAGCAAATAGGTCGCTTCGGCATTGCCGAAACCGGCGTCGATGTCGGCGATGATGGGCACGACGTGGGTCACGTGGCCGTCGATCTTGGCCTGGATCGCTTGCTTCTCAGCACCTTGGGCCGCGTCCAGCTGGCGGAACAGGCCGCCCAGTTCGCGGGCATCGGCCTGGCGCAGGAAGGTGTACAGCTCGCGGATCAGGCTGGTGACGGCGGTTTTTTCATGCATCGACTGGTCTGGCAGCGGGCCGAACTCGGAGCGCAGGGCGGCGACCATCCAGCCGGACAGGTAGAGGTAGCGGCGATCGGTGCTGTTGAAGTGCTTCTTGATCGAGATCATCTTCTGTTGACCGATGAAACCGTGCCAGCAGCCGAGCGACTGGGTGTACTTGGATGGGTCCGCATCGTAGGCAGCCATGTCGTTGCGCATGATCTTGGCCGTGTAGCGGGCAATGTCCAGGCCGGTCTTGAACTTGTTCTGGGCGCGCATGCGGGCGGCGGACTCGGGATTGATGGCGTTCCAGGCGCTGCCTTGTTGCTCTTTCAAACCAGCAACAGCTTTGATGTCGTCTTGATATTGGGACATGTGAATCTCCTAAAAAGAAAAGCTATGTTTGAGAAAATCGCCGAGTGCGCCACAACGTCTTGTCGAAGCAAACTGCATGACTAAATAGTAGGCCGATTCGCGCCGATGTTCAAGTCTTATATAAGACATATAACTTAAATTTAATCGTTGTTTTTCAACGGCTTAATTATAATTTTTCAGGATGTGAAATGAATTTTCAAAAAGTGAGAGCATTTATTGTTGAGCCTGCTGTTTGAAATTTCGCGATGTGAAACGCCTTTTCAGAATTTGGTGCAGCGCGACAAATCGGGGCAAAAAAAACCACCCGAAGGTGGCGCAGAAGCAATTTTGTTTTAATATCATGTTCCGATTGTGAAAGGTAAAGTCAGCAATGCAGATGAACGGTATGGATTTACCCGTCGAGTATGTTGCTTTTGCAGCAAGGTATCGGGAGGCGGAAGGATTCTGTAATTTGAGACTGAAGGAAGAGCTCGATTCTTTCGGTAACGTCTTGCAGACGGAATTGGCTCACATCTATATGGATGTCGTCGAATTGAGTGCCCAGACAGCGAAGCTTGGCGTGTGTTTCGTAGGTGATGGCTGCTATGGGGAGCCTGGAAGTGTCAGTGCTGAGCCGGGAGCCATGCCGGACATTATTGATTTTACAGAAATCATCTGTTTCGGCATGGCCGGTGACGGCAGTCCATTCTGTTTCGACTACAGGGGTGCCCGCAGCGCTCCCTCTGTCATCTTGTGGGACGATGACTACTGGCGAAAGATTGCAAACTCCTTTGAAGACTTCCTGTTGCTATTTTCTAGATAGCTTACCGGGGCAGTTACCGCAGCGCACGAGGCAAGCCCGTGCGCTGCGTGTATCTAGCGTCCTACAGTCTGCCGCTGATCCTTGATGAACAGCGCCGTCAGCATGCCCACCACGCACACGCCGATCACGTAGTAAGCGGGGCCCAGCACGTTGTTTTTCAGCATCAGGGTCACGACCACGGGCGTCAGGCCGCCGAATATCGCGTACGACAAGTTGTAGGAAAACGACAGTCCCGAGAAGCGCACCTGGGCCGGGAACGCTTGCACCAGCACATAGGGCACGGCGCCGACGACGCCGACGAACAGGCCCGTCATCGCGTACAGGGGCAGCAGCAGGTCGGGGCGGCTGCCGACGGTGGTGTAGAAGATATACGTGGAAATGGCCAGCAGCACGGAGCCGACGAAGATCACGCGCTTGCCGCCCAGGCGGTCGGCCAGCATGCCGGCGATGATGCAGCCGAAGGCCAGGCACAGGGTCGCCACGGTATTGGCCACCAGGGTGGTGCGCGGGGCGATGTGGTGGATCTTTTGCAGCAGGGCCGGCGTCATCAAAATGACGACGACGATGCCGGCCGACAGCATCCAGGTCAGCAACATCGACACGGCGACGGCGCCGCGGTGGCTGCGCAGCACGGATTTCAGCGGCATTTCCGTGGACAGTGCCTTGCGCTGCTGCATTTCCGCAAAGACGGGGGTTTCATGCAGCCAGCGGCGCAAATACATCGCGCCGAAGCCAAAGATGCCACCCAGCAAGAACGGATAGCGCCAGGCGCCTTCGGTGATTTCTTGCGGTGTGTAGACGGTATTCAAACCCGTCGCCACGAGCGAACCGAGCAGGATGCCCACCGTCAGGCCGGCCGTCAGCACGCCGCAGGCAAAGCCCGTGAAACGGCTGGGCACGTGTTCGGAGACAAACACCCAGGCACCCGGCACTTCGCCGCCCACGGCCGCGCCCTGGAAGACGCGCATCAAGAGCAAGAGCAGCGGGGCGGCCAGGCCGATGGTGGCATAGGTGGGCAGCAGGCCGATCAGCAGGGTCGGCACGGCCATCATCAGGATGGAGAGGGTGAACATGCGCTTGCGGCCCAGCAAGTCGCCGAAGTGGGCCATGACGATGCCGCCCAGCGGACGCACCACGTAGCCGGCGGCGAAGATGCCGAAGGTTTGCAGCAGACGCAGCCATTCCGGCATTTCCGGTGGGAAGAACAGCTGGCCGATGGCGTTGGCGAAGAAGACGAAGATGATGAAATCGTAGAATTCCAGCGCGCCGCCCAAGGCGGCCAGCGACAGGGTCTTATAGTCTTGTTTGGTGAGGGGACGGCTTGCGGCGTTGATTGCGGCGGTGTTGGAAGTAGGCATGTGTCTCGTTCTTGTGTGTTATCGGAGATTGCCAGACCTAGCATACGCATTTCCGCCGTGCGAGTAAACGCGTGGGGATGGGCAGTCGCCTCAGCTGTGCTTAATACAACGCCGCTATCATCAGCGTTGACTTCATTGGAAAGGACACAGTATGCACATCATGATCGTGGGCGCCAGCCGGGGCCTGGGACGCGCGCTGGTGGACGGTTTGCTCGCTGACGGGCATGCCGTCATCGGCGTATCGCGCCAGCAACCCGCCGACTTGCCTGCCGGCCAGGGTACACAGCTGCAATGGATTGCGGCGGACCTGGCCGCACCTGCCGAGGCTGTCGAACGCATCGCGCGTGATGCGCCGGCCGCGCTGGACGCGGTGATCTACAATCTGGGCGTATGGGAAGAAAAGGCCTTCAGCGATGACTACGCTTTCCTCGGTGATGCAGACGACGCCATCGTCGACATGGTCAATACCAACATCACGGCGACCATTTTGCTGCTCAAGCGCTTGGTGCCCCGCTTGCTGGCCAGCAGCAAGCCGCAGCTGATACTCACGGGCTCCACTTCCGGCCTGCGCCAGAGCGGTCGCCCGGAAGTGACGTTCAGCGCCTCGAAATTTGCCCTGAACGGCATCGCCGATGCCTTGCGTGAAGGTTTCCGCGCGCAGGGGCTGGCCGTGACGGCGCTGCAGCTGGGCTATCTGAATACCTACGACGACTTGTCGGTCCCGCTGGCGGATGCGGCGGCGCGGGGCGAGGGCGAGCTGATCCCCGTGCATGACGTCGTCGCCGTCGTGCGTATGCTGCTGAGCCTATCGCATGCCTCGTTCGTGCGCGAACTGGTGCTGCCGGCGCTGCGCGACGAGCGTTTCTGACTGTTACGCGTCCGCGCCGTAGACCTCCGACCAGCCGAGACGCTCTTCCAGCCACTCATCCGCTTCGGAGGAATCCATCTGCAGCAGCAGGGCGCCCAGGCGCAAGTTGCCCTTGGCCAGGGCCAGCACGGCGAACACGGATTCCAGCATGACGGGATCGAACTGGCTCTGCAGGTCGCGCGCGGCGATGGCGGGCAGTTGCGCCCAGGCTGCCTGGTAGCTGCCGGCCAGCCACGCCGGCAGCGGCGGATTGTGCTTGCGGTGGCGCTCCAGCTCGATCAGGGCGATGAGCGCATAAAAATCTTCCTCGCGCGCGTCAGCGCCGCCCAGCAGGTGGACGAGCTGGGGTACGGCCGCATATGAAGCCACGCCCACGTCGCCCTGGTGGTGCAGCTCTTCCCACAGTTCATGCCATACGTCTTCGCCCGCCTGCATGGCCTTGAGCGCCTCTGCCACGTCGTAGGGCATGCGGTAGCCGCCTTCCAGGGTAGGCCAGATGGGATCGTCGAGTGATAACAGCATGGGTTTCCTTGATTGGGCAGCTCGCGCGAGCAAACGCCCACTATACAAGCACTCGGCGCACGCAGCGCGCGTAGCCGTCAAACTCGCGGGCGTTCTGATAGCTGACGCCCGTGTCAAAATCCTTGCACCACACTTCGTCCTCGATGTCGCCCAGCTCGCTGGACCAGTGCCAGTTGGGCCGGAACTCTTCTTTCAATGTCGCATACAGCAAGGTCTGCTCGCGCCGATCCGGCAAGCTGTGGCCCAGGCTGGCGGCCCAGTTTGATGCGGCTTGCCAGGTATGGCTCTCCAGCTCGCACTTGTCCGGCTGCAGCACCAGGTGGTAATCGGGCGCGCCATCCCTGCCGAGAATCAGGCCGGCATAGCGTTCGCCCTGTTGCAGGGGAACGGGCGCGGCGGCCGATGGCGGCAGCGCGACCCGGCGCACGGCGCAGGCACGGCCCGAGTAGGTTTTGCGAAAGTTGTACTGGGTGCCGCTGTCGAAATCGTGGTTCCACGCCATGCGGGGCAGGATGGCGTCCTCTTCCGGCGACCAGTACCAGGCATCCGGGAAGGCGTGGCCCAGGTTGGCGTGCAGCAAGGCCAGTTCGCTGCGCGTCGGCAGGCAGGCGCCGCGCGCCGTTGCCCAGGCTAGAGCTGCCTGCCAGGGCAGGGCGTCGGCTTCGCCGGGTAGCAGGAACAACTGGTAACTGGGCGCGCCATTGTGGCCAGGCATGATGCCCGCGTAGCGCTCGCCGGCGATGGCGCCCAGCACGCCGGGGCAATGATCGAGCCAGCCGTCGTCTTCTTCCTGTGCAATAAACGCCGCGATCAGCGCCCGATGCGCCGTCGGCGCGGCGGCCAGCAGAGTGTTGAAGCAGGTGATGGTCGAGGACTTGGGCGTGCCCTCGCCGTTGGCGATGCCGACGAGAAAGTCACCGGCCCAGTCGGGCAGGGTGGCGATCAAACGCGGCAGTTCCTGCAGCAGGGCCGTGCAATACGCCGTTTCACCGAAGCGCCAGGCGGCGCGGTTGGCCGTCTGGTAGGCGCCGTAATCGTGCTCGGCTTGCACGGACTGAACAATGGCCAGCGCGTATTGCGCGCCTTCCGTGCCCGTCAGCGCATCGAGCATGGCGCAGTAGCGCTGGAAGCGCCGCTGGGCTTCATCGGGCGGCGTGGCGCTGTCGTCATCCTGAACGATGTTGCCCACAATTAAAAGTTCGGTTTTCCAGAGTTCAAAGGCGGTTGGCATGGCTGTGGCTGGCGAGAGTGGCGGCGGACGTGATTATGCCCGGCTCATTGGTGTTTCAGCGCGACGATTGAACATGCTAGAGTCCGCCGTTGCCGCCACCCCGGCGCGGCCTTGCCTGGATTGTTGACCGATGCCCACATGGACTTCCCCGCCACAACTTGTCGCCCTTGCCGCCTTTTATGCGCAGGCGCAAGCCCATCCTGAAGCGGTCAGTGATGCTGTCTTCCTGGAAAACGTGAAAAATGCCCACTGGCCCACCAACTGCTGGAGTTATGCGGAAGCGTCGTTCGCTATCATCGCGCCCGCCTGCCTGCTGCGTCCGCATCTGACCGCCGAGCTGATCGCCTTGCCCATCGATGCCATGATCGCGGGCGGCCTGGAAGATGCGGGGCAAGTCATCGCAATCGGCCTGGACTGCGCTACGCGCATCGCGCCGTATGTGGAACCGAGCGAGGAAGGCAGGCGCTGGCTGACGCAGGTGTGGCCGGGCTTGGGCGAGATGGCGGGGGCGGTGTTCCGGGCCAGGCTGCAATTGGCGCTGGCCGATGACGATGATGATGAATAAGCGATCAACAAGCGCTGACGCTTGACACTGAAAGTTTGTTTACATTAGGGTATACGTAACTACTTACATATATCCTGCTAAACATGTCTTCCAACCTGCAAACCTACGGCTCCCTGATGCTGGGCAGCCGACTGCGCCGTCTTTCCGATCAACTGTATGCGGGTGTCGATACCAGCTATCTGGCGGCCGGCGTCGAGCTGAGCTCGCGCTGTTTCCCCTTGTTATTGCTGCTGCGCGACAACGGCCCCACGGCGATCACGGCCCTAGCCGCGCAAATCGGCCAGACGCACCCGGTGGTGGTGCAGCTGGGGCGCAAGCTGCTCGATGCCGGTGTGGTGACGGAAATGCCGGACGCCAAGGATGAGCGGCGCCGCCTGCTGGCGCTGTCCGACGCCGGGCAAGCCTTGCTGCGCAATATGGCACCCCTGTGGGACGATGTGCGCGCCGCCGTCGATGTGGTATTCGAGCAAGGCACGCCGCATCTGATGGCCAGCCTGGATCGGGCGGAGGCGCGCTTGCAGTCGCAAGGCTTTGGCGAAACCATCGCCGCTTGCCGGCGCCAGCGCGAGCGGGCGGCCGTGGAGATCATCGATTACGCGGCGCCCTACGCGGCGGATTTCAAGCGCTTGAATATCGAATGGCTGGAACGCTATTTCTATGTCGAGGCGCTCGACGACAAAGTGCTGTCCGATCCGCAGCGCTCGATAGTTGACGATGGCGGGCAGATCTTCCTCGCGCGCCTCGATGGAAAAATCGTCGGCACCTGCGCCCTGATCCGCGCTGGCGATGCCAGCATCGAGCTGTCGAAGATGGCTGTCACGCCAGCATGCCAGGGCCTGGGCATCGCGCGCCGCCTGATCGAGCGGGCCATCGATGCTTTCGAAACCAGCGGCGCGCAACTGCTGTTCCTGGAGTCGAACAGCAAGCTGGCGCCCGCCATCCGCCTGTATGAAAGCAGCGGCTTTCAGCACGTGGCGCGGCCCGCCGGCGACGCGCATTACCAGCGCGCCGACGTCTACATGGAGTGGCAGGGCCGGTAGCACACGCCGGGGCGCCACGCGGCGCTCCCCATCGGCCGTCTCACGCGTTACAATACGCGCACCCAATAACGGAACCACGGTTCCACTATCGAGAGACGCCGACGCCGCATGCCTTCCTTTCCGATGCCCTTCCCGCAGATGATCGTTCCACCCGAGCCCACCCAGGCGCGCAGCAAACAAGCATTCGAGCGCCTGCTGCTGGTAGGCGAGCAGTTGCTGGCGGAAAACCGTTTCGATGAAATTGGCGTGGCCGACCTGGCCAGGCTGGCGGAAACCTCGGTGGGCACGTTTTACCGTTTATTGGGCGACAAGGACACCCTGAGCCGCTTGCTGCTGCAGCGTTTTTTTTCCGACATGGTGGAAAAGGTCGAGACCCTGACGGAGCTGCGCCAGTGGGAAACGCGCAGCCTGGAAGAGTTTATCCGCGCCATGGTGGCCATGTTTGTTGCTGTCAACACGGGCCGGCGCGGCGTGTTGCGCGCCTTGATCACGCGCGCGTCGCAGGATGCGCAATTTCGCGACAGGGTGCATCAGATCAATCATCTGATCTCGCAGCGCACGGTCGCCGTGCTGGCCAGCAAGTCGGCCAGCATCCGTCACCCCAACCCCACCCAGGCGATGATGGTGGTGCCGCCCGTGCTGCTGGGCATCTTGAACCAGCATACCTTGACGGGTTCGCTGTCCTTTTTGTCGGGCGCGGCACTCGAAGATGAACTCGTGCGTGTTGCTTTAAATTACCTGACTTGAGATATTTATCGAATTAACTTGAAATCGGAATTCGGATTCCGTATTATGTTTTCCAACAGCAGGAAAACATATTCCTGCACCTGAACACAAAGCATGTTCAACAGCAAGGAGACAGAATGCGGCGTCACACGACATCCGATGTTACATTGCATCACCTCGACCTCGATCTCGGCACAGAGACAGGGCAGGGCGATCCCGTGTTTCTGCTGCACGGCCTCGGTTCCTGCGCCGAAGACTGGCGCCCGCAGATCGATGCACTCGGTAGCAGCTATCGCCTGATCGTGCCCGACCTGCGCGGCCATGGCGCCAGCCCTGCGCCAAACGGTGACTGGCAGATCGGCGACTTCGCCAACGACCTCTTCAACTTGATGGACCAGCTCGACGTGCCGCGCGCGCACATCGTCGGCTTTTCCCTGGGCGGCATGGTGGGCCTGGAAATGGCCAACCGCGCTCCCGACAGGGTGGCCAGCTTGTGCCTGATCAACTCCCAGCCGTTCCAGGGCAGCAAGCCGGCGGCGCTGCTGTTTGCCTACTGGCTGCGCCGCACGGTGATCGCTACCTTCGGCCTGAAAGCCATGGGCAAGATCATCGGCAAGAAACTGTTTCCTGATCCGTCCCAGCAAGCCCTCGTCGAGCGCTTCGCCACGCAGATGGCGGGCATGGACAAGCGCGCCTACCTGGCCGCGCTGGACGCCATTTTCCACTGGGATATTGATCTGCATTTCCAGGCCCTGGCCATGCCCGTCTTCATCATGGCGGCCGACCAGGATTACACGCCCGTCGCCAGCAAGCGGGCCTTTGCCGCACAGTTTCAGCAGTGCGAGATCGAGATTATCGCGAACTCGCGCCACGCCACGCCCCTGGACCAGGCGCAGCGTGTGAATACCTTGTTGCAGTCCTTCCTCGCCACACATTCAAAATAAACAGGCCACTCGCCGCACGGGCAGGGGCCGGGAAACAGTCATCGCAGGGCAGGTGCTCGCATTGCGCGCGCGGGTACCGTTACGTCTTGCGATTCTGGAATCCGGTCATCTTCCCTGGTGGCAAGCAAGCCTGACATTGGAGACGCTATGAAACTTGCTTTGAAATTAATGCCCGCCGCCCTCGCCGTTGCCGGTGCCTTCAGCTTTTCTACACAGGCCCTGGCGCAGGAGGCCGCCACGTCTGCCGCCGCCAGCGCCCAGAGCGCCAGCGAGGCCAGCGATGCGAAAGAACGCATGGAAACCGTGACGGTCTCTGCCCGCCGCCGCGAAGAGCGGCTGCAGGACGTGCCGCTGGCCGTCACGGCGTTTTCCGCCAAGGCCCTGGAACGGGCGAATATCCAGAACCTGGCCGACTTGCAGGAGCGCGTGCCGAACCTGACCGTGTACGCTTCGCGCGGCACGAATACCACCCTGACGGCCTTTATTCGCGGCGTGGGCCAGGCCGACCCCGTCTGGGGCGTGGACCCGGGCGTGGGCATTTATTTTGACGACGTCTACATGGCCCGTCCGCAAGGCGCGCTGCTCGACGTGTTCGACGTGCAGCGCATCGAAGTGCTGCGCGGCCCGCAAGGTACCTTGTACGGCAAGAACACCATCGGTGGCGCCATCAAGTATATTTCGCGCCCCCTGGCGAAGGAAAACGGCGCCTCGGCGGAAGTGGGCCTCGGCAATTACAATCAGCGCAACTTCAAGGCCGCCTTCAATCTGGCCAACGAGAGCGGCACCTGGCGCGCGCGCCTGGCCGCTGCCAAGCTGGACCGCGACGGCTTCGGTCGCAACACCTTCAATGGCGAACAGGTCAGCGACCAGGACAGTACGGCAGCGCGCCTGTCCGTCGGTTACTTTCCGCAGGACATACCCCTCACCGTCGTGCTGAGCCTGGACGCCACGGACGACAAATCGGGCGTGCGCGGCTTCCAGCGCATGGGCGTGAGCGCCTTCGACCCGCTCAGGCGGCCCGCCAGCACCAGCGCCTACGATATCCAGAGCGGCATGCCGGGCCACAACTTCACGCACAACCGGGGCGGCTCGCTGGTGGCCAACTACACCTTGTCGAACGAATGGTCCGTGAAAGTGATCGGTGCCAAGCGGCGCAGCACATCCGAGCAAACCATCGACTTCGACGGCTTGCCGCAGCCCATCGCTGACGTGTTCGGCGACTCGCGCGACGAGCAGAAGAGCCTGGAATTGCAGGCCTCGTACAGTGGCGACTACGGCGCCGGCGTGATCGGCCTGTACCGCTTCGAGGGCACGGCGGGCGGCGGCATCTACAACAACTTCCTGGGGCGCCAGTTCACGGCCGCCGTCAGCACGGTGGAGACGGACAGCACGGCGCTGTATACGGACTGGACCTGGCCGCTGGGCAAGGTCTGGAGCATCAATGCGGGCTTGCGCCACACGCGCGAGGAAAAGCGCGCCATCGTGCTCAACCGCGCTTTTGCCGACGTGGGTTTTACGCGGCCCATACAGACGGCGGCCGACTTCGACAAGTCCTTGTCGGTCAGCAATACCTCGCCGAAAATCTCCGTGCGCTATGAAGCGTCGAAGACGACGAATTTCTACAGCAACCTGTCGCGCGGTTTCAAATCGGGCGGCTACAACGTGCGCGCCAACAACCTGGTGGTGCCCGATTCCGCGCGCCCTTACAAGGATGAAAAACTCGACGCGCTGGAAGTGGGCATGAAGTACGCGGCGCCGGACGATACGTTTGACGCCAACGTGGCCCTGTTTTACAACCGCTACAAGGATATCCAGTTGTCGGTGTTTACCAGCTATGTACAGCCGGGCGGCGTGCCGGGCTTCTATGGCGACTTCACGAACGCGGGCAAGGCGACGGTGAAAGGCGCCGAGTTCGAATTCTCGTGGCGGCCGAACCGCCAGTGGGAAGTGAACGGTTTTCTCGCCCTGCTGAACGCCAGCTATGACGAGTTCATGAGTGGCGGCAAGAACATTGCGGATACGCAAAAGTTCAGCAACACGCCGCGCCGGCAAGTGGGCTTGAATCTGACGCGCACGGACCGCGACGTCTTCGGCGGCGCGCTGCGAAGCATGGTCGGTTATGGCTACCGCAGCAAGGTGTATCCGACTACGGACTTGAGCGAAACCCTGGCGCAGGGTGGCTACAGCATCTGGACGGCTGGTGTCGTGTGGGAAGCGCCGAAGAACTGGACCTTCAGTCTGCACGGCAGCAACCTGGGCAACAAACGCTACCGCACGGATGGCTACAACATTCCCGCCGTGTTCATCCTCGACGGTTTCTACGGTCCGCCGCGCCAGATCATCGCCAAGGCAGGCTACAAATTTTAAAGTTCTTCACCGCCGGGGCTGGACCCATTGGGTCCGGCTTCGCTTGTCGGAAGTGCCGGTCTGGCCAAGGTCCAAGCCGGTTCATTGTCGCTGTTTTCGTCCTTAATGAATCAGGAGACTGGCATGGCACATCTGCATCAGCAACTGCGTCACTTCTTATCCGCAATCATCGCCGCCTGCGGCTTGCTGGCCGCGCTGCCGGCCTTTGCCGGCCAGTGGGACTTCGGCCTGTACGCGAGCCTGTGGGGCTCGCGCGAATACCAGGTCTGGCTACCGACCAATTACCATCCGAACACGCCGCTGCCCGTCGTGCTGATGCTGCACGGCTGCGGTTCCGAACCGAACAGCATGGCCGCCGTCAGCCGCTACAACCAACTGGCCGACAGCGAAAATTTCATTGTCGTCTATCCGCGCCAGAACGCCACGGCCAACCCCATGCGTTGCTGGAATTTCATGCTGCCGCTGAACCAGGAACGGGGTACGGGCGAGCCGGCCGTGCTGATGGGTATCTTGAACAAGGTCAAGAGCAAGTATGCGGTGCAGGATAGCCGCGTGTATGTGACGGGCATCTCGGCGGGCGGCGCCATGGCCTCCATCATGGCCGCCTGCTACTCGGACGTGTTCGCCGCCGTGATGGTGCATTCGGGCGGCATGTACAAGGGCGCCATCGGCATGCTCACGGCCGCCGATTCGCTGTTCAACGGCAGTTCCTTCGACCCGAAAGCGCGGGGCAAGGATGCCTGGCGCTGCTCCGGTTCGCCGCGCCGGCTGATGCCGACGATGGTGTTCCACGGCACGGCCGACATCGTCGTCAACCCCGTCAACGGCGAGCAAACCATCGAGCAATTCCTGCAGACCAGCGATGTGGGCGACGATGGCCTCGACAATGACAGCGTGCGCTACCGTGCCGACAGCATCGTGCGCCAGACAGTGCCGTACGGCCGCAGCTATTCCATCGACACCTACCTGCACAACGGCGCCGTCATCGCGCAAAAGTACACGGTCGAGGGCATGAACCATGCGTGGAGCGGCGGCCCTCCCGGCTGGCCGTTCAGCGATGAACTGGGGCCGGACGCCACCGTGATCAGCTGGAATTTCTTCAAGAACTACCAGCGCTGACGCTTTGAGGAATTTGCCGCTAGTAAAATGGGGTGCAGTGATTGCGCCCCATTTTTGATGCCGGTGAAAGATCCCATGCTAGCGGCTCGTAGCAAGACCGCGCCGGACTGCAATTGTTGCTCAGCATCGTCTTGCCGGCGATGGAGCGCTACCCGGCCGGCGTCTTCGCGCGCATGGACTTGCGCGTACACCACGAGTGTTACCACGTCATCGAATACCGCCTGTTCAACGATTTCTATTCCCGCGAACCCGCCTGGCTGGCCCTGAGCCCGCCCGGCACGGCCTATGGCAAGGGATTCCAGAACCTGGGCCACCCGCATCCGGGCCTCGTCAGCCTGCACGCAGCCTGCGGCCCCGAGGAAGACAAAACGGAGGTATTCGGCTGGATGATGACGCCCGCGTATGCGCTGCGACTGGAGGCGTGGACGGCGTTTGATCCCGCCTTGCTGGCCAAACGGCAATAGTTGACGGAAGTAGTGGAGAGCAAGACAAGGTCGGACTAAAGTTCAAGCCAGTTTCGCCAGTGGGTGCACGTCCTGACAGCCGCGGCTCCCTGTATTAGCTGCTAACTATATAATCTGCGCTTGGGCGATACCCGCCCCTGAACTCCGATTGAAGGAATGCCATGCCAGGATACATGCCAGGATATTTCGTGCGCCACTTGGCGCTGTGTGTAGTGTCGACCGTGTGCATCTCTGCCAATGCCGCCGAGGTGGTGGCGGTGGATGCGCAGCAGCGCGCGTCCTTGCTGGAATTTTATGCGCAGCAATATCCGGGCGAGCCTGCCACGCGCACCGTGTTTGAGAGCGTGCCCGTGGTGGGTGGCCGTGGTCGCGAAGTGGTGGGCAGCGCGGAAACGCCGCCGTATCGCGGTCATGGCGCTCTGTGCCGTACGCAGCGCACCAAGTTCGTGCTGCATGGCGAGGGCAAGCAGGCGCGCTGGCAGGAGGCGGGCATGGAGTATTACGCCTGGCTCGACCGTGGCACTTGCCGCGCGGTGGCCGAGCCCGTGCGCATGCTGCAGCGCATCCCCGATGTAGAACTGGAAGGCGTGTTGCTGTATCAAAAGCCGCTGCTGGAGCGGGCGCGATTATTGATGGCGGGTAACACGGCCTGCGCCCCCTTGCGGGCGCTGAAGTTTACGCTGGCGGCCGTCGACGTAGGCGCCGCCGCACCGCGTGCCGAAGAGCGCTATGCGCTGGTGTTCAAGAGTGACCGCGACAGCTACGCCCGCGTCTGGCTGCGCAAGAGCGGTGCCCAGTATGACGCGTGGAATGTGACTTGCCCGCCAGTGCTGTAGACTGCTCGCCCTTTGCTCGATTCTTCTTTTTGACTGTTGCAACCATGAACCAGAATTCCACTTCCGCCCGCAGCTGGGGCACCATCGTCACGCATAGCGACGAGATGGCCATCATCTACCGTTATGTCGACGCCTTCCATGACGACTGGGACCTGTCGTCGCAGCCGGACCGCATCATCATCGCCTGGCGTTATGAAGACGAAACGGGCATGCCCGCGCCGAACGAGCGCGAGCACATGGAAGAGCTGGAAGCGGCGCTGGCGCCCGTGGTGGAAGAGGGCGGCTTCGCCACCCTGGCGCTGGTATCGACGGGTGAAAACTTGCGCGAATGGATTTATTACACGCAATCGGGCGAAGAGTTTTTCAATCGCCTGAATACGGCGTTGGCGTCGCGCCCGAAATTCCCGATTGAAATCCGCAGCGCGGCCGACCCCGCCTGGTCCACGTATGCGGGTTTCATGGCCGCCTTGCCCCCAACGACCTGATCAAACCTGCTGCGCGTCGTGATCTGCCGCCTGCGATGCTCACTGTGCTACAGCACAGCTCCGCTCTCGGCGACAGCTCCCTTCCGCTCGCAACGGTTTTATCAGGGTTGGATCTAATCAGACCAGCGCGGCCGCCACGATGCGCGTGGCGGCCGTGATGATGTCCTGATTCGTGTCCGCTTTTTTCTGTTCGCGCGTGTAGTACACGGCGATGACCAGCGGTGCGCCGCTGGCCGGGTAGGCGACGCCGATATCGTTGACGCTGCCATACGCTCCCGAGCCCGTTTTATCGGCCACCTGCCAGCCAGCCGGTACGCCGGCGCGGATGCGCTTGTCGCCTGTCGTGTTGCCGCGCATCCAGGCGTCGAGCTGCTGGCGCTGCGGCGCCGGCAAGCTATTTCCCAGTAATAATTGCTGCAAGCTGTGCGCCATCGACGCGGGACTGGCCGTGTCGCGCACTTCGCCGGGGATGGCACTATTGAGTTCCGTTTCCCAGCGCTCCAGCTGGAACACCGTATTGCCGATGCTGCGCGCAAACGCCGTCACGGCTTGCGGCCCGCCTAATAATGTCATCAAGAAATTGGCTGCGCTATTGTCGCTGTACTGCAAGGTGGCGGCGCACAGGTCCGCCACGGTCATGCCGTCGGCCAGATGCTTTTCCGTGATGGGCGAATACGTGACCAGTTCTTTTTTCTCGTAACGCACGTGCTGATCCAGCAAACCCGGCTGGCTGACGCTGCGGGCAAGCACGGCGGCCGCCAGCATCGCCTTGAAGGTGCTGGCCAGAGGAAAGCGTTCGTCGGCGCGATAGGCAATGCGCAGTTCGCTTCCCTGGCGCCAGGCGGCAACGCCGAGGCGTCCGCCTGCGGCCTGTTCCAGCGCGGCCAGTTGCGTGTGGGCGGCGGCGAGGCTGGTGGCGGGCGCGGCAAACAGCAGCGATGTCGGGCACAGCAGGGCGGCACCGCTGGCCAGCAGGAGGTGGCGGCGGAGTTGGTTTGGGGATTCAGTCATGGTCTGTCGCTGTCTTTGGTGTGGAAAGGGTGGCCAGCAGTTCGCCGATGGCGAGCAGGTTGGCCGGCTTGGTCAGATGATAGTCGAAGCCGGCCGCGCTCGATTGGCTGCGGTCGTCTTCGGCGCCCCAGCCCGTCAATGCGACGAGCACGACGTTGGCGCCGGCCGGTATCCTGCGCAGCGCGCGCGCCACTTCGTAGCCGTTCATGCCGGGCAGACCGATGTCGAGGAAGATAACGTCTGGCAAAAATTGCGGCGCCGCGGCCAGGGCTTGCGCGCCGTCGTGGGCCACTTGCGTGGCATGGCCCATCATGTCGAGCACGGCGGCGAGGGTATCGGCCGCATCCACATTGTCGTCGACCACCAGCACGCGGAATTGGGGGCCATGGGCGGCGCTGGCGGGGGCGGCCGGTGCGGCGGGCGCTGCCGCTTCCTCCTCCAGCAGGGGCAGGCGCACGATGAAAGTACTGCCCAGGCCCGCGCCGGCACTGGCCGCCGTGGCACTGCCGCCATGCAGCTCTGCCAGGCGCCGCACCAGCGACAGGCCGATGCCCAGGCCGCCCTGAGCCCTGCCCATGTTTTGCGACACCTGGGTAAACATGTCAAACACAGTCGTGATCGACTCGGCGGGGATGCCTACGCCGCTATCCTTGACCTCGATCAAGGCCTCGCTGCCATCGCGTACCGCGCGCAAGCTGATATGGCCGCCGGCGGGCGTGTACTTGGCGGCATTGTTGAGCAAATTGCCCAGCACTTGCGCCAGCCGCGTGGGGTCGGCCTCGAGCGGCAGCGCTTGCTCGTCGAGTTGCACCTGCAACTGGTGGTGGCCCGCTTCGATCAGCGGCATGCTTGTTTCCACGGCGCTGGCGATGATGGTTTTCAAGTCTGCACGTTCCAGCTTGAGTTCGATCTGGCCCCGCGTGATGCGGGCCACGTCCAGCAAATCATTGACCAGGTGCACCATCTGATTGACTTGCCGCTCCATCACGTCGCGCACTCTTGCCACCGTGGCGGGTTTGTCGGCCGCCAGGCGCATGATTTGCAAGCCGTTGCGGATGGGCGCCAGCGGGTTGCGCAATTCGTGCGCCAGGGTGGCCAGGAATTCCGTCTTGCGCCGGTCCATCTCGGACAGATTGTCCGCCAACTGGCGCAATTGCTGCTCCGAGCGCTTGCGCTCGCTGATGTCGCTGAACAGTATCGTCAGCAGGCGGCTGCCGGGGCCGCCCAGGCGCGCGGCGAAGACTTCGAACCAGCGCTCCATGGCCACGGCTTCGTTTTCATAGCGCACGGGCTCGCCGGTTTTGACGACCTGGTCGTACAGGTCGAACCAGTGCTGGTCGTGGTCGGGCACGAAGCTGCGGATGGTCTTGCCGATGGCATTGTCCAGGCCAGACTGCTTGACGAAGGCGGCGTTGCCTTCCAGGTAGCGAAAATCGATGGGGTGGCCTTGCTCGTCGTACAGCATTTCAATGACGCAAAAGGCCTGGTCCATCAGCTCGATCAGGGTGCGGTAGCGTTCCTCGCTGCGGCGCAGCGCATCTTCCACCTGTTTCTGGCGCGTGATGTCGAGCAGGACGCCTGGAAATTGCAAGGGCGTGCCATCGGGTGCGTATTCCGCGCGGCCCCGCGCGATGACCGAGCGGTACTGGCCATCGCCGGTACCGATGCGGTAGCTGGCCTCGAACGGCGTGTGCGCATGCACTGCCTGGCTTATCTGCGCGCTGACTTGCTCGCGGTCATCGGGATGGATGATGCCCAGGTAGCGCGCCAGCGGCGCTGCCGTGGCCGCTTCGGCATTGACGGAGAACAAGCGCGCCATATTGCTGTCGGCCGTGACCCGGTCGGCCACGATGTTCCAGTTCCAGGTGGCCACTTCACCGGCCTCCAGAGTCAGGCGCAGGGTTTCCTCGTTTTGCTTGCTGGCCGTCAAGTCGAGCGAAATGCCGGACAGGGTGATCACGTTGCCAGCGCCGTCGCTGGTGCAGGTGCCGCGCATGTGCGCCCAGTGCAGCGCGCCATCGGGCCAGCGCACGCGGATGTCGATGTCGAAATCGCTGGCGCTGGCGATGGCTGCATGCATCACCGTTTGCCAGTGCTGCAGGTCGCCGTCGAGCATGGCGCTTGTCAGTTGCGCGTAGTCCATGTGGCTGGCAGGCGGCAGGCCCAGATTGGCCTTGAACGCATCGGAGCAGGCCATGCTGCCGCTACCCAGGTCGATCTCCCACGTGCCCATGCGGCCGCCCTTCATGGCCAGGCGCAACTGCTGCTCCGTCTGTCTTTGCTGCGTCACGTCGCAATGCGAACCCAGCCATTCAACGATGCTGCCGTCGGGCGCCAGCACAGGCAGCATGCGCACGACCATATTGCGGTAAGTGCCGCTGACGTGGCGCAGCCGGTATTCCGCTTCGAACACGCTGGTCAGGTGCGATGGCATGACGTAAGGCAAGTTGCGGTCATCCGGATGCAGGGCATTGAGCCAGCCGCGGCCCAACAGTTCGGCCTCGGTCTGGCCCGTGAAGGCGCGCCAGGAAGGCTGGTCGGCATCGAACTGGCCGAAGGTTTTCGTGCTCCAGACGATGTCGCAATGGGCGCCCAGCAGTAAATGTGCGGCCTGGGCGGCGGCGACGGAGGACGGGACGGCGTTGCTGGGCTGGCTCGGTTCTGGCATGGAGGCGATCGACGATGGTGCGGGGTACCGCCGCCGCACTGGGATGGGGCGGCATGGCAGCTCAATTCTGGCGATATTACAACTATTTTTACGCTCTGGGCTGTCTTGCAGGATGCCCATTCTGCTTTCTGCAGGCCACGAGAAAAAATCGCGTCCTGCGGAAAATCTTCGGGTGAAACAGCAAGGCAAGGGCGCTATTGTGGCTGAATAACCACTAGTCGGGCCATTATGTTGATGAATGAATATTTTACATAACAATATTCTTGCAGCGCATAAGGCGCTTGAATTAAATTGGCGCCTTACTCAAAAGTTGGTGTTCATCAGACATCCCAGAGATGCGGCCAGACCGCTGTCAGCTTGGACGACAGCCAGGGCAGAGCCAGTGACGCCAGGTGCGGAGAAACATCCGCTCGCGCTGCTGCACCGTGATGGTGCATACGATCATCCAGCGCCGTACATAAGCCGGAGACAAGTTGGAAGACAGATTTCGCAATTCTTTTTTAAACTTCTGGGAAACAACATGATCAAGATGTCCAAGATGCACCAGCGTTTGTGCGCCAAAAGCGCCGCCATGCTGGCACTGTCCGCTGCCTTGCCTATCGGCTCGGCGTATGCAGATGAAGTCGCTGCTGATACGACCCCTGCCGCCAGCCAGCTGGAAACCGTGACCGTGACGGCGCAGCGCCGCAAGGAAAATATCCGCGATGTGCCCGTCTCCGTGTCGCTGTTGCGCGACGAAAAGCTCGACGTGCTGGTGTCCGGCGGACAAGACATTCGCGTGCTGGCTGGCAAAGTGCCTAGCCTGAACGTGGAATCGTCGAATGGCCGCACCTTCCCCCGCTTTTACATCCGCGGCTACGGCAATACCGACTTCAACATCTTTGCATCGCAACCTGTTTCCCTGATTTACGACGATGTCGTGCAGGAAAATCCTATCCTCAAGGGTTATCCGATTTTCGACGTGGCTGGCGTGGAAGTGCTGCGCGGCCCGCAAGGCACCTTGTTCGGCCGCAATACCCCTGCCGGCGTGGTCAAGTTCGAATCCGTCAAGCCGAACCTGGACAAGGTTGAAGGCTATTACAACGTTTCCACCGCCACGCACAACACCAGCAATTTCGATGGCGCCGTCAACGTGCCGCTGAGCAAA
This sequence comes from Janthinobacterium sp. 75, assembly GCF_004365495.1. Taxonomy (NCBI): domain Bacteria; kingdom Pseudomonadati; phylum Pseudomonadota; class Betaproteobacteria; order Burkholderiales; family Oxalobacteraceae; genus Janthinobacterium; species Janthinobacterium sp. 75. Next base: position 337,880 of record NZ_SORD01000002.1, on the reverse strand, counting down.
GAATGGGCGCTGCGCTTTTCGACCCTGCGCCAGCACCGCGACGACTACGTCGACAATACCTTTACGGGCCAGAAAAACGCTCTGGACGGCTACAACGAACACGCTGAACGCGTGCAACTGCTGTACGCACCGAACACCATGTTCAATGCCCTGTTCAATGTGCACCAGCGCAATACGACTGGCAGCGCGCGCATCTTCTACGCCAACATGATCAAGCAAGGCACGAACGACATCGTCGATGGTTTCGACCCGAACAAGTCGTTTACGAATGCACCGAACTTCCAGCGCCTGCGCACCAATGGCGCCAGCGCCCGCCTGAGCTGGGACCTGGACGGCGTCAAGCTGTATTCGATCACCGGCTTTGAACAGGTCGGCAATTACGTATCGCATGGCGACATCGATGGCGGCACGCCGACGGGCCCCGGCTTCATTCCTTTCCAGGTTGAAACGGCCGGCGGCATCACCAGCGTGAAACAATACTCGCAAGAATTCCGCGCCGAATCGAAGAATGCCGGTCCGCTCAACTGGCAGGCTGGCGTGTATTACTTCAATGAAGATGCCAACGGTTTCACCGACAACTTCAATACCGACACGCATGTGCTGACCACGCACCTGGCCAGCCGCCAGAAGAACTCGGCCTGGGCAACGTTTGGTTCCGTCAACTACGCCGTCAACGATGACTTCATGCTGCGCGCCGGTTTGCGCTACACCAAGGACAAGAAGGATTTCAACACGGTGGAAGCGACCAACATCGTGCAGGTCAACCCGACCAGCGCCGATGTCAGCAAAGCCAAGGTCAACTGGGACCTGAGCGGTACCTACAAGTACAACAAGGACGTGAATTTCTACGGCCGTATCGCCACCGGTTTCCGTGCACCAAGTATCGCCCCAGCCAGCACCAGCGTGCCTGTCACCGTGGCCGATGCGGAAACGATCACCTCGTTCGAAGCGGGTATCAAGGCTGACCTGTTCGAGCGCCGCGCCCGCGTCGCTTTCAGCCTGTACAACTACCAGGTGAAGAACCAGCAATTGACGGTGGTGGGCGGCACCTCGAACGTCACGCGTTTGATCAATGCAGCCAAGACGAATGGCCGTGGCGCGGAACTGGAACTGGAAGGTTTTGTCACGCCTAGCCTGAAGATGTCCCTGGGCGGCAGCTACAACTTCACGGAAATCAAGGATCCTAGCCTGTCGATCGCCACCTGCGCCCAAACGCGTTGCACCGTGACCGATCCGCTGACCACGGGCAACCGCGCCATCATCGACGGCAATCCATTGCCGCAAGCGCCGAAGTGGACGATCACCGCCACGGGCCGCTATTCGATCCCGATGGAAAACGGCGAATTCTTCGTCTTCACGGACTGGGCTTATCGCAGCAAGATCAATTTCTTCCTGTATGAAGCAACCGAGTTCACCGGCAAGCCGATGGTCGAAGGTGGCTTGCGCGTAGGCTACACCTGGGATGCGGGCAAGTATGAAGTGGCCGCTTTTGGCCGCAACATCACCGATACCCAGCGTATCACCGGCGCCATCGACTTCAACAACCGCACGGGCTTCATCAATGAGCCACGTCAATTTGGTGTGCAATTCAAGGGCAACTTCTAATTGCCCGATACCAGGCGCCGGCCCTTGCGGCCAGCGCCTGCTTCAACCCGCCCGGTTTGCGCCGCGGCGGGTTTTTTTATGCCCGCTCGGGAAGCTGCGCCAGCCGCTGCGCCCAGGCGGGAACGGCTTGCCGCCAGAAGTCTTCCAGGCTCTCGGCGCGCACGTCGAGACCGAGGAAGCGGGCAGCCGGCAGCAGTGCCGATGCCAGCAGTTCGGCGGCATGCGTGCCCGTGTCGAAGGCGAGGGCGCCTGTCTGCTTCGACAGTTTCTCGCCGCTGTCATTGTTGACGACAGGCACGTGCAGAAAGCCCGGATGCGGCAAGCCCAGCACATCCTGCAGATACAGCTGGCGCGGCGTGGAATCGAGCAAATCCGCCCCGCGCACCACCTGCGTGATGCCCTGTGCGCCATCATCGACCACAACGGCCAGCTGATACGCCCAGTAACCATCGCCGCGCAGCACGATGAAGTCGCCCACTTCGTCAGCCAGGTCCTGCTGCTGCGGACCATGCCAGCGGTCGGTAAAGCCATACACGGCTTGCGTGCCCTCTGGCACGCGCAGCCGCAGGGCTCGCGCCGCCTTGCCCGGCGCCAAGCCGTGGCGGCAAGTGCCCGGATACACGGCGGCCCCGCCCTTGGGCGTGCCCGCCTGCACCACTAAATCGTGGATCTCCTTGCGCGAACAGCCGCACGCATACACGAGGCCATCATCCTGCAACTGCTTGAGCGCCGCCTCGTACAGCGGCAGCCTGCGGCTCTGCCACGTCGCCTCGCCATCCCACGTCATGCCGCAGCGTTGCAGGGTGGCCAGGATCGCCATATCGGCACCCTCGACATTGCGGTCATAGTCCAGGTCCTCGATGCGCAATAGCCACGTGCCGCGATGCACCTTGGCATCGAGATAGCTGGCCATGGCGGCAACGAGCGAGCCCATGTGCAGGGGACCGGAGGGGGAGGGGGCGAAGCGGCCGATGTAGGGTGCGGTGGACAGGGGCATACGGATGAAGGTTGTTGACAGTAGTGATACGTGCTGGTGTGGCTATGAGCGATGACGCATCCAAGTATCGTTCAGAGTGATTTTCAAGTCAAATTACGGCCCTGTTTCATATGTGGCCAGAAATCGCTGGCCGACTGTAGCAATAGCGAACACAAGCGTTTCGTGCGGCCGCAAGGTGCCATCGATGGTGTGTTTATTCAGCGCGACGTAGGCGCCTGCGCCGTGCAGTAGCAGGGCGTCGGGCAGGGCCGCGCGCACGGACGGTACGCCATTGGCAAACAGGCGCAGGCTGGAAAAACCCGGTTGACCCAGATGGTACTGAGCGCTGCTGCTGGTGAATTGAATGCTGAGCAAGGCGCTGGCGCCAGCATACAGGCGCAGGCCGGGCGGCGCATTGATGATGGGCGAAAAGTGCCGGCGCGAAATGGCCAGCGTTGCCAGCATCAGGTCATACGCGCTGGCAAACTCGCGCGTGTACTGGCGAAACAAACCCAGCTCGCGCTCGTAATATGGCAATAGTTGTTCCACGGTCGCGCTCTCCGCCTACTGGAAAGCTCCATGCTGGCATCAGGCACGAGCGTGGGTGTTGATGCGTGACAATGATTCTTAGAAATGGTACTCCGCGCGTATCATCGGCGTCTTCGCCGTCTGGCCCACATTGCCCGTGGTGGCGGGCGAGTTGCCGAACTTGTTCTTCCAGTACTGGTATTCCAGGCCCACGCGGAAGGTGTTCTTGGCGCTGCCCAGGGCCGCGCCCACGTCGTACATCACTTGCATGTCGATATTCGTTTCCACCGCCGTGTCGCGTCCCACTTCATCCTTGCCTTTGGAATCGATGAGGTTAAAGAAACCTTCGAACGAGAACAGCGGCGACAGGGGAATGGCCCAGGCGCCCGCCAGCATGGCGTGCGTTTTATACGTGTAGCGTCCCGTCACTTGCGAGATGGGCGGGAAGGCGCCGCTGGGGGCATTGCTTTCACGCAGCAACAGCAGGCTGGTATTGAAGAAGCCGGGCACGTCCCACATCAGCGTGGGGCCGGCCACCAGCATGCGCTTGCGCGAGTTGTAGCCGACGTCATTTTTCGTGTTGACGTCAAAGCCCAGGGTGACGCCGACGCCGCGCACGGGGCCGAACTTGATGTCGCTGCCGCGCACCTTGCCGATGTCGATGGTGTTGCGGTACACCAGGTACGCCTCTTGCGCGCCGGAAGTCTTGCCCAGTGCGCCAGGGTCCTTGCTGTCGGACAGCAGGAAATCCAGGTTGACGAAGTTGCTGCCGTATTTGTAGCCGCTGGCATGCGTGATCGCAAAGATGTTTTTCTTGATGTCGTCCGGATTGAACGGCTCGCGGTAATCATTGCCTGCGCGCCAGCTCAGCGCGGTATCGCTCCATTCGGCAGCCTGGGCGGTCGCGCCCACGCCGAGGGTAGTAGTGAGGCAGAGCAACAGACACGGTATGGTTTTTGGCACTTTCGGCTCCTGATGGCGGTGTTGAAAAACGGATATTCGGGATGGCAGGGGGCGTAGCCCGCATGAAGCGCTGCGATGGAACATATTGCGCACCGTTCAATCCATGATGCGAGCATCGCCGCACCGGACGATATGTATTTTCTGCATAGTTACTATCATTTTCTGCATATAATCATCGCACCTTCTCGCCCTTGCGGGGCAAGGCGGCTGCTGTAAAGCTGATAATTTTTTTCAAAATTGTATACAGGTGTTGTTTTTTTGCGGAAATAGAAATGCGCGCCGCCACGCCTGCCCCCAAGCGCTGCGGATGCCGATACGATAGAGACACCAGCTTGATTTATCCCACCGGCGACGATGCCGGCGACCATGCAGCGAGGCACGAAAAAAACAATGACGGCACGCCTGGAATTACACGACATCAGCAAGCGCTATCCGTCCGTGGTAGCCAATGACGGCATCCACCTGACCGTGGCGCCAGGACAGATTCACGCCGTGCTCGGAGAAAACGGTGCCGGCAAATCGACTTTGATGAAAATCATTTACGGTGCCGTGCAACCCGATGGTGGCCGCATTCTGTGGAATGGCCGCGAGGTCGAGATCGCCAACCCGTCGGCTGCGCGCGCGCTGGGCATCGCCATGGTGTTCCAGCACTTTTCCCTGTTCGACACGCTCACCGTGACGGAAAACATCGCCCTTGGCTTGCCAGCCGGTACCAACATGGCGGAACTGGCGCAGCGCATCGAAGCGACGGCGCGCCAGTACGGCCTGGACCTGGAACCGCAACGCCACGTGCACACGCTTTCCGTCGGCGAATGCCAGCGCGTGGAAATCGTGCGCGCCCTGCTGGCCAAGCCGCAACTGTTGATCCTCGACGAACCGACGTCCGTGCTGACGCCGGGCGCAGTGGAGAAACTGTTTGGCACCTTGCGTCAGCTGGCGGCCGAAGGCTGCAGCATCCTGTACATCAGCCACAAACTCGACGAGATCCGCGCCCTGTGCCATACCTGCACGGTGGTGCGCTCCGGCAAGAACGCGGGCGTGTGCGACCCATCGCAAGAGTCTGCGGCCAGCCTGTCGCGCATGATGATCGGTGCCGAGCCGCCCGCAGTCAAGCGCGTGGCGCGCACGCCCGGTGCCGTCATGCTGAGCGTGCGGCAGATGAACTTGCCGAAGAGCCATCCGTTCGCCACGCAGTTGACGGACATCAATTTCGACGTGCGCGCGGGCGAGATCGTCGGCATCGCTGGCGTGTCCGGTAATGGCCAGCAGGAATTGCTGGCCGCCCTGTCGGGCGAAGACATGCGCGCGGCCCCCGCCAGCATCGTCCTGAACGGCACGCAGGCGGGACGCTTGCCGCCGGGACGCCGGCGCGCCCTGGGCTTCGGCTTTGTGCCGGAGGAGCGACTGGGGCGGGGCGCCGTGCCCGACATGGGGCTGGCCGACAACGTGTTGCTCAGCTTGCAGACACCAGCCACCATCCGCCATGGCTTCGTACGCCACAAGGTCATCGCGCAGCGGGCGGCGGCCATCATCGCCCGCTTCCAGGTGAAGGCGGGCGGGCCGCAAGCGCTGGCGCGCAGCCTGTCGGGTGGCAACTTGCAGAAATACATAGTCGGACGCGAAGTCATGCGCGAGCCCACCGTGCTGGTGGTGGCGCAGCCGACCTGGGGCGTGGACGTGGGCGCGGCCGCGCAAATCCGCGCCGAATTGCTGGCGCTGCGCGACGCGGGCTGCGCCCTGCTGGTGGTATCGGAGGAACTCGATGAATTGTTCGAGATCAGCGACCGCCTGCTGGTGATGGCAAAAGGAAAAATTTCACCGTCCCTGGACGTGGGCGACGCCAGCGTGACCCTCGTGGGGCAATGGATGAGCGGGCTGTGGCCGCAGGAGGTAGTCCATGGCTAAGTTCGCCTTGCGTCTCGAAGCCCGTCCCACACCGTCGCGGCTCATGTCGTGGCTGTCGCCCGTGCTGGCCGTGCTGCTTACCGTGCTGTGCGGCGCCTTGCTGTTTCTGGCGCTGGGACACGATCCGCTGGCCGGCCTTGCCGTCTTTTTTGTGGAACCCTTGCGCGACGCGCACGGGTGGTCCGAACTGGGCCTCAAAGTGGCGCCCTTGCTGCTGATTGCCGTCGGCCTCGCCATCTGCTTTCGCGCCAATATTTATAACATCGGCGCGGAAGGGCAACTGACCCTGGGCGCCATCTGCGGCGGGGCGGCGGCCCTGTACCTGGACGATGGCGTGGGAAGTGCGGCCATCATCGGCGTTTCCTTGCTGGCCGGCATGCTGGGCGGCATGGCCTGGGCGGGCTTGGTGGCGTGGTTGCGCGACCGCTATAACGCCAGCGAAATCCTCGTCTCGCTGATGCTGGTCTACATCGCGCAATTGCTGCTCAGCTATCTGGTGTACGGCGTGCTGCGCGACCCGGAAGGGTTTAACTTCCCTCAATCGAAACTGTTGTCGGACGGTTTGCTGTTGCCGATGGTGATCAGCGATACGCGCTTGCACGTGGGCATCGTGTTTGCCTTGCTGGCTTCCCTGGGCGGCTGGCTGTACTTATCCAGAAGCATCTCCGGCTTCCGCCTGCGCGTGGGCGGCATGGCACCTGCCGCCGCCCGGTATGCGGGCTTTTCTTCGCGCAAGACTTTATGGTCGTCCCTGCTGATCTGCGGCGCCCTGTCCGGCCTGGCCGGCGCGTGCGAAGTGCTGGGGCCGATGGGGCAGTTGACGCCCACGGTCTCGCCCGGCTACGGCTTTGCCGCCATCATCGTCGCTTTCGTGGGGCGGTTGCATCCCGTGGGCGTGATCTTCTCCAGCTTCGTCATGGCCCTGTTCTATATCGGCGGCGAACTGGCGCAATCACGCCTGGGCTTGCCCAGCGCAATCACGGGCGTGTTCCAGGGCATCTTGCTGTTCGCCTTGCTCGCTTGCGATGTGCTGATCCAATACAAACTGCGCTGGAGAAAACATGGATAACCTGGCCCTGACGATAGCGCCCTTGATTGCCGCCAGCATCAATGCGGGCACGCCGCTGATGCTTGCCGCGCTGGGGCTGCTCGTCAATGAAAAGGCGGGCGTGGTGAACCTGGGCGCGGAAGGCATGATGCTGGTGTCGGCCATCACGGGCTTTGCCGTGGCCGTCAACACGGGCAGCCCCACCCTGGGATTTCTGGCGGGGGCGGGCGCCAGCATGGTCTTGTCCGGCTTCTTTGCCTGGCTGACCGTGTGGCTGGGCACGAACCAGTATGCGACGGGCCTGGCCCTGTCGCTATTTGGTGCGGGCGCGTCCACGTACATCGGCCTGAACTATGTGGGCAACAGCTTGCACAACGGCCGCTTCGGCATCCCCTTCCTGGAAGACATTCCCGTGCTGGGGCCGGCCCTGTTCCGCCAGCATGCGATGGTGTATTTGTCCCTGTTGCTGTGCCTGGCCATCGCCTGGTTTCTGTACCGCACGCGGGCGGGCCTGGTGCTGCGCGCGGTGGGCGAGTCGCCAGCGTCCGCGCATGCGCTCGGTTACCCTGTGCGCCGCATCCGCCTGGCAGCCGTGCTGTTTGGCGGCGCCTGCTGCGGCCTGGCCGGCGCCTTTTTGTCGCTTGTCTACACGCCGCTGTGGGTCGAGGGCATGGTGGCGGGACGCGGATGGATCGCGCTGGCGCTGACCACGTTCGCCACCTGGCGCCCGGCGCGCGTGGTGGGTGGCGCTTACCTGTTTGGCGGCATCACGATATTGACCTTCCATGCGCAGGCGCTGGGCGTGCCCGTCGCCTCGCAACTGCTGTCGATGCTGCCGTATGTGGCAGCCATCGTCGTGCTGGTATTGATCTCCAGCAATGCCAATTACATCAAGCTGAACATGCCTGCTTCACTGGGCAAGAATTTCAATCCGGGCAGCTAGCCCGTACCGTGCCCAGGCGCGCCGTCACTCCCCCGCGGCGCGCTGTCTTTTTTATTTTCGATGGGGGGCCATCACAAGGAAAACCATGTCCAAGAAACTATTGTGCGCCGCCGTATGCAGTGCTGTTTTGATGCCTGTCATGGCCGCTGCACCCGCCACTGCGCCGCTGAACGTCGGCTTCGTGTATATCAGCCCCATCGGCGACGCGGGCTGGACCACCCAGCACGACCAGGCGCGCAAGGAAATGGAAAAGGCGCTGGGTAACAAGATCAGCACCAGGTTTGTGGAAAACGTGCCGGAAAGCGCCGATGCGGAGCGCGTGATCCGCGACCTGGCGCAAACGGGCAGCAAGCTGGTCATCACGACCTCGTTCGGCTACATGAATCCCACCTTGAAAGTGGCGAAGCAATTTCCCAATGTGAAGTTCATCCACCTGACTGGCTACAAGACGGCGCCGAACGTGGCCAACACCAACGCCCGTTTCTACGAGGGCCGCTACCTGGCTGGCGTGTTGGCCGGCAAGATGAGCAAGACCCATGTGGCCGGTTACGTGGCGGCATTCCCCATCCCGGAAGTGTTGCAAGGAGTTAACGCCTTCACGCGCGGCATGCGCAGCGTCGACCCGAAGGCGGAAGTGAAAGTGGTATGGGTCAATAGCTGGTTCGACCCGGGCAAGGAACGCGACGCGGCCATCACCCTGATGGGCCAGGGCGCCGACGTGGTCACCCACCACACGGACTCGACCGCCGTGGTGCAGGCGGCGGAAGAGAAGGGCAAGTACGCGATCGCCTACCACTCTGACATGAAAAAGTACGGACCGAAGGCGCAGCTGGCTGCCGTCACCCACCATTGGGGCGAGTACTACACGAAGCAGGCGCAAGCCGTGCTGGACGGTACGTGGAAATCCAGCAGCACCTGGGGCGGCATCAAGGACGGCATGGTCAAGCTGGAAGGCATCAACGCTGCCGTGCCCGCCGATGTGAAACAGTTTGTATTGGCGCGTGAGAAAGACTTGGTAGCTGGCAAGCTTAATCCTTTCAGTGCGCCGATCAAGGATAACGACGGCAAGATACGCCTGGACAAAGGCGTGCTGGACGATGCAGCGCTGACGAAGATGGATTATTTTGTCGAAGGCGTGGCAGGGAAAGTTTCCGGAAAGTAATAGGTTTGCATATAGACTTGCTGTAATATTGCCGGAAACGGGAGTCGGGCCGGGGATACATGCGCATTCCCGGCCTACCCATAGAGCAGAGCTTGAACAAGCCCGTACCGGAGATCGACCCATGGATAGACTGGAAGTATTCAAGATTATCGCGCTGCAAGCGAGCAAGGGAGAACTGACGTTCCCCGCCAACGTCAAGGCCACCTTGAAGCTGCAGGAAGCGCTGGACGACCCCGATTGCCATATCGAAGCGGCCGCACGGATGGTCATGGCCGAGCCGTTGCTGTCGGCCAGGGTCGTGGCCTTGGCCAACTCGGCCGCCTACAACCGTTCCGGCAATGAAATCGCCAATGTGCGCGCGGCCGTCTCGCGCCTGGGCTTTGCCACCTTGAAGTCGATGGTGGCGTCCGTCATCGTGCGCCAGCTGGGCAGCCAGATCACGGACCCGCAATTGCGCGCCAAGTCCGCCAAGCTGTGGGAACACACGGCCCACGTGGCTGCGTTGAGTCAGGTCATCGCCAAAAAGGTCACGCATGTGGACGTGGAAACGGCCATGTTCGCCGCCATCGTGCATGAAGTGGGCGGCTTTTATCTACTGTCGCGCGCCGAGGAATATCCTGGCTTGCTCGACGACAACACGGAAGACTGGATCGAATACGGCGAAAAACTGATCGGCCGCGGCGTACTGCGCCAGCTGCAAGTGCCCGACATGGTCTTGCAAGCCGTGGAAGGCATGTGGCACGGCGGTAGCCCGTTTCCGCCCCGCACCCTGGGCGCGACCCTGGTGCTGGCCAATGATTTGTCGCCCGTGGGCTCGCCCCTGCATCCGCCGGAAAGCGCCGCGCGGCGCCAGGCGGCGGCGAAGATCGACTTCGGCATCGGCGGCAGCACCCTGCACACCATCCTCGACGAATCGGCCGAAGAGATCGAATCCCTGGCCGCGGCCTTGCTGGTCTGACGCTCTTCTTTCTGCTATCCCCGCCTTTGCTGCGGGGATTTTTTTCGTCCGCATTTTGATGCGCTTGCCCCATGGCATACAATCGCCGGCCCGGCTATCCGCCGGACCGCTTTCCTCCTCTTACCCAAAGGATTTTATGCAGAAGCTGTTTTCTTCCCTGGCCGCCACCGCCCTCGCTTCCAGCCTGGCGCTGGCATTTTCCGCGCAAGCCGCCGCGCCTGCCGCGCAGGGCTTGCCCATCGTGCAGGAAGCGCCGCTGCGCGCCCACCTGGCCTTCCTGTCCAACGATTTACTGGAAGGCAGGGGCACGGGCCAGCGCGGCGCCGACCTGACGGTGGCTTACCTGGAAGCCCAGGCACAGATGGCCGGACTGCAACCCGTGCGTGGCAATAGCTACCGCCAGAGTGTGCAAATTGCCGGCGTGAAGTCCTTGCCACAAGACAGCAGCCTGCAAGCCGTGGCGGGTGGCAAGAGCGTGCCGCTGGCATTCGGCCCGGACTGGGTCTGGGCCACGGGCGACTCCGTTGCCGCACATTCCTTTGACGCGCCGCTCGTGTTCGTCGGCTACGGCATCACGGCACCGGAAGAGGGCTGGAACGATTTCAAGGGCGCCGATGTCAAAGGCAAGATCGTCGTCATGATGGTCAACGACCCGCAGCCGACCAGTGCCGAGCCGAGCCGCTTCGCTGGCAAGGCGCTGACCTATTACGGCCGCTGGACCTACAAATTCGAAGAAGCCAAACGCCAGGGCGCCGCTGGCGTATTGCTGATCCACACGAAACCGTCCGCTTCGTACGACTGGAGCGTGGTGCAGAACAGCTGGAGCGGCAGCGAGCGCTTTCAATTGGCCGACCGCACCGCCGGCACGCCGCTGCAGGGCTGGATTGCAGAAGATGCGGCGCGCCGTCTGTTTGCGGCCGGTGGCCAGGACCTGGATGCCTTGCGCGCGCAAGCGGAAAGCAAGGACTTCAAGGCCGTCGCATTGAATGCCAAGCTGTCGGGCGAGATGAAGTCCGCCGTGCGCAAGGTGGAGCAGTTCAATATCGCCGGCATGGTGCCGGGCACCGATCCGACATTGAAGGATGAAGCCGTCATTTACAGCGGCCACTGGGACCACCTGGGCAAGCAAGGGGAGACTGGCGACACCATCTACAACGGCGCCGTCGACAACGCTTCCGGTACGGCCGGCTTGCTGGCCATGGCGCAGGAAGCCGTGAAAAAGCCGGCGAAGCGCACGCAGATTTTCCTGTGGGTAGCGGCCGAGGAACAAGGCTTGCTGGGCAGTGCCGCCTACGCGGCTGACCCGTTGTGGCCTTTGAACAAGACGGCCGCCGCGTTGAATCTTGACAGCCTGAACTTTGTCGGCGCCACGCACGACATCGGCGCGCAGGGCAGCGAGCGCACGGAGCTGGGCGCCATGGCCGCTACGGTGGCCAAAGCCATGGGCATGCACATTGCTGCCGCGCGTCCTGACCTGGCCGGCGGCTACTTCCGCAGCGACCATTTCAGCTTTGCCAAGGCGGGCGTGCCCGCGTTTTCCATCAATGGCGGACGCGAGTACATCAAGGACGTGGCAGCGTCGAAAGCCAAGGCGGCCGCCTACGGCCCCCGCTACCATCAAGTGACCGATGAGTACGACGCCAGCTGGGATTTGTCCGGCATGACGCAGCAGGCGCAGTTCACCTTGAACCTGGGGCAGGCCGTGGCGAACGCCGCCAGGATGCCGGCCTGGAAGGCGGGCGATGCGTTTGGCAAGGCGCGTGAGCAGGCCGCGAAATAAGACGTGGTCCGTGCATACAATGTTGTCGGATTACGCGCGGCCTCGCCGCGCTAATCCGACAACATTGTTGGCGCCGCAGCGCCGGATCAAGCCGCCCGTTCCAGCCTGCGCTGCGTATGCCGGTACTTGCTCCACACCAGCAGCATCAACAGCGGCATGGCGCCGCCCACCATGCACAGCGCGGGCCAGCCGCCGGCGGCGAAGCTGGCGCTGGCCAGCGCCGAGCCTGCCGAAGCGCCGATGAAGCCACCCGCGATGAAGACGGTGGTCACGCGCGCCCGCGCATGCGGCGCCAGTTTGTAAATGATGGACTGGTGCGTCACTTGCAAGCCCATCACGCCCATGTCCAGCAGGACGATGCCAATCAGCAATAGCACCAGCGAATGGGCGCCAAAGCCGATCAGGGCCCAGCCCGCGATCGAGGCGACGGCCAGCAGCCAGGTGGCCTGGCGCGCGTAGCCGCGGTCGGCCATGCGGCCCGCCGTATTCGCGGCAAAGGCGCCCGTGGCACCGGCCAGGCCGAACAGGCCGATCTGCATTTCCGAATAGTGGTAGGGAGCGCCGCTGAGCAAGAAGGTCAGGCCCGTCCAGAACACGCTGAAGGTGCCCAGGCCCAGGCCCGAGAACAGGGCGCGCTGGCGCAGCAGGGGTTCCTGGCGGATGATGTCGGCCAGCGAGGCCATCAGCTTGCCATATTGCAGCTTGCCACGCGGCGCTTCGTTCGGCAGGATGCGGCGCAGCATGACGAGCAGGGCGGCCACGACGATGGCGGCCAGCACGTAGACGGTGCGCCAGCCGCCGCTGATCTGCGACACGGTGCCGGAGACGGTACGCGCCAGCAAGATGCCCAGCAACAAGCCCGTCATGACGGTGCCCACCATGCGGCCCCGGCTGTGATCGGGCGCATACGAGGCCACCATGGCCGTGACCACCATCAAGGCGCTGGCCGTGATCCCCATCAAGACGCTCGCGATGGCAAAGACGATGATGTTCTGACTGGTGGCAGCCAGCAGCAGGGCGCCTATCTTGGCGATCAGCATCCACGTCAGCAACTGGCGGCGGTTCAGCACGTCGCTGAGCGGCACCAGAAACACGATGCCCAGCACATAGCCGATCTGCGTGGCCGTGACCAGGTAGCCCGCTTGCGGCACGCTCACGCCAAACGAGGCGGCCAGCATGGACGTGAGCGGCTGCACGTAGTACAGGCTGGCGACGAGCACGCCGGCGGACAGGGCGAACAGCAGGATGCGGGTGGCGCTCAGCAGGGTGCTGGCGTCGAGGGAAGGGGGGACTGCAGGTTTCATGCGATACAGCTTTCGAGTGATGCTTTTGGATCAGCATGATAGCGGGGCTGCGCATTTCTTGCCGGGCGCGGCCGATTTTTGCGGCGGGGCGGTGGGCAAGACAGCAGGCAAAAAAATCCCGGCGATCGTTGCCGACGGCCGGGAAAAGGGTATAGGGGGATATACCGAGGGAGGAAAATGTCCGTTACTGCTGCTGCGCCAACTCCGCATGCACCTGCGCCGTGATTTCATACGAGCGCAGCCGGTGCTGGTGTTCGAAGATCTGCGAGGTGATCATCAGCTCGTCGGCACCCGTTTCGGCGATGAAGGCGGCCATCTTTGCCTTCACCGTCTCCGGCGCGCCGATGGCCGTGCAGGAAAGGACGGAGTCGAGCATGGCGCGTTCCTGCGGACCCAGCTGTTCCAGATAGCCGGGCACGGGCGGCTGCAAGCGCGACGGGCGGCCCGTGCGCAGGTTGACGAAGGCTTGCTGCATCGAGGTGGCGCGCAGGTGCGCCTCGGCATCCGTGTCGGCGGCAAACACATTGAAGCCCAGCATCACGTACGGTTTGGCCAGTTGTTTTGAAGGCTTGAAGTGTTCGCGGTAATACGCCACGGCTTGCATCATCATTTGCGGCGCGAAGTGCGAGGCGAAGGCGTATGGCAAGCCCAGGTGCGCGGCCAGCTGGGCGCCGAACAGGCTCGACCCCAGTATCCACACGGGCACTTTCGCGCCCTTGCCGGGCACGGCCAGCACGCGCTGGCGCGGCTCGTCGGACATATAGTCGATCAATTCCAGCACGTCTTGCGGAAACTGCTCCGCGTCGGACTGCAGGTCGCGGCGCAGCGCGCGCGCCGTCGTCTGGTCGGAGCCGGGCGCGCGGCCCAGGCCCAGATCGATACGGCCCGGGTGCAGCGCTTCCAGGGTGCCGAACTGTTCCGCGATGACCAGCGGCGAGTGGTTCGGCAGCATGACGCCACCGGCGCCCACGCGAATGGTCTTGGTGCCGGCCGCCACATGGGCGATCACGACCGCCGTGGCGGCGCTGGCGATGCCGGGCATGCCGTGGTGTTCGGCCAGCCAATAGCGGTTGTAGCCCCAGCGTTCGCCGTGCTGCGCCAGGTCCAGCGTGTTCTTGAATGACTGGCTGGCGTTGCTGCCTTCAGCGATGGGCGCGAGGTCGAGTATGGAAAATGGAATCATGGTAGCGATATCGGGACGTGGTGGAAAATCACAATGGACGATTTGTCTATCCCCTGATGCTGGCAGGGTTACCCTGGACAGCGTGGCGGGGAAGACAGGCTGCGCACATGATAATGCGAATCGGGAATTTGCGTACTGATCGGTAAAAAACTCATGCTGATTGGAAATCGGTGCGGGCGATGCTAGAGTGGGCCTCCCCACTTTATGCACCCCGCCATGTTCAAGAAACCCCTCCTGCTGTCCCTGCTAGCCCTGCTGCTGCAGCCCTCCGTTCACGCCGCCCCCGTCAGCCTGCAGGCGCAGGACACGGCACGCCATGCGCTGGCCACCTATCCCGAAGCGCTGATCGCCAGCCTGGCAAAAATGGTCAGTTTCAACACGGTGGCCGATCCGGCCGTGCCGTTTGCCGACAATCCCCAGCACACGGGCTTCAAGCGCTACCTGGCGGCCGAGGCGCAGCGCCTCGGTTTCGACTTCCACGATCATGGCCACGTACTGGTTATCGGCATGGGCAAAGGCAGCGAAAGGGTGGGCGTGATCACGCACGGCGATGTGCAGCCCGTCAATCCCGCCAAATGGGCCCGCTCACCGTTCGAACTGGACCGTACCAGCGAAGCTGGAAAACTGCTGGGACGGGGCACGGAAGACGACAAGGGCCCCATCGCCACGGCCCTGTATGCGATGAAAGCCATCCAGGACAAACAGATACCGCTGAACAAGCGCATCGAGCTGTACGTCTACATGGCCGAGGAATCGGACTGGGAACCGCTGAAACAATTTCTCAAGACCCACACGCCGCCGCAGGTGAACATCACCATCGATGCGGAATATCCGGTGGTGACGGCCGAGAAGGGCTACGGTTCGATCAAGCTGGCCTTGCCGCCGCGCACGGCACTGCCAGCCGATGGCGGCCCCGTGCTGACGCGGCTGACGGGCGGCTTTTTCGGCAGCCAGATTCCGGAAGATGCAAGCGCCGTCATCGCGCACGCTCCGGCGGCGCTGGAAGCGGCCATCCGCGCCCGTGCGCAGGGCCAGCAGGGCATGCGCTACAGCTATGCGCGCGCTGGCGACACCCTGACGGTGACGGCGCTGGGCGTGTCGGCCCACTCGTCGAAACCGGAAGACGGCGTCAACGCCATCAGCATGCTGGCCGACGCGCTGGCCGTGCAGCCTTGGCAGGGCACGCAGGCGGCCGACATGCTGTCATTCCTGAATGAACTGGTGGGTACGGGCATCTACGGCGAGCGCTTTGGCCAGATCGCTTACCGCGACGGTTTCATGGGGCCGATGACGGTGGCGCCTACCGTGCTCAAACAAGATGGCAGCACGCTGGAACTGAACATCAATTTGCGCCGTCCGCAAGGCAAGACGGCGGCCGTGCTGCAGCAGCAGGTGACGGCCGCCTTCGATGCCTGGAAGGCGCGGCGCCAGGTGCCGGCCGCGCTGCAGGTGCAGATCGGCGAGCCGTGGCTGCAGATGGGCGCGCCGCAGATTCCCACTTTATTGTCCGTCTTCGAGCATTACACGGGCATGGCGAATCCGCAACCGGTGGCGATTGGCGGCGGCACCAATTCACGGCTGTTTCCAAACGCCGTCAGCTTCGGCCCGGCCATGCCGCACACGGTGTATACGGGGCATTCCGAACACGAGTTCATCACGGAAAAACAGCTGCTGCTGAACTTGCAGATGTACACGGCCGTGCTGATCGAGCTGGCGAAATAGCTGCTTGCAAAAATAGAAGGAAGTCATAGACTGCAAGCCTGAGACGAATCCAGGCGCCGAACTTTTTATGCGCATGCCGGTCTTACGTCTGTATGCAGGAAGGGAGCAGCTATGCATGAACAACAGGAGGCCCGGCAGACGCCAGGCATGCCAGGCGGGGTGGTGCCGCGCCTGAACCCGAGTCAGGAGTGGTCATGAACTGGCCGCTGGAAATGGAAGTGGCGCACAAGCTGGCGCAGATGCGGTGCTGGCTGGAACAGGAGCGTGCCGGTGCCGTGCGCCTGCGCGGCGTGGACTGGTTTGCGTGGGCCACGGCGGGCGCGTCGAACAGCCATAGCCATACGGCCGAGTGCGGCTGCGCGGAAGTGCTGGTGACGCGCGACGCCGCCTACATCCTGACGGACGAAGCCGAAGCCATGCGCATGCGCGACGAGGAAGTGCGCGGGCCATGGACGTGGCAAGTGTCGCCCTGGATGCAGCCGCAGTTGTATGAATTGCGCGAGCATTTCGTGCAGCATGCAGCCGGTGGTGCGCCTGTGTTGTCCGACCGGGCAGGCTTGCACGAACGCAGCCTGCCCGTGGTCTTGCGCGAAGAGCGGCTGGTGCTGCTGGAATCGGAGCAGCAGCGCTATCGCCAGGTCGGGCAGCTGGCCGCCGGGGCGGCCGCCGATGCGCTGCGCCAGGCCCGCCCCGACTGGAGCGAGCAGGAACTGGCCGCCGCCTGCGTGCGCGCGCTGTGGCTGCGGGGCTTGCAGGCCGTACACGTGCTGGTCAGCGGCGAGGCGCGCCAGCAGCGGTATCGGCGCGCGCCGCCGGCCCAGGTGGAGCTGGGCAGGCAAGCCGTGCTGGCCCTGTGCGCACGGCGTTTCGGCCTGTGCGCTAGTCTCAGCCGTCAACGGCGCTTCGGCCCCGCGCAGCGTCGCGTTGATGGCGCGGCGGTGGCCATGGACGATGCCGATGCCGCCATGCTGGCGCTGGAAGCGGTGGCGCTCGACGCTTGCGAAACGGGCCATACGCTGAGCATGGTGTATCACGCGCTCGACAGCGCCTACGCGTATGCAGGCCAACCCGACGCAGTGCGCACCAGCAGGCAGGGCGGCATCCATGGCTACCTGGCGCCCGAAGTGGCGGCCGGCGCGCACACGGAAATCATCCTCAAGCGTGGCATGGCGCTGGCCTTCCACCCCAGCCTGCCCGGCAGCACGGTGGAAGACACCTTTCTGCTCGACGGCAAGCAATTGCACAACCTCACGCACGACCCGGCCTGGCCTTCGGCCGTGGTGCAGGGGCGCAGCCGGCCGCTGACACTGGCCATGGCCTGATGCGGCCATGTGCGCAGCGGCAAGCATCGGCAAGCCCCGGCATCGATCAATAGCGCTGCATCATGCCTTTTGCACGCTGACCCGGTCGTCGATCTGGAAGGCGAACCGGGTATTTTGCGTGAAGGTGCGCGTCGTGCCGTCGTCCAGGTGCAAGGTGACGCGGTACAGCCCATGCCCGCCACCCCCTGCGTGCTGCCGCCCGCGTGCATGCCAGGCAGGTCGGCAGCAGCGTTGTTTTCAATCTCAGCTTGGTCTGCTCATGGTCGAACACGCAGGATCGTCACCTGCGCTGATACGGATGGCAGCGATTGCTACATGAAGAGCATGGCGGCGCAGGGATGTTCGGCAGCCGTCATGAGCGATTGAGCTAGATCAAGCGTCTCATTGCTGTGCTTGGTATAAACGATGCTGGTAATCACTAGGTCGTGCGCCTGCACGTTTCCTCATTGTTGATTCGGGAGAAAAAATGTCATCTGGTCCTACCGCAAAACTGATCGATGAGTTGGTGCTGGCCGTAGTCGGCACCGCGCGCGATGCCCGTGCGCGCCATGTACTGGCCCAGGCCTTGCATGGTCTGGTGCGGCTGGCGCGTTCGGAGCACTTGCTGGACATGCAGCGTGATGCTGCACGCGCTGTGAGCGCCGGCAGCCGGCGCGAGACGCGCGCCCTGATGCGGCGCCTGGGCACGCGTAGCCAGGGGCAGTTGCCGCTGGCATTGCAGGATTGCGAAGCGGACCGTGCCTGACTGGCTGGCATTGCCCCAGTTCAGATTCCAGGCTGCGCTGCGTCCTTGCCAAGGGCGGCGACGACCATTTTTGGCCAGAGGAAACACAGAGGCAGGCAGACCGCCGCTGCGGCCGTGATATCGACCACCCAGTCGCTCACGGCGCCATGGCGGTAAGGCAGGAAACTCTGGATGAATTCGTCCAGCGCGCCCATAACCGCCACCATCAGCACCGACAGCAGCGCCCGGCGGGTCATGCCGCCGCCCGTGCCGCTGAACAGGATCAGGGCCAGCACGCCATAGCCGAAGGAATGCAGTACGCCGCCCGAGGCATATTGGCCCACGTCAGCGCGCATGCCGGGTATGTCGCCGATCAGAATCACCAGCGAGTACAACACCAGGGCCGTGCGGTAGCGCAGGCGTGCGTGGCGGTCGGCAAAACAGAGTTCAAGCAAGGGTGCAGGCATGATGCGTCAGGACGGTGGAAAGGCAGTCACAATATCATGTGCATGGCGGACCCTTGTGTTTTTGCGCAGGAGCTTGTCTTGCAGGCAAAAAAAAGGCCCGCGGGGACGCGGGCCAAAAACCCAAATGAGTGGGTCAAGAGTTGAGAGTTGCTCGGTACTTACCATGTCGCGCACCTTGCCGGTGCCCGCCACGGTCATGAAGGGGGAGTGGTGTGCCATCGCAGCACACCTGTCTGTAGTCAGGCATATCGGTTGCCTGTACAGCAGATGAAGCAAGTATAGGGGGCGAACATGACGGGCTGATGACACGCCGCAACATTTTTTTGCGACAGGCAGAATGACTGGAAAGATTGGGTGGCATGGCAAGAATGGCCATGTTTCATGAGTGACAGCAAAAAAAAAGCCCGCTGGTGAAAGCGGGCTTAAAACTATTTTCTTGGAGGAGAATAGTGGAGACAGGTGCATTATGCTGCGTTGCACGATATGTGTCTAATGATCTTTTTAGATATGCGTTATTATTTTTTTATATAACTCCCTTGTTTCCCTCTCACTCCTTCACGGCCACCGTGTAGTTGAGCGCCATGCGTCCGCCATCGACATAGATGGTCTGGCCCGTCATGTAGGTGGCGTCGTCGCTGGCCAGGAAGGCGGCGATGCCGGCCACTTCTTCCGGCTCGCCGCAGCGGCCCAACGGCGTGCGCGACAAAATCGTGTGGCGCGCCTGCGGGCTGGACAATACCGCCTGCTTGGCCAGTTCCGTCAGGATGGTGCCCGGCCCGATGCCGTTGACGCGCACGCCATGCGGCGCCAGGTTCAGGGCCATGACCTTGGTCAGCTGGTTGATCGCGCCTTTCGACACCACATAGGGCACTTGATTCGGGATCGCCAATTCCGCATTCACGCTGGACATGTTGATGATGCAGCCGCTGTTGCGCTTGACCATCTCGCGCGCTACGGCCTGGCCGCACAGGAACATCGATTTCAGGTTGATGCGCATGATCCTGTCGAAATCGTCTTCGCAGACGTCGAGGAAATCGGCCGCGTGCGTGACGCCCGCATTGTTGATGAGGATATCGATGTGGCCGAACTGGGCCAGAGTTTCCTTCAGCATGGCATCGACGTCTGCCTTCTGGCTCACGTCGGCGCAAAAGAAGCGCGCTTGCGGGCCGAGGGCGGCCGCTGCCTGCGCGCCTTCTTCCTTGATGTCGACCAGCATCACTTGCGCCCCTTCGGCGATCAGGCGGGTGGCGCACGCCAGGCCGATGCCTTGCGTGGCCCCCGTGACGATGGCGGTTTGATTGATCAGTTTCATGCGGTCTCCTCGGCGGTATTAGGGGCCGCGCCCAGCTCGCGCGGCAATGGGCAGATTTTAATCCCTGGGCAGGAATTAGAGGAGGATGGGTTCGTTCGGTAACTGGTTGCCACGCGTGCCGCTGGCGGGGAAGTGGCTTTGCAACAAGGTATTCAGCTGCTGCAAGGCATCGAGCGTACTGTCATGGAAATTACCCTCCTTGAAGCCTCCCGTCATGATGCGGCACACGGCTTGCCACTGTTCCGGCGTGACGCGCCGGCCCACGTTGCGGTCGGCCACGATATCGACCTGGTGTTCGGCCAAGTTGATATAGATCAGTACACCAACGTTATCTTCCGTATCCCATACACCATACTGGGCGAACAGTTCGCGTGCCCGCTCGCGGTTGCTCACGCCCTGGTAGGCCATGCCGGGTGTCAGGGCCGCCTCAACGATCAGGCGTACTTCCGCCTGGTGCATCGCCTCACCGTCGGCAATCGTCGTTTCGATGGCTTTCAGCGTGCGTTCAGGAAAGGCCTGGCGCGCCGTTGCCGGCGTGCCGCGCAAATGCTTCAAGGCGCGTCCGCAGCGCTGTCCAAAGGTCAGTTGTTTCGTCATTACCAATCTCCCGAGGCGCCGCCGCCGTCAAAACCGCCGCCGCCGCCACCGAAACCACCGCCGCCACCGCCACCGCCAAATCCGCCACCGCCGCCGAAGCCGCCGCCGCCACGGTTGTTCAGCGCCTGGCTGAGGATGCTGCCCAGCACGACGCCCGTGGCGCCGCTGGACCAGTTGCTGCCACGCTGCAGCCGCGTAGGTCCGCCGCGCGAGCGGAATACGGTCAGCAAGACGAGAAAGCCGAAGAACAGCAGCGGCAGCCAGAAGGTCAGGCCGCCCGCTTCCACTGTGGCCGGAGCCTTCTGCTGTGCGGGGGCGGGGAATTGCTCCTGGTTCAGCAGGGTGGCAATCGCGCCAATACCAGCGACCAGGCCACCGTAATAGTCATTTTGCTTGAAATGGGGCGCGATCACGTCCTGCAGGATGCGTTTCGATTGCGCATCCGTCAGCACGCCCTGCACGCCGCGCCCCGCTTCGATACGCAGGCGGCGCAGGGACGATGGGTTGTCTTTCGCCACCATCAGCAACACGCCGTCATCGACGCCCTTGCGGCCCAGCTTCCAGGCATCCGTCACGCGGATGCTGTATTGCTCGATGGCTTCCGGTTCCGTGCTCTTGACCAGCAGTACGGCGATCTGGCTGCCCGTCTTGGCTTCGTAGTCGGCCAGCACGCCTTCCAACGCCGCTTTCTGCTTGGCGTCGAGCATGCCGGCGTTATCCGTCACGCGCGCCGCCAGCGGCGGCACGGCTTGCAAGCCCTGTGCGCTGGCGGGCAGGCTGGCGCACAGCAGCAGTGCCATCGCCAGCGCTGCCAGAGAAGACCAGGCTTTCATCTTATTTGCCGAAGTTGACGGTTGGCGCGGTCGAAATGGATTTTTCGTTTTCCACCGTGAACGAAGGCTTGACCTTGTAGCCGAACATCATGGCCGTCAGGTTGTTCGGGAAGCTGCGCGCATGCACGTTGTAATCTTGCACGGCAACGATGTAACGCTGGCGCGCCACGGTGATGCGGTTTTCCGTGCCTTCCAGCTGCGACTGCAAGTCGCGAAAGCTCGTATCGGCCTTCAAGTCAGGATACTTCTCGGACACCACCATCAGGCGCGACAGGGCCGACGACAGCTGTCCCTGCACTTGCTGGAATTTTTCGAACGCGGCCGGGTCGTTCAGCACTTCGGGCGTGATCTGGAAACTGGTGGCGGCGGCGCGCGCCTTGGTCACCGCTTCCAGCGTTTCTCGCTCGTGCGTGGCATAGCCCTTGACGGTATTCACCAGGTTGGGGATCAGGTCGGCACGGCGCTGGTACTGGTTGACCACTTCGCCCCAGGCGGCCTTGGTCGCTTCGTCCTTGGTCTGGAAGTCGTTGTAGCCGCAGCCCGTCAGGATACCGGCCAGGACGGTAACGCTCAGCGCCAGGCGCAGCCATTTGGTGAATTGATTGGTGATTTGCATGATGGGTTCCGTGCAGAGTAAAAGGGATGAGGCAAATATACCTGAAACGGCCCGGGATGTCGGTTTAATAAGCGCAGGCCGCCGCCCCTGGGGGGCTGTCTCCTGTCTTGTAAGGCCCGCGCCGCGTTACAATATGGGGTTTGCAACTGAATATAGAGAAGGTGTGCCGTGAATTTCATCAATAAATTATCCGCCGCATGGACGGCCAATAATTCCCTGCTGTGCGTGGGACTGGACCCCGACCTGGCGAAACTGCCGGCCGAACTGCGCGACTTGCCCGATGGAATCACCACCTTTTGCACGCGCATCATCGACGCCACTGCCGACCTGGCCTGCGCCTTCAAGCCGCAGATCGCGTATTTCGGCGCGCTGGGTGCGGAAAAGCAGCTGGAAGACATTTGCCGCTACGTGCGCGAGAATTACCCGCATATCCCGCTGATCCTCGACGCGAAACGGGGCGACATCGGCGCCACGGCCACGCAATACGCGCGCGAAGCGTTCGAGCGCTACGGCGCCGACGCCGTCACCGTGAATCCCTACATGGGCGAGGATTCGCTCGATCCCTACCTGGCCTGGAAAGACCGCGGCGTGATCATCCTGTGCCGCACCTCGAACCCGGGCGGCTCGGATCTGCAATTCCTCGATACGGACGGCGTGCCTCTGTACCAGCGCGTGGCGCGCCTGGTGGCCGAGAAATGGAACAAGAACGGCCAGTGCGCGCTCGTCGTCGGCGCCACCTTCCCTGAAGAACTGGCGCAAGTACGCGCCATCGTGGGCGACATGCCGCTGCTGGTGCCCGGCATCGGCGCCCAGGGCGGAGATATTGCCGCCACCGTCGGCGCGGGCCAGACGGCGAACGGCATGGGCATGATGATCAGCTCTTCGCGCGCCATCATCTACGCCACGCCGCAAGCGGGCGAAGACTTCGCCGATGCGGCGCGCCGCGTGGCGATTGAAACGCGCGATGCCATCAATCAACACCGCGCGTCTGATGGTGTCTGACATAAGCTACTGCGCGTCGCGATTTGCGGCCGGCGATGCTCACTGTGCGATCAATCAACACCGCGCAGCGTAGGTCGGATTAGCGGCGTAGCCGCGTAATCGGACACCAGCACGCTCGGGCCAACAATGTTGTCGGATTACGCGGGGCTTTGCCCCGCTAATCCGACCTACCCGGCCTGGTCCTTCAGTCGCGCATGGGCGCCACCATCTCCGCATAGTCGTACAGCTCACCGAGAATCTCTTCTCCCCGCTCATCCACGGACTCCGACAGCACGTCGATTTCCGTAAACAGCATCTCGATGGTGCGGGCGCCGCCGTCGCCGTCGAACAATCGGGCGGCGCGGTGCTGTTCCCAGCGCAGGCTTTCCGCTTCGCTCAGGGTTTGCGGGAAATTGCGGGCGCGGTAGCGGAACAGCAATTCCTGCAAGCGTTCGTCGGCAAACGAGGGGCGGGCTGTGGCCAGCTTGGCCGGCGTATCGCGGCGCAGGGATTCGAGCAGGCGGCGGTCGTCGTTGCTGACGAAACCATTGTACAAATCTTCATCCACATCCAGGGCGACATTCGCGCCCGGGCGCTGGAACACTTCGGCCCAGATCGCCTCCATGTTCGGCGCCGTGGCGGCCAGCTGCGCGTTGGCGCGCGCCGCTTCCACATCGATGCCCCATTGCGCGGCCATGGCGGGCGACAGGGTTTTCAGGTTGCCGACCAGCATGGGCGACTTGTTCAGGTGCACGCTTTTCACGGGCAGGCGCGTCATGCCTTCCGGCATGGCCTCCTTGCGCGTGAACAAACGCGTACGGATGGTGTCGGCATCCAGATTGAACAGTTCGCGCGGATCGTAGGCGCAGTCCCAGACGAGAATTTCATTTTTATTGCTCGGGTGCGTGGCCAGCGGCCAGACGATGCCCAGGCAGCCCCGTTCGGCGGGGAACATGCCGGACACGTGCAGGAAGGGCTGGCGCTCGCCGGCGGCCAGGTGCATGCCCATTTCACTGGCGACCTTGTCTTTCTTGTGCAGGGCCAGGCAGAATTCGAACAGTTTCGGCTGCCTTTCACGGATCAGGCGGGCCAGGGCGATGGTGGCGCGCACGTCGGAGAGCGCATCATGCGCCGCTTCGTGGGCCAGGCCATTGGCCTTGCTCAAGTGTTCCAGCCTGAAACTGGTCTGGCCATCGTCGCGCTTCGGCCATTGAATGCCTTCCGGGCGCAGCGCGTGCGTCATGCGCACCACGTCGAGAATGTCCCAACGGCCGCAATGGTTCTTCCATTCGCGCGCATACGGGTCGATCAGGTTGCGCCAGAACAGGAAACGCGTGACTTCATCATCGAAACGGATGGTGTTGTAGCCCACGCCGATGGTGCCCGGTTCCGAAAAGGCCGCTTCGATGGTGGCGGCGAACTGGTGTTCGGGCACGCCCAGCTGCAAGCATTGCTGCGGCGTGATGCCCGTGATCAGGCACGATTGCGGGTCGGGCAGGAAGTCATTTGCAGGCTGGCAATACAGCATGATCGGGTCGCCGATCTCGTTCAGGTCGGCATCCGTGCGGATGGCTGCAAACTGGGCCGGACGGTCGCGGCGCGGCTGGGTGCCAAAGGTTTCGTAGTCGTGCCAAAGGAAAGTCTGGGTAGTCATTGATGGTCGTTGATGGTCGTTGCTTAATTGGTTATCCGGGCCGCTAAAAGTGCCACTGCTACAGTTTTCTGAAAACCTGCCGATACTACACGAGAGCATGGTCATCATTGCGTTTCCCGCATGGTGGCATATATTGCCCGTTCAAGGAGGTCTATCGTGTCAATTCCCATCGCCGCAAGCGGCAATTCCACCCCTTCCGTGACTTCCGTCAGTACCGGCGTTGCCGGCAAGGACGATAAAGTCCAGCAAAAGGACGGCGTCAAGACTGAAATGAGCGTGAATGACCGCAGCAAGCTGCAGTTGACCGCCTCCATCATGCAGGCGTCGCTAAATGTCTCGATCGGTTCGGAAAACGAGCCGCTGGCGCTGCTGTACAAGACGGCCATCACGAATATCAATGAAGCGCTGAAGGGCCAGTACGGCGACGACGCCATCCAGAACGCAGCCTCGCAGGACAATAGCGCCGAGGCGACGGCAAGCCGCATTGTATCGCTGTCGACGGGGTTTTTTGACGCGTTCAAAAAACAGAACCCCGGCCTCGATGACGATACGGCCCTGACCAAGTTCATGGACACTATCAGCGGCGGCATGGAAAAAGGCTTCAAGGAAGCGCGCGACATTCTGGGTGGCTTGAAAGTGCTGAATGGCGATATCGCCGGCAATATCGACAAGACGTATGAACTGGTGCAGAAGGGCTATGCGGATTTCATCGCCGCGCACAGCAGCAAGAAGGATGAGGCCGCCAAGCCGGCCGACAGCAAGGCCAGCTGATCATTATTGCGCCGGAAGCGCCGGAGAAAATGTCCAGGGCGAGGTGCATTGCCGAAGGCAGTACGAATGTACGACGAGGCAATGCAACGACGCCATGGGCTTTTTATCAGGTGCTTACACGGTTGCGCCCGCCGGCTTTGGCGCGGTACAGCGCCGCATCGGCCGCCGCGATCAACGCTTCGTCGTCCTGTTCCGCCTCCAGCCTGGCCACGCCGAACGAGCCCGTGATGTGCGGCAGCGCGCTGCGCATGTCGGCGAAGATGACGGCGTGCTCCATGCGCTCGCACAGGCGCTCGGCCACCCGCAAGGCGACGTGTTCGTTGGTATCGGGCAAGATCACCATCATTTCCTCGCCACCATAGCGCACGGCAAAATCCGTGGGCCTCAGGGCTGCGCCCAGCACTTGCGCGGCGATGCGCAGCGCCTGGTCGCCCGCCTGGTGGCCGTGCGTGTCGTTGAAGCGCTTGAAATGGTCGAGATCTATCATCACCAGCGACAGCGGAGAGCTGCTGGCGTGAGCGGTGATGATCATGTTCGGCAGTAAATCGGTCAGCCAGGCGCGGTTGTACAAGCCCGTCAGGCTGTCGACCATAGACAGCTGGC
The DNA here is from genome assembly GCF_004365495.1 of Janthinobacterium sp. 75. NCBI lineage: Bacteria > Pseudomonadati > Pseudomonadota > Betaproteobacteria > Burkholderiales > Oxalobacteraceae > Janthinobacterium > Janthinobacterium sp. 75. Next base: position 311,923 of record NZ_SORD01000002.1, on the reverse strand, counting down.
GGTAGAATTCGCCCAGTTTCTGGCGCCTGCGCAGCAGGGCATTGGCGGCGCGGATGCGGAAGGACAGCAAGCGCAGCAGGTTGCGCGCCAGGCCGTTCGATTGTTCGATCAATTCCCAGACGACGGCCGCGTCGATCACCAGCAAATCGGTTTCTTCCAGGGCAGAAATGGCGGCCAGGTTGCTTGCTTCATCGAGCACCGATTGTTCGCCCACGCTTTCGCCGGGCAAGACCTTGCTGACGGTGCCGTCATCCATACCCGTGTGGGTGTCGGCCGCCACGGCTAGCGAGCCGCGCAGGACGATGTACAGGCTGGTGCCCTTGCTGTCGGCAATGGCTTCGCCCGCTTCGAGGCGCATGACGGGGCAGGGCGCCAGCATGGCGGCCGTCTGGCTATCCGCAGCATCGCAAAATAGCTGTAAATCGCCGATGTTGCAGCCTGAAGCGCCGAAGTTGCCGATATGTTCCACAATCATACTTTCAAAAAGCCGACGCGCGCGAGCAGCGGGACGGTATCTTCATGATAGCGTAAAGCGGCCTTGGCTGTAACGGCAAAGGCTTGCTTGATGTCACTTACTGTGGGAAATACGACAATTATTTCAATGTCGCGTTAATCAGCGGGAATGCTGATGGTTTTGGCATTGTTGTTGCCGCGCGCGAAAGGCGGGCCGGATGTGCAAAGGCAGCCTTGAACGGCTGCCTTGGTCACTAGAGTACTGCGGTGGGTGGAGTTACTCGGCGGTTTCTTCCGCTTCGGCCGTATCGATCACGGCATTCTTGCCGGTGGCGTGGCGCTTGCTGTCTTGCAGGCGGCCCAGGGCGCTATCGATGGCACGTTTCAGCTTGTCGGTGGCGCCGGCCACGGATTGATGCACGGTGGCGTTCTGTTCGGTCACGGCAATCGGCTGATAGCCAGCAACGCGAGCTTCCATGACGCAGCGGATATCGTCGGCGCCGCCTTTCGGGCCGTTTGTATCGCTGATGTGGACTTCGATGCGGGTCAGGTTGTCGCGGAAGCGGTTGAGTGCGCTTTCAAGTACGGATTGCACATGTTCGTTCAGTCCAGCGGTGTTGGCGATGGTGCTGTCGGTATGAATATTGATTTGCATATGCTTACTCCTGTCAATTCAAAAAAAACCCATCTCAGGCGCCATGCACGGCAGCGGTCTATTCCACTGCGGGGGCGCGTCGGCGCCTGGTTCTTGCCTCATGCACTTGATCTCTGTGCATGACTTATCTTACTCCAGTTTCCACAATTTCAAGGGGTCTGCACGATTAAGATGCGCTTAACCCTTCAGCCAGATCAAGTTTCCTTGTGGAATCTTTTTGCCCTGCTGCTTATCCATTGATCAAGCCGGCGGCAATATTGATGGACAGTCCCAGCACGACCAGGTTGAAGAAAAAGCTCAGCACGGATTGCCCCAGCACGATCTGCCGCATCGATCGCGTCTGCACGCAAACGTCCGACGTTTGCACGGCTACGGCGATGGTGAAGGAGAAATACAAAAAATCCCAGTAATCGGGGTTTTGCTCGTCGTCGGGAAACTTCAAGGGACGTAGCGCGGGGTCGGCCTGGTAATACAGGTGGGCATAGTGAAAGCAGAACAGGGTGCCGACGAGAAACCAGGAGCCGACCAGTGTGAGGATCGTCAAGCCGTAATGCAGCGCGCGCTCGTCCGGCGCCATGTCTTTCATCGACGACAGTTGCGAGACGATGGCCACCAGGCTCATCACGGAGGCGACGGACAGGGCCGACAGGACCGTGGCGGCCCGCTCATCCTGGCGCGCTGCCATCACCTTCACCTTGTGATGGTTGGCGCGCATCATCATCCAGGCCATCGTCGCCAGGTAAAACCAGACGGCGACGTTCCACGCCGTCAGCAAACGCGTCATCAGTTGCCAGGACGAGGGCAGCAACAGGCCGGCTGCCACGCCGATGGCCGTGGCCATGCTCAGGTGGGGGCGGCTGCGGATGAAGCTGCGCAAGGGAAACGTGATTTTCATGGTGCGAGTTGGTCAGTAGCGATAGCGCATCTTAGCGCTTAGTGTGCGCTCGCGGTCGCCGTTCTGGCGGCCGCTTCCTTTTCGTGGTGGGGGAAGCGGTCCATGCGTGACAGCACGGGGAACAGCACGGCCCAGATGCCCGTCACGGCCAGGGTGGCTGCGCCGCCGAAGAGCACGGCGCGGACCAGGCCGAACCAGCCAGCCGTCAGGCCCGATTCGAATTCGCCCAGCTCGTTCGAGGCGCCGATGAAGACGGCATTCACGGCGCTGACCCGGCCGCGGATCTCGTCAGGCGTCTCGAACTGCACCAGCAGATGGCGGATGTAGACGCTGACCATGTCGCCGGCGCCCATCAGGAACAGCGCCGCCAGCGCCAGCGGGAAATAGCTGGTGCTGCCCAGCACCAGGGTGCCCAGGCCGAAGACGGCCACGCCGCCGAACATCCAGGCGCCCACGCGGCGCGTGATGGGGAAGATGGCCAGAATGATCGAGCACAGGGCGGCGCCGGCGCCCGGTGCCGTGCGCAGCAGGCCCAGGCCGCTGGGGCCGATATGCAGCACGTCATGCGCGAGTGCCGGCAGCAGGGCCGTGGCGCCGCCGAACAGCACGGCGAACAGGTCAAGTGAAATGGCGCCCAGCACGATGGGTTTCGACCAGACGAAGCGCAAGCCTTCGAGCAGGGTATGCCAGCTGACGGGTTCGCGCTTCACCACTTGCGGCGCCGGCGTGGTGGCGCGCATCAGCAAGACGGATACCACCAGCAGCGCGGACGAGATCAAATACACCACCTTCGGGCCGAAGTAATACAGCAAGCCGCCCAGGGTGGGGCCCAGGATGATGGCCACGTGCGAGCTCGATGAGCTGAGCGCGACGGCGCGGCTGAAGTGCTGCGTGGGCACCATGTTTACCAGCACGGCTTGCGTGGCCGGCATCATGAAGGCGCGCGCGCTGCCGAACAGCACCAGCACGGCAAACACGGGCCAGACGATGGAGAGTCCACTCAGCGTAAAGGCCAGCAGGGCCAGCGCGCAAGCGAGCTGCGCCGCCAGGCACCAGGCGATGATGTTGCGGCGGTTGTAGCGGTCGGCGACATGGCCGGCCGGCAGGATCAGCACGAGGAAGGGGGCGAACTGCGCCAGGCCGATCAGGCCAAGGTCGAACAGGCTGCCCGTGATCTGGTACACCTGCCAGCCGATGGCCACGCTTTGCATCTGCACGGCCACCGTGCCCAGTACGCGGGCGGACAGGTAAAAGGCGAAATTGCGGTGACGCAAGATACTGAAGCCGTTGCCGGCGGACGCGAGGGACATGAGATTTCCAGGGAGCAGCGGGGAGGGGGCAGCGGATGCCGCACCAGCAGCCCCCGCTGTCTGGATGCCTACTTGGCCAGGTCGGCTTCGGTGGTGAAGGCGTCCGCGTAGAACTCGTCGGCTGGAAGTTGACACAATTGCACGAAATCGCGGTTGGCCGACTCCACGACGATCGGTGCACCGCAGGCATATACCTGGTAAGCGGACATATCTGGCAGGTCGGCCATGACGGCCTGGTGCACGAAGCCCGTGCGGCCGCTCCAGGCGTCTTCCGGCAACGCGTCCGATACGACAGGCACATACGTAAATTGCGGCAGGTCAGCGGCCCACTGGCGGCACAGCGCATCCATGTACAGGTCGTGCGGGCGGCGCGCGCCCCAGTACAGGGTGATCGGGCGCGGGGATTGCTCGTTGATCATGTGTTCGACGATGGCTTTCAACGGGGCAAAACCCGTGCCCGAGGCCAGCAGCACGACGGGCTTGTCGCTGTCTTCGCGCAGGAAGAAGGTGCCCATCGGACCTTCGAAGCGCAGGATGTCGCGCTCTTTCATGCTGCCGAACACCTGGTCGGTGAACAGCCCGCCCGGCATGTGGCGGATGTGCAGGCTCACGGGGCCACCGTCGACGGGCGCACTGGCCATGCTGTAGCTGCGGCGCTTGTTGTCGCGCAGCATGATTTCGATATACTGGCCGGCGCGGTAGTGCAGGCGCTCGCTGGCCGGCAATTGCAGGGTCAGCACAACGACGTCAGGCGCGACTTTGTCGATGGTGGTCACGCGCGACGGCATTTTCTTGATCGGATAGTCGCTGCTGCCTGCCACTTCGCGCGCCTGCACCACCAGGTCGCCCTGGGGCACGGCGCAGCACAGCAGCGAGTAGCCGGCGGCCGCTTCATCTTCCGTCAGGGAGCGGGCCTGGTATGGCTTATGCTGTACATTGCCGGACACGATCTTGCCCTTGCAGGAACTGCAGGCGCCGCTCTTGCAGCTATACGGCAAGCCCACGCCGGCGCGGATCGCTGCCGACAGAACGGTTTCGTCCGCTTCACAGCTGAATTGGTGGCCGCTGGGCTGAACAGTAATTTGAAAAGTCATACAATCCTTGAGATGAAAAATATGTTAATGCACTCTTTGCGCAAGCCGGTGGGTTTGCCGCGCCTGCTGATCCTGGGCTGCGGCGACGTCGGCATGCGTCTGCTGCCCCTGCTGCGCGCGCGTTTTCGCGTCTTCGCCGTCACCAGCCAGCCGGCGCGTTGCGCGCAGCTGCGGGCGGCCGGCGCCGTGCCCATCGTGGCCAACCTCGACGACCGCGCCAGTCTGAAGCGGCTGGCGGGACTGGCGAGTATGGTCGTGCATCTGGCACCGCCCCTGTCGTCGGGCTTGCTGGACCTGCGCACGCGCAATCTGGTCGCCATTTTACCCGAGCATGCCCGCATGGTGTATGTGAGTACCAGCGGCGTGTATGGCGATTGCGCCGGCGCCTGGGTCGATGAGACGCGGTCGACAGCGCCGGCGAATGCGCGGGCGAAGCGGCGCGTGGATGCGGAGCAGGTCTTGCGTGGCTGGGGCGCGCGCCGCGGCGCCAGCGTGGCCATCCTGCGCGTGCCGGGCATTTATGCGCACGACCGTCTGCCACTGAAGCGCCTGCGCGAAGGCACGCCGGCTCTGGCCGCTGGCGACGACGTGTACACCAACCATATCCATGCCGATGACCTGGCGCGCATCATCGAACGGGCCTTGTGGCGGGGCAAGCCGGGACGCGTGTATCACGCCAGCGATGACAGCGAACTCAAGATGGCGGACTATTTCGATGCCGTGGCCGATACGTTCGGCTTGCCGCGCCCGCCGCGCCTGCCGCGTGCCGAGTTGCAGCAAGTGGTCACGCCGATGCTGCTGTCGTTCATGTCCGAATCGCGCCGGCTGCACAATACGCGTCTCAAGCGCGAGCTGGGTGTGTGCCTGCGCTACGCGCGCGTGGCCGATGCCTTGCAGTCGCTGTCCGACGATGTGGCCGGCATCGGGTAAAATGGCCGGTTATCTGCGCACTTTGCTGGGCCGGCGCGCAGCGCGCCGTTGCGGCGGTGCGCCATTCACTTAAGGACTACAGCATGAGCACCCTCACTTACGAAGAATACCTGGACGAGGTCACCACCGTCCTGACGGAACTGTACGACCTCGACGACGATGCCGCCATCAAGCTGGTCGTGGCGGCGCAGGATGCCGAATTTTTTGTTCCGCACGATGCGCATGAGGAAATGCGTACCGCCGAGCAAGCCAAGAAAGATGCGGTCACCCTGTTCGAGCGCAAGCAGAATCGCCAGCAAACGCAGGAAAAACAGCAACAGCGCGTGCGCCAGCAAAAGAAATAAGGGCGGACCATCGGCTGCCTGGCCGCTGGCGCAGGGAACAGTGCGGGCTTCGGCGCAATGCCGGGGCTTGGCCATTTGATGCAGCGCAAGGGCATCATGGCGAACTGGCGATATGCTGAGCAAAGTCGTCACGCGTCCAGGTTATTTGTGGTGGGTTCTACGCAGCGCGACGCTGTTACCCGTCAGTAGGAGCGAGCCATGCGAACTGCGAGTTACCCCAGCAAGGAACAAGTACGCGCCTACATGCGCGGCCGCGAACATGCGCTGCGGCCACCGCCACCGCCCGATGAAATTCGCCGGCAACTGGCCTGGTGCCGCATGGATGCCTTCCCGGGCGCCTGTTTGCTGGCCATGCCGGCCGACGTGGCCGCGCACAGCTGGGTTTTATCGGCCGACATGGCCCGCCTGAGCACCCTCATGGCCATAGCTTGGCTCATGCACAGCGGTGTTCCTCATCGTAAAAATTGATGACTTGCAGCAAATTTTTCCGATTTGAGTTATCCTCTAGCACATTCCAAGTGCGTCAATTCTCTTCAATTATCACAATTTTGCTTTAAGTTACGCAAAAATCAACAATAGCGTGTATTATATTGTTTGTGGCTTAAAAGCCGCATAAGTGATGGCGCTTTTTAGTGTGTTTACCCTGAATTATTGCAGAAGAGACATTCGGTTTCTTTATGCATTAATACAACAAGTACGGATTTTTGATCATGTCTCTCAAACAAATTACTTCTTTGCCTACCTACAACCCGAATCGCGTCCTCGATGCGATCATCGACAAGCTGCAACTGAAAAACGATGCCGCCTTGTCGCGAGCTCTGGAAGTGGCGCCACCTGTTATCAGCAAGATTCGTCACAACACCTTGCCGATCGGCGCCACTATCCTCATCCGCATGCATGAAATCAGCGATTTCAGCATTCGTGAACTGCGCGAGTTGATGGCTGCCTAAGAGCGCCTGACAGACGGTAAACTGAGAGGTGCCGTCTGCGTAAGTCAGGCTTGCCGCGTGCGGCAGCCATAGCTGTTGTCTGCTTTTCTATTGCGGGTCGCGGTTCAGTACCGGACGATCGACATAGAAACGCCCCCTTTCCAGGCCAGTGGTGGACGACTTGACCACCGCTGCGGCCAGTGAGGCGGGCGCGCTGGAAAATGCGGTGTTGGCAGCCCCGGTCGCGCGGCCCGAATACGCCGTCGCCTGCACCGCCGCACTGGAAAACGCCGTTTGCACGGCCCGGCCCGAGTAGGCTGTCGCCTGCACTGCCGCACTGGAAAACGCCGCTTGCACGGCCCGTCCCGAATACGCCGTTTCTGCGCGGATATAATCTTCCCCGAACGTTTGCTCATACAGCTGCTTCATGCGCTCGCCCACGCGCTGGTGCGCCGCTTCGTCATCTTCGCCGCGCAAGCCGATGTACGGAAAGTGATGCAGGAAATAACCGAAGACCTGTTCGCAGTCCGCTGCATATTTCAGCGTGTCGAGGATGTGGTAATGCCAGAAGGTATCGACGTCCATCAGCGGCGCCGTTTCTTCTTCCGGAAACTGTTTCATCAGGATCAGGAAGCGCCGGTATTCGAACTCCACCGCATTCGCCTTCTCCAGGCTCCATCCTTCGCCTGACTCCCTGTGCATCAGCTTGACTTTGATCGCGTCCAAATTCAAATCAGCAATTGCCTTGAAACTGTCGTTCGTATCCATGAATGTCCTTTGGTAAAGAGCGTTGTGGGAAATACGGTGCAACAAGGGAGAGTGGTAGGTGTGTCCTCCTTGCAAGTAGTCGAGGAATGCCTGGTCCCTGGCGGGCAGGTGCTAAGTTGTTCTACATCAATATTGCATTTAATGACAAAATACGCAAGCTGAGCTTGCTTCATGCGGGACGTGCCTGTCAGGCGTTGACCCGGCTGTCTTCCTGGTAGGGAAATGCGGTGGCGTCCGCACCCAGCGGCACGCTGACATGCACGCTCATGCCAGCACCGGGGCTGCTTTCTATGTAGAAAGTACCTCCCAGTAGCTTGATGCGCTCCTCGATCCCCACCAGCCCAAATGAGCCCAGCTTGTTGCGTCCATCGATGGCCGCGCCCACGCCGTTGTCGCTGACGCACATCGACACGGTATCGCGGCACTTTTCCAGCTTGACTTGCACGCGGCTGGCATTGGCGTGCTGGGAAATATTGCTGAGCGACTCTTGCAGGATACGGAACAGGGCCGTGGCGCACTGGTCGCTCAAATAAATATCGTGATGGCTTTCGCTCACTTCGCAGGCGATGCCCGTGCGCTGGCGAAATTGCGCCACCTGCCATTCGACGGCCGCATTCACGCCGAGGTCCAGCACGGTTGGACGCAAGTCGTTGATGATTTGCCGTACGCTTTTAATCGTGGCGTCGATCTGCTCCAGGGTCGATCTGGCGCGGGCGTTCAGGCGCGGGTGACGGCGCTGCGTGCGCGAGGCCAGCATGTCGGCATCGATGCGCAGCACCAGTAGGTTCTGTCCCAGGTCGTCGTGGATTTCGCGCGCGATGCGCTTGCGCTCTTCTTCCTTGATCTGGTCGGCGTGGGCTGCCAGGCGGCGCAGTTTCTGGTGCGACAGCTGCAGGCGGATCTGGCTGGCGCGCAATTCCTCCGTCATGCCCGTCGCCAGCTGGATGGCGCGCCGGCGCGACGACGCCAGGGTGTGAAACAGCATGTACAGCAGCATGGTGCTGGCAAAACCGGTCAGCAGGGCCAGCCACGGCAGGAAGGCGCCGAAGCGCGTGTACAGGTCGCTCTTGCGCACACTGAACAGCGCTTGCCACGCGCGGCCATTGTGGTCGATCAGCATCGTGCTGCTCAGATACCGCCCCGAGTTGCCGGGCAGCCACCATGGTGCACGCATGCCCCCCGTCGTGCTGTCGAAGATGGGGCGCATGTCGTGCGGCAAGTCCAGCTGCTCGCGCGCTTGCGGGCCGATATCGAACAGGGTCAGGCGGACATTGCGTACCGGCATGTCGGCCAGCGCGCTGCGCATCATCGTCACCAGATCGTAGCCGACGCCGACGGAACCCTGGTAGGCCGCGCGCCTTTGCCCCACCGTGCCGGTGGGCATGCCGAAGCGGTACACGGGCATGCGCATGGCCATGCCCGTCAGCTGCGGCCGCCCTTCCATCGGCACGGGCACGCCGGAATTGCTGATCTGCCCCGTATCGCGCGACTGTGCCAGCGCTTCGGCGATCAGGGGCCGCGAAGCGATGTCATAGCCAAACTTTTCCGGGGCGCTGGCAATCGGTTCGAGGTATACCATCACGGAGTAATGGGGGCGCGGCCCGGGCGGATGGATGGCAAACGCCGGATAGCCATCGCGCCCGGGCGGATGGTCGTGCTGCATGGCCGCTTCGAAGGCGGGGCGCTGCGACTCGTCGAGTTCCCGGCTGTAATTGAGATTCATCACCCCCGGATAGTTCTGTTGCAAGTCCATGTTCGCCACGTAGCGGTGGAATTGCTCGCGGCTCACGTGTTCGTTGGCGTGGAACAGGCTAGCCGTGCCGCGCAGCAAGTTGGCATACGACTTGATGCGCGACGCGATGTTTTTCTGGGTAGTGCGCGCCAGATTGTTGAACAGCTCGCTGGCATCGTTTTCGATCGACAGCGAGGCGGCCATGTAGAACAGCAGGCCCACCAACAACGACACCACGAAACCGAGCAGCCAGAGCGGTCTTTTTTCAGCAGATAAAGGGTGTTTGCCGGCAGTAGTAGACATCGCCATCCGCATCAGGAAGAGGAATCGGTGCCGCCCGTGTGCTGGAGGCTGTACCAAGTTGCACAAGCACTAATGACATTGCAAATTGTTCAATAGCTGCCTAATATACAAAATTATCGTGAATGTAGTCAACAGGCAATATTTCGCTGGTGACTATGTTGCTGAAAAGAAAAAAACCGCCGAAGCGGTTTTTTTGTGAGCAACATGACGGCTTATTTTGCCGGCTGCCAGCTGTCTTTCAGGGTGACGATGCGGTTGAAGACGGGCTTGCCAGGCTGGCTGTCGACCCGGTCGGCCGCGAAATAGCCGTGGCGCTCGAACTGGAAGCGCTGTTCCGGCTGGGCCAGTTCCGCGCCCGGTTCCAGCCAGGCTTGCACCACTTCCTTGGCCAGCGGATTCAAGGCCAGCTTGAAGTCCTTGCCGCCCGCGTCCGGCTGCGGGTCGGTAAACAGGCGGTCGTACAGGCGCACTTCGGCGGGAATGGCCGTCGGCGCGCTGACCCAGTGCATATTGCCCTTGACCTTGTAGTTGGCGCTGCCTTCCGTGCCCGACTTGCTGTCCGGGAAGTAGGTGCAATGCACGGCAATGACCTTGCCGTCTGCATCCTTGTCGTAGCCCGTGCATTCGATCACATAGCCATAGCGCAGGCGTACCTTGCTGCCCGGCTTGTCGGCTATCGGTGGATACAAACGGAAATAGCCTTTGTTCGGCACTTCCATGAAGTCGTCTTCCTCGATCCACAGCTCGCGCGAGATGGGGAAGGTGCGCAAGCCCCGTTCCGGGAAGTGCGGATGCACGGGCGCCGTGCATTCCACGCTCTCGTTTTCAGGGAAATTGTCGATGATCAGTTTCAACGGACGCAGCACGGCCACCGTGCGCGGCGCCTTCGGGTCCAGGTCTTCGCGCAAACAGCCTTCGAGCACGCTGTAGTCGATCCAGCCGTCGGATTTGGTCACGCCCGTGCGTTCGCACATCAGCTGGATTGCTTCCGGCGTGTAGCCACGGCGGCGCATGCCCACCAGGGTCGGCATGCGGGGGTCGTCCCAGCCGTCGACGATTTTTTCTTCCACCAGCTGGCGCAGCTTGCGCTTGCTGGTGACGATGTAGGTCAGGTTCAGGCGCGAGAATTCGAACTGGCGCGGCACGGGCTGCTGGAAGAAGCCGCCGGCCGACAGGGTTTCCAGCAGCCAGTCGTAGAACGGGCGGTGGTCCTGGAACTCCAAGGTGCAGATCGAATGCGTGATGTTTTCCAGCGCGTCCGAGATCGGGTGCGTGTAATCGTACATCGGGTAGATGCACCAGGCGTCGCCCGTGCGGTGATGATGCGCATGGCGGATGCGGTAAATGGCCGGGTCGCGCAAGTTCATGTTCGGCGAACTCATGGCATCTTCGCTCATCTTCGCGCGCAGAATGTGCTCGCCATCCTTGAACTGGCCCGCCTTCATGGCGCGGAACAGGGCCAGCGACTCGTCGCGCGGACGGTCGCGGAATGGCGAATTCTTGCCAGCCTGGCCGAAATTTCCCCGGTTGGCAGCCATGTCTTCGGCGCTCTGGCTGTCCACATAGGCAAAGCCGGCCGTGATCAGGTATTCGGCCATCGCATACAGCTGGTCGAAGTAATCGCTCGCGTAGTGCAGGTGGCTCTGGCCATCGGCATGCTTCGGTTCCCAGTCAAAGCCCAGCCATTTCACGCTGTCCATGATGGTGTCGACGTACTCCTGTTCTTCCTTGGCCGGATTGGTGTCGTCGAAGCGCAGGTTGCACTGGCCGGCGTAATCGCGCGCCAGGCCAAAGTTGACGCAGATCGACTTGGCGTGGCCCACGTGCAGGTAGCCGTTCGGCTCTGGCGGAAAACGCGTGATCACCTGGGGCAGTCCGGGACGCACGTGGGCGCCGGCAGCCAGGTCGGCTTCGATGATGTTACGCAAGAAATTGGGCGCCAGCGCTGGCGCGGCGGTATTCGGTTTATCGTTGCTCATTGATCAATGCGGAAGAGTGACAGTAAAAAGCATTTTACCGTACCGCAAGCGCTTTATAAGCACGTATTTGACCCCATATCCCAGCATGCAAGGGACGCGGGCGCCGTTCTATAGGATAATCTGCCTTTAATTAGCAAACAAATCGTGACCCCGGAGCCATTTATGGAAAATTTATATAACGTCCTCGGTGTCGCGCCCAATGCCAGCGACGATGAAATCAAGAAGGTTTACCGTTCGCTGGCCATGCGCTTCCACCCCGACCGCAACCAGGCCCCCGGCGCCGAGGCGCGCTTCAAGAGCGTCACTAAGGCGTATGAAATCCTGGCCGACCCGGCCAAGCGCGCCGAATACGACCAGAGCGTGAATCACCGCATCATTATCGACCCGGAAGCGGAAGCGTATGCCCTGTGGTGCGGCGTGTTCCGCCTGCATGGCACCGTCCTGCCGGCAGATTAAGCCTGCTGGCGGCCGCCCGGCCAGCCCGAATGATTTGAAAAACAACAAACAATGGTGCTTTTGCTTTTAAGTAAAAGTGCCGCGCATCACATTGGAAAGCACAGCATGAGAAGAGTACACCCTGAATTTGCGTACCAGTCGCGCGAGCTGGAAGGCCAGATCGATGGCATCCTCGGCGACCCGCCTAACCGCAAGAATTATAAAAGCATGGTTGATGCGCTGGTGAGCGAGTACGCCAGCGGCGGCGGCATCGAAGACGTGAACATGCTGGCCTTCGCGCTGGTCGATCACATTACCTTCAGCGACCCGAAAGGCTTGCTGGCCGAAAGCGAAGACTACGAGTTTGGCGACCCGGCCCGCGTGTTCTCCATGGCCGCCTGCGCCGCGCCGGAAGCGGCCAAGATGTACGCCGCCATCGAAGAGAGCTTCCCCGACCTGGCCCGCCAGGCCATCATCACGGCATTTTTGCACAAGAATCCGCGCCTGTGGGACGACGACGACCAGTCGCTCGACCAGCTGGCTGCCAATGACGACGGCGACGACGATCACGACGAAGACGAAGCCACCGACGATTTCGCCCAGATGTTTGACCAGGATGGAGATGACCATGGCCGATAACAAGGATGAACAAAAAAGCAACCTGCCCGCGCTGACCAAGCAGGTCACGGAATTGGTGCTGTCCGGTTCGCTGGGCCACGCCGAGCAGGCGTTTGCCGACGCGGCCGACCAGTATGGCGATCTTGCCGTGGTGGAAGTGCTGAGCGCCATCCCGCCGCAAGTGACGGCCCTGCACCTGGCCGGCTTTGACGGCGGCAAGATGTCGCTGGCTACCTTGCTGGTACCGCCGAAGGCCTGGGCCGACAGCCTGGCCTTCATCGCCGCCACCTGGAGCGACGACCAGATCGAGGATGATCCGGAACGCATCGCCGAGTCGCTGTTCGCGCACATCCACGGCGTGGTGTTTTCCACCGACGATGCCGAGCGCCGCCGCGAGCTGCTGCTCGAAGCGTCCGCCACCGACTGGGGCGCCACGGCGTTCGCCATTCTGTTCTCGATGGCGCCGAAGGAAATCCTTGAGGTGGCGGGTGAAATCGTCATCAAGGGACCGTATGTGACGGGCGTGACGTCGTCCGACAACGACGTCGTGCCGCTGGCCATTGAGCTGGCGCAAGCGAATGAAGACGGCTGGGATCGTTCGCTGTTCGAACTGTTCCCCGATTTCCGCCACAGCGCCGACCTGGCCGATGCCGAATACTCGGACGACCCGGACGAAGAACCGACCATGTTGCAGCGCAGTACCAAGGAATTGCTGTACCGCCTGCGCAAGCAAGTGCCGAGCACGCGCAGCGCACCGCGTTCCAGCACGCGCCGCAGCCTGGGCACCGGTATTTTCTCGTAATGAAAGCAGGGAACGTCTAATGCTGCCAGCAATTGTTGTAGAGAATCTTCCGCGCCTGGTGCGCGCCATCAAGCTGTTGCCGAACGACCCGCGCGAGGATGCGGCGCTGGACCTGGCCGATGAATTGACGGGCATCACGGCCATGGTGGCCGAGAAGTTCACGAATGAACGCACGGCCGACGGCATCCAGAAAGCGCTGTTCCTGACGGTGGGTGGCGTTTCGCTGGGCCTGGAGCAGGCCGTCACACATGAAGGCGACCAGGCCGCACTCGATTTCCTCGTCGAGCATGGCGCCGAGCACGCGTTCCAGGTGGGTTTCCGCCTGATCAAGGAGCTGTCGCAGTTGCCGGAAGACGCTCTTGTCGGTGAGTACGACCAGGACCCCGTCTACCTTGCGCGCCGCCTGCGCGAGCTGTTCATCGATATTTGCCAGGCCGACCCTAACCAGAACTGGGCCGGTTATGAAAAGTACGCGGTGCAGTTGCAACAGCGCAAGGAAGTGCAAGCCGTGGTGCGCCTGGCCAGCTGGCTGCGCCGCCACCACGACAACGGCCCTGTCAGCGATAGCGACTTGAATGCCGAGGGCGTCATTGCCGTGGCCATCATCTTCGCCATCGAAGGCGGCGGGCGCATCATGGCGCGCACGGGTCAAAAGGAGTTTGAACGCTTCGTGCGTTCCGTGCGCAAGAACAAGCCCGACTTCGAGGAAGGCTGGGCCGCCCTGGTGGCCAAGGTGCCGGTGCAGCATCACCCCGTGCTGCTCGACCGCATAGAATCCTACCGCCGCAGCTGTACCGTGGTGCATAAAATCCTTACGCGGGCCAGCATGAAAAGCCTGTTCGAGGACCTGGAAAATTATGCGGGTTCCGAGCTGGACGCGGATTATTCGTAATCCAACGCTGTTGTCGGATTACGCGGCGGCTTCGCCACCGCTAATCCGACCTACGACTCAACGTAGGCCGGCATGCGCCGGCCTATTCTTTTTCCTCCAGCGCCGCTGCCTCGGCCAGTTTGACAAACGCCGCCACCAGCGGCGACGATTCTTCTTCCCGTTGTGCCAATAACAAGCTGGTGCTCGCCTGCGGATCGGCGATGGGACGGTAACACACGCCATCCATGCGGATGCGGTCGAACGAGGCGGGCAGCACGGAAATGCCGCAGCCGGCCGCCACCAGGCCGATGATGGTCGACGCTTCGCCCGCTTCCTGCGCTACCTGGGGCACGAAGCCGGCCGCCTTGCACAGGCGGAAGATCTGCGGATAAATCCCCGTGCCCGCATCCTTGGGATACATGACAAAACTTTCGCCCGCCATGTCGGCAATGGCGATGGCATCCTTGGCCGCCAGCGCATGGGCAACAGGCAGCACGAGGAACAGCGGGTCCTTGCGCAGTTCCGTCAGGCGGATATCGTCTGGATACGTCGTTTCCGGCGGGCGCACGAAACCCAGGTCCATCGTCCTGCCTGAGATCGCTTCGAGCTGATGCAAGGTCGCCATTTCGTGCAAGGTCAGGGTGACATGCGGGAATTGCTGGCGGTAGCGGTTGATGACGGTGGCGAAATACGGCGTAAATGGCGTGGAAAAGGTAAAGCCGATGCGCAATTCGCCCGCTTCACCCCGCTGCGCCCGCCGCGCCGTGACGGCCGCCTGTTCCGACAGAGCCAGGATGCGCCGCGCATCATCGAGGAAGAGTGCGCCCGCCTGCGTCAGCCGCACGGAGCGCTTGTTGCGCTCAAACAACTGCGCACCCAGTTCCCCTTCCAGCGCCTGGATCTGCTGGCTCAGCGGCGGCTGGCCGATATGCAGCCTTTCGGCCGCGCGCGTGAAGTGCAGCTCTTCGGCGACGGCGACGAAGTAACGCAGGTGGCGCAATTCCATTGTATGGTCCGATTCAGTAATCGTTTTAAAGTATGAGTTGGGCCTTAAATATATATTGGACGATATGAGTTGGCAATCCTAAGATGAAAACTCGCTTCTCTTTCGAAACATGGCCATGTCTGATTCATCGCTTGCTTATGCCTCCGCCGCCACCCCGGCGCTTACGCCTGTTGCTCCGGCCACTCCCGCTCCCCGTTCTGCCATCGCCAAGGGGACGGCGGAATTCAAACGCAGCAACCGCGCCCTGTTCTTCGGCGGCTTTTCCACTTTCAGCTTGCTGTATTGCATCCAGCCCCTGTTTCCCCTGTTGTCGCAGCAGTTTCATTTGACGCCGGCGCAAAGCAGCTGGTCCTTGTCCGTGTCGAGCGGCTTGCTGGCCATCTCGCTGGTGCTGCTCAGTGCCGTCTCGGACCGCATCGGCCGCAAGCCGCTGATGGTGGCGGCTATGTTTTCCGCCGCAATACTCACCATTCTGTCCGCGTTTGCCCAGGATTATGCGCAACTGCTGGCCATCCGCGCCGCGCTGGGCGTGGCCCTGGGCGGCATGCCGGCCGTCGCCATGGCTTACCTGGGCGAGGAAATCGAGGGGCCATCCTTGGGCCTGTCGATGGGGCTATATATTGCCGGCAGCGCGTTTGGCGGCATGTCGGGACGCTTGATCGCCTCCTTGCTCAGCGATATCCTCTCGTGGCGCTGGGCCCTGGGCGTACTGGGCGTGGCCGGCGTGCTGGCGGCGTTAGAGTTCTGGCGCAGCCTGCCCGCATCGAAAAACTTCGTGCCCAGTACCAAGGGGTGGAACGCTTTGCCGCATGCCATCAAACAGCATTTTTCCGACCAGGGTTTGCCGTGGCTGTTCTGCCTGGCTTTCGTGCTGATGGGGTGTTTCGTCAGCCTGTATAACTACATCGGCTACCGCCTGCTGGCCGCGCCATTCGGCTTGCGCCAGAGTACGGTTGGCTTGCTGGCCTTTTTGTACCTGATCGGCATCTTCAGCTCCGTCTGGGCGGGTCGTCTGGTGGACCGCCTGGGGCGCCGGGGCGTGCTGTGGATCATGCTGTCGGTGATGCTGTCCGGTATTTTATTGACCCTGTTTGATTCCCTGCCGCTGATCGTCATCGGCATGGCGCTGGCCACGTTTGGCTTTTTTGCCTCGCACTCGATCGCCAGCAGCTGGGTCAGCCGCCGGGCGCGCGCGCCGCAGGCGCTGGCCTCGGCCTTCTACCTGCTGTTCTATTACCTGGGTTCAAGCCTGATCGGTTCCGCCTCGGGCATGATGTGGGGCTTCGACGGCTGGACGGGCGTCATCATCATGCTGGGCCTGTGCCTGGGCGGCGGCGTGCTGATCGCCTTGCGCCTGCGCCATCTGCAGCCGCTGGGCGCGCGCGAAGCGGTGGGCTGAGGCCGCTATTTGGGGCAGTTGCCGATCATCGTTTCCCCATTCTTGCCCGCGCGCGTGGTCACGCACAAGGTGCCCAGCGCGCTGGTGATCTTGTAGGTGCGGCTGCCCCTGGCCGCATTTGCGCCCACTTCCTCAATTTTTGACGCTTCATACCATTTCGGCGGCACGGCTGCGTAGGCCTCGGCAAAGCCTTGCTGCATGCGCTTGTAGCCTGTGTCGTCGAATTTCTCCCCGCCACGCTGTGGGAATTCCTTGCGCAAATCCCTGTCGATCTTGCCCACGTCGCGTTTGGCTTGTGCCAGGATCTCGGCCGCGCTGGGCGCTGGCGGCGCTGTGATCGCTTCTGGCGTTGCTGGCGCTGGCGCCAGTTCGATGCTGGGGGCGGGCAGGGGGCGGCTGGTTGGCGCCGCCACTGGCAGGCGTGGAGGGCGCACGGCGGCCGGTTTGATGCTGGGCAACGGTAGGGGCTTGGGCGGCGCGGGGAGCGTGTGGCGCAGCCAGGTGATGGCCGGACCCTGCGGCAGGTGCTCGTCAGTGGCAAGGCGGGGCCGCGACTGCAGTATGACATATGCCAGCCCCGCGTGCAGCAGGACGATCAGCAGCAGGCCGGGCGCGCGGCGGGGCAGGATGGGCAACGAGGTCATGGCAGGCATGGTAGTTCGGGTACGCCAATGTATCTGAGGTATTTGATCATTATCTAAAATGTCACAAGCGCTTACAAAAAAGTGCCACATGGAAATTGTGATGTCATGGCCGCGGGTGGGGAACCCTGCGCCTGCTTGGCGATCCAACCCGGATACCACGCGAACAGGAGATGATCATGATGCAGGCAAAGGAGGTGGCACGGCGCTTTGGCGCCATCGAACACGCGATCGGCCAGGCGGCCCAGCTGTGCGGCAAGCAGCTGGGCATGTCCGTGGACTTGAAGGATTGCATCGAGCAGCTGGACCAGCAAAAGAGTGCCGTGCGGCAAGCCATCGACACGCATGACGATGCGCGCATCCGCCAGGCCGTCGACCAGATGGAATCGCTGGGCGACCGCGCCAAGCGGGCGTGCGGCACGGCGTCCAGCGTGACGCCGGAACTGAAGAGCGCCGTGCTCAAGGTCCACGATGAACTGTCGGACCTGAAGCACCAGCTGCATTAGGCCTTGGCTCTTGAACGCCTTACATCTGGCGGAACAGATGGGCATATAAAGGACTGACGCGCAGCTGCGCAGGATGCTGGCGCAGGGTCAGTGACAGCTTGCCCGCCTCGTCGCGCACGGCCGTGGCGATGGCACTGGCATTGACGATGGTGCCCCGGTGGATTTGCCAGAACTGTTGCGGGTCCAGTTGGGGCAAGAGTTCCTTCAGGCTCGTGCGTATCAGCGCTTCGCTGTCCTGGCACACGACGTTGATGTATTTGTCCAGCGCCTCGAAATACACGACGTCGGCCAGGGCGATCATGCGCACGCTGTTGCCGACGGCCGCCCGTATCATTTGCAGGCGGGGCGCGGGCGGCAGCATGGCTTGCAGCTGGCTCAGCAAGCGGGCCATGTTGTCGTCGCTGGCGGACGCTGTTGTCTCCGTCGCCGCCATGGGCGCCGTCGTGGCGGCTGGCGCTGCCGCTGCCGCTGGGGTTGCTGTTGTTGTGCCGTTGCCGCTGTCGCGCAGGCGCTGCTGCAGGCGCTCCACCGTCTTGCCCAGGCGCGTATCGTTGACGGGTTTTAGTACGTAATCGGCGGCCGCATGCTCGAAGGCGGCCAATGCGTATTCATCATAGGCCGTGACGAACACGATGTGGGGAAACGCAATGCCGTCGGGCCACTGTTCCGCCAGTTCTTCGGCCGCTTCCAGGCCCGTCTTGCCTGGCATCTTGATGTCGAGAAATAGTATGTCGGGCTGCAGCGCCAGGCCTTGCCGCAAGGCTTCCACGCCATTGGGGCAGGTGGCGACGATGTCGAGTTCCGGCCACAGCCGCTGCAAGGCGTGGGCGAGGGCGGCGGCGAGGATGGGTTCGTCTTCGGCGATCAGGGCGCGTGGCGCACGCGCAGTGTGGTGGCTCATGTGAGGTGGCTCATGATGGTGGGTGGAAGGGGGAGTGTCAGGCGGGCGGTCGCGCCTGCCGGATGGTTGGGGACCAGCGACAGGCTGGCGGCATCACCATGCATGCCGCGCAGGCGTTCGCGGATATTCGCCACGCCCAGGTGCGTGCCCTTGGTCTGGCCCGGATGCCCGAGGCCCAGGCCATCGTCGCTGACGGTCAGCATCAGCACACCGCCGTCCGTCGATGCCTGCACGTGGATATGGCCGCCTTCGATCTTCGGTTCCAGGCCGTGCTGGATGGCGTTTTCCACCAGCGGTTGCAGCAGCATGGGGGGCACCTTGATCTGGCGCAAGGCCTCGGGCAAGTCCAGCGTAAAGCGCAGGCGCGCGCCCATGCGGATGGACATCAGGCCCAGGTAGGCTTGCATCAGGGAAAACTCCTGCTCCAGGGTGGTGAATTCGGCGCGCGAGGAAGAAAGGGTGGCGCGCAAATACTGGATCAGCTGATCGAGCAGCAACTGGGCGCGCTCAGTATCAAAGCTGATCAGGCCCTGCAAGTTGGCCAGGGTATTGAACAGCATGTGCGGTTCGATTTGCGCCTGCAGCAGCTGCAGTTGCGCTTGCATGGCCTGGCGGGCAACGGATTCGGCACGTGCTTTTTCCTGGGCTGCCTCCATTTGCAGGCGTGCAATTTTTTCTCGGCTGCCAAAAAACAGGATGGCCGCCCCCGCCGCCGCCAAGGTGAAGACCGTCATGCTGACATTGCGCGGCGACATGGAGACGGGCGCGGGAACGTCGATATTGGCCAGCCAGCCGAACAGCATGGTGCCGCCTACTTGCGCCACGGCGGCGCTGACGATGAGGAGGGCCGTGAAGGGGAGCACTGGGGCACGCCGCTGTTCGCCCCACCACGCCAGGCGGATGCCGTCGATGAGCAGGAAGGCGATGCTGCCGATGCACATGGACGCAAGCAGGTTGAGCCAGAAGCTTTGTCCGCCGCTCAGCACGTAGGTGATGAAGAGGGCGCACAGGACATTGAGCAATAGCGCATAGCGCGCATCGCCCAAGAGGCGTCGGTAGGGGAAGCCCTTCTTGCGGGGGGCGGTGTCTGTCGTGTGCATGCGGGACCGCTTTCGGATGGGCATTCTGGTTGGCAATGCGGCAATTATGGGCGGCTCTGCATGCGGGCGCAACGCCGCTGCGACGAAACAGGGCAGGCGTGGCGCCAATCGCCTGATCGCGTCCTTTACATGGTGGCGCTGGCACGCGATGATGGCAAGAGGTCTTGACCGACAACCTCCTCATGATAAAGGAACCCCATGTGGCCCTATCCACGCATCCTGGCGCACCGCGGCGGCGGCACCCTGGCGCCTGAAAACACCCTGGCTGCCCTGCGCTGCGGCCTGGCCTACGGCTACCGCGCCGTGGAATTCGACGTCATGCTGGCGTCCGACGGCGTGCCCGTCGTCGTGCACGACCCCGAGCTGGGCCGCACCGTGGCCGGCAGCGGCCATATCAACGATTACACGGCCGCGCAGTTGGCGGCCATGGAGGCGGGCGCCTGGTTCGGTGCTGCCTTCGTGGGCGAAGGCGTGCCCGCGTTTGACGCCGTCGTTGCGTATTGCAAGGCGCAGCGCATCTGGATGAATATCGAAATCAAGCCGGCGCCCGGCTTCGACGTGCAGACAGGGACGGCGGTGGCGCGGGCCACGCGCGATTACTTTGCGCAAGAAATCGCGGCTGGCCAATTACTGCCGCTGTTGTCGTCGTTCAGCATCGAAGCCCTGCAGGCGGCGCGCCAAACGGCGCCGGAACTGGCACGCGGCTGGCTGGTCGAAGCCATTCCCGCTGACTGGGAATGCACGGCGAAGGAACTGGGCGTGGTGGCCATCCATTGCGACCATCGGCAGCTGACGCCGGAACTGGCGCAAGAGGTAAAAGGGAGGGGATTTGGACTGTTTTGCTACACCGTCAACACGCCCGAACGGGCCAGCGAGTTGCTGGCCTGGGGCGTGGACGGCTTTTGCACGGACAGGATAGATTTGATCAAGGCTGGCCAAACTGAACCCTGAAAAGAATGGAACGCAGAGCCCCCGCAAAGTACGATCTAAGGCGTAGGTCGGATTAGCGGGGCAAAGCCCCGCGTAATCCGACAACATTGTTGATGTTATTGGTGTTGTCGGCTTACGCGCTTGCGCGCTAAGCCGACCTACGTTTCAAACAGCTTAGAAAGTTACGCGCATGCCGACCGTCACATTGCGCCCCGTCAACGGCGCCGCATTCTTGATGAAGGAAGTGTGGCTGTACGCCAGTTCATTCGTCAGATTGTTCGCCTTGACGTAGAACTGGGCGGGCGTGGTACCGATGCGCGTGTCGTAGTTGGCGGAGAGGTTCAGCATGTTGTAGCCAGGGGTTGCCGTTTCGAACGCGGCGATTTTGTCCTGCTTGCCCACGCGGTAGAACTCGGCCACGCCGCTCCACGCCTGCCAGTTGGCGTCAAACTTCACGCCGAGGCGCTGGGCGGGGATGCGCGGCAGGTTGCCACCGCCGTCGGCCAGCTTGGCCCGCACATAGTCGCCGAACACGCTGGCGCCGAACATGGGGTTCAACTGCTGGCGGACTTGTCCTTCTACGCCTGTAAACGTGGCGTCGCGCTGGGCGTACTGGATCAGCTGGAAGCCTTCATGGCTGTCCAGCGTGCTGCCAAAGATGTAGTTATCTACCTTGTTGCGGTAGGCGCTGGCCGAGAATGTCGTGGCGCCCGCATATTTGCGCAAGGTCAAGTCGATATTGTTGGACGTTTCCTTGCCCAGGTTTTGATTGCCCAGTTCATACGTGGCCGTGGCCATGTGCACGCCGTGTGCATATAGTTCCTCGGCGCTGGGCAAACGGTGCGTGCGCGAGATGGTGGAACCGAGCGAATATTGCGGCGCGAATTTCCATACGGCACCCAGCGACACGGACGTGCCCTTGGCGCTGCGGTCCTGCAAGGTGGCGCTGTCGACCGTGATGTCTTGCCATTCGTGGCGCAAGCCCGCCTCGAAGCGCCATTGATCGAGCTTGTATTCCTCGACCAGGAAGGCGGCGTGTTTCTTCGTTACCGTGGGCGCCACGTAGGCTTCCTCGCCCAGGGCGGAGAAATCGCGCTTCGACGTTTGCAGGCCGACCACGCCGCGCCAGCCGAAGAGGGGATGGTGTTCCATTTCCAGGCGCGCGTCGTGGCCCTTGTTTTTAAACGTGGTGGCGATTTCCGCACCTTCGATTTCATCGTGCTTGTAGTCGGTGAACGCGGCGCGCAGGCGCAGCTTGGCGAAGCCGGGCATGGGATCGCGCAATTCGCCGCGCACGTCCCAGCGCTCGCTCTTCAGCTTCACGAACGGCACGCTGCCGTGCTCGTGGTCATGTTCCTCTTCAGCACCGTGGTCGTGGCCTTCGTGGCCGCCGCAATGCAGGTGCGCGCCGTGCGGGTGGCAGCTCTCGAATTCGTGGTTGTGGCCCGGCAAGCCGTATTGCGCATGCTGGCTGGTGAAGGCCAGGCCCAGGAAACCGCGAGATCCCACCCACGACACGCCCACGCTACTCGTATCCGTCTTGTTGTAGCTGCCGGCCACGTTGGAGCCGCCTTCCCAGCCGCTGCCGACCTTGTATTCTTTCGCGTCGCGCTTGACGCCTTCCGCGTGGAAGGCGATGTTGCCGGAGCCGCCAGTGACTTCAAAGGCGCCCGCCTTTTCGCGCGCAGCCGAGTTGGCGCGCACTTCCGCGCTGCCTTCAAAGCCTTTTGCCGGCACGCGCGTGGGGATTTTCTTGTCGATCACATTGACCACGCCACCGACGGCGCCGCCGCCGTAGGCCAGCGCAGACGGGCCACGCAAGACTTCAATCTGTTCCGACAGCATCGGTTCGGCCGCCACGGCATGGTCGGGGCTGATGGTCGAGGCATCCTGCACTTCGGCGCCGTCGGACAGCACCTTGACACGGGGGCCATCCATGCCGCGAATGATGGGACGGCTGGCGCCGGCGCCGAAATGGCTGGACGTGATGCCGGGCTGGCCGGCCAGGGTTTCGCCCAGGGTCGCCTCGCGGGCGCGCACCAGTTCCTCGCCTTCCAGTACGGTGACTGGCGTGCTCATGTCGTCGCTGCCCAGGGCCAGTGCGCTGGCCGAAACGGTGACGGCAGGCAAGGTGGCCGCCTGCTGCGCCAGGGCGCTGGCAGGGGCGGTAAAGGCCAGCATGATGGCCAGCGCGAGGGGAGTTGGTTGTTGAGGACGGACGGACATGGGCAAGAGTTCCTTTATCGGCTATCGGTGTTTGCGGGGTTTGGGCAGGCTGTTGCCGGATGGGGAGACTGCCCGAAGATGATAATGATAACCCATTATCATTACTGTGTGACAGTTTTTCCGGGTAGTGCAAGAAGGCGGATGGTGTATTCTGTCGGCTATGGAACGCACAACACGTCAAAAAACCGCTATTCAAGCCGCCATCGAGTCGGCCCAGCGCCCCCTGTCGGCGCAGGAAATCCTCGAACAGGCCAGCTTGCAGGTGACGCAGCTGGGCATCGCCA
This sequence comes from Janthinobacterium sp. 75, assembly GCF_004365495.1. Classification (NCBI taxonomy): domain Bacteria; kingdom Pseudomonadati; phylum Pseudomonadota; class Betaproteobacteria; order Burkholderiales; family Oxalobacteraceae; genus Janthinobacterium; species Janthinobacterium sp. 75. The sequence continues at coordinate 288,812 of NZ_SORD01000002.1, read as the reverse complement.
CCGTTTACCGCAATCTGAAATCGCTGGTGCTGGAAGAAAAAGTGCACGTGGTGACCTTGCCGGGCGAAAACCCGCGCTATGAGTCGAACACGGCAGCCAATCACCACCACCACCATTTCCAGTGCACCACGTGCCAGCGTGTGTTTGACGTGCATGATTGTCCGGGCGACTTGAAACGCATGGCGCCACAAGGCTTTGTCGTCGAGCGCCACGAGCTGACCCTGTACGGCCGCTGCGCCGACTGCAATGCCGCCGCCGGCGCCAGTACGGCTTCCGCTGGCGCGGCCCCGCACGCCTGCGCCAGCGGCCACGACCCGGCCTGAGCGGGCAGGGCTGCATTGCTGGGCAGGCTTGCAACAATGCTGTCTGCCCGGCGTCAATTCCCGTACCCATATCACGTATAATCTTCCCTTTAAAGCTGCCGCCACTCTTTGCCAAAAAAACATGAAATCATCTGAAATCCGCGACAAGTTCCTCAAATTTTTCGAATCCAAGGGCCATTCCATCGTCCGTTCCAGCTCCCTCGTGCCAGGCAACGATCCGACCTTGCTGTTGACGAACAGCGGCATGGTGCAATTCAAGGACGTGTTTACGGGCACGGACAGCCGTCCGTACACGCGTGCCACCTCCGTGCAGCGCTGCGTGCGCGCCGGCGGCAAGCACAACGACCTGGAAAACGTCGGCTACACGGCGCGCCACCATACTTTCTTTGAAATGCTGGGCAACTTCAGCTTCGGCGACTACTTCAAGCGCGATGCGATTCAATACGCGTGGGAACTGCTGACCAAGGTGTATGGCTTGCCGGCTGAAAAGCTGACGGTCACCGTGTACATCGAAGATGACGAAGCGTACGATATCTGGGCGAAAGAAATCGGCGTGCCCGTCGAGCGCATCATCCGCATCGGCGACAACAAGGGTTCGCGCTACGCGTCCGACAATTTCTGGCAGATGGCTGACACGGGCCCATGCGGTCCATGCACGGAAATCTTCTACGACCATGGCGCCGACATTCCTGGCGGCCCGCCTGGCTCGCCTGATGAAGATGGCGACCGTTTCATTGAAATCTGGAACCTGGTGTTCATGCAGTTCAACCGCGACGAAGCGGGCGTCATGCACAAGCTGCCGAAGCCGTGCGTCGACACGGGCATGGGCATGGAGCGCCTGGCCGCCGTGCTGCAGCACGTGCATTCGAACTATGAAATCGACCTGTTCCAGCATTTGATCCGCGCCGCCGCGCGCGAAACGGGCGCCACGGACCTGGAAAACAAGTCGCTGCGCGTGATCGCCGACCACATCCGTGCCGCCGCCTTCATGATCGTCGATGGCATCATTCCGGGCAGCGAAGGCCGCGCATATGTCCTGCGCCGCATCATCCGCCGCGCCTTGCGCCATGGCCACAAGCTGGGCCAGACCAAACCGTTCTTCTACAAGCTGGTGGCCGACCTGGCCATCGAGATGGGCGGCGCCTATCCCGAGCTGGAAGAAGCGAAAGAAAACGTCGCCAACATGCTCAAGGCCGAGGAAGAGCGTTTCGGCGAAACCCTGGAAACGGGCATGAAAGTGCTGGAAGCGCAGCTGGCCAAGGATGCCACGGGCATCGACGGCGCCACCGCCTTCACCCTGTACGAAACCTACGGCTTCCCGCCAGACCTGACGGCCGACATTTGCCGCGAACGCAATATCAGTTTCGACCAGGTGGGTTACGACGCGGCCCTGAAGGAAAGCCAGGAACTGTCGCGCAAGGGCGGCAAGACGCACAAGGACAGCAAGGTCGAGTACACGGGCGAGAAAAACACCTTCGTTGGCTACGATCAATTGACGTTCAGCAGCAAGGTCGTGGCGCTGTACGCGGCCGGCACGCCCGTGCAGGAACTGAAAGCCGGTGAAGCGGGCATCGTCGTGCTCGACACCACGCCGTTCTACGCGGAATCGGGCGGCCAGGTGGGCGACCAGGGCGTGATCAGCTCGGGCGTGGGCAGCTTTGCCGTCAGCGACACCCTGAAAGTCCAGGCCGACGTATTCGGCCACCATGGCGTGCTGGAATCGGGCGTGCTGAAGGTGGGCGACGCCGTCTCGGCGCAAGTCGACACGGCCAAGCGCGCGCGCACCATCCGCAACCACTCGGCCACGCACTTGATGCACAAGGCCTTGCGCGAAGTGCTGGGCAGCCACGTGGCGCAAAAGGGGTCGCTGGTCGACCCCGACAAAACCCGTTTCGACTTCAGCCACCATGCGCCGATGACGGCCGAGCAGATCACCGCCGTGGAAACCATCGTCAACAAAGAGATCCTGGAAAACCGCGCCACCCAAGCCCACCTGATGTCGTTTGACGATGCCGTCAAGCATGGCGCAATGGCTCTGTTCGGCGAGAAATACGGCGACGAAGTGCGCGTGCTCGACATCGGCAGCTCGAAAGAGCTGTGCGGCGGCGTCCACGTGCAGCGCACGGGCGACATCGGCCTGTTCAAGATCATCGGCGAAAGCGGTGTTGCCGCCGGCATCCGCCGCGTGGAAGCGGTGACGGGCGAGGGCGCGCTGGCGCTGGTGCAAACCATCAACCGCCGTTTGGTCGAAGCGGCCAACACCCTGAAGGCGCAGCCGGAAGAACTGACTGCCCGCATCGTCCAGGTGCAAGACCATGTGAAGGCGCTGGAGAAGGAACTGGCTGCGCTGAAATCGAAACTGGCTTCTGGCCAGGGTGATGAGCTGGTCACGCAAGCCGTCGATGTGAACGGCATCAAGGTGCTGGCTGCGGTGCTGGAAGGCGCCGACGTGGCCCGTTTGCGCGAAACCATGGACAAGCTGAAGGACAAGCTGAAAACGGCCGCCATCGTGCTGGCCAGCGTGACGGACGGCAAGGTCAGCCTGATCGCCGGCGTCACTGCGGATGCGACTTCCAAGGTCAAGGCGGGTGAGCTGGTGAACTTCGTTGCACAGCAAGTGGGCGGAAAAGGCGGCGGACGCCCCGATATGGCGCAGGCGGGCGGCACCGATGCCAGTGGTCTGGCAAATGCCCTGGCTGGCGTACCGGCCTGGGTCGGCGAACGCGCGAAATAAGGCGTAAGCTAGAGGACATGCGGGGTTTTCGCCCCACAGCCCCTTGAAAACGGCCCGCAGATGATGCTTGCGGGCCGTTTTTCCGTGTGGCATCTCGTTGTGACACCACAACAGCCGATGAACTATTTTGGTGCAGCGCGTCAATGCCCCTGATTTAGAGTAGTATGTCGAAAATCAGTGCAACAAAACAATGGTGGGATATTGATGATGAGCGACACACTACTTGATACCGAGATTATGGAATTTCACAAAGAACTCGACGCGCGCGGCTTGAATTGCCCGTTGCCGATTCTGAAGGCGAAAAAGGCTTTGTCAGAGCTGCAGAGCGGGGAAGTGCTGCGCATCATGGCAACCGATCCCGGTTCCGTGCGCGACTTCCAGGCTTTCGCCAAGCAAACGGGCAATGCCCTGCTGTCGCATGTGCAAACGGGCACCGAATTCGTCTTCCTGATGCAACGCAAATAATTCTGCCAGCCGGGGCCGCCGTGGCGCGGCCTGCTTGCTACCGCGCCGTGCAGTTTTTTCTTTATCTTCACGCCCTTTTGCTGCCCTGCAGCGTAGCGGCAAACTTCCCTGAAATACTCGAAGCTGGACAATTTAGATGGATTGCTCTAACAAAAAATCGCACGATCGTGCTTAAATTCGGTTCAGGATTCAAATTTCTCTTATAATCGAACGCACAATCAGCACTTGATCCGTCATTTTTATAATTTCCCAAAGGCATAGCTATGAAAGTCTTGGTACCCGTCAAACGCGTGGTCGACTATAACGTCAAAGTCCGCGTCAAGAGTGACGGCACTGGCGTCGATACCGCCAACGTCAAAATGTCGATGAACCCTTTCGATGAGATCGCGCTGGAAGAAGCGATGCGCCTGAAAGAAGCCGGCAAGGTCACTGAAGTGGTCGCCATCTCCTGCGGCGTGACGCAGTGCCAGGAAACCTTGCGCACCGCCATGGCCATCGGCGCCGACCGCGGCATCCTGGTGGAAACGACGACTGAACTGGAACCGCTGGCAGTGGCCAAGCTGGTGAAAGCCCTGGCCGAGAAAGAGCAGCCGCAACTGATCATCCTGGGCAAGCAAGCCATCGATGACGATAGCAACCAGACCGGCCAGATGCTGGCAGCCCTGCTGGGTTGGCCGCAAGCCACGTTCGCCTCGAAAGTCGTGCTGGAAGACGGCAAAGTGACCGTCACGCGCGAAGTCGACGGCGGCCTGGAAACGCTGGCATTGACCTTGCCAGCGATCATCACCACCGACCTGCGCCTGAACGAGCCACGCTATGTGACCTTGCCGAACATCATGAAGGCGAAGAAAAAGCCGCTCGAGACCGTCAAGCCGGAAGACCTGGGCGTCGACGTTGCGCCACGCCTGAAGACCCTGAAAGTCGTCGAACCAGCCAAGCGCTCGGCCGGCATAAAGGTAGCGGACGTCGCTACCCTGGTCTCCAAGCTGCGTACCGAAGCCAAAGTCATCTAAGCGCGGCCCCGCCGTTCATATCTATACCCGGGGTCGGTCCTTCAGGCCTGACTTCGGCAGTTGCATATACTATTAGGAATAATCATGGTCGCATTAGTTATTGCTGAACACGACAACGCTACCTTAAAGGGCAGCACCCACCACACCGTGACTGCGGCTGCCCAGTGCGGCGGCGACGTGCACGTGCTCGTCGCAGGTTCGAACGCATCGGCTGCCGCCGCTGCCGCCGCGCAAATCGCCGGCGTGACGAAAGTCATCGTGGCCGACGCGCCCTATTTCGCCGATGGCCTGGCAGAAAACGTGGCCGAGCAAGTGCTGGCCATCGCCGGTAACTACAGCCACATCCTGGCGCCAGCCACCGCCTACGGCAAGAACATCCTGCCGCGCGTGGCCGCCAAGCTGGACGTGGCGCAAATTTCGGAAATTACCAAGGTCGACTCGCCTGACACCTTCGAGCGCCCGATCTACGCCGGTAACGCCATTGCCACCGTGCAATCTGGCGACAAGATCAAGGTCATCACCGTGCGCACCACCGGTTTCGACGCCGCTGCCGCCACCGGCGGTTCGGCCGCCACCGAAACCGTCGCCGCCGTTGCCGACGCCGGCAAATCGGCCTTCGTGGGCCGCGAACTGGCCAAGTCCGACCGTCCTGAACTGACCGCCGCGAAAATCATCGTGTCGGGTGGCCGTGGCATGGGTTCGGCCGAGAACTTCCACATCCTGGAACCACTGGCCGACAAGCTGGGCGCTGCCATGGGTGCTTCGCGCGCCGCCGTCGACGCCGGCTTCGTGCCGAACGACTGGCAAGTGGGCCAGACGGGCAAGATCGTCGCGCCATCGCTGTACATCGCCGTCGGTATCTCGGGCGCGATCCAGCATCTGGCCGGCATGAAAGATTCGAAAACCATCGTTGCCATCAACAAGGATCCGGAAGCGCCGATCTTTGCCGTGGCCGACTACGGCATCGTGGGCGATCTGTTCGAGATCGTGCCGCAACTGGTCAAAGAACTGGGTTAATTTCAACCCGTCCCGGTTTTGTTACTGACAAAGCCACGCCGGCCCGCCCCACACGGCGAGCCGCGCGTGGCTTTTTTCTTGGAGAAAAGAAGATGAGCTATCAAGCCCCGCTGAAAGACATGTTGTTCGTCATGAACGAGCTGGCCGGCCTGGCCGAAATCCACACCTTGCCGGGCTGCGAAGACGCCACGCCCGACACGGCCGAGGCTGTGCTGGAAGAGAACGCCAAATTCTGCGGCGGCGTGGTGGCGCCCCTGAACTGGCCCAGCGACAAGGAGCCGAGTTTCTGGCACGACGGTCAAGTCACCACCTCGAAGGGTTTCAAGGAAGCCTTCAAGGCCTATGGTGAAGCGGGCTGGCAGGGCGTGCAGCATCCGACGGAGTTCGGCGGCCAGGGCTTGCCCAAGCTGCTAGCCACGCCGTGCATTGAAATGCTCAACGCGGCCAGCATCTCGTTCGCCCTCGTGGCCCTGCTGTCCGATGGCGCCATCGAAGCCTTGCTGACGGCTGGCAGCGACGAGCAAAAAGCCACGTATCTTGAAAACCTGGTGTCGGGCAAGTGGACGGGCACCATGAATCTGACGGAGCCGCAAGCGGGTTCCGACCTGGCCGCCGTGCGCACGCGCGCCGTGCCGCAGGGCGATGGCACGTATAAAGTGTTCGGCACGAAGATTTTCATCACCTATGGCGAGCACGACATGGCGGAAAACATCGTCCACCTGGTGCTGGCCCGCACGCCGGACGCGCCCGCTGGCGTAAAAGGTATTTCGCTGTTTATCGTGCCTAAATTCCTCGTCAATGCCGATGGCAGCCTGGGCGCGCGCAATGACGCCCATTGCGTTTCGATCGAGCACAAGCTGGGCATCAAGGCCAGCCCCACGGCGGTATTGCAGTTCGGCGACCACGGCGGCGCCATCGGCACCCTGGTGGGCGAGGAAAACCGCGGCCTCGAATACATGTTCATCATGATGAACGCGGCCCGCTTCGGCGTGGGCTTGCAAGGCATCGGCCTGGCCGAGCGCGCCTACCAGCAAGCCGTGGCGTTTGCCAAGGACCGTGTACAGTCGCGCGACCTGGCGGGGTCCACGGGCCCCGTCTCCATCATCCACCACCCGGACGTGCGACGCATGCTGATGTCGATGCGCTCGCAGACGGAGGCGGCGCGCGCGCTGGCCTACGTGGGTGCGGCCATCAGCGACGTGGCGCATCACCATCCGGAGGCGGAAGTGCGCGCGGAAAGCCTGGCGACCTATGAATACCTGGTGCCCGTCATCAAGGGCTGGTCGACGGAAATGTCGCAGGATGTCACGCGCGACGGCGTGCAAGTGCATGGCGGCATGGGCTTCATCGAGGAAACAGGCGCCGCCCAGCATTACCGCGACGCCAAGATTCTCACCATTTACGAAGGCACGACGGCCATCCAGGCGAACGACCTCGTGGGCCGCAAGACGGTGCGCGACGGCGGCGCCGTCGCAAAAGCCATCATCGCCCAGGTGCGCGCCACGGAAGCCCAGTTGGGTGAGCTGAGTGGCGCCGACTTCCAGGCCATGCAGCGCCACCTGGCCGAAGGCAGCGCGGCCCTGGAAGCGGTGGTCGAGTATGTGGTGGCGAACATGAAGACGGACATCAAGGCCGTGTTCGCAGGCAGCGTGCCGTACCTGAAGCTGGCCGGCATCGTGCTGGGCGGCTGGCAAATGGCGCGCGCGGCCGTGGTGGCGCAGCAAAGGCTGGGAGAAGGCAGCGGCGACGCCTCGTTCTACAAGGCAAAAATCGCCACGGCGCGCTTCTTTGCCGACCACATCCTGTCGCAAGCGCCAGGACTGCGCGCCACCATCATCGACGGCAGTGCCGGTGTGATGGCGCTGTCGGAAGAGCAGTTTTAACCTGGGTCAGACCCCCTCGTTCGCTAACGCCGAGCTTCGATGTTAGCGTTGGCGAGGGTCTGACCCCAGCAGTTTGCTGAAGGCAGGTTGAATGAAAAAGCGCTGGAGATCACTCTCCAGCGCTTTTTTAACCCCAAACGTAAGTGCCGGGGTCAGACCCGCCGGGTCTGACCCCAGATTTACTCTGCGTTCTTATCGGCGGGCGATGCCGTTGCCCGAATTGCGTACCAGGTCGCCAGCCGCCAGGCCTGGATCCTGGTCAAACGCGAAGTCGGCCTTGGCGCCCGTTTCGTATTGCACGGTCACGGTCCAGGTCTTGGCATTCTTCATCTGGCCTTCGACTTGCTTGCCTGCGTAGGCGCCGCCGGCGGCGCCAGCCAGGGTGGCCAGATCCTTGCCGCGTCCGCCGCCGACCTGGCGGCCCAGCAGGGCACCGGCCACGCCGCCGCCGATCATGCCCAGGGCGCCGCCTTCCCCCGCTTTTTCAGTGACGTTGACTGCCAGCACCTTGCCGCAATCGGCGCAGATCTGATGCTGGGGCTGCTTGGATGGCTGGCTGGCGTAGGAATTGCCCGCTTTTTGCGCGGCCTTGGCGTTGATGATGGCCTGGTCGTATTCGCCCTTGGCGTCGCGCAGGCATTGCATGCGGGCTTTCGAGCTGGTTTCTTCTGTGCACAATTTCTTGTCGTCCGCATAGCGCGTGCTGGCTTGCTTCGTGTCGTAGGCGTATTGCGCCTTCGGCGACAGGTTTTGCGCGAAGGCGGATGTGCTGAACAGGGCCGTGATGGCCACTGCGAGGATGAGTGGGCGACGAATCATGATCTTCTCCTAGGGGGTGTTAAATGTGCCAGTAATGCCGGCATTGTGAATGCAGTATAGAGGAAAATCATGATTGCTTACCAACACTTACATGTGCGTGCGGGGCGCTGGAAATAATGCCATTTCCATACGGAAATTAACCGTAGGCGCCGCCTGTGTACAGCAAGTCGAACAGGCGCGCCATGGTGGCGATCAGCACGCCTGCGCCTAGCATCAAGGTAGCGACCAGCACCACGGCCAGGGGCCAGCCCGTGTCCGACAGGCGGCCGGAGGCGGCGTTGTAGCGCGCATCCCATTTGTCGTCCGGCATCAGGCCCAGTACCAGCGCTTCCAGGAAGCCGCACAGGGCGGACAGGGTCAGTGGCAATATCTGGTAAAACCAGTCGGACTCGGGAAGTAACTGGTGCAGCAGCAGGGTGGCGGGCAGGGCGGCCAGGTGTAGCCAGCCCCAGCGATCCTTGGTGCCATGCAGGTAGAAGCGGTGTGCGCCAAGCATGCCCAGCAGGAAGGCCAGCAAGGTGGTGTATGCCTTGTTCTTGTGCGACTGTTGCAAAATGGTAGTGGTGGTCATGGGACTCCAGAGTTGCTCATCGGTAAAGATTGCCAGTATCGGTCATTGTCTCGCACAACGATAGCACTTTCCTGTGGCGTTTATACAATGATTTAGCTTGATTTCAAGCCATGGCCGGCACGATAGGCGCAGACGCCTATTGCGTCTTCGGCCATGACTGGTCATAATGTTTGATTAGCCCAAATTACACGCCCGTCATCATAACGCTTGCTGCCTGGCGGTAAAGCGCGCTATAATTTGCGGCTTTTTCCGCCTCAGCACACTTTTTGGAAATATTATGGTCGTTATTCGTTTAGCTCGTGGAGGCGCCAAGAAGCGCCCGTTCTTCAACATCGTCGCTACTGATTCGCGCAATCGCCGCGATGGTCGCTTCATTGAGCGTATCGGTTTTTACAACCCGATGGCGCAAGGTGGCGAAGTTCCACTGCGTATCACCGCAGACCGTCTGGCCTACTGGCAAGGCGTTGGCGCACAATTGTCGCCAACCGTTGCTCGCCTGGTTGCCAGCAACAACAAAGCAGCAGCTTAATTAGATCACTGGTTTGACGGTCAAGACTGCATCCGGGGTGAAAGTCCCCGATGACCTGGTACAGGTAGGCTATGTCTCCGGTGCTTATGGCATTGCTGGCGGGGTCAGGATCACTCCTTTCTCCGACGACGCGGATGCATTATTAAGCGTCAAAACCTGGTGGTTTGATAAACCGACCTTGCATGATGTTCAAGTCAGGCAAGCGAAGTTACACGGCGGCGACGTCGTGGCCCAGCTGGTGGGTGTGGTCGGGCGGGATGCCGCAGAAGCGCTGAAAGGCGTCTCTGTGCAAATTCCGCGTAGCCATTTCCCGACGCTGACGGCCGATGAATTTTATTGGTCCGATTTGATCGGACTGACAGTTGAGAATTTGCAAGGCGAGTGCCTCGGCACAGTGCACGACATGATGAGCAATGGTCCGCAGTCGATCTTGCGCGTCACTCCTGTCGCCACTGCCGATGAGACCGTTGAAATGGCGCCTGAGCGCCTGATCCCGTTTGTCGGCCAATTTGTCATTAATGTTGACAAGGCTGCCAACAAGATCACGGTTGACTGGGGCATCGATTATTAAACCGCCTGCGCATAATTTTGCGCCGGGCAAACTTTGCAGGATGGTGAGCGATGCAATTTGATGTCGTGACCCTGTTCCCGGAAATGTTTGCCGCGCTGACGCAGTCGGGTGTGACCCGGCGCGCCTTCGAGCAGGGTAAATGTGGCTTGTCGCTGTGGAATCCCCGCGATTTCACGACCGACAATCACCGTACCGTGGATGACCGCCCGTATGGCGGCGGTCCCGGCATGGTGATGATGGCCCGTCCCCTCGAAGCGACAATTAACGCCGCGAAGCAACGCCAGAGCGCATTAGGCCTGGCGGCGCCCCGCGTGGTGTTCATGTCGCCGCAAGGCCGTCCGTTGACGCACGAGCGCGTCACGCAGCTGAAAGCCGAACCTGGTTTGGTGATCCTGTGTGGCCGCTATGAAGCCGTGGATCAGCGTTTGCTGGACCGCTGCGTCGACGAAGAAATCAGCGTCGGCGACTTTGTCTTGTCGGGCGGTGAATTGCCTGCCATGGCGCTGATGGATGCGGTGATCCGCCTGTTGCCGGGTGTCTTGAACACCGAGGCATCGGCCATCGAGGATAGCTTCGTCAATGGCTTGCTCGATTCGCCGCACTACACGCGGCCGGAAACATATGAAGGCATGACCGTGCCGCCCGTCCTGATGGGTGGCAATCATGCCGAGATCGTCAAGTGGCGCCGCCAGCGCATGCTGGAAGCGACCGCGACAAAGCGGCCTGACCTGCTGGTCAGTGCACGTGCCGCCGGCTTGCTCAGCAAGACCGACGAAAAATTCTTGGCCAGCCTGTAAGCCGTCTCCGGACGGCCGGCAGGGTGGCCAGTAGTGCCGGGCATGTTGCCCAAATTGTGTTACCCATCCTCTACCGGGCGGATACTTGCTATCCACAGTGCGCCGGCATGATGGTTTTCGGAGTTATAAAAATGGACTTGATTCAACAATTAGAGCAGGAAGAAATTGCTCGTCTGGGTAAAACCATTCCTGAATTCGCACCAGGCGATACCGTTATCGTCAGCGTCAACGTAGTCGAAGGTACGCGCAAGCGCGCCCAGGCTTACGAAGGCGTCGTTATCTCCCGTCGTAACCGTGGCCTGAACTCGAACTTCATCGTTCGTAAGATCTCGTCCGGCGAAGGCGTTGAGCGTACGTTCCAACTGTACTCGCCGCTGATCGCTTCGATCGAAGTGAAACGCCGTGGTGATGTTCGCCGCGCCAAGCTGTACTATCTGCGTGAGCGTTCGGGTAAATCGGCGCGTATCAAAGAAAAATTGCCAAATCGCCGCGTTGTGGCGAAAGCAAGCGCGTAATATCAGCGTCTGCGTTGGGAAAAGGGGTGCCTCTGATGGTGCCCCTTTTTTTATGGTGACACCTGGCCTAAGCTGCTGCGCGTCGGCATAGGTAGCCTGCGATGCTCACCGTACTAGAGTACGGTTGCGCGTCTCGGCTACCTCTTCCTTCCGCTCGCGACGGTTTTGCCAGGTGGCTTTAATCATGAGGGAGGGGCAATGGCCACTATTGCATTTGATCCCAAGCAACTAGCCATCGATTCGATCGCCGGTGAGGCGGCGCTGGACGCCGTGCGCCTGACGCCGGACTGGCTGCGCCAGCGCCTGGCCGAACAGCCCGACTGGCAGCCCGAGATTACCCAGGATTTTCTGTCCGTGCGCGCCGTGCCCGTGCGCGCGGCTGTGCTCATTCCCCTGGTGCAGCGTCCGCAGGGCTTGACCATCTTGCTGACCCTGCGCACGGAGCACCTGAGCAGCCATGCGGGCCAGGTCAGCTTTCCCGGCGGACGCAGCGAGCCGTTCGATGACTCGCCCGTGGCCACGGCCTTGCGCGAAACGCAGGAAGAAGTGGGCCTGGCGCGCGAGCACATAGAAGTGCTGGGCTGCCTGCCCGACTACCTGACGGGCACCGGCTACCAGGTGACGCCCGTGGTGGGCCTGGTGACGTCGCCGTTCGAACTGCGCGCCGACCCGTCCGAGGTGGCGGAAATCTTCGAAGTGCCGCTGGCCTTCATGATGGATGGCCTCAACCATCAGCGCCTGTCGGTGGAATTGCCCGGCGGGCGGCGCTCGTTCTATGCCATGCCGTACGAGCACTTCTACATTTGGGGCGCCACGGCCGGCATGCTGCGCAATCTGTTTCACCTCTTGCGCGCGTAAAATGGTGCCCCGCACGTAATAAGTTTGATTCCAGCACTGCACTGCGCTATCGTAGCGGGCATTGCGGTATTGCTGAAAAAGACAAAAAGGACGTTTGATGACATTTCTCTCCATACTTTGCGCATTGCTGATCGAGCAGCTCAAACCTTTGCGCGCGGACAATCCGATCTACGCCGAAATCAAGAGCCTGGCAATGCGCATGGAGACCTGGTTCAATGCCGGCCATGCCAACCATGGCCGTATGGGCTGGTTCCTCATGATCGGCGTGCTGATGGTGCCGACGGCAGGCATTTACTGGCTCTTGCAGCATTATCAGCTGACCCTGCTGGCTTTTGCCTGGAACGTCCTCATCGTTTACCTGACCTTGGGCTTCCGCCATTACAGCCACTACTTTACGTCCATCCAGCTGGCCCTGAGCGCCGGCGACGAAGCCACTGCCCGCACCTTGCTGGCCGACTGGACCAAGCTCGACACGGTGGGCATGGAAGCGAGTGAAATCGCCCGCATTGCAGTGGAAAAAGCCCTGATCACCACGCATCGCAATGTATTTGGCGTGTTCTTCTGGTTCCTGATGCCGCTGGGTCCTGCCTGCGCCGTGATGTACCGCGTGGCCGAATACCTGGCGCGTGCCTGGAACGAGCCAGAGCACATGCGCAATGAAGCCTTCGGCCAGTTCGCCGCGCGCGCCTTTTACTGGATCGACTGGATTCCCGTGCGCCTGACGGCCGTGGCATTTGCCGTGGTTGGCAATTTCGAGGATGCCATCTATGCCTGGCGCAATTTCGCCCAGCGCTGGCAGGACGAGGCTATCGGCATCATCCTGACGGCCGGCGGTGGCGCCATGGGTGTACGCCTGGGAACGCCAGCGGAAACGGCAGCCCGTGTGCTGGTGACCCCCGACATGGCCGTCGATGACAGCGACAGCGAAAGCGATATCCTGCCCGGCGAAGAGCCGGGCGCGCGCGCCTTGCAGAGCACGGTGGGCCTGGTCTGGCGCGCCTTGCTGCTGTGGATGCTGCTGCTGCTGTTGATGTCGGGCGCCGTTTTCCTCGGGTGATACGCGCGCACACGCGCCATCCATGCGCCTGGCGCGTGGAACAAGGTTAAAATAGGGGTTGGCGCGTTACGCGTGCCAGCCCCTGTTTGCATCCGCAGGGCAGATCGAGGTAGAACCCAAGTCTTCTATAAGATATAATACTGGCTTACCGCAGCAAACGTAGTTGAATTACCAGCCCGGCTTACCCGCCGGGGCCATTCACGCAATCCAGTCCCGACAAGCCACATGGCCGAGTTATCTCAAAAAACAGGGGAACTCTCAGACGAGTTCTTCATCCTTGGTCTCACCAGCAATGGCAAGCAATTCCGACCCAGCGATTGGGCCGAGCGCCTTTGCGGAGTGATGTCCTGTTTCAATCCCGAAGGTGGCGGGCGCAATGCGCACCTCCAGTATTCGCCCTACGTGCGCCCGACCGTCGTCAATGGCGTCAAGTCGGTGGTGGTCAACACCAAGCTGCGCGAGATCGAGCCGATGGCGTTTCACTTCGTGCGCGAGTTCGCCAAGGATAACGACCTGCAAATCGTCGAAGCCTGCTTCCTGCCGCCTCCCGAAGAAAAGTAAGACGCGTTTCACTTGATATGGCGCAATGCCCGCCACGGCGGGACGGCGCAGCATGGACAATCTGCCTCAAACGCAGTGGCGATATGCGTACTGGCGAAATCTGCAGCCTGCACACTATCCATTGCCAGCGTGACACGCGCGTGCAAGCAACTGCTGTTGATCCGCCAGCACACGCGGGCGACCTCATCGTGGCCGAACAGCCGAACAGCCGAACGGCGAGCGCCTGCCCGTCGGCATCCTCACCGACCGCAGCATCGTCAGCCCTGGACCTGGACCCTGCCAGCCTGCTGGTGGAGCGCGCAACTGCTCACCGCCGGCGAAGACAAAGACGCCTGAGGCATCATCGAACACATGCGCGTCAACGGCATCCGCCGCCTGCCCGTGGTCAATACCCTGGTCGGCCTTCCCGGCATCCTCAGCATCGACGACCTGCTGGCCTTCCTGGCCCAGCAGATGGCCGGGCTGGCACGCATCAGCAGCGGCCAGCAGGTGCATGAAAAGCACTTGCGAAAGTAGGAGCCGGCTAGCTGTCCCGCATTGCGCAATTTCAGTCAAATCCCCTTCACCCGAAAATGCTACAGTCGCTGCTCGTTCAACGGGAAGCGTTCATGCACTATCTGGCCAAGGCACTCTGGTATATCGAATCGCATTACGCGGACAATATCTCGCTCGGCGATATTGCCCACGTGAGCGGCGCCTCGCCCTGCCACCTGACGCGTGCGTTTGGCCTGGCCACGGGCCACTCCGTGATGCGCTATGTGCGGGCGCGCCGGCTCAGCGAGGCCGCCCTCGTGCTGGCGCAGGGCGCGCAAGATATTCTTTCCGTTGCCCTGGAGTCGGGCTACAGTTCCCATGAAGCATTTACGCGAGCTTTCCGCGAACAGTTCCAGATCACGCCGGAACGAGTGCGGGAGCAACGCCACGTGGGCAAGCTCGCGCTGGTGGGGGCCTTCAAAATGGATGTGGCGCCGGGCGTGCCCCTGGAGGCGCCCCGTTTCGAGCAGGCTCCCACCTTGCTGCTGGCGGGCCTCGTTGAACGTTATCGCGCGGAAACATCTGCCGGCATTCCCGCCCTGTGGCAGCGCTTCCTGCCCCATGTGGTGCCCGGCCAGCTGGCGTATGGCGTGTGCTGCAACAATGACGATGCGGGCAATTTCGACTACCTGTGCGCCATGCCGGTGAGCGACTTTTCCCGGTCCCCCGACGGCTGGACGCGGCTGCGCATCGCGCCGCAGCGCTATGCCGTGTTTCACCACCGTGGGCATATTTCCACCATTCGCGCCACCTGGCGCACGGTGTGGAACGATTGGCTGCCCCAGTCGGGGCTGGAAGTGGCCGACGCGCCCGATTTTGAACGCTACGACCAGCATTTCGATCCTGCCAGCGGCATCGGCGGCGTGGAAATCTGGCTCCCCTTGAAAGCCTGAGCATGTTCCCAAGCTTGTCTGCACCGACCCTGTTTGCCGGCGGCACCGCGCTGCGCCGGCGCCTGTCGCAAGCCGCCGCCGCGCTGGCGGCGGGCCTGCCCCTGTACTGGGTGCTGGGGCCGCAGCCGCTGGCCTGGCTCGCCTGGTGCGCGCCGCTGCCCTTGCTATGGCTGGCCCTGCGTTCGTCCCACCGCGATGCAGCCTGGATGACGTTCCTGGCCGCCATGCTGGGACTCTCATCCAACCTTGTTTATTTCCGCCTGCTCATGCCCTTGCCGGCCGTGCTGGCCGTGATGCTCTTTAAGGCACTGCTGTGGCTGCTGGTAGTGCTAGCTGCGCGGCGCCTCGTACTGCGCTACCGTTCCGGCTGGACAGTGCTGGCGTATCCCGTGCTGTGGGTCGCCATCGACACCCTGATGGCGGCTTTTCTGCCCGATGGCAACTGGGGCAGCCTGGCGTATTCGCAAGCCGATAACCTTGCCGTGCTGCAAGTGGCGGCTCTGGCGGGCGTGCCTGGCCTGCTGTTTTTGCTGTGCCTGGCGCCCTCGGCACTGGCCTTGCTTCTGGCCGGTGGGCGCGCGTATGCGCCAGCGGCGGGCGCGACCGCGCTGTTGCTGCTCGCCGCGTGCGCGGCTGGCGCCTGGCGCGTGCAGGGCGCGTTGGCAGCAGGCGGGACGGCATCAGTCGGGCCGCTGGCGGGGCTGGTGGCCATCGATGACTTTATCGGCCCGGCCACGCCGCCGGCGCGCGCGCAAGCCGTCTGGGACCAGTACGCGCATCACGTCGAAGCGCTGGCCGGGCAGGGCGCCAGGCTGGTGCTGTTGTCGGAAAAGATAGCCGTGCTGGCGCCGGCGCAGGCGGATGCCGTGCGGCAGCGTTTCCATGCGCTGGCGCGCAGCACGGGCGCGTGGATCATTCTGGGCATCGGCGTGCAAGACACTGCCGGCCGGCGCAACCTGGCCTGGCTGTTTTCTCCCGATGGCGCCGCGCTCGTCAGCTACCAGAAACATCATCTGGCGCCGCCCGAGCGCGATTTTCTTGCTGGCAGCGCCTATGCCGTGCAGCCGGTGGCGGATCTGGCCATGGGCCTGGCCATCTGCAAGGACATGCATTTCGCGCCCTTGGGGCAAGCGTATGGCGCGGCCGGGGCGCAAACAATGCTGGTGCCGGCCTGGGATTTCCAGTTGGATGCCTGGATGGGCGCGCGCATGACCGTGGTGCGGGGCGTGGAAAACGGCTATGCAGTGCTGCGCGCGGCGCGCGAGGGCGTGCTGACGGTCAGCGATGCGTATGGACGGGTGCTGGCGGAGCGGGCCAGCAGTGCCATGCCGGGCAGCACCTTGCTGGCGCCCCTGCCGGCGCACACGCCTGTGGCCACCTGGGCGGGATGGCTGGGGCCGCTGTTCGGCTGGCTGTGCGTGGCGCTGGGCCTGGTTCTACCATGCCTGGGCCGCCGCGCCGCGCCACGCCCGCTTCCTGACAGGTAAGGCCACGCTTTGCTGCAATGCGCAAAACTGCATTGCGCCGCCTTTTTTAATATTATCTCCGAGGCTGCCACATAATCGCCACCGATTACTTCACCATTGCCTTGCATATATCTACGCGTTGACGGCATATATATTGCACTGCAATAAGTGGTGTTATCTGGTATTGAGAAATTCGGGCATCTGGTATTAATTGGTACTTAATTCGGCCACGAAGTCATACATATCGCCGCGGAAGTAGGAGCGGCAAAATTCCACCGCGCGGCCATCGCGTAAAAAACCCAGCCTTTCCACCGACAGGCCCGCGTCGCCTTCCTCCGCCTGCAGCAGGCTGGCCTGTTCCCCCGTCAACAACAAGGCACTGAGGCGCTGCAAGGCGCGCACGGGCCGGTTGCCCGCCTGTTCCAGCGCGTCGTACATGGACACGTCGACGGCGTCGAGCGCCGGCAGGCAGCTGGCGACGATGGTCGCGTATTCCAGGCACATCGGTATCTCGTCCGCATAGCGGATGCGGTGGAAGCGGTACACGGGCGCGCCCGGCGACAGCCGCAGGCGCAAGGCCTCTTCCGGCGTGACGGTGCCTTCTGCCCGCTTGAGCCACACGCTGCGTGGCGTGCGTCCGCGCGCGCGCATGTCCTCGGAAAACGAGGTCAGCTTGGCAAAATTCTTCTCGATGCGCGTATTGATGAAATTGCCCGAGCCGGGCCGGCGCACCAGCAAGCCCTCGTTGACCAGGCCATCGATGGCCTTGCGCACGGTGATGCGAGAGACGGACAGGTCGCTGGCCAGTTGGCGCTCGGCTGGCAGGGCTTCCTCGGGGCCGAGGATGCGCTTGTCGATCGCTTCGCGCAGCGCGCGCTGCAGTTGCTGGTACAGGGGCAGGCTACTCGTCTGCCCCAGGCCTTGCATGATGTGAGCCAGGGTTGTCATACGCTGAGGGTCTCCGTTACGGCGCGTTGCAGACGCGCTCTGTATCTGTTTTGTGTCGCTGGATAATACCAAAAAAGGCCGTTATAAAACCAATTTGAATTATCAGTCCAGCAATTAATGCCTGGCTTCGCCGGTATTTAGGCTACCCATACGGGCTACAGATTGATTTAGCTGAAGTGGTCTGTGTGATTCAAACAACGTTATAAAAAAAAAGTTGCAACTGGTAGTGTTCTGGTATTGGATAGTAGTATATTGGCGTTGAATTGGTTTTGTAAGTGGTTGTGCCGAAGGGTCTGCAGCATGCCGGCGAGATAGGGCGGGCTGGAAAGAAGACCTACGTTAAAAATGAAAAGGTTCCAATCCTGGAGCCTAAATCAAGGGGGAGTACATGAAACGCAATTTGACACCTGCAGCTGCCGTCGTGAAATCCGGATCGCGTAGCCGTACGCCGATCGCTACGGCCGTTGCCGTGATGGTCGCTGGTCTGGCCTTTTCGGCGCAGGCGCAGGAAGCACCCGCCGACGACGTACCCACCGTAGTGACGGTGACCGGCGTGCGTGCTTCGCTGGAAAAATCGCTGAAGCAAAAACGTAATGCGGATTCCGTGGTGGAAGTGGTCACCGCCGAAGATATCGGCAAGATGCCAGACCGTAACGTGGCTGACGCGATCCAGCGCCTGCCAGGTGTGAATACCCAATCGTCTGCCGGTGGCGAAGGCGGCTTCGGCGAAAACGACCGCGTCAGCCTGCGCGGCACCAGCCCGAGTTTCCAGCAAACCCTGTTCAATGGCCACGCCATCAGCACCGGCGACTGGTTCGTCTTGAACCAGTTCGGCGGCAACGTCGGCCGCAGCAGCAGCTTTTCCTTGCTGCCATCGGAACTGGTAAGTTCCGTCGTCGTGCACAAGAGCGCCACGGCCGACCTGCCCGAAGGCGGCGTCTCGGGTGTGATCGACGTGATTACCCGCCGTCCGCTGGAATTCAAGAATCAGATCACGGCCGAGGGTTCGATCCAGGCCTTCCATAATGACTTGGCGGGCAAGACCGATCCGCAGTTCTCCGGCCTGGTGAACTGGAAAAACGACACGAACACCCTGGGCATCATGGTGCAGGGTTTCTCGCAAAAATCGACCGTGCGTCGCGATGGCCAGGAAATCCTCGGCTACACACCGATCCTGGCCAACAGTGCCGCAGCGCTGGCCCATCCTGAACTGGCTGGCGTGAAAGTGCCGACCTTTATCGGCGCGAGCCTGTTCGAACAAAAGAAAACCCGCGAAGGCGGCGCGTTCGACATCGAACTCAAGCCGAACAAGGACTTGACCCTGGATGTGAACGGCTTCTATTCGCAGCTGAAGGCGCCACATCAAAATACCAACTGGCTGGCCGCACCGGCGAACTCGATCAACAGCGCCAACCAGGTACCGACCAACTACACGGTCAAGAGCGGTACCCTGACGGCTGCCACGTTTGCCACCAACTCGGGCGAGGTCGACAATATCTACCGTCCTGACGCAGGCGGCGAATCGTACTACCTCGATTTCAACTTCAAGTACCGCGCCACCAAGGACCTGACCCTGAGCGGCAAGCTGGGCAAAACCCACGGCGTGGGCTATGACCGCGACGATGTGTACTACCAGAATAACGTCGATGGCGGCATGGTGTACCAGTTGAACGGCATGAGCCCGGCCAACGTGTCCTATCCAGGCGGCACCACCACCAAGCCAGGTTCGACGGCATGGGCGGGCGGTGGCGAATCGCGTTCCGTCGACCAGGAAAAATATGCCCAGATCGACGCCGAACTGCGCCTTTCCTCGGGCATCTGGGACTCGATCAAGTTCGGCGGCCGTCTGACCGACCACAAGCGCGCTGCCGAGCATCCGTTTGAAACCCGTCCGGGCGCACTGGGCTTCTCCAATCCGGGCCCCGTCTGGAATGGCACGATGTACCCGAGCGACTTCGCCAGCAACCTGGGCGGCAACCTGTCGAGCAACTACTTCAAGTACGACGGCGCGGCACTGGGCGCCTGGGGCGCGGCCAACGGCAACCGCCTGTTCGACTACGTGCGTCGCCACAACTGGACGGACGAATTTAAGCTGCAGGAAAAAACCTCGGCAGTCTATGCCATGGCCAACCTGACGGGCGACAACTGGAGCGGTAACTTCGGCCTGCGCGCCGTGCACACCGAGCAGTCGACGCTGGTCAACCAGGCCGGCGGCCCGATCACCGGTTCCGACTGGGGTCCGTACTCGCAGCACCTGTACGAGCGCAGCTACAATGACTTCCTGCCTAGCGCCAACATCAAATTCGATGTGCGCAATGACGTAGTGGTCCGCGCGGCCATCGCACGCACCATCGCCCGTCCTGACTACAGCGCGCTGGGCGGCTCCGTCTCGCTGAACGACGATGCATTGAGCGGTGCAGGCGGCAACGTGAAGCTGAACCCGGTCAAGTCGGATAACGCCGAAGTCAGCGCCGAATGGTATTTCGCGCCGAGGTCGGCCGTTTCGGCGGGCCTGTTCTACATGGACTTGAAATCGGTCGTGTCGAACGGTACCACCAGCGCCACTTACTTCAACAGCAAGCGCAATGCCAATGCCGTGTACCTGATCACGTCGCCCTTCAACACCAGCGGCAAGAACAAGGGCGTGGAATTGAGCTATCAGCAACCGCTGTTCGGCGATTTCGGCATCCTGGCCAACTACACCTATGCCGACGGCAAGCTCGACAATGGTGACGAGCTGGTCAATGCATCGCGCAACACGTACAACCTGACGGCCTTCTACGAAGCCAATGCCCTCAGCGCACGCCTGGCCTACAACTACCGTTCGTCCTACAAGGCGGGTGTGGACCGTGGCGCCAGCCAGCACGTCGAAGGTGCGGGCGGCCTGGCCGGTTCGCTCAATTACAAGATCAACGAACACTTCACGGTCACGTTCGATGCGCTTAACCTGACGAACACGACCATCAAGATGTACGCTGAAAACCGCGATCAGCCACGCGCGTTCTACAGCAATGGCCGTACCTTCTACCTGGGCTTGCGCGGCAAGCTGTAAGCAAGACGATCTGGCCTGATGCGCCCGCATCAGGCCAGGTCTTCCTCGGTCTTTCAAGCAAGTTCCTGCTTCAGGGGCTTGCTTTTTTTTTTGCGCTCACCGGCAGGGCCGTTTCTGTCTTTTTTACGCCAGGGCTGTCCCCGCCGGTCGCCAGCATGACTTGTGCCCGCTAAGTTGGTAGCCGGCGGCGTAAGGTTTTCTGCCGCCTCCTTGCCGCAAGCAGGAAGGCGGTTTTTCTCATTTGGAATTGTTTGATCATGACTATTGCATCTCAACGCTACCTCGCCCTCGACGTCCTGCGCGGCCTGACCGTGGCCCTGATGATCGTCGTCAATACGCCCGGCGACTGGGGCAGCGTGTATGCGCCGTTCCTGCATGCCGAGTGGCATGGATTCACCCTCACGGACCTGGTCTTCCCCAGCTTTTTGTTTGTCGTCGGCAATGCGCTGGCCTTTGCGCTGGGGAAATATGAGCACCTGGGGCATGGCGCCGTGCTGGCCAAGCTGTGCAAGCGTAGTGCGCTGATCTTTTTATTGGGCTTCCTGCTGTATTGGTTCCCCTTCTTCAAGATCGACGACGCGGGCCAGTTCGCCTGGTCGCCGCTGTCTCACACGCGCATTCCCGGCGTGCTGCAGCGCATCGCCGTGTGCTACCTGGCCGCCGCCCTGATCCTGCATTACTGGAAGACACGGGGCGCGCTGGTCTTTAGCGCCTGCGCCTTGCTGGGCTACTGGGTCATCCTGGCATGCTTTGGCGACTACAGCTTGCACGGCAACGCGCCGGCCAAGCTGGATCTGATCTTGCTGGGCGACAGCCACCTGTACCACGGAGAAGGCATCGCCTTCGATCCGGAAGGTATCCTCGGCACCTTGCCCTCCATTGTCAACGTGATTGCCGGCTACCTGGCGGGCAGCTTGCTGCGCCAGACGGCGCCGGCGCAGCTGCGCTCCCGCCTGGTTCAACTGCTGCTGGCCGGCGTCATTTGCATGGCCGTGGCCCTGTGCTGGAATGAGGTGTTTCCGATCAACAAGAAACTGTGGACCAGCTCTTATGTGATGCTGGGCATCGGCCTGGATTTGCTGCTGCTGGCGCTGCTGATGTTCATCATTGACGTGCGTCAAATGAGAGGCTGGACCTATTTCTTTGAAGTCTTCGGCAAGAACACGCTATTCATCTACCTGCTGTCGGAAGTGCTGGTGATCATCGCATTTACCGTGCGCATCGGCGGCGATAAGCTCTACCAGTGGGTGTACCAGCAGTGGTTTACGGGCTGGGCGCCGGCGCGGCTAGGCTCGCTGCTGTTTGCCATCAGCTTCATGCTGCTGTGCTGGCTGATTGCCTGCGGCATGGACAAGCGCAAGATCTACATCAAGGTCTGACACGCCACATCAAGCTGCGCCGCGTCGACAGGGCAGCGATGCCCACCGTTTGCTGGACGGAGGCAAGGTCGAAAAAAAAGCAGCCCCGGCCTGAGCCGGGAACCGCTTTGCGCATGCTTGAGAGGGAGGAATTACTGTGCCGCTGCTGCCGGCGCCGCCGCTGCCGTGGCAGGACGGTTCAGCCACAGGATCCAGTAGCGGGCCAGGTCGCCCACGCCGTCGCTGCCCTTGACCGTTTCCAGGACCTTGATGGCGTCGTCTTTCTTGCCGGCCATGGCGTAGGAATAGCCTAGGCGCAGTTTGGCGTCTTCAGCACGCTTCAGGCCGCCCTTGGCGATGCCCTTCTGGATCAGGTCGATACCTTTGTCGAACTGGTCCATCGTCACGAAGGCGTAGCCGAGGTTGATCAAGCCCGTGCCATCCTTGCTCTTCATGGCCGAAGCTTCGCCGCTGGCGATGCTTTTCGCATCGTCGGCGGCCGCCTTGTTGGCCTGGTCGCGCAGTTTCTTGTGCTTGGCGGCATTCGCACCCGTGCCCAGCACGCCCTTTGCAAAGCCCGCGTCGAGGACTTTTTTCGCTTCCGTCGGGAAGGCGTTCTGCAAGGCGATTTCAGCCATGTCGCTGTAATCCTGTGGCGGCATGGTGCCTACGGCCTTGAATTGCAGGCGCAGCACGTCCAGCGCGAAGCGGTCCGAATAGCCGGCCTTGCCCTGCAGACGGCCCAGCAGGTCGGTCCAGTAGTCGTCCGACGGGTAGTAGCGCACGAGGTTTTCCATGGCGACCAGGTAGGTGGCCGGATCCTTGCTCTTCGAGCCCGTATTGGCCAGCAATTGCAGTTCCTCGAGGGTCGGCGTCTTGCCTGCTTGCTGCTTGGCCGTCAGGTCGGCCATCAGTTCCTGTTTCGCGCGCGCGAAATCGTTGCTGAAGTAATAGGCGCGGATGATGTAGGGACGCACGCTGCTCACGTCGCCTGTTTCCGTCTGGTAACGGGTGAACCATTTGATGGCGTTCGGGTAATCCTTGGCGTTGTAGTGGTAGTTGGCCAGTGCCTGGATGAAGTCGCCCTGGGCTTTCTTGTCCAGCTTGCCCGATTCGATCACTGCTTCCAGCGCCGTCATGGCCATAGCCGCATTGTTGGTGGTCGACGCCAGCGCTACGCGCAGGCGGTTCAGTACGAACAATTCGTAGGGCGTCAGGGCGGGAATGGCCGCTACCTGGTCGATGCGGCTTTGCACGTCGGCGTAGTTTTTTGCGTCCATCGAGGTCTTCACTGCGGTTGGATCGAGCAGTTTGAACACTTCAGGACGCACCGTGTCGGCCGGGGCGGCGGCGGGTGCACCGGCGGCAGCGGCTGGCTTGGCATCCTGCGCGTGCGACAGGGCTGGCAGGACGTTCAGGCCGATGGCGGCCAGGATCAGGCTGAGACGGGCAAGACGGAATTGGGACATGGTCAATCCTTCAATCAATAACAAAAATACGCACCGGCACTGGCTGCCGCAGCATCGCGCAGCGGCATCGCAAAGGGGCAGGGAATCTTAAAAAACACACATTCTGCCATTCCGCCCGTATAAGTCCAAGGGCGGCAGCATGATAAACAGCGGCTATTGTCACATAAACGGCTAAGCGGGTGCGGCAAACGTGCGCGCCAGTGCTTGCCCTGCGGCATCGAACAGCAGGCAGCGCTGCGGCGGCAGATGCAGGCGCATGGCGTCGCCCGCCCGGCGCAAGCCATCCTCGGCCGGCAGCTTGACGGCCAGCATCTCCGCCACGCCCGGCATGCTGGCGTAAACGATGGCCACGTCGCCAAGGTATTCGACATGGCTGACGGCCGCGTCGAGCACGTTGTTTCCCGCATGGCTGTCCGCATCGTCATGCTTGCGCAGGCTGACATGCTCGGCGCGCACGCCCAGGGTCAGCTGCTGGCCCGGCGCCACGGCGTCGCCGTGCGCCTCGACCTCGACCACGGCGCCGCCAGGCAGGCGCACGGCCACCGTGCCGGGGCTCGCCGCGACGGCCTCGCAGGCGATAAAGTTCATCTTCGGCGCGCCCAGGAAGCCGGCCACGAACAGGTTGCCGGGATGGTTGTACAGCTCGTGCGGACTTCCCACCTGCTCGATGCGTCCGCCGTTGAACACCACGATGCGCTCGCCCAAGGTCATGGCCTCGACCTGGTCGTGCGTGACGTAGATCATGGTGGTCTTCAGTTCCTGGTGCAGGCGTGAAATTTCCACGCGCATCTGCACGCGCAGCGAGGCGTCGAGGTTCGACAGCGGTTCGTCGAACAGGAATACCTTGGGCTTGCGCACGATGGCGCGGCCGATGGCCACGCGCTGGCGCTGGCCGCCCGACAAGTCCTTCGGTTTGCGCTTGAGCAAAGGCGTGATCTGCAGGATCTCGGCCGCGCGCTCGACGGCGGCGCGCACCTCGGCCTTTTTATGTCCGGCCAGGGAGAGGGCGAAAGCCATGTTCTCGAACACCGTCATGTGCGGATACAGGGCGTAGCTCTGGAAGACCATGGCCAGGCCCCGCTCGGCCGGCGCGATATCGTTGGCCAGCCGGCCGTCGATGTGCAGCTCGCCGTCCGTGATGTCTTCCAGCCCGGCGATCATGCGCAGCAGGGTTGATTTGCCGCAACCTGAAGGCCCCACGAAGACGATGAATTCGCCGTCGCCGATAGCGAGGTCGATACCGTGGATGACGGGATGCTTGTCGTCGTACAGCTTGACGATATTCTTTAAGACGATATGTGCCATGTGGTGGTTCTGTCCTAGTTGGCGCTGGCTGGCGCCTGGGGGGAATCGGCCTTGTTCAGGTCGGGTTTGCCGGCATCGGCCTTGGCGCCGATGCGCATGAAGCGCGACAGGATCAGGACGGGCAGGGCCGACACCAGCACCCACAGGAAAAAGGTCTTGTAGCCGAGCGCCGTCTGGATGTCGCCGCTGATCATCTTGAACAGCACGAAACCCAGCTGCATCACCCCTGTGGCGAACGCATAGTGGGCCGTCTGGTATTTGCCGACGGAAACCACCTGCATCATGAACAGGATCAGGCCGACGAAGCCGAAGCCATAGCCGAACATTTCCACGCTGAGCGCGGCCGTGATCAGGGTCAGGTCGGTGGGCATGCTGTGGCTCAGGTAATAGAACACCAGGTTCGGCAAGTTCATGGCCAGGATCAGGAAGAACATGGCGCGTTTCAGGCCCAGCCACGAAGTGAAGTAGCCGCCGCCTATGCTGCCCAGCAAAAAGGCGACGGTGCCGGCCGTGCCGTATACGGCGCCCACTTCCGTCGTCGACAGGCCCAGGCCGCCCAGCTCGCGCGCTTCGCGCAGGAACAGAGGGCCGATGGTCTGCACTTGCGCCTCGCCGGCGCGAAACAGGATAATGAAGGCGATCATGCCCCAGATGCCGGGCTTTTTCAGGAAGTCCACCAGCACGTCCCACAAGGTGCGGCTGATGCCGGCCACGCTCTTGTCGGCCACGGCCGAGTTGCGCACCTGCGGCAGGGCCCACAGGTGATACGTGGCCAGCGACAGCATCATGGCGCCGATGATCAGGAAGATGACCGACCAGGCGGGCTTGATGCCGATTTTTTTCTCCAGGTAGCCGGCCAGGATCACCAGGCCGCCCAGCGAGATGAATTTGCCGGCGTTGAAGAAGGCGCCTTGCCAGCCCGCGTAGGCCGCCTGCTGCTTGTCCGACAGGCTGGCGATATACAGGCCGTCGCAGACGATGTCGTGCGTGGACGACGCCAGCGCGGCGACGAACAGCACGGCGATGCAGGCGGCAAACCACAGCGGCGTTTGCAGCGCCAGTGCGATCAGGCCCAGGCTCAGGCCGCCAAGAAACTGGAACAGCACCACCATCGTCTTCTTGCTCGATGCCAGCTCCAGGAAAGGGCTCCACAGCGACTTGAAGACCCAGGCAAAACCGATCAGGCCCGTCCAGCGGGCGATCTGGTCGTTCGGCACGCCCATGCTCTTGAACATCAGGCCGGCCACCAGGGCCACGGCGTAGAACGGCAAGCCCTGGGCGAAGTACAAGGTGGGCACCCAGGAAATCGGGCTGCGGACGCCGCCCTTGCTACTGTTGCTGCTGATGCTTTTCTCGTTCATGGATGCTTCCTCGGGTCGTCTTGAAAGTCGGGTATTGCGTTCGGTGCGAAGGCGGCGGTCACTGGCAGCGCCGCCTGGCCTCTGCCATGATGATGCGGTCAGCCGCCTCCTGCGCGTACACGCCGGCGCCGGCCGGGTAGCGTGCGGCCATGGCCGCCAGGCGCTGCAGCCGGGTTCCCACGGCCTGCAGCGGCAAGGCGCCCGACGCCAGCGCGGCGCTGACGTCGTCCAGTGCGGCCGGCAGCTGCGTGGCATCGGCCAGCAGGGCCATGTCGGCGCCGGCGGCCAGGGCGCGCGCGCCGACATGCCCGCCCTGCGCGTCGATGCCGGGCGTGAGCAGCACGCCGCCGTAGCCCCACTGCTGGCGCAGCAAGCCATGCATCACCGCGTGCGACAGGCTGGCGGGCTGGTGTGCGTCGAGGGCCGGATACACCACGTGCGCGCTCATCATCGAGGCCGTCTGCGTGGCGGCCTGGCGAAACGGCACGAAATCGTGTTCTTCCAGTTGAGAGCGGGTCTTGCCGACGCTGGGGAGCTGGCCGCCGGCGCCGTGCTGCGGCAGGTACAGCCGCGCGCAGCACGCCACGCCCTCGGCCTGGCAGCCCGCCGTCCAGGCTTGCGCCATGGCGGCGGCTTGTTCCGGATCGCCCCCAAAGGCCTGCGCCGCGCCAGGCGCCTGTCCGGCGCCGGTGACAAGATTGATCAGGGGGGCCAGCAGCCAGTTGATACCCAGGGCGCGCAAGCCGCGCGCCGTCGCCGCGCCCGTGCCGTTGGCCAGCTCCGCGTCACCATGGGCGCACAGGTCCATGGCGCCCGGTGGCTGCGGCAGCCAGGCCGGGTATGCCGGGGGGATGCCGGCCGGGTCGATGGCGATCAGCGCCTGCGGACCCAGGGCGCGCCGCAAGTCCGTGCTCAAGCGGGCCAGCTGCGCCGCATCGCGCAGATTGGCCGCGCGCAGGCACACGGCGCGCACGCCGTTGGCCTGCAGCCATTGCGCGCCGGCCGCATCGAGTTCGGTACCGGGCATGCCCGTCATCAGCAGCTGCCCGGCGAGGCGGCGCAGGTCGGTGGCGATGGTGGCGCTCATTTGACCGCGCCGTCCATGCCGCGCATGAAGAAGCGCTGGGTAAACAGAAAGGCGAGCAGGGTCGGCACGATGGTGATCAGGGTGCCGGCGGCGATCACGCGGGTGCTGCTGCCGAAGGTGCCGCGCAAATACAGCACGCCCACCGAGAGGGGGAACTCATCGGGCTTGCTCATGACGATGGAGGGCCAGATATATTCATTCCACGATTCGACGGCCGTCAGGATGCCCACGGTGGCCAGCCATGGCGTAATCAGGGGCAGCATGATGCGGCTGAAGATCACCCACTCGCTGGCGCCATCGACCCGCGCCGCGTCGATCAGGTCTTGCGGCACTTCCTCGAACGCTTGCTTGAGCAGCAAAATGGCCACGGCCGTCACCACGTTGGGCAGGATCACGCCCGTGTAGGTGTCGACCAGGCTCATTTGCGTGATAGTGATGAAGTTGACGAGGAAATTGACTTCCGACGGCAGCACCAGGGTGGCAAGGATCAGGCCGAACACCAGCTTGCGGCCACGAAATTTCAGGCGCGCCAGCGGATACGCGGCCAAAGAGCACAGCAGCAGTTTCCAGAACACGGTGAATACGGCGATCAGCACCGAGTTCTTGAAAAACGACCAGATGGGGATGGCCTGGAACACTTCGATGAAGTTGTCGAAGGACGGCGCCTTTGGCCAGAAGGTGGGCGGGAAGGCGAAGATATTGCCCTCCGTGGATATGGCTGTCACCAGGGTCCACCAGAACGGGAAGACGCAGACGACGGCGATCGCGCACAGCACGGCATAGTGGCCCAGCATTTGCAGGCGCGTTTTCAGGGGGCGGGAACGGGTTGTCATGGTCATTGCCTGTCAGCGGTGCTTGGGTTTCAAATAGCGCAGGCAAAGCAGGGCGATGGCTATGCAGAACAGCGAGACGACGAAACTGGCGGCCAGTGCGCGCGGCAGTTTCAAGTGTTTGAGGCCCTGGTCGTAGGCGTAGTACAGCGCCGTGAAGGTGGAATTCATCGGCCCGCCCTGGGTCAGCACGTCGACTTCCTGGTAGGCTTTCAGGGCCGCCAGCACGGACAGGATGGAGCACAGCATGATGGTCGGGCGCAGCATCGGTACGGTGATCTTCCAGAAGCGCTGCCAGCGGTTCGCGCCATCGAGCATGGCCGCTTCCTGCATGTCCGACGGGATAGCTTGCAGCGCCGCCAGGTACATCACCATGTACCAGCCCAGGCCGCGCCACAGGGTCACGAACATGACGGCAAACAGGGCCAGGCTGTCGTTCGTCAGCCAGCCCACGGGGGCGTTCACGAGTTTCAGGGTCATCATCACGTAATTGAGCGCGCCCTGTTCGTGGAACATGAAGCCCCACATGATGCCGACCACGGAAACGGTGGTCACCACGGGCACGTAGAAGGCGGCGCGGAACAAACGGATGCCGGGCAGGCGGTTGTTCACCAGCACGGCCAGCACGATGGCGCCTACCTGCACGAAGGGCACCATCAGCAGGAACAGCAGCGAGTTTTTCAGGCCAGAGACGAACATCTCGTTGTTGAAGATGTAGCGGAAGTTATCGAGGCCGACGAAGCGCGTTTCGCGTATCAGGCTGTAATCGGTGAACGCCAGCACGGAGCCGTAGCCGACGGGCCAGAAGGAAAAGGCGGCCAGCAGCAGCAGTGCCGGGGCGAGGAATAGCCAGGCTTGCAGGGTGTGGCGATGGGCGAGTTTCATGGTGTCCTCAGTGGCGCGGCAGGGTGGCCAGCTTGCGGTTCCAGATGGCGACGGCCTGGTCCAGCGCCTGCTTGACATCCTGCTTGCCCGTCACGCCCGCCTCGACGGCTTTCACCAGCGAGCGGCGCAGTTCGTCGTAGTCGTCGATGCCGGCCACGTACAGGGTGCGCGAGTGGCCCATCGACAGGGCGCCAGCGGTCACCGCCTTCTCGGCGGCGCCTGCGTTTTTCGGCGTGGCGAGGAAAAACGGGTCGGCCGCCGCCTTGACGGTGGTGGGGAAGACGCTGGCCTGGCGCGCGAAGGCCAGCTGGTTGTCGTCGTTCGTCAGGAAGCGGGCGAACTTGCCCACCGAGGGCAGCAGGCGCGCCGGTACGCCTTTCGGAATCGCGAAGTGCACCAGCCAGCCGCCGTCGGCAATGCCGGTGGGGCCCAGCGGCGCTGGCGCCACGTCGGTGATGGCGTAGATGTCTTTCGCATCGCCGCGGATGCGCTGCATGGCCGTCGGCGGCGCCAGCAGCATGCCCAGGCGGCCGCCCTTGTAGGCGTCGATCACGGCCGGGAAGTTATCTTCGGCGAACAGGCTCTCTTTCAGCAGGCCGCCGACTTTGTACGTGTCGGCCAGTTTCTGCACCAGCGCCACGTGCTGCGGCGAATTGAAGACGGCGCGGTTGTCGGTAATGACGGCCAGGCCCTGCTGCATGAACAAGCCGTCGATCTTCGACAGGGCGGGGGCGATGCCGGCCTTGCCCGTGCGTTGCGCGATCTGGCGCGCGAACGCCAGCTGTTCGTCGAGGCTGGCGGGGCCGCGCGTGAGGCCCGCTTGCTTGAAAATGGCGGTATTGAAGGCGATCACCGCGACATTGCTGTACATGGGGAAGCCGTAAGTGCGGCCCTTGAAGCGCAAGTCGTCCAGGGCGCTGGGAATGTAGCTGGCGCGCGCCTCCGCGATCAGGCCATCGACGGGCGTGAGCAAGCCGTCGCGCGCATATTCATCGGCCCAGGGCACGTTCAGGCTGACCAGCGCGGGCGGCGTGCCGGCCACGATGCGCGTGACCAGCTTGGTCTGGATGACGTCCCACGGGAAGTCGATCCATTCGATCTTGACATCGGGATTCTGCGCCTCATAGCGCGCCACCACCGCATTGAAATACGGCGTGAACTTGGGCTTCATGCTGAAGGTCCAGAATTCGATTTTCTCGGCAGCCCATGCCTGTGGCGCGAGCAGGCCCGCGCAGGCAAACACTGCCAACAGTCTCTTGATCGTCATTTTTATCCTGGAGCGTGGCGCTCCAATGTCCATGAGTCCGCGGCGCGGGTACATGCCCTTGCCGTCTCTTATATTCGGGTACTGCTGCCGGCAGTCGCGCCCCGTGCCGGGGGCGCAGCTGCCGGATACTGCTTACATACTGCTTAGTTGGTCTTGGTGACCTTGCTCAGGTGGCGCGGCGCATCCGGGTCCATGCCGCGCGCCGCCGACAACTTGGCCGCCATCACGTAGAAGGACTGGATGGCGACGATCGGATCGAGATCCGGCGTGGCGGCCACGGGCAGGGTCAGGTCGCGTTCGGCCACGTCGGCGGGGGCCGCCAGCAAGACCTTGGCGCCGCGGCCGCGCATTTCCGTGGCCAACTGCAGCAGGCCGGCCTGGGTCGGGCCGCGGGTGGCAAAAATCAGCAGTGGGTAGCCGTCTTCGATCAGGGCCATCGGGCCATGCTTGATTTCTGCGCCGCTGAAGGCTTCCGCCTGCAGGGCCGATGTTTCCTTGAATTTCAGTGCTGCTTCCAGCGCCACGGGGAAGCTGATGCCGCGCCCCACGACCATGATGTTGCGGGCCGGGGCCAGCACGTCGATGGCGGGCGACCAGTCCACGCGGGTCGCTTCAAGCAGCGCTTCGGGCAGCGCTTCCAGGCCTGCCTGCAGCTCGGGGTCGTTCTGCCACTGTGCCACCATGCGCGCGCCGGCGACCAGGCTGGTGATGAAGCTTTTCGTCGCGGCGACGCTTTGTTCCTTGCCCGCGCGCAGGGGCATGGCCCACTCGGCGGCGTGCGCCAGCGGCGACTCGATATCGTTGACGAGGGCCACGGTGGTGGCGCCGCCGTCGCGGAAGTAGCGGATCGGCTCGACCACGTCGGGACTCTGGCCCGATTGCGAGATCGAAATGGCCAAGGTATCCCGCGTCACCAGCGGCGACTTGTTCAGGGTCACCAGCGACATCGGCAGCGACGCGACGACACGGCCCAGGCGTGCCATGATCAGGTAGGCGACGTAGTTGCAGGCGTGGTCCGAGCTGCCGCGCGCGATGGTCAGCGCGGTCGAGAACGAGGTGCTCCTCAATTTGCGGCCCAGTTCCGCGTAGCGTTCCGTGTCGCTGTCCAGTTGCAGGGCGACGCATTCGGCGGCGGAAATGGCTTCTTTAAGCATCATTGAGGTCACAGATTTCTCCTTCTATATACACAGCTTTGAGTTTGAGATCGCGATCGAGTACCACCAGATCGGCGTAAGTGCCGGGGGCCAGCCGGCCGCGTTCTTCCAGGCCCAGGTAATCGGCGGCGTTGGTCGACACGCGCTTGGACGCGTCGGCCAGGTCCAGTCCCAGTCCCACCAGATTGCGCAGCGCCTGGTCCAGGGTCAGGGTGCTGCCCGCCAGGGTGCCGTCGGGCAGGCGCACGCCGCCCATGCATTTCTGCACGGCGTGGCGGCCCAGCATATATTCGCCGTCCGGCATGCCGGTGGCGGCGGTCGAATCGGTGACGCAGTACAGGCGCGGAATGGCGCGCAGGGCCACCTTGATGGCGCCCGGATGCACGTGCAGCAGGTCGGGGATCAGTTCGGCGTATTCGGCGTGCGCCAGTGCGGCGCCGACCATGCCCGGCTCGCGGTGATGCAGGCCGCTCATGGCGTTGAACAGGTGCGTGAAGCCCATGGCGCCATGCTCCAGCGCTGCCACGCCATCTTCATAGGAACCGAGCGTGTGGCCGATCTGCACGCGCACGCCGGCGTCAGCCAGGGCGCGCACCAGGTCCAGGTGACCGGCGATTTCCGGCGCCACGGTGATGACGCGCAGTTTGGCCAGGGTTTGCAGGCGTTCGATTTCGGCCAGCGTGGCGGCGCGCGCGTAGTTGGGCTGCGCCCCGAGCTTGCCCGAATTGATGTATGGGCCCTCCAGGTGGGCGCCCAGCACGCGCGCCGTGTTCGGGCGGCGGTTGTTGGCTGCGATGCCGATGGCCGTCAAGGCCATGTCGATATCTTCCGGTGGCGCCGTCATGGTGGTGGCCAGCAGGCTGGTGGTGCCGTGGCGCGCATGGATGGCGGCGATGGTGTAGACGGCTTCGCCGCCTTCCATGATGTCTTTGCCGGCGCCGCCATGCACATGCAGGTCGATGAAGCCGGGCAGGATGTAATCGTCGCTATTGCTCGACGGGTGGAGGGAATCGCCCGTGATGCTGTCGACGCGCTCGCCGAAGGCGATGGCGCCGTGGATCCAGCCGCCGGGGGTAAGGATATTGCCTTTGATAGTGCTGCTCATCTGCGCGACTCCGCTACGAATTCATAATAATCACTGCGGCAATACGAGTGGGTCAGTTCCACCGCTGCGCCGTTGTCGAGATAACTGACACGGGTGATGTGCAGCATGGCTTCACCCGTCTTGATATTGGCCAGCTTGGCCTGTTCCGCCGTGGCGTTGACGGCGCGGATATGCTGCAGCGCGCGCATCGGGATGGTGCCGCGCGACTCCAGGTAGCCGTAAAGCGAATCGGTCACCTGTTGCGGGTCCGGCATGTACAGCGCGGGGATGGTGGTCGTTTCGATCGCCATCACCACTTCATCGGCCGTGCGCAGGCGGCGCAAACGCGCCACCGGCATGTGCGGCGAAAGGCCCAGCGACAGCAGTTCCAGCGGCGCGGCCGCGCCGATATCGCGCTGCAGCCAGCGCGAACCGGCCGTAAAGCCCCGCTGGCGCAATTCTTCCGAAAAGCTCGTCAGGCGCGACAGCGGCTGTTCCAGCTTGGGCGTGATGTAGGTGCCCGAGCCGCGCTTGCGCGTCAGCATGCCCCGGTCGCACAGCATGTCGATGGCCTTGCGCGCCGTCACGCGCGAGATTTCCAGGATCTCCGACAGCACGCGCTCCGAGGGCAAGGCCTGGTTGGCGCGCCAGTCGCCGCTGGCGATACCGTCCGACAGCATGTTCGCCAGCTGCATGTAGAGCGGCGTGTCGCTGGCGGGATTGGGTTTGAAGGCGGACAGTTTGGCCAGCATGGTCATTGCTCCTGCAAGTGCTTGCGTATCAGGCGCAGGCCGCCTGCGGCCGAGTCGCCCTGTGCCGGCACGACCAGTTGCAACAGTGCCGCCGGCAGGTAGCTTGACAAGGGCGCCGCCAGGCCGCCGCACAGGGCCACGGGCAAGGTGCCGGCCGGGTCCAGCGCCCTGGCGATGAGGGCGATCTGCCGGCCCGCTTCGTTCAGGATGCCATGTGCCACGGCATTGCTGGCCGCGTGTTCGAGTACCAGCCGCGCCAGTTGCGCGAAAGTGGTCTGGCTGGCGGCGGCCAGCCACACCTGCATGGCGTCGCGCTGGCCGCCGCAGGCGTCGATGATGGCCGTGGCGAAGGTGCTGCCGGGTACGCGCCCATCGACCACCTGCTGCGCGTGGTTGACGGCGCGCATGCCGATCCAGGCGCCACCTGCTTCGTCGCCGGAAGGAAAACCCCAGCCGCCCACTTCGTGACGGCTGCCATCGGCGTGCAGCACTTCGCCCACGCTGCCGGTGCCGATGGCAACGATGACGCCCGGCTGGCCCGCGTGGGCGCCCAGCAGGGTGGTCAGGGCATCCGATTCCAGTGCGACGGCGGCATAGCCGGGATTGTGTTCGACAAAGCTGGCAGCCCACTGTTTGTTGTGCACGCCGGCCAGGCCGAGGCCGATAGCCATGCGCTGCAGGGACGGCTGTTCCAGGCCGGCGGCGCGGAAGGCCAGCGTGACGGCATGCGCCACGGACGTCCAGGCCCGTTCGATGCCCAGTCCCAGGCCGGATGGGCCGCTTTGTCCCTGTGCCAGTTCCTGGTTATCAAGGCGCGCCAGGCGTACGCGGGTGCCGCTGCCCCCGCCGTCGACGCCGATTATGTATTCGATCATGTTGTGCAGCCCCGCATGTGGTTGATTGCGCCTGTCTCGTTTTTTTATTTGTCGGGCGGAGAAAAAGCTGAAGGCACTATATTGTCGCCTCGATGGCTTGTCAACAGGTATTTAAGTGGTATTAATAAATGCCTTGCGCGATGCCGCACCGTACCCGACGAGGAGGTTGCAAGTTACTGTTAGTAAAGGGTTTTTTATGTATCGTGAATGGTATTGAAATTGGCCTTGTTCAATGCCAATTTTTACCGAGTGGTCTATGTCTGGTGTTGCGCTATTGCTTGTATGCATGCTTGGCAAGGCGCGCCATGAAGAGTAAAGTCCGCCTTTTACACCTGAGTTGGAAGAGCATGATGAACGACAAGGCAGCAAAGAGCGAGTACTGGGACGACTGGCAGCAAGAGGCGCTTGCCGCCGGCGTGTCGGCGCCGCTGGCCGCGCTGGGCATGGAAATGATGCGCACGCACCGCAAGAACCGCTGGCCGAAGGATTTCCTGGGCCGCGAAAGCGATGGCCCGGTCATGATCGAAATGTGCCTGGAAGACGAGGCGGAAACGGAATTGTTCTTTATCGAGAACCTGTATCCCTACGATGCGGCGTTGATCGAGAAGACGCGCCGCCGCCTGTGCCTGCACTAGGCTGAGATGCGCGCGTGACTGGAACGGCCGCCTTGTGCGGCCGTTTTGCTTTTCGGGTGGCATTTTCATGGGGGAGTGTCATAATGGCCCAGGCATTTCCGCCCAAGTATGGAGTAGATGATGAGCAAGGCACAGGACAGCAAGAAAGAAGCCAAGAAGGAACCGGCCAAGAGCATGAAGGAAAAGAAGGAAGCCAAGAAGGTCAAGAAAGAAGAGCGCAAGCGCTGATCATGCGCGTGCGCCGTTCATTGACGCGCCCGTGGCGTGCGCCGGCCGTGCTGGCGGCGTTCGCCCTGCTGGCCTTCGGTGTTCCCGTGTCCGGCGTGCTGGCGCAGCAAAAGGCGCCGCCGTCCACCTTCGGGCAAGTGGTGGGCAATGCCGTGCTGTGCATCGACCAGATCGACAACAAGGCCTTCTATGCCTATTTGCTGACGGCTTTCGGTCCTGCCTACAAGCATGAAGGCGGCGCCTACTGGTTCCGCACGGACGCCACCCTGTGGGGCGCGAACATTACCGACGTGATCGTCAGCGACGACACCAGCCCCCTTGTCTTCATGGGCGTGGTGGCCGATTCGACGCCGGAAAAGCTGGAGCCGGCCATCCGCAGCGCCTCTGGCCTGCGTTTCAATAAACTCGACAATTCCGCCTTTCCTGTCCGTGGTTCTGTGCCCGGCAGTAAAATCGTCTACTTCCGTAGCAAGGCGAAAGTGTATTGCGCCAAATACAAACCGTTGCCGCCCGCCCGCACCCGATGAGGGTACCGGCTTGCCGCCGCGCATTTTGATTGTTTCATCCGCAGGGTCTCCATGTACACGCATTATTTCCAGCTCAAGCAATCGCCGTTCTCGATCGCCCCCGATCCCCGCTACCTGTTCATGAGCGAACGTCACCGCGAAGCACTGGCGCACCTGCTGTATGGCGTGGGCAGCGGCGGCGGCTTCGTGCTGCTGACGGGAGAAATCGGCGCCGGCAAGACTACCGTGTGCCGTTGTTTCATGGAGCAGATTCCGGAAAATTGCCAGCTCGCCTACATTTTCAATCCGAAACTGTCCGTCGAAGAATTGCTGCTGTCGATCTGCGAGGAATTCCGCATCGCCTTGGCGCCCGGTGTGGCCAGCGTGAAAGGCTATGTCGACGCCATCAATGCGCACCTGCTGGCCAGCCATGCGCAGGGCAAGAACAATGTGCTGATCATCGACGAAGCGCAAAACCTCTCCGCCGCCGTGCTCGAACAATTGCGTTTGCTGACGAACCTGGAGACGAGCGAGCGCAAGCTGCTGCAGATCATACTCATCGGCCAGCCGGAATTGCGCGTCATGCTGGCCCGTCCCGAGCTGGAACAGCTGGCGCAGCGCGTCATTGCCCGTTATCACCTGGGTTCGCTGACAGCCGAGGAAACGGCCAGCTATATCCGCCACCGCCTGGCCGTGGCCGGCAGCACGGCGCAGACGCCGTTCGCCCCACGTTTGATGGCGCAGATCCATGCCATGAGCCACGGCGTGCCGCGCCGCATCAACCTGCTGTGCGACCGCGCGCTGCTGGGCGCCTACGTGGAAAACCAGCCGCAGGTGACGCGCCAGATATTGCGCCGTGCCGCCGAGGAAGTGTTTGCGGAAGAGGGTAGGCCGGCGGCCGGACGGGGCTTGCGCTGGCCACATGTGGCTGGCGGCGTGCTGGCCGGCGCCGTGGTGACGGCCGCGCTGGCCTGGCAGTTCATGCCGCGCCCTTCCTCTGTGCCCGCTGTATCTGCCGTGGCCGCCTCGCAGCCGGCCGCATCCGCCGTGGCGGCTGTCGCCGCATCCGCGCCCGCGCCGGCCAGCGTGCCAGACCGTAACGCCGTGCTGCGCCAGCTGGCCGCCCTGTGGGGCGAGCAGTTGCCGGCCGGCGATGCTTGCCAGGCGGGTGCGCGCGCCGGACTGCGCTGCCTGCACAGCCGGGGCGGCATCGCCGAACTGCGTGTGCTGGACCGTCCAGCCATGCTGGCCTTGCGCGATGGGCAAGGAGTTGAAAAGCTGGCGCTGCTGACCCGGCTGCAGGGCGAGACCGCCACGCTGATGCTCGATGGCAAACAGCAAGGCCTGCCCCTGGCCCAGCTGGCGCAGCGCAGCGATGGCAGTTTCACTACCTTCTGGCGCGCCCCACGCAATTGGCGCGACGAAGTGCCGCTGGGGGGGCGTGGCGCCGACGTGGACTGGCTGGCGCAGCGCCTGGCGCAACAGCGGGGTTTGCCGGCACCGGCCGCCAACCTGCCGCTCGATGCCGAAATGCAAGGCCAGCTGCGTGCTTTCCAGCAGAGCCAGAACCTGCGGGCCGATGGCCTGGCGGGTCCGAAAACGTATATACGCCTGATGCAACTGGGTGACAATGCGGAGCCGCGCCTGAGCAGCGCAGCTTCTGCCGTGGCAGCACCCGCTGCGACGGCGATGGTGGCGGGGAAATAAGATGTCTTACATACTAGAAGCACTGAAAAAATCGCAGGCCGAGCGCCAACTGGGCGAGTTGCCCTCGATTCACGCACCGCAAGTGCAGCT
Organism: Janthinobacterium sp. 75; assembly: GCF_004365495.1. NCBI lineage: Bacteria > Pseudomonadati > Pseudomonadota > Betaproteobacteria > Burkholderiales > Oxalobacteraceae > Janthinobacterium > Janthinobacterium sp. 75. The sequence continues at coordinate 251,613 of NZ_SORD01000002.1, read as the reverse complement.
GCACGATGCCGCCGCGTCCTCTGCTGCGCGGCGCGCACCCGTCTGGCTGGCGCTGGGCGGCGTGGGCGTTGCCGTGGCTGCCGCGTTGCTGCTGTGGCAGCCTTGGCGGGCGGGCGCGGCTGCGCCTGTCGTCCCTGCCGTGCTGGCCCAGGCTGTGCCCGCGCCCGTGGCTGCCTTGCCAGCGGCTCCTGCGCCCGCGCCTGTGGTGGCCTCCGTGCCGCCAGCGGCCATCGCCGCACCCGTGCACCATGCCAGGCCTGTGGCGGAACCGAAGCAGGAGATGCCCGGTCAAACTGTGCCGCCGCCCGTTGCGGCCCCCGCGCCTGCGGCGCCGCCCACGCCCGCCGTAGAGGAAACGGTGGCTGGCATGCGCGACCTGCCCGAGCCGATACAGCGGCAAATCCCCGCCATCGTCATCGGCGGCTATATCTATTCAAAGAATCCGGCTGACCGTCTGTTGCTGATTGACAAGGTCCTGCGCCACGAGGGCGAGGAGCTGGCGCCGGGCCTGGTGTTGGAGAAATTACAGCCGAAGGCTGCCATCTTCAGTTTCAAGGGCTACCGCTACCGCGTGCCGTATTGACTTGTTGCGCATCAGGGCCGGGCCGCCATGACTGAACCAAACTGGCTTGGCCTGCTCGAACCAGGGTCGCTGCGACCGTGTGCGCGGTCGGGGAGCTGCAATGATTGCTGCCACCACTGCTGGTGAGAGTGTTCTTGATGCGACTGGCTTGGGAAAGATGGCGCGTATCGATCAGATCGTCGTGCTGATGATGGAAACCGCTCGTTCGACCACATCCTCGGCTACCTGAGCCTGGAAGGCGGGCGCGCCGGGCCAGCCATGCCAATGTGCATGCGGGCGTGGCTTACCCCGTGCACCATGTGCGGCGCACGGCCTTCGCTCCGCAGCAAGACCCGTCGCATACGGGCCTGTCGCTGGCGCAGCAATTGCAAAACAATAACGGCGGCTTCATCGGCGACTATGGGCAAACGCATCCGGGGGATTCCGACATCGATATGGTGCTCGGTTACTGCAATGGGGACAATTTGCCCGTGCAATGATTTCCTGGCGCAGGACTTCGCCCCGCTGGCGCTGGCGGGCGAGCTGGCTGCCGTTGCCCCCGCGCCCGTGCAATCGGAGGCCGAAGCGGGTGTGATCGCCGCACAGCGGCATGTGGCGCGCCCGGCCAGGAATGCGCAGTTGGCGCATGGCAAGACAGCGCCCCGGCCGGCGGGCCGGTGCTGGCGGTAGGGTGGCAAGCTGGCTCCCGCTAATGCCGGGAGTGGCGGAAAATCCGCACGCGCTCGCGACAGGCGCTGGCGCCGGTGGGGCTGCGTATAATCATTCCTTCTCAATCAAGGAGTGACCATGCACGATGCGATGCCCACCCACCCGGTACTGGGGGTGATCGGCCGTTCCGGGAGCGGCAAGACGACCCTGCTGGAATTTGTGGTGAAGGAACTGGCGGCGCGGGGCTTGCGCGTCAACCTGGTCAAGCACAGCCACCATGACCTGGCGCTGGAGCCGCCGCAAAAAGACAGCGCCCGCTTGCGCCTGGCCGGTGCGGCCGAAGTGCTGGTGGCGTCGCCGTATCGTTTTGCCATCGTGCATGAGCTGCGCGGCGCGCCCGAGCCTAGCCTGGCGCAGCAATTGGGCCGCATGGGGCCGGCGGACCTGACCCTGGTGGAGGGTTTCAAGACGGACCCCATCCCCAAGCTGGAAGTGTTCCGCCCGGAAGTGGGGCAGGCGCCCCTGTATCCGCATGATCCGCATGTGATCGCCGTCGCCTCCGACAGCCCGGCGCCGGCCGACCTGCGCGAGGGCGTGCAATGGCTGGACTTGAATGTACGCGAGCACGTGCTGGCATGGTTGCTGCACAGGCTGGAAAAATAAGCTAAAGGTTTGCCGGCAGCATCCGTTAACAAGGGTAGAACCTCATTGGAGAAACGTATGGACGTCGGAAGCATTGCTCAACTATCAACTACGATGGCGGAGACAGGCACGCGGCAAGCCGTCGGCTTGACTGTCCTGAAAAAAGCCCAGGATATCCAAAGCTCGACTGCCACAGCCTTGCTGGCAGCCCTGCCACCGATACAGGCCGCGCCTAGCCTGCCGGCTCACCTCGGTAACCGCATCAACACGACAGCCTGAGCGCAGTCCCGCGGCGCCAGTCCGGCGCTCGCCATTACCATGCCCACACCACCGTCGCCGACGGCGGCGCGTGGGCATTTTTGTTTGCCTTCTTGCGTGCCTTCCTGCCTTCCTTCCGCCATCTTTCCCGCACCTGTCAAATGAACTCATTGATCATGGTTCGCCATGGCGCGGCCGATTCAGTAAAATGATGTGCATTAGCGCGCGTTGTCCATCGTGCAGTCTGCGGCGTGCCATGATTTGCCGCTGATGTACTGGTGACTTACCGATTACTTTGACCCATGCAAGAGGATTATCCATGAACAAACGTCAAGCTCTCATCGCCGCCGCCCTCGCGGGCCTCTGTGCCGGCACCACCGTCCATGCTGCCGCGCACGATGGCCCCGCCCCTGGCGACAAGGAAAAATGCTACGGCGTCGCCAAGGCAGGGCAGAACGATTGCGCCTCGTCCGACGGCGCGCATTCCTGCGCGGGCCAGGCGGAGGCAGACAACTTGCCTACGGAATGGACCTATGTTGCCAAGGGCACGTGCGAACAGGCGGGCGGCTCCGTCAAGCCCATCAAGGCCGGCAAGGCCGCCAAGCCAGCCACCCAACCGTAAGCGTCCGCAGCCTGCCCATGCCGCCAGTTCCCGCGCTTGCCGGCGCCGGCGTCGGCTTGCGCGCCGCGCACTACCGCGACTTCCTGGCGCGCCGGCCTCGCGTGGGCTGGCTGGAAGTGCATACCGAAAATTATCTGCAGCCGTCGGGCTGGGATAGTCATGTGTTGTGTGCCCTGCGCCACGATTACCCGCTCAGCCTGCATGGCGTGGGCCTTGGCCTGGGTTCCGCGCGGGGCTTTTCCGAGGCCCATTTGCAGCGCGTGCGCGGCGTGGTGGAGCGCGTCGAGCCGGCCCTCGTGTCGGAACACCTGTGCTGGGGCGCCGTGGCGCAGCAGCAACTCAATGATCTGTTGCCGCTGGCCTTGAATGGCGCCGCCCTGGATTTGTTGTGCGCAAGAGTGGGGCGGGTGCAAGATGTGCTGAAAAGGCCGATCTTGCTGGAGAATGTATCCACTTACCTGCGTTTTGCCGACGATGCCATGAGCGAGGCGCAATTCCTGGCGGAGCTGGCGCGTCGCAGCGGCTGTGGACTGCTGCTCGATATCAATAACCTGTATGTCAACCAGTGCAACCACGGCGAAGATGCCCTGCTAGCCATGCAAGCCATCGCGCCGGGCAGCGTGGGCGAACTGCACCTGGGCGGCCATCTGCTGACGCCGCAGGCCGTGATCGACCACCATGGCGCCGCCGTCGCCGATCCCGTCTGGGACTTGTATGCGGCCGCGCTGCTGCGCTTTGGCGCCGTGCCCACCCTGGTCGAATGGGATACGCATTTGCCGCCGCTGGATATCCTGTTGGGTGAGGCGGACAAGGCGCAGGCCATGCTGGCGCGTCATGCACCACAGGCGCCATGGCAGGGAGCGGCGGCGCCGCCGGCCGCCACTGCCGCTCCCGCCGAAACACTGGCGCAGCAGCAGCAAGCTTTTGCCACGGCCCTGTTTGATCCCGTGGCGGCCCTGCCATCCTTCGCGGGGACGGCGGTGCAGGAGCGCTTTGCACTGTATCGTGGCAATGTGAGCGCCACCTGGCGCCGCACCCTGGGTCAGGCATATCCTGTCGTGCTGGCGCTGGTAGGCGAGGATTTCTTTGCTGGCCTGGCGCGCGCGTATGGCCGGAAGATGCCATCCGATAGCGCGGATTTGAACCAGTTTGGCGCCCGTTTCGCCGATTTTCTCGCTGCTTTCCCGCCTGTGGCCGCATTCCCCTATTTGCCGGACATGGCGCGCCTTGAATGGGCCGTGCACCTTGCCCATTACGCGGCCGATGCGCAGGCGCTGGCGCCCAAGTCGCTGGCCGCCTTGCATCCTGATCAGCTGGAAGTGCGCCGTTTTACCTTGCATCCCGCTTGCGCCTTGCTGGCATCGAACTGGCAAGTGGCGGCCTTGTGGCAGGCGCATCAGGAGGGTGAGGGGCAGGGGATGTTTCCGCAGGATATGCAGGTGGCGAGCTGGGTGCTGGTATGTCGGCCGCGCTGGAAGCCGCAGGTGCAGGTAGTGGATGCGGCCGCGCACGCGGCCTTGCTGGCCTTGCAGCAAGGAAAAACGTTTGGCGCCGCGCTCGACGTGGCATTCGAGCAGGACCCGGCATTTGACCTGGCGGCACACTTGCGCCAGTGGCTGGCGCATGCGGTGCTTGCAGCGTAATGGCCTACTCGAAGGCCCGCAGCACGCGCGCTTCGCCCGTCTGATCGCGGTACAGGGCATTTGCGGCCAGGGTGGCGTCCATCATGCGCGTCACTTGCTCTTCTTCGAAGCGGGCGAGTTCGGCAATGGCCGCGACGAGGGCCAGTTCCAGCCTGGCGCGCGCGCTCTGGTACAGGCTGCTAGTGTATTTGTCTGTGTTACGCAGTAATTCTTCCGCGTTTTCTATCACCTGGCGCAAGTCGCCGATCAGGCGTTCCTGGCTGCGCGTACCTTGTTCGGGATGGTCCATGGCGCTTCCCTTCTGCAATCGATATTTATATGACAATAACGACATGTTGCAGCTTGATCCGGGCAGCCGGGCTGGCAGGCATGCTGGCTGGACGCATGGGGCTGCTTTCGCGCCCCATGCCGGCGTCAGACAGGAGCGACGACCGTGATACGGATATCGCCCACGCTGACGACCTGACCGGCGCGGATCTTGGCAGTCTTGCGCAATTCCTTCTTGCCATCGACCTTCACCACGCCGCTATCGACCATGACCTTGCCAGCGCCACCACTGTCGCACAAGCCCACCAGCTTCAACAGCTGGTTCAGCTCGACGAACTCGGATGTTAAATCAAAGCTTACTTTTTGCATTGTATCCCTTATTGCAATGATGTGTTTTAAACACTTGGTGACGGCATCAACTAAGGTCATAGTTTACATGAAGCCAGGGATAATGCAGGCTGAGCTTTAACTTTTGTTGGGTCGCGTCATCTCCAATGGCACGATCCATGCACTGAATTGCTCTTCCGTCACAAAGCCCAGGGCCAGTGCCGCTTCCTTCAGGGTCGAGCCTTCGTGCTGGGCCTGCTTTGCAATTTGCGCCGCCTTGTCGTAGCCGATGTGGGGCGCCAGCGCCGTGACCAGCATCAGGGAGCGCTCCATCAGTTCGGCGATGCGACCACGGTTCGGCGCGATGCCGTGTGCGCAATGCTCGTCGAAGCTGCGCATGCCGTCGCCCAGCAGGCGCGCGCTTTGCAGGAAGTTGTGCGCGATCAGGGGCTTGAAGACGTTCAGTTCGAAATTGCCCGAGGCGCCGCCCACCGTGATGGCGACATCGTTGCCAAACACCTGGCAGCACAGCATGGTCAGTGCTTCGCACTGGGTAGGATTGACCTTGCCCGGCATGATGGAGCTGCCCGGCTCGTTTTCGGGGATGGTGATTTCACCGAGGCCGGAACGGGGGCCGGAGGCCATCCAGCGCACGTCGTTGGCGATCTTCATCAGGGCCGTGGCCAGGGTTTTCAGCGCGCCATGGGCAGCCACCAGTGCATCATGGGCGGCCAGGGCAGCAAACTTGTTGCTGGCTGTCTCGAACGGCTGGCCCGTCAGGCGCGCCAGTTCCGCGGCGATGCGGTCCGCAAATTCCAGGTGGGTATTCAAGCCCGTGCCCACGGCCGTGCCGCCGGCGGCCAGTTGCAGCAGCGGCGGCAACGATGCCGCGATGATGTGCTCGGCAAAGTCCAGCTGCGCCACATAGCCGGAAAATTCCTGGCCCAGGGTCAGCGGCGTCGCATCCTGTAAATGGGTGCGGCCGATCTTGACGATGTCGGCAAACTCCGTGGCTTTTGCGTCGAGCGTGGCGCGCAGCTGGCGCAGCGGCGGCAAGACTGTATTGGCGACGGCCAGGGCGGCCGCCACATGGATGGCTGTAGGGAAAATGTCATTCGAGGACTGGCCCAGGTTGACGTCGTCGTTAGGATGCAGCAAGCGTTCTTCTCCCCGCAAGCCGCCGATCAGCTCGGAACCGCGGTTGGCCAGCACTTCGTTCATGTTCATATTGCTTTGCGTGCCAGAGCCCGTTTGCCAGACGGCCAGTGGAAATTCAGCGTCATGCTTGCCTGCCAGTACTTCGTCGGCTGCTTGCGTGATGGCGATGGCTTTCTTGCCATCCAGTAATCCCAGGTCCAGGTTGACGTGGGCGGCCGCGCGCTTGACGGTGGCCAGGGCGGCGATCAGTTCGGGCGGCATCTTTTCCGTGGAGATATGGAAGTGCTCAAGCGAGCGCTGCGTTTGCGCTCCCCAAAGCCGGTCGGCGGGTACGTCGATCGGGCCGAAACTGTCGCGTTCGATTCTGCTACTCATGGCATCCCTTTCATCGATGGAGGTGGATCGAGTGTACTCCAGGCGTCCAAAAGACACAGGATGATGCTGTATTGCATCATTTTTGCCATGGCCCATCTATATTTTTGCGATTTCCTGCCGTTAAAGACAGACGAGTTCCCCTTATTTATCTTGTTATCAAAGCGATCAGTCCATGCAAAGCAGCATTGTTCCCCGTTGGTCCCTGATCGCTTGCGCCGCCGCCAGCCTGGCCTTGGCGCCTGTTATGGCGGCCGAACTGGGCGAGATGGCGGTGCTGTCCCATGTGGGCCAGCCCCTGCTGGCGGAGATCGAATTGACCGCCCTGGCGCCCGAGGAAGCCAGCGGCGTGGCCGTGCGCCTGGCCTCGCCCGATGTGTACCGGGGTGGCGGCATCAGCATGGACCCGGCCCTGCAAACCTTGACGATCAGCCCGCTGGAGCGGGGTGGGCGGCAGTATGTGCGTGTGGCTACCCGGCAAGCGATCCAGGCAGGCCACGTCCATCTGTATTTATTATTGGGCAATGGTAGCGGCGCCGTCGTGCGCCTGGGCACCTTGTGGCTGACGCCAGCACCGCCGGCCGTCGCCAGTGCGCCAGTCAGGCCCGTCATTCCTGTGCCCGTGCCTGTGCCGCTGGCACAGCCACTGCCGCGCGCGATGCCCGGCGCGCCGCCGGCCGATGCCGCCGCGCTGGCGGCCCGCGCGCGCGCCGAGGGCCTGGTGCGTCCGGCACGCGTGTTTGTGCCGCCGCCCGTCGCGCCCATGCCATCTGCCCCGGCGCTGCGCCCGGCGCCGTTGCGCCGCGCCACTGCGCCCGTGGCAGCCTGCGCGCCGCAGGCCAATATGGAGCAGGCGCAAGCATGCGTGGCGCTGGACCAGAAAAACGCGGCCCTGAATGAAAAGCTCGGCGAATTGGAGGGCAAGATCGGCGCCTTGCAAAAGGCGCTGGCGCTGCCCGTCGTCACCGAACCAACCGCTCCACCGGCTGCCATACCGGCTGTGGCGGAAGCGCCGCATGCCAAACCCAAGCCCCTGCACGCGGCGCCGGCAGCCGACAAGGAAAAGAAAGCGGGCGGCAATGGTTTGATGTGGCTGCTTATCGGCACCCTGGCCTTCCTGCTGCTGACGGCGCTCGTCGTGTATGCCGTGCGTAAGCGCAGGCAAGCGGTGGGGGCGGGCACGCCGTCGAAATACTGGGTCTTGCTGCGCAAACCGTTCAGCCGCAAGAAGAAGGATGTGCCGGTGCTGACGGAAGCGCTGGAAGAGGACGCGGCCGAGGCGGAAGCGGAGCCGTTCTCGCGTTAACGCTGCTGCAAGGCCGCGCCCAGATTTGATATAAAAAAAGATATTGAAAAAAGATAGAAAGTGCCTGTCTATCGTGTTGCCTATTTCTTAAAGATGGTGATATGATTAATTCAGTGGACTTGCTCTACGATAAAACAGTCCCAGCCTGGCGCAGTCACCAACGATAGTGTGGCGCGGCAAACAGGTGTAGCGTTGCATAAACGCCTGGGTCTGGAAGCGGTTTGCGATGCCGACGATGTGCTCGCGAACGCCGGATGCAACCGGCAGCGAGGCGACGCCAGGAGATACCTGGGGCTCGCCTTCCAAATTCCCCTTCCTTGCTTTTCGGACGCCGCAAATGCAGCGCTCCGCGGCACGGCGGCAGACGTAAAAAAAGCACCCACAGGTGCTTTTGTTGTTTCTGGCGCGGCAATGTTGACCTACATGCGGGCGCGCGATCCCTGCATGGCGTTCGGCAGTTGCGTCATCCACGGTTCCGTGATGGCGCGGATTTCGCGATCATTGGCCAGGATTTGCTTGAGCAAGTCAATCTTGCGCTGGCGCGTAGCGCCGGCCAGGGCAGGCACTTTGCCCGTCATGGTCGTGCTGGCGGCGCTGGCGCACTGGTTTTCCAGGGTGTCCAAGCCATCCCAGTCGCTCGAACGTGCGGCGACGACCATTTTGTTGGTCATTCCTGCAATATTTTCATACATCGAGAGAACGTCGTTGGAGGTCATGAGCACACCCGTAACTAGTGAATGGATTACCGCTTGTCTAGATTAGCGGCAGGTTCAGCGGGAACTTGAGGGTGTTTTTGAAAAAAAAGTGAAAATAATTTGGATGGTTGTGGCTGGCTGCCGGAATCTCCCGCCGAGCCGTTGTTCCGCATGCGAAAAAGGTATGATTCTCAGGCTATGATTTTGCTTATTTTCATCGAAAGGATCGCCATGCACGGTTTGCGTTTTTCCTGGTCCCGGACTCCAGTCCAGGCTGCCATCGCCCTCGCCCTGGCCGGCGCCACCGTGGCCTATGTACCGGCTCAAGCGCATGGCCAGCAAGCGGCCACCAGCGCCGCTGTCCCCGCTGCCGCCACGGCGTCGCCCGGCGACGACTTCTATGACTACGTGAATGGCGACTGGCTGCGCAGCACGGAGATTCCCGCCGACCGCAGCAGCTGGGGCTCGTTCGCCATCCTCGCCAACTCGACCAACGAGCGCATCATCGGCCTCGTCGAAGGCCTGGCGGCGGCGCCGCAGGCGGATGCATCCGCACGCCAGGTCAGCGATTTTTACCGTTCCTGGATGGATGAATCGGCCATCGAAGCGAAAGGCTGGGCGCCGATCAAGCCCTTGTTGAGCAAGATCGATGGCATACGCGACCAGGCGGGACTGGCACGCGCGCTGGGCGAGAGCCTGCGCGCCGATGTCGATCCGCTCAATGCTACCAATTTTTATACGGAAAACCTGTTTGGCCTGTGGGTGGCGCAAGACTTGAACGACACCACGCGCAATGTGGCCTATCTGCTGCAGGGCGGGCTGGGCTTGCCCGACCGCGCCTTCTACCAGGACGACAGCGCGCGCATGCAGGGCTTGCGCACTGGCTACCAGGCGCATATCGCCGCCATGCTCAAGCAGGCTGGTTACAGCGATGCGCCAGCCCGCGCCGCGCGCGTGTTTGCGCTGGAGCAGAAAATTGCCGCCAGTCACGCCAGCCGCGAAGAGTCGGCCGATGTCGCCAAGGGCAACAACGCGTGGCGCGCCGCCGACTTCGCCAGCAAGGCGCCTGGCCTGGACTGGAAAGCCTTCTTCCAGGCTGCAGGCCTGGGCAGGCAGACCGATTTCATCGTCTGGCACCCGACGGCCATGAAGGGCAGCGCGGCGCTGGTGGCGAGCGTGCCGCTGGCGACCTGGAAGGATTTCCTGGCTTTCCACGCGATTAACCATTTCAGCACCACCTTGCCGAAGGCGGCCGCCGATCAGCGTTTTGCCTTTTACGGCAGCACCCTGAGCGGCACGCCGCAGCAGTCACCGCGCAGCAAGCGCGCGCTGGCGGCGACGAACGCGGCCCTCAGCGACGCCGTCGGCAAGCTGTACGTGGAGCGTTATTTCCCGCCTGAATCGAAAGCCCGCGTGCAAGACATGGTGGGCAATATCGTCGCTGCCTTCTCGCGCCGCATCGACAAGCTGGACTGGATGGCGCCGGCCACCAAGGCGCAGGCGCAGGAGAAACTCCAGACCCTGTACGTGGGCGTGGGCTATCCGGAACGCTGGGCCAGCTATGCGGGCTTGCGCGTGGTGCGCGGCGACGCGCTGGGCAATGTGCAGCGGGCGGAGCAGTATCATTACCAGCAGGAACTGGCCAAGCTGGGCCAGTCGCCTGACCGCAAGGCCTGGGCCATGCCGGCGCAGTTGGTCAACGCCGTCAACTTGCCGCTGCAAAATGCGCTGAACTTCCCAGCTGCCATCCTGCAGCCGCCTTTCTTCGACCCGCAAGCCTCCGACGCGGCCAATTATGGCGGCATTGGCGCCACCATCGGCCATGAGATCAGCCACAGCTTCGACGACCAGGGCGCGCAGTTCGACGCTCAGGGCAAGCTGCGCGACTGGTGGACACCGGCCGACCTGGCGCATTTCCAGGCGGCGTCCCAGCAACTGGTGGCGCAGTTCGCGGCCTATAAACCGTTTCCCGATCTGGCCGTGAATGGCCAGCTGACCCTGAGCGAAAACCTGGCCGATCTGGCTGGCGTGGCGGCCGCGCATGACGCGTTCAGCTTGTCGCAGCAAGGCAAGCCGGCGCAGCCGGGCGCGGACCGCGCATTCTTCACGGGTTACGGCGTCAGCTGGCGCAGCAAGGCGCGCGAAGCGGCGGCGCGCCAGCAAATCCTCACGGATGGCCATGCGCCGGCGCAATACCGTGCCGCCACCGTGCGCAATCTCGACGCCTGGTACCCGGCCTTCGACGTCAAGCCGGGGCAGCAGTTGTACCTGGCGCCGGAACAGCGCGTGCGCGTCTGGTAGTCATGGCCGGTGCCAGCGCGTAGCGCGCTGGCACCGTAAAATGGGGGAACATATCGATAGGACCGCCATGATGCCAACCCCGCCGCAAGACCCCATCCACGCCATCACGGGCCGCACCCTGGCCCATTACGACGCCAGTGCCGAGCAGTTTTTTGAAGGCACGCGCGACCACGACGTCAGTCAGAACATCAACGCGCTGCTGGCCGCCATCGACAGGCCCGCGCCCTTGGCGATCCTTGATCTGGGCTGCGGCCCTGGCCGCGATCTGAAGACGTTCACGGCCATGGGCCACCATGCCACGGGCGTCGATGGCTGCCCCCGCTTCGTCGAGATGGCGCGCGCCTACAGCGGCTGCACCGTATGGCAGCAGGATTTCGTCGACCTCGAGCTCCCCGCTGCGCACTTCGACGGCGTGTTCGCGAATGCCGTGCTGTTCCACGTGCCCAGCGCCGTCTTGCCCGGCGTGCTGCGTGCTTTGTACGCGTGCCTGAAGGAGGGCGGCGTACTGTTCAGCTCGAATCCGCGCGGCCAGAACGAGGAAGGCTGGAATGGCGCGCGCTATGGCAGCTACCACGACGAAGCAAGGTGGGCCGCCTACGTTCAGGCGGCCGGTTTTACCCTGATCGAACAGTATTACCGTCCACCGGGCTTGCCGCGCGAACAGCAGCCGTGGCTGGCCACTGTCTGGCGCAAGGGCGCGTAATCGATGATGTCGGCGCTGTGTTAGGAACCGTACAGAGCCTTTGATTTTCCCTGGGTACTATGGACACATCGACACGCATGAAGCAGTTTGCAACAGCGTGTGAGCCGCAGTCCCGGCCCTGATGGGCCGGACAACAGATGCACCAACTACAGTGAGGATCCATCATGAACAAAGATCAAGTCGAAGGTAAACTGAAGGAAGTCGGCGGTAAAATCCAGGAAGCCGCTGGCAAAGTCGTCGGCAGCGAAGAACAGCAAGCCAAGGGCCTGGCAAACCAGGTCGAAGGCAAAGTGCAGAAGAAGGTCGGCGATGTGAAAGATGCAGTCGACACCATCACGCGCAAACCGTAATTTGCCGTACGCATAAAAAAACCGCCGCCTGTCGCAAGACAGGCGGCGGTTTTTTATTTGAGGCTGGTCAAACTTATTTCGCTGGATTGGCCAGGTTTTGCTTGAAGAACATTTCAATTTTCTTGTACACGTGACGCTGGCCCGCGCGCGACGAGATGCCGTGCTTGGCGCCCGGATACGTCATCAGGTCGAACTGCACGCCGCGGTTCACCAGCGCGTCGATCAAGCGCGTGCTGTTGCTGAACAGCACGTTATCGTCGGCCATGCCATGCACCAGCAGCAGCGGCGACTTCAAGCCGTCGAGGTGGGCGAACACGGTGCTGTCCTTGTAGCCCTCCACGTTCTCTTTCGGCATGCCGAGGAATTGCTCCGTGTAGTGGGTATCGTACAGCGACCAGTCGGTCACGGGCGCTACCGAAACACCCATGGCGATCTTGTCGGAGGCTGCCGACAGCAAACGCAGGGTCATGAAGCCGCCATAGCTCCAGCCGAACACGCCGATGCGCTTCGCGTCGACGAAGCTTTGCTTGCCCAGCCAGTCGATGCCGACCAGTTGGTCGGCCACTTCGGCTGCGCCCAGCTTGTGATAGATGGCGTCCGTGAACGCGCGCTCGCGGCGCGACGAGCCCCGGTTATCGAGGCGGAAGACGACAAAGCCTTGCTGCGCCATATACTGATCGAAGTTATTGCCCCAGCGGCGAGCCACGTGCTGCGAGTGCGGGCCGCCATACGTCGACAGGTAGACGGGATAGCGCTTGCTCGCGTCGAAGTTCGACGGCTTGACGATGGAGTAATACAAGGTCTGGCCATCGTTGGCTTTCAGGGTGCCATACTCCGTCGGCAGGTGGTCCGCCTTGTATCTGGCGTACGGGTGGCTCGCGTTCAGCGCGTTTTCTTCCAGCCAGCCCACCATGGCGCCGTCAGGACGGTGGATGCTTACCTGCGGCGGCGTGGCCGGGTCGGAATAGGTGTCGACAAACACTTCGCCATTGCGCGAGAACGTCGTGTCGTGCCAGCCGTCCGCTTTCGTCACGCGCTGCGGCTTGTCGGCGGTGCTGCCGTCCAGCGCCAGAGCGTAGGTCTGCTTGTCGATCACCGCGTCGCGGTTAGACGACACATACACTTTGCCGGTTTTCTGGTTCACGGCCAGCACGCTGTCGATGCCCCATTCACCGGAAGTGACCGGGTGCAGCAGCTTGCCGCTCATGTCGTACAGGTACAAATGGTTGCGGCCCGTGCGCTCGGACGACCACAGGAACTGGCCGTTGGCGAGGAAGCGCAGGTCGTCATGGATGCTGACCCAGGTCTTGGCCGTTTCCGTCAGCAGGGTGCGCTGCGCCAGCGTCGCTGCATCGACGGCGACCAGGTCGAGGGTCTTCTGGTCGCGCGACTGGCGCTGGTATACCAGCGACTTGCTGTCCGCGCTCCAGTCGGCGCGCACCAGGTAGATGTCCGCGTTCGTGCCCAGGTCCACCTGGCGTTGCGCACCCGTTTCCGGCGAGACGATCAGCAGCTGTACCAGCACGTTCGGGTCGCCGGCGGCAGGGTAGCGCTGTTCGACGACGTCGGTGCGGTCGGCGAAGATTTCAAAGCGGCGCACGACGGGCACGGGTGCTTCGTCGTAGCGTTTATACGCGATGGCGCTGTCGTCGGGTGCCCAGTAGTAGCCAGTGCGCTGGCCCATTTCTTCCTGCGCCACGAATTCGGCTTCGCCGTTGTGGATCGTGCCCTTGCCATCCGTGGTCAGCTGGCGTTCCTTGTTCGTATTGAGGTCGATCACAAAGATGTTTTGATCGCGCACAAACGACACATAGCGGCCTTTCGGCGAAATTTTCGGGTCCAGTACATTGCCCTTGGCGACCAGGCGGGCCTTGTCCGGGTGGGCCGCATCGACCAGGTACAGATTGCCGGCCAGCGGTACCAGCAGCTGCTTGCCATCGGGCGACCAGCTGTAGCTGAGAATGCCGTTCAGGCTGGCCGTGCGCTCACGTTCGCGGCGCGCCTGCTCTTCGGGCGAAATCGTTTCATTCGGCACCAGCGCCTTGGAGTCGATCAGGCGGTGCGTGCTCTTGTCCTTGAGCTTGAATTCCCACAGGTCGAGATGGAACTGGTTGTCGGCGCGGCCGCGCAGGAACGTGACGCGCTCGCCATCGGGCGAGACCTTCAGGTTGCGCACGCCGGGGCCGGCCAGCGCCGGATCGGCGTGGATGCGTTCCAGGGTCAGCTTTTCAGCCGATGCGGGAACGCTGGCCATCGCGGCCAGAAAACAAAGAATAAAACGCATGGATGTCTCGGTAGTTGGAAGAATGAATAACGCTGCATGCCAAACAGGGCAGGCAGGATCGAGCGTTGCCTAAGCGTAAGACGATACCAGAGCGTGCCTGTTTATGCGATAGCCCCGGCCACGGAATAAGACGTTCCTGGCCGTATTTCCTTCGTCAAAAATATCCAACAGCCGCCCATTCCATGGCACTTTACTTGGTTCAGGCCAATATCGTACCTTCTATCACGGTCAGGCATGCGCCGCCTATCCAGGCGTGGCCATCGCGGAAATTGACGGATACGCGGCCGTCGCGCTGCAGGCAGGTGCCCTGGCGCACGCGGTAGTCGGCGCCCGCCAGCAGGTGCGCGATGCAGGCGTTGGCGCTGCCCGTGACGGGATCCTCAACCAGTGCGCCGTGCTCGCTGAGCAGCGCACGCACTTCGTAATCGGCCGGCCCGCCGGCGCCGTGCGCGCCATAGAGGGCCAGTCCGTCAGCCATTGACGCGGCCAGCAATGCCGTCAGGGCCGCGATGTCGGCATGGATGGCCAGGCAGGCCGCGGCGCTTGGCAGCGGCACGCACAGCCAGCGGATGCCCATGTCGACGACAGTGCCGCCAGCGACCGCCGCGTCGTCCAGCGCCGTTTGCAGCAGCGGCAGCAGCGCGGGGGCGAGCGCGCGCGTGGTGCAGGGCGGCGCCTGGAACGCCAGTACGCCGCCGGCGCCGCGTTCTATCTGCACCAGGCCGACGCCGCATTCCTGCACGATGCGCGCGCCCTTGGGCCGCATGCCCGCATCGAGCAGGGCGTGCGCCGTGCCCAGGGTCGGGTGGCCGGCGAACGGGAATTCCATCTCGGGCGAAAAAATCCGCACGCGGTAATCGGCGGCGGGATCGCGCGGCGCCAGCACGAAGGTGGTTTCCGACAGGCCGGTCCAGCGCGCGATCGCCTGCATCTGCGCGTCATCGAGGCCATTCGCATCGAGTACCACGGCCAGCGGATTGCCCAAGAAAGGCATCGTGCTGAAGACATCGACTTGCCGGAAGGGGCGCTGTTGCGGCATGGCGGTTTCCTTGTTGGTTTATCGGGCGGCGCGCAGGCGTTGCAGCGACAAACGGTTCAAATACCAGGTCAGCAGCACGGCAGCCACCGTCAAGCCCGTGACCAGGCCGATCCAGAAACCGGCAGCGGCCATCGGCTCGGCCGGCGACCAGGGGAAACCGGCCGGCGCGAGGCCCAGCACATAGCCGATCGGCAGCGAGAAGCCCCAGAAGGCCAGCAGCTGGATCAGCATGGGCTGGCGCGTCACCTTGTAGCCGCGGATGGCGCAGGAGGTGGCCACTTGCGTGGCGTCGGACAGCTGGAACAGGGCGGCAAACAGCAGCAGCTGCGCGCACAGGGCCTGCACCTGCGGATCTGACGTATAGGCTTGCGCGATCTGGTGGCGGAAGACAGTGATGACGGTGGCCGACACGATGGCCGCCGTCAGCGACATGGCCACGCCCACCCACGAAATGAAGCGGGCGCGGCGCAGATTGGCTTCGCCCACGGCATGGCCCACGCGCGTCACCAGCGCGATGCCGAAGGTGAGCGGCACCATGAAGACGACGGACGAGAAATTCAGGGCAATCTGGTGCGCCGACACCTGGATCACGCCGAAGCGCGCCACCAGCAGGCTGATGACGCCAAAGGCGCTCACTTCGGCAAAGTAGGTCACGCCGATGGGCAGGCCCAGGCGCAACATGGGGCCGATGGACGACAGCTGCGGCCATTCCCAATGCGTGAATGGATACGTGGCTTGGTAGGCGGGCGCGATCCTGATCCAGACCAGCATGGCCAGCAGCATCATCCACACGCAGCAGGTGGTGGCCACGGCGCAGCCCACGCCGCCCATCTTCGGCATGCCCCAGTGGCCGTAGATCAGCAGGTAGTTGACGAGGATATTGAGGCCCAGCGCGGCCAGCGCGATGACCATCACGGGCTTGGTCTGGTTGATGCTGGTGCTGTAGCCGTACAGCGCGCGGTAGGCGGCGAACGGCGGCAGCGCACAGCTGATGATGTGCACGAACAGCTTGGCCTTGGCCGCGACGGCGGGTTCGAGCATCAGGTGGTCGAACACCAGCGCCGCCATGTTCGTCAGCAGGCAAGCCAGCAGGCCCACGAGCAGCGCTTTCCATAGCGACTGGCGCACGATGTGCGGCACCTGGGCGTGGCGCGCGGCGCCGATTTCATGCGCCACCAGGGTATTGATCGCCATCATGATGCCGCTCACGGTGACCAGCACGATGGACCAGATGGCCGCGCCCAGCGACACGGCCGCCAGTTCTTCGGGATTCGTATGCCCCGTCATCGCCACGTCGGCCGCGCCCATGCCGACGGTGGCCAGCTGGCCGATCAGGATGGGCCAAGCCAGCTTCCACAGCGAAGAAATTTCAGTACGGACGGCAGGCAGGGTGAACGAGGTGGTGTGTGGCATAGGCGGCAACCTTAACTAAACACAACATTCTACTGGCATTCGCCGTGTTTGTCCGCCGAGGCATTCCTGACGCCCGGGCGCGGTAATCATTTGTTACAGCTAAGTGGGCCAGTCGCGGATAGACTGCGCGCTCTATTTGGCAAAATGACCAAATAGTCACACCGCATTATCCTGACTATGGAGTAAGACCATGTTGAAGAAAGCCTTGAACTGCGCCCTGTTGTTGGGCGCCGCCATGACGGCCGAGCTGGCCGGCGCCGGCGAACTGACCCTGTATTCGCGCGACGATTATCACGGCCGCTCGCAGACCGTGCGCGACGCCGTCGCAGACCTTGAAGACGTTCGTTTCAACGACACGACGCAAAGCATCCGCGTGCGCTCGGGCCGCTGGGAAGCGTGCGAGGAAGCCGATTTCCGCGGCGACTGCTTCCTGCTCGAAGCGGGCGACTATCCCTCGCTCGATGGCCGCGCCAACAAAATCACGTCGCTGCGCGAAGTGCGCGGCGGCTGGGACCGTGGGCGGGACCGGGAGCGCGAGCGAGATTGGAATGAACACCGGGATCGTGGCCGCGAGCGCGGCCATCTGCCGGGCCGCGCGCTGGGCGGCGAACTGACCTTGTACACGCGCGACGACTTCGTCGGCCGCAGCCTGAGCGTGCGCAATGGCGCGGCCGACTTGCGCGAACGCGACTTCAATGACACGGCGCAAAGCGTGCGCGTGCGCGCCGGGTACTGGGAAGTGTGCGAGGACGTGGGCTTCCGCGGCCGCTGCCGCACGCTGGGTCCCGGCGAGTACGCGAGCCTGGAACGCATGAGCAACCGCATCTCGTCGGTGCGCGAAGTGCGCTGATGCGGGGCAGTTAGTACGCCAAATGGCAATAACCGGCTCTCGCAGGGCTTGTTATTGCTTTTGGTAACAATTTATTGTGCTTTTCCCATACTTTGTTACACCGTTTTTTCTACGGATGGCTACACTGACATCAGTTGTCATGTCGATCACTTGGCTTTGCCGCCGCCGGAGACCGCTCCATGAATCGCCCGTTCGCCTTTGCTCTGCTGTGCGTCAGTTCGCTATTTGTCCATTTTGCCGCGCAGGCGGGCGAGATCCGCTTGTACACCGAGGATAATTTCAAGGGGCGGGTGGTGGTCTTGCGCGAGACGAGGGATGACCTGTCGCGCGTCAATGTCAATGACACCGTCTCGAGCATCCAGGTCGATTCGGGCAGCTGGGAAGTGTGCGAGAGGAGAACCGTCCGCGAAATGACGCGGGACTGGTGGTGCTATATGGCCGCGCGTTACTGAAGGGACGGGGGCTGCAGGTGAACCGCGACGTCAGCGATCTGGTACGCCTGAACTTCAACGACCAGGCTACATCCATCGCCATCAACGAAGGCACCTGGGAAGTCTGCACGAACTCGCAGTGCAACGGCAGCTGCGAGCGCATGGGGCCGGGCAAGCATGAAGTGCTGAACACGGCGCTCGACAAGCGCGCTTCCTCGCTGCGCCGCCTCTACTGAGCGCATGACCGGGCCTTTGCCGTGGCCTTGTATTTGTTACACTAGCATCCTGGCGCAACAGCCAGGCAAATCATCACCAAAGAATGAAGAATGGAGTTAATCATGACGGGCCCTTTCAAACACACGCTGGCATGCGCGGCCACCTTGCTGCTTTCGCTGGGCGCCCATGCGGCCGCCCATGCAGGCGATATCACCCTGTTCGAAGACGTTGATCTGCGTGGCCGCGCAGTGAACCTGCGCGAGACGACGGACGATCTGTCGCGCTTTGGATTCAACGACAAGGTGTCGAGCATCCTGGTGCGTTCGGGCACCTGGGATGTGTGTACCGATGCCGGTTTTCGCGGCAATTGCCGTACTCTGGGGCCGGGCGAATACCGTTCGATGCCGGGCATGAACGACGCCATCAGTTCGGTGCGCGAGTCGGGCCGCGGCGATGGCAACAATCCGGGGCGCCCTGGGCGCGATCCCGACCGGGGGCATGGCGGCGGCTATGGCCGTGGCGGCACCCTGGAAGTGTATTCGGGCGCAGGCCAGAATGGCGGCTCGGCGCGGCTGAACCGCGACACGGACGATTTCGTCAATATCGGTTTCAACGACCGCACCACCAGCATCGTCGTTTATAACGGCTACTGGCAGCTGTGCAGCGATTCGAACTATAACGGCGTGTGCCGCAT
Organism: Janthinobacterium sp. 75; assembly: GCF_004365495.1. Classification (NCBI taxonomy): domain Bacteria; kingdom Pseudomonadati; phylum Pseudomonadota; class Betaproteobacteria; order Burkholderiales; family Oxalobacteraceae; genus Janthinobacterium; species Janthinobacterium sp. 75. The sequence goes on along the minus strand of NZ_SORD01000002.1, from coordinate 232,811 downwards.
CTTCGGCCCCGGCCGTCACGACGACCTTGGACGCGGCCTCGATGGGCGCGTCTCGTCGGCGCGCATGGTCGACGAGCGCGAAGCGCGGCGCCAGCAGCAATACGACCGGCCGCAGTATGAACAGCCGCAATATCCGCAGTACCAGCAGCCGCAGTACCAGCAGCGCGGCGCCGTCCTGCTGTTCCCCGAAGCGGGCATGCGCGGCGAACCGCTGGCGCTGGACCGCAATGCGGAAGACCTGGTGCGCTACAACTTCAATGACCGCGCCTCGTCCATCGTCGTCAATGAGGGCCAGTGGGAAGTGTGCAGCGATTCGAATTTCCATGGCCGCTGCGAAGTGATCGGGCCGGGCGAATATGGTCGCCTGAACGGCATGGAAAACCAGATTTCCTCGCTGCGCCGCGTGCGCTGATTTTCTCCAGCACACATGCTGACAGGCCGCCTGCCGGGTTGATCCCGCCGGGCGGTTTTTACATTCGCTGCCGTGCGCTGACATTTGCTTGCTCTTTGTTACACTCGCCGCCTGCCGCCCGGACTACACTGGCGAAAATGTAAACAGTATTGGAGTTGTCATGGTTCGATCTTTCCGCCCCGCGCTGCTGTGCGCCGCCACCTTCCTCGCCCCCCTTGCCGCATCCGCGGGCGAAATCACCCTGTTCGAGGACGCCGGTTTCCGGGGCCGCCCGGTCACTTTGCGTTCCGATATGGGCGACCTGTCGCGCATGGGCTTTAACGACAAGACCTCCAGCATCATCGTGCGCTCGGGCACCTGGGAAGTGTGCAAGGACGCCAATTACCGGGGCAACTGCCGTGTGCTGCAGCCTGGCCGCTACGACAGCATGCCGGGCATGAACGACGCCGTTTCTTCCGTGCGCGAAGTGGGCCGCCCGGGCCATGGCGGCGGCGATCACCGTCCCTATCCGCCGCGCCCTCCGCGTCCGGAGCCGGAGCGTCCTCATCCCGGTTATCCAGGCCATGGCGGCGGACACCGTCCCGACATGAATGGCGCCGTGCTGATGTTTCCTGATGCCGGCATGCGCGGCCGGCCCGTGCGCCTGGACCGCGAAGTGCGCGACTTGAGCCGCTATGGCTTCAACGACCGCGCCGAATCGATCGTCGTCAACTACGGCCGCTGGGAATTCTGCGTCGATGCCAACTTCCGTGGCCGCTGCGTGGTAATGGGGCCAGGCAGCTACGGCCGCCTGCACGGTGGCCTCGAACGCCGCATATCCTCGCTGCGCCGCGTGCGCTAGGCTTTTTTCGCTGCCACTTTAAGCGCCCGCGCGACCTGTGTCCCGCGGGCGCTGTTGTATTGTGCGCACGCTATGTCGCCGCCAATTCGTGTACTCTTCCCATAGGCAGTTCAACCATGGGGAGCAAGCACGGTGGAATACAAGGACTACTACAAGGAGCTTGGCGTCGAAAAGACGGCGACCGAGGCCGAGATCAAGAAGGCCTACCGCAAGCTGGTACGCAAATACCACCCCGACGTGAGCAAGGAGCCGGACGCCGACAAGCGCACCAAGGCCCTGAATGAAGCTTACGGCGTGCTGGGCGACGCGGAAAAGCGCGCCGCCTACGATGAACTGGGCCGCAACCAGGGCGCGCAGGGCCAGCCCTTCCGTCCGCCGCCAGACTGGGGTTCGGGCTACGAATCCTCGGGAGCCGACGACAGCGACTTCTTTGCCGACCTGTTTGCCCACGTGGGCGGGCGCCGCCGCGCCGGCGGCAGTTTCCAGATGCAGGGCGAGGACAGCCACGCCGCCATCACCATCGATTTGCACGACAGCTATCACGGCGCCAAGCGCCACATCGTCATGCGCATGCCCGAAGCTGACGCGCAGGGCCATGTGGTGACGCGCGAGCGCACCCTGGAAGTGACGATACCGAAAGGCGTCACGGAGGGCCAGCAGCTGCGCATGAAGGGGCAAGGGAACCCGGGCAGCGGCGGTGCGCCGGCCGGCGACCTGTATCTGGAAATCCGCTTCCAGACGGATGCGCGCTACAAGGTGGAAGGGCGCGACGTGTTCGAGACGGTGCCCGTCACGCCATGGGAAGCGGCGCTGGGCGGCGAAATTGCCGTGCCCACGCCATCGGGTACGGTGGCCGTCACCGTGCCGCCCAATTCGCAGACGGGGCGCAAGCTGCGCCTGAAAGGGCGTGGCATTCCCGCCGCCCAGCCGGGCGACCTGTATCTGCTGCTGGAAGTGGTGCTGCCGCCGGCGAACGATGACAAGGCGCGCGAACTGTATGCAACCATGGCGCGCGAGATGGCTTTCAATCCGCGCCAGAAGCTGGGAGGGTAAATCATGACAAACAAGGTAATTGGCGAACTGCTCGAAGATCGTGCCCTGAGCCTGGAGGAACTGGCGCGCGCCTGCGCCGTGGAGCCGGACTGGGTGGTGCAGCATGTGCAGACGGGTGTGCTGCTGCAAAATGGCCCGCCAGCGGGGCAGCTGACTGCCTGGCGCTTCACCAGCCTGGATCTGGTGCGCGCGCGCCGTCTGCACGAAATCGAATCCGTGTTCGATGCGAACGCCGAACTGGCCGCGCTGGTGGTCGATTTGTCGGAAGAAGTGGCGCGCCTGCGGCGCCGCCTGCACGTGCTGGGCGTCGATTAGACCATGAGCCCTTATGCCGGCTCGCCGTGGCGTGTCACGGTGAGCCTGGCTATATAAAACTGCCGGTCGACGACCACCCGGTGCGGGATGCCGGCCACGTCGAAGCCTGGGCCACCGTCTTCCATCCATTCCTGCGCTAGCGAGTCGAATTGCTGCGGCGTCATGCGCAGCATCTGCGCCGTGATGACGAAGCGCGCGCCAGGTTTTTGTTTGTTGACGAAGTCGTCGATGCCGGCCATGTGAATCTCTTCAAGGTTGTGTCTGAAATCGGGGTCAGACCCGACGGGTCTGACCCCAGCAGTTGTTTGGGGTTTGCTCAGGCATGATACCCGTCCCCGAGCGCTTCTAAAACCCTTGCGCCAGCAGCGGCAGCTGCTCCGCAAAGCGCTCGGTCAGCCACTTGCCCGCCTGGCCGGGCGGCGTGTCGGCGCGCTGGATCAGGTAAATCGGATAACTCTCGCCCTTGTCGACGGCCAGCGGCAGGTGTACCAGGCGGCCTTCTGCCAGGTCGTCGCGCACCATCGCTTCGGGCATGTTGCCCCAGCCCAGGCCCGCACGCAACAAGGCATGCTTGGAACCGAGGTCGCCCAGGCGCCAGTTGCGCAATCCCAGCACCCCGAAATCCTGGCCCTGCGTCAGGTCGCTGCGGTCGCTGAGCACCAGCTGCACGTGTTCGCGCGCCACGTTGGAGGCAATCGGCCCTTCCAGCTGCGCCAGCGCGTGGCTGGGCGCGGCCACGGGAATCAGTCGCACGTGGCCCACGGCCAGGCGCTCGAAGACGCTGGCCGTGGCCGTCATCCAGCCACCGAGGCCGATGTGGCAGCTGCCATCCATCACCAGCTGCGCCACGGCGCCCATGGCTTCAATGCGCAGGCGCAGGGCGACGGTGGGGAACTGCGCCTGGAACGATTCCAGGACGCGCACCAGCACGCAAGTGGGAAACATGACGTCGACCACCACCGACACTTCCGCCTCCAGCCCGCCGGCCAGGGCCTTGGCGCGCGCGCGCATGCCGTCCACCTTCAGGGCCACTGCGCGCGCGTCGGCCAGCAGGGCCTTGCCCGCATCCGTCAGGGTGGGCTTGCGCTTACCGCGGTCGAGCAGCACCACATTCAGTTGTTCTTCCAGGTTGGCGATGGTGTAGCTGATCACCGACTGCGTGCGGTGCAGCTGGCGCGCCGCGTGGGCGAAGCCGCCCGCGTCGATGACGGCGACGAACACGCGCAACTGGTCGAGCGAAGGTTGGCCCGGTTCTCTCATGGGAACTCCCTATCTAAAATTTCGATGCTAAACATTTATATTTATACGGTTTCATCGATGGTAGACCCGAACTATGCTGTGTGCAAGGGCTGCGACGTGGCCCATCCCGTCATCCATATCCATAGGAGCAATTCATGAGCAAGGTCTTGTACATCAATAGCAGCGTGCGCAACGGCGGTTCCCTGTCGCGCCAATTGTCCGGCGAATTCGTGGCGAAACTGACCGCCCAAGGGGCCAGCGTCGTCGAGCGCGACCTGGCCGCGCAGCCCGTGCCGCACCTGACGGAAGAGGTGATGGGCGCCTTCTTCACGCCGGCAGCGCAGCGCAGCGCGCAGGCAGCAGCGGCGGTGCAATTGTCCGATACCCTGGTCGATGAATTGCTGGCCGCCGACGTGCTGGTGCTGGCCGCGCCCATGTACAACTTTTCCGTACCTTCGACCCTGAAGGCGTGGATCGATCACGTGGCGCGCGCGGGCCGCACTTTCCAGTACACGGCGACCGGCCCCGTCGGTCTGGCCACGGGCAAGAAAGCTGTTATTTTCACGGCCAGCGGCGGCGTCTACAGTGCAGGCCCCGGTGCCGCGTATGACTACCTGAGCACCTATCTGCGCACGGCGCTGGGCTTCATCGGCATTACCGACATCGAGTTCGTGCAAGCCGAAGGCGTGGCCATGGGCGAGGATGCCGTCGCCAGCGCGATTGCCAGGGGCCGTGCCTCGATCGAGGCCCTGGCCACCTGAACTAGGTCTTCAGGGGGATTGCCAATCTGCCATGGTTGACATAAGCTTGCCGGCGGCACGCCCCGTGCCAGGCCGGCGAACGGTTCGCCATGAAAGTCCCCCATGCACAAGTTGGCAAGCGCAGTATTGTTCGGGTGTTCCCTGCTGGCGGCAGGCATTGCGCAAGCGCAAACTGGGCCAGTGGCGCCGCCTCACGTGGGCCGCCACGCCTCCACGCCCGAAGATATCCGCGCCATCGAAAAAGTCGTCGCCGACTTCCAGGCGGCCCTGATCGCCAAGGATGTCAAGCTGCTGTCGTCGCTGATGCTGCACACGAACATTTTGTTCGCCTCGCCGGCTGACGATGCTTTCATCAAGAAGATGCGCGACACGACGGACGTCCACTTCGACGGCGTCGGGGCGGCCGGCTACGTCGGTTTCGCCAATTTCATCAAGCGCGAACCGCAGCGCACGGAAGAAAAATTCTACAACGTCAAGATCACCCAGGACCGCCATGTGGCGTGGGTCAACTTCGACTATGAATTCCTCGTCGGCGGCACATTGTCCAACTATGGCGTGGAAGCGTGGCAATTGGTCAAGCGCGACGGCGAATGGAAAATCCTCAGCGTTGTCTGGTCCATGCATCCCGCTGCCGAGGCAGGAAAGTAGGCCCCAGCCGTGACGCGTCAGTCGCGCGGCAGTGCGCGCATTGCCGCCGGGCCAGCTGCGTTCAGTACGGAGTTGCCCAGTAATAATTTTTTCGCATCGTCTATACTTTCAGCTTGCACACGTAGTTAGCCTGACAAGTGTGCTGTCACCGGCCTGGCTGGTGCAAGCAGATGCTTGTCTGTCGTCATGCATGAAGATGATGTAGTCATGCATCCCTTTTCTCCTGTGCCGCCTGATAAAAAGAGAGCTGAATTGAGTATCCTGATCAATCGCGAGCGCATGGTTTTACCCTTTACCGCGTCAGTCCGTAGAGACAAGCTGTCCGGCCATGTCATTTTTGGAGCGCACATCGTGCCGATAAAGTATGTTGATTTTTATGAGGTGAATTACACGGCAGAGCGCCTGCGCGGCTGCAAGCTGTGGGGCGCGTACGTCGCCATCTATGCCCCCTCGTCCAACCCCATGCATCGGGTGAATCTGGTGCGCAAGCGCCGGGTGTCGGCCGACCACCAGTTTACAACGGAAGCGGACGCCATGACGGAAGCGGGCGAGGTGGCCGTCAAGCTGGTCGAGCGGCGCCAGCGCCGCTATGTTTTCCATCCCTGATGCCATTGCGCAGCATCCTGCAGCGCGCGCCATGGCAGGATTTGCACGCGGCCGGAATGCACGGCTTCCAGCGCCACGTGCGTGACGGGCTCATCGGGCGTGGCAGCTGCGCATAGCTTGATGACGAGGAAGTGTTTTTCCTTGTTGGCTGGCGTGACGGCCGTCCATTTACTGTTCAGTAATTTGCTCGGACGTACGTTGTTGTGCTTTTGAAGGTGCATGGCGGCTCCCGGATTGGCGTGATGGCGATGTTGCCATTATCATGCCATACCCGCCACGCACGAGGACCGCCATGAAACGCCAGTTGCACCTGCTCGTCATCGACCCGCAAAACGATTTTTGCGACTTGCCCGCCACCTGGCTGCCGCCAGGTGCCGCGCCGGCCTTGGCCGTGCCCGGGGCCCACCAGGACATGCTGCGCGTGGCGCAGCTGATCCGTGAAGGGGGCGGCGGTTTGACGCAGATCAGCGTGACCCTCGACGCCCACCACCGCTATGACATCGCCCACCCCGCCTTCTGGCGCACGGGCGATGGCGGTCCCGTCGCGCCGTTTACGCAGATCAGCGCGCAGCAGGTGCGCGCCCGCCTGTTCCTGCCCGCCGCCAGCGACGCCTTGCCACGCGCGCTGGCTTACCTCGATGCCTTGCAGCAAGCGGGGCGTTACCAGTTGATGGTGTGGCCCGTGCATTGCGAGATCGGCAGCTGGGGCCAGAATATCCATGCGGCCGTGCGCGCTGCCTACAACGCCTGGGAAGTGGATCAGCTGCGAGTGGTCGCCAAGCTGAGCAAGGGTTCCAACCCCTGGACCGAGCATTACTCGGCCGTCATGGCGGAAGTGCCCGATGCCCAGGATGCGGCCACCCAGCTCAACCTGGATTTCCTCGCCACCCTGCTGCCGGCGCAGCAGATCTATATCACGGGCGAAGCGGGCAGCCACTGCGTGAAAGCCAGCACCGAGCACATCGCCGATTATCTGGAAGCGCAGCAAGGCAAGCCGGCCCTGTCGCGACTGGTGCTGCTGACCGACTGCATGAGTCCCGTCACGGGCTTTGCAGCGCAGCAGCGCGACTTCCTTGCCGCCATGCACGAGCGTGGCGCGCGCCTGGCGTCGTCCGCCGAGGTCTTGCCCGAGTTGCTGTCCAACGCGCTGGCCTGAGCCACTGTCGAGCGTTCCCTGCTGAAATGCTTGCGGTGGCGTACTATTCTGGCTTCAGGAAGTTGGAGAAAACACACATGACCCCGATAGTGCGCAGTTTGCTGGAAACCGATCTGTATAAATTTACAATGTGGCAAGCATTGCTGCACGGTCATCCGAACACCCATACCGAATACGAATTTGTCTGCCGCAACGCGACCGCCTTCCCGCTGGCCGAACTGAAGGTCGAGCTGGAAGAGCAGCTCGACCACCTGTGCTCGATGTCGTTTGCCGACGACGAGCTGGCCTATTTGCGCACCCTGCGCTTCATGAAGAGCGATTTCGTCGACTTTTTGACAGTGTTCCGCTTCCAGCGCAAGTTCATCGACGTCAGCACGGATGGCGACACCTTGCTCGTGCATGCGGCCGGGCCGCAAGTGCACGTGATGGGTTTCGAGATTTTCGTGTTGTACATCATTAATGAACTGTATTTCCGCCGCTTCGACCTCGATGTGGCCATGCGCGAAGGGCGTCACCGCCTGGGCTTGAAAGTGGCGGCCGTCAAGGAGTTTGGCAAGCTGCCGCGGCGCAAGCATCCGTTTGAGTTTTCCGATTTCGGCGTGCGCCGGCGTTTTTCCGGCGCCTGGCACGATGAGGTGGTGCAGCGCCTGGCGCATGAAGTGCCTGAGTATTTCAAGGGCACGTCGAATGTGTATCTGGCGAAGAAGCTCGGTATCGTGCCGATCGGCACGATGGCGCATGAATACATGCAGTCATTCCAGTCCTTCGGCGTGCGCCTGCGCGACTTTCAAAAGGCGGCACTGGAAGACTGGGTGCAGGAATACCGGGGCGACCTGGGCATCGCCCTGACGGACGTGGTGGGCATGGACGCTTTTCTGGCCGACTTCGACCTGTATTTCGCCAAGCTGTTCGACGGCTTGCGCCACGATTCGGGCGACCCCGTCGAGTGGGGAGAGAAGGCGCTGGCCCACTACGCGGCCCTGCGCATCGACGCCAACACCAAGCGCCTCGTGTTTTCCGACGGCCTGGACCTGGACAAGGCCTTCGCCCTGTACCAGCACTTCGCCGACCGCATCATGACGGGCTTTGGCATCGGCACCAATCTCACCAACGACGTCGGTTTGACGCCGCTCAACATCGTCATGAAACTGGTGCGCTGCAATGGCCAGTCGGTGGCGAAACTGTCCGACTCGCCGGGCAAGACCCTGTGCAAGGATGAAACCTTCCTCGCCTACTTGCGGCAGGTGTTTCACCATCCTGCCGTGCAAGTACCGGTCTAGAAGCCTGCGACCACCGTGTTCATGTGCTCGACCTGGGGAGGGGCGGCAAAGAATTCGCCCACCAGGCCGCGCCATGCCTGGAAGTCGTCGCTGCCGCGGAAATGCACGGTATGGTCTTCCAGGGTGCTCCAGCCCACCACCAGGCGGTAGGCATCGCCGTTTTCGATCGAGCGCTCCAGGCGCATCGATACGCAGCCGCGCGCGCGCTGGAACAGGGGCACGGCTTTGGCGACGGCCGCCTCGAAAGCGTCATGCGTGGCCGATTTGATCTGGATGTGGGCAATTTCAAAAATCATGGCAAGTTCCACTGTGGAATGAAGGAAGCTTGATCTTGCCATAGTTTGGCCGCGCGGGGGAGGGCCTCAGCCCGCAAGCGCGTGTGCGCCTGCGGGATGGCATGCGCCCATTCCCTTTTCCGTTCCCGTTACTGTGGAGTGCCGATGTCGACAACGAGGCGTAATACGCCGCGCCATGCCGCCATGCCGCCATGCCCTGCTTCGACCTGCGAGCCTGTAAAAAATTCTGCCTCAGCCTGTAAAATCCTCGATCAAGTCGCAAAAGTTTGATAAATATCCAGTATGGCTGCCAAGTCGCGCTAAGATACGCCTTGCGGTGCATTCTGCAGGCAGGGATGCGGGATCAATCTTTCATAGGAGAACTAAATGGCAGCGAAGAAAATTCTGTTTTTGACCGGCGATTTTGCAGAAGATTATGAAACGATGGTGCCGTTTCAGGCCTTGCTGATGCTGGGCCATACCGTGCATGCCGTCTGTCCCGGCAAGAAAAGCGGCGAGACGATCAAGACGGCCATCCACGATTTCGAGGGCGACCAGACCTACACGGAAAAGCCGGGGCATTTGTTCACCCTGAACGCCAGTTTCGACGAGATCGACCCGGCCGACTATGACGCCGTGATGATCGCCGGCGGCCGCGCGCCCGAATACCTGCGCCTGAACGCGAAAGTCATCGCCGCCGTGCGCCACTTTGCCGACGCGGGCAAGCCTGTCGCGGCCGTCTGCCACGGCGCGCAATTGCTGGCCGCGGCCGATGTCATCCGCGGCAAGCGCATTTCCGCCTATCCCGCCTGCGCGCCGGAAGTGACACTGGCGGGCGGCACGTATGCCGACATCGCCGTCACGGACGCCGTCACGGATGGCCAGTTCGTCACTGCCCCGGCCTGGCCCGCGCATCCGGCCTGGCTGGCGCAGTTCGTCAAGCTGCTGGGCACCGAAATCCGTTTGTAACGTCACACTTGCCCGGCGTGCCAGCATGCCGGGTGTTTATCCTCCCTAGAATCGATTCGAGTTTTTCATGCATGCGCCGCGCAGTCAACCTTCCCGCAAACAACTTCCAGCCTCGCGCTGGCGCCAGCGCCGCCTGGCGCAGGCCGAATCGGGCCTGAGCGCCGCGCAGGAACGCCAGTTGGCCACCCTGCATGAGATCTCCACCCTGCTGGCGGGCCAGCACGCCATCGATGCGCTATGCCGTGGCTTCCTGCGCCATGTGATGCAGTTTGCGCAAGCCGAAGGCGGCACCGTGCGCATCCTTGATCCCCAGCACGATACCGTGCACATCATCGTGCATGAGGGCATTTCGGATGCCATGGTGGAAGAGGAACATTGCATCCGCAACAATGATTGCCTGTGTGGCGCTGCCGTGGCGCAGGGCGTGATCCAGATCCGCGATTTCCGCCAGGTCGATGCGCTGCAGCGCTTCCGCTGCCAGGACGAAGGTTTTATCGCCATCGCCGTTTTCCCCATCCTTGCGCGCGAGCAGGTAGTGGGCAGTTTTTCGCTGCACTTTGCGCGCCCGCAAGCCGTGCATGCGCAGCAGCAGGGCTGGCTGGAGACGCTGGGCCAGAGCCTGGGCATCGCCATCGAGAACCAGCGCCTGATCGCGCGCGAGAAGGAATTTGCCGTCGCGCGCGAACGCAGCCTGCTGGCCGAAGGCTTGCATGACAGCATCGCGCAAAGCTTGAACTTCATCAGCCTGCAAGTGCAGATGCTCGACGATTCCGTGCGCCGGGGCCAGCTCGACGAGGCGGCTGAAGTGCTGCCGCTGATGCGCATGGGTGTCGAGCAAAGCTACCAGGATGTGCGTGAATTGCTGGTCAATTTCCGCACGCGCTGGCATGGCAGCGACCTGGAAAGCAAACTCAGCGAAGTGCTGGCCAAGTTCGAGCTGCAGACGGGCGTCGTCGGCACCCTGGACATGAGCGGCAATGGCGCGCCGCTGGCGCCGGAGCAACAGCTGCAGATCCTGTTCATCGTGCAGGAAGCGCTGTCGAATATCCGCAAGCACGCGCAAGCGAGCAACGTGGCGCTGCGCGTGGAAAACGGGCGCGATTTTGCGCTGCAGGTGCGCGACGATGGCGAAGGCTTCGCCGCCAACCTGCGCGACAAGAAAACGGAGTTGCAGATCGGCTTGCGTATCATGCAGGAAAGAGCCGAGCGGCTCGGTGCGCAATTTGCCATCGACAGCACGCCCGGCGGCGGCACGACGATCTCGCTGGCCTTGCCGGCAGCCCGGCGCCAGGCCGCGTAACATCAGATTCATTCCTACCAGGTAGAAGATACAAATACGTGAACGCTCCAATCAAAATCCTGCTGGTCGACGACCACACCTTGCTGCGCAGCGGCGTCAAGCTGCTGCTGCAGCGCAATCCTCTGTTCCAGGTGGTGGGCGAGGCATCGAACGGGCTTGACGGCGTGCGCCTGACGTCCGAGCTGCGGCCCGACGTGGTACTGATGGATTTGAACATGCCCGGCGTAACGGGCGTGGAAGCGCTGCAGCTGATCTTGCAGGACATGCCGCAGATGGTGGTGCTGATGCTGACCGTGTCCGAAAACGCGGCCGACCTGGGCGCTGCCCTGCGCGCGGGCGCACGCGGTTACTTGCTGAAAAATATAGAAGCCGAACAGCTGGGCCAGGCCATCTGCCGCGCCGCCGCCGGCGAATCCGTGATTGCCGACGCCATGACGGCCAAGCTGGTGTCCCAGTTCCGCGCGGGGCAGAACGCGCCCCAGGCCGACTACGACAAATTGACGCCGCGCGAGCGCGAAGCCATGGCTTGCCTGGCGCAAGGGCTGAGCAACAAGGAAATCGCGCGGCAGCTGGATGTGGCCGAAAGCACGGTGAAAATCCACGTGCAAAACATCCTCAAAAAGCTTAAGCTCAGCAGCCGCGTGCAGATCGCCGTGTATGCGGTCGAGCGCGAACTGGGCAGATAAAAATCAAGCAAAGCGCAAATAGGCCACGAGGAATGCGCGATTGTTTGATCTGCATGGCGTTCCGGCCTAGACAACCCTAGTTCCTTTGACGTATGGCCTTGACGGTGCCTGCGCATTACACTCTTAGTCATTCGCTAATCTAATAAGAGAGTGTCATGCATAAGGTCAACGTCGATGGCTTGCTATCGAGCCAGGCTCTGTTCCGCCATATTTCCCCTTCGCAATTAGAACAATTGCGCCAGGATGTCGTGCGCGTCGAAGTGGAAAAAGGCAAAGTGCTGTTCCGCAAGGGCGAAGTGGCGGAAGGCGCCTATGTGGTGGTCTTCGGCCTCGTCAAGCTGAGCGTATTCTCCATGGAAGGTACCGACAAGGTACTGGAACTGATCCGCCCGGGCCAGAGCTTCGGCGAAGCCATGATTTTCCTCGATGAGCCGTACCCGTTCTGCGCCGAAGCGCTTGAGCACTGCCTGCTGCTGCGCATCCCGCCGCACGCGCTGCTGCGCCTGCTGGACCAGTCGCCCCGCATCGCGCGCCAGATGATGAACAGCCTGTCGCACCACCTGATGGGTTTTATCCGCAACGTGGAACGCTGCTCCGTGCAGAACGCCACCCAGCGCGTGGTCGAATACCTGCTGCAGGCGTCGGACCAGCAGCGTTCGAACGAGGTCAAGCTGGACTTGAAGAAAAGTCTGCTGGCATCGTTCCTGAACCTGGCGCCCGCCACCCTGTCGCGCGTGCTGCACCAGTTGACGGACTTGCATTTGATTAAAGTCAGCGGTTCGCTGATCCAGATCCAGCCCGATGCCTTGAAAACCTACCGCCATGGCTCCGCCACGGCCATGCTGAACTAAGCTTTTTCAGCAGGCAAGGTCAGCCGCCAGAACAGCAGGGCGAGCAAGCTGACCGCCGCGCCCAGCGCGCATACCCCATGCCAGCCCGCCAGCGCATACACGCTGGTGGCGGCAATCGCTCCCACACCGCTACCCACCGCATAAAACAGCATGTAGCACGCCACCAGGCGGCTGTGCGCGTCGCTGTCCTGTTTGAAAATCAGGCTCTGGTTCGTCACGTGGATGGCCTGCCCTGCCAGGTCCAGCGCGATGATGCCGACGATCAGGGGCCACAGGGCCGTACCGGCAAACCCGAGCGGCAGCCATGCAGCGAGCAGCAATAGCAGGGCCGCGCCCGTCGTCCATTGCGCGCGGCCCTTGTCGGCCAGCGCCCCGGCACGCGCCGCGCCCAGCGCGCCGATCACGCCCACCAGGCCAAACGCGCCGATGGCCGCATGGCTATAGCCTTGCGCCGTCAATGGCAGCACCAGGGCACTCCAGAAAATATTGAACACGGCAAACATCAGCATGGCCAGCATGCCGCGCACGCGCAACACCTTGTTATGCATCAACATGTCCAGCATGGAGGCGAGCAGGGCGCCGTAGGCCAGCTTCTGATTGGATGGCTGCGCTGGCGGCAGCTTGCGCCACAGCAGCAACAGCAGGGCGCAAGCCATGGCCGCCGAGACGAAATACACGGCGCGCCAGTCGGCGAGATCGGCCACCACGCCGGACAGCGTGCGCGCCAGCAGCAAGCCGATCACCACGCCGCCCTGCGCCATGCCCACCACCCGGCCCCGCTCGTGGCTGGCCGCCGTGCTAGCCGCGTAGGCAATCAAGCCTTGCGTCATGGCCGTGCCCAGCAAGCCCACCAGCAGCATGCCGCCCAGCAGGGCGGCCGTGGAGCGGGCGCAGCCCAGCGCCGCCAGGGTGATGGCCAGCAGGCCCAGCTGGATCAGGGTCAAACGGCGCCGGTTCAGCATGTCGCCCAAGGGCACGAGCAGCAGCAGGGCCAGCGCGCAGCCGATCTGCGTGGCCGTGATGACCATGCCGCTGGCGGCGTCCGTCATGCCGAATTCGTGCGCCAGGGTAGCCAGCAAGGGCTGGGCGTAATACACATTGGCCACGCTGAGGCCGGCTGCCGTTGCAAACAGCCAGACGAGGGTGGGCGGAAGTGCGGTCGTGAGGGGAGGGTTTGTGTCGCGCATAGAGTTGTATATAAGTGGTTTCAAATTAAAACCAGTTGGAGTCTACGCGGGGAAGTTTTAAAATGCAACCACTCAATCGTGGAGACTACCCGTGGCCAAGCGCAAAAGCCTGAAAACCGACCCCTGTCCCGTGGCGCGCGCGCTCGACGTCATCGGCGAGCGCTGGTCGCTGCTGATCGTGCGCGATGCCTTCGACGGCATGCGCAGGTTCGGCGAATTCCAGAAAAGCCTGGGCGTGGCGAAGAACATCCTGGCCGACCGCCTGCATACGCTGGTGGAAGAGGGCATTTTTACGGTCGCGCCCGCCTCGGACGGCACGACCTACCAGGAATATGTGCTGACGCAAAAGGGGCTGGCGCTGTTTCCCGTCGTCGTCGGTTTGCGGCAGTGGAGCGAGGAGCAGCTGTTCGAGGCGGGCGAGGCGCATTCCACCCTGCTGCAGCGCGGTTCAGGCTTGCCCGTGCGCCGCATCGACGTGCTGGCCGAGGATGGACGCGTCTTGCAGGCGGGCGATACCGTCGTGCATAAGGTGGTCACTGAGGTGGAGCCGAAGGCATGAAGCGCGTGGCCGTCATCGGCGGCGGCATCACGGGCGTCACCAGCGCTTACGCGCTGGCAAAACGGGGCGTCAATGTCACCCTGATCGAACGCCACCGCTATGCGGCCATGGAAACATCGTATGCGAATGGCGGGCAATTATCGGCCTCGCATGCGGAAGTGTGGAACCACAAGGCGACGATATGGAACGCCTTGAAATGGATGGCGCGGCGCGATGCACCACTGCTGCTCAATCCGACTCCCGGCTGGCACAAGCTGAGCTGGTTTGCGCAATTTCTCGCCGCCATGCCGCACTACGAGCGCAACACGATCGCCACGGCGCGCATGGCGATCGCCGCGCGCGAACAATTGTTTGCGTGGGCGCAAACAGAAAACATCGCTTTCGATCACCGCCGCGCCGGCATCCTGCACATTTACCGGGACCGGCGCGGCTTCGAGCGGGCGGCCGGCGTGTCGCGCCTGCTGGCGCAGGGCGGCTTGCAGCGGCGCGCCGTCACGCCGCAGGAGATGCGCGCCATCGAACCGACCCTCACCGGCGACTTTTACGGCGGCTACTACACGGACAGCGATTCCACGGGCGACATCCACAAATTCACCAGCGGCCTGGCCGACGCCTGCGCCCGCCTGGGCGTGGCCTGCCGCTATGGCGCACAGGTGACGGCGCTGGCGCGCGAGCACGGCAAGGTGCGTGTCAGCCTGGGTGAGGACAGTATCCTGTTCGACGCCGTCGTCATTTGCGCGGGCACGGCCAGCCGCGCCCTGGCGGCATCGCTGGGAGACCATGTGAATGTGTATCCCGTGAAAGGCTATTCGATCACCGTGCAGCTGGACGACGAAGCCAGCCAGGCGGCCGCGCCCAAGGTCAGCCTGCTCGATGATGCCACCAAGCTGGTCAGCAGCCGCCTGGGCGAGGACCGGCTGCGGGTGGCGGGCACGGCGGAATTCAATGGCATCAATTACGATATCCGCGCCGACCGCATTCGCCCGCTGCTGCAGTGGGTAGAGCAGTGTTTTCCTGGCGTGAATACGCGCAAGGTGATCCCGTGGGCGGGCTTGCGCCCCATGCTGCCGGCCATGCTGCCGAAAGTGGGGGCGGGCAAGGCGCCGGGTGTGTACTACAACACGGGCCATGGCCACCTGGGCTGGACCCTGGCGGCCGCCACGGCGGAGCTGGTAGCAGAGGTGGTGGCTAGTTCTTTGGCAACAAATCGCTGAGCGCGGCGCGGCCCTTGACGGTCAGGAAGGGGCCGACCTTGTTGTAGGGCAGCAGGAAGTCGTTTTCGCAGCCGCTGCCGTTCGAGTCTTCCCAGAAGGACACGCCTTCCGGCTTCAGCGACAGGTGGAAGCGGCCGCGGCCGTCGTAATCCGTGCCTTTGCACTCGGCATCGATCTTGACGTCCTTGAACAGGGCTTGCCGCAGGCGGTCCGGCAATTCGGCCTTGTCGTCGCCATCGCTGGCGCTGGCGCCAAACCAGTTCCACACGTCCGTTTCCTGGCCCGTTTTCACGTCCCAGGTGCGGAACCGGATGGAGATGCCATTGGCGCCATAGCCGGCCGGCCAGCGGTAAAACTTGATCGTCACCCAGCGCGGCGACCAGTAGGTGGGCTCCGCATACACTTCGTCTTCCGTCGTGAAGCCGTTGCGGCCCAGGTATTCGCGGCGCGTGGCATAGAAGTCGGCCAGGTCTTTCTTGTTCCTGGCCAGCACGGCACGCAGTTGGGCATTGATTTTCGCCACGCCATCGCCGGGCGCCATCAATTCCACGGTGATGGTGTCGCCTACTTGCAGGTTGCGGTATTGCTTGCCTTCGAAGGCAATGGCTTTACTCACCTTGGTGCTGGGAAAGTCTTCCAGCGCCAGGTTGTAGGCGTCGCTGGCGCAGGATGGATGGTCGCGGTCGCCTGCCGCTTCCAGCAGGCTCAAGGCCAGCGGCAGGGTTTTGCCGCTTTTCGGGGCTGTCCAGGTGCCGATGAGCTTGTCACTTTGCTTGCCGCCCTGCGGCACATGCAATGACCACGTGCCCGTCGTGTCGCCCTTGGCATCGGACTCGCTCCAGTCGCTCTTGCCGTTCGGCTTGGCCAGCATGATGGGCGTCTTGTAGCGCGTGTAGTAATAATTGCCGCTGCGGTCAGACCCTTGCGTGGGGCTGGGCTGGTTGAAGCAGGCCACGATATTGGCCTTGCCCAAGGTGCCCTGCCACACCCCTTGCACGGGGGGCTCGGCCGCCATGGCGGCATTCAGGGCGGGCAGGGACAGGCATACAAGCAATGAACGTGGCAAAAAACAGCGCATCGGGTTTTCCGGTGATTGGCGATGGCCGATTCTACATGGCCACTGCCTGGATGTGCCGCACGACAACTAACTGCGAGGGCGCTCCAGCGCCACCACTGTCATGGCCGCACCCAGGTATTGCAGCATGGCCCCGTCGACAAAGCTGCCTTCCATCAGACGCGGTTCCTGCTGGTGCGCCTGGCGGAATTTCAGCTGCGTGGCCGGGTCCGTGCCTGCATAGGAGCGGAACAGTCCCAGCCACTGCCGCGCCAGTTGCAGCACGGCCGGGGCGGTGGGCGGCGTGCGCGCATCCATGGCGGCGCGCACGGCGGCGATCAGGGCCGGCCACTCGCCAGAGCGCTTGCCATAGTTGGCCACGAGGTATGCGTACTCCTGTTCGTCGAGGAAGGGCTGGTACAGCGCTATGCGCGAGGCATTGAAGGCGGCAATGATGAATTGCATCAAGTCCGCATCGATGCTGGTCGTCGCTTGCATGGATGGCTCCTGCGCGTGCATGTCGTTCAGGCGCGCGAACAGGCCGGGGTGGGCGCCCGTGTCGCGCACCAGCTTGACCATCCATTCCGTGGCCAGGGCTTGTGCTTGGACATCGTCGGGGCCGGCGCCCGCGTCCCTGGCGGCGCGCACTCTTGCCACCAGTGCTTTCCATTCCTGTTCCACAGCCGCGTCCGACAGCAGCGGCAGTTGTTGCAGTTCTTCGTGACTAAAATATTTGTCGTACATGGTCATCAACTCCATTGTGGTGAGCCACTCGGCCAGTTCCGGGGCTTGCCCTTGCGACAGTTGCGCCTGCAAGGTGCACAGGCGTGCGCGCAGGGTGGATGCCTGTGCGATCTGGCGCTCCAGCATGGCGATCTGCTGCGCCACGATGGCGCTCAAGGGCAGATCCGGGCCGGCGAGTGCGTTGGCGATCTCGGCCAGCGACAGCCCGAACTTGCGCAGCGCCATGATCCGGTGCAACCGGTCCATGTCGCTGTGCTGGTACAGGCGGTAGCCAGCGGGTGTGCGCGCTGAAGGCGAGAGCAGGCCGATGCTGTCGTAGTGGTGCAGGGTGCGGATAGTGAGGCCCGTGAGCCTGGCCAGTTCACCGATTTTCAACAGCATCGTCTTCTCCCTTTCTTCAGTGCGTGCAGCCACGATGGCGCCTGACGCTACGTCAGGGTCAAGCAGGAATGTAGCAGAGGACCCTGAAAAAAACGGAAAAAGAATCCGTTGACCTTCATTTTTTTGTACGGTATATTTATAAAACCGCATGACGACGTCAGCCAAACAAGCAGGTTCGGGTCAGGTGGAATGACGGAATAGTCGTTGTGCGGCGCAGCAAGTTGCGCCATTGGCCGGGCTGGAAAGATAATCCGCGCAGACGGATTTTTTTCGCAGTTGAGTTGTACGTTAAATATAATATGCCACCGGCAAGATCCGGGCGGCGAGAGAGACGACCATGATGAAAAGTATCGTTTGCGATACGCCCGGCAGTTTGCGCATGGAGCAGCGCCCCGTGCCCGTGCCAGGCGAGGGCGAAGTGCTGCTGCGCATACGCCGCGTAGGCATCTGCGGCACCGACATGCATATCTTCCGCGGCACTCAGCCTTTCCTCAGTTACCCGCGCGTGATGGGCCATGAATTGTCCGGCCATATCGACAGCGCGCCAGCCGGCTCGCGCCTGGCAGTGGGCGACCAGGTCTACGTGATGCCCTACCTTTCCTGCGGCAGCTGCGTGGCGTGCCGCCAGGGCAAGACCAACTGCTGCACCCGCATCGAAGTGTTGGGTGTGCACCGCGACGGCGGCATGAGCGAATACCTGGCGCTGCCCGAGCGCTTTGTCTTCAAGACCGAAGGCATCTCGCTCGACGACGCGGCCATGATCGAATTTCTCGCCATCGGCGCGCATGCCGTCAAGCGCGGCGCGGTCGATGCGGCCAAGCGCGTGCTGGTGGTGGGTGCAGGCCCGATCGGCATGGCCGTGATGCTGTTCGCATCGCTGAAAGGCGCCGAGGTGACGGTGCTCGATGGCCGCGCCGATCGTCTGCAGTTTTGCCGCGAGGCGCTGGGCATCGTCCGCACGGTGGCGCTGGGCGGGGGTGACAAGGAGCAGTTGTCGGATGCCACCGGCGGCGAATTTTTCGACGTGGTCTTTGACGCCACTGGCAATATCGCCGCCATGGAGCGAGGCCTGGATTTTGTCGCCCACGGCGGCAGCTACGTGCTGGTCTCCATCGTGCGCGATCGCCTGTCCTTTTCCGACCCTGAATTCCACAAGCGCGAAACGACCTTGCTGGGTAGCCGTAACGCCACCGTCGACGATTTCGAGGAAGTGGTGGCGGCCATGAAGGCAGGCCTGGTGCCGACCGCGCTGCTCAATACCCACCGCACCACGCTCGACGACTTTACCGGCGTGCTTGATCGCTGGATGCAGCCCGAGGCTGGCGTCATCAAGGCCATCGTAGAGGTCTGAGATGGCGCATTCCAACCCCATACTTCAATTTGGAACCAGCCGCTTCCTGCAGGCGCACGCCGACCTGTTCGTCAGCGAAGCGGCCAGCCAGGGCGAGGCGCTGGGCAATATCACCATCGTGCAGACCACGCACAGTGCGCAGGGCGCGGCGCGCGTGGCGGCGTTTCGCCGCGGCGGCGGCTATCCCGTGCTAATCCGCGGCTGGCAGGATGGCGCGCCAGTCGATGAAGAGCGCCGCTCCCACGCTGTCACGCAAGCCTGGCAAGCCGGCAGCGACTGGCGGCAGGTGCGCGATGCGGCCCAGGCCGCGTGCGTGATTATCTCGAATACGGGCGACACGGGCTACCAGCTGGATGAGGCCGACCACGCCGGCATGCTCGACGGCGCGGCCGTCCCCGCCAGCTTCCCCGCCAAACTGCTGGTGCTGTTGCACGGGCGCTTCCTGGCCGGCGCCGCACCCATCTCGATTTTTCCGTGCGAACTGGTGGCCGATAACGGAAAGGTGCTGCGCCAGGTGGTCGTGACACTGGCGCGGCAATGGCGGGTTTCGCCAGACGCCATCGCCTATCTGGAAACGGGCTGCCTGTGGATTAATTCCCTGGTCGACCGCATCGTTTCCGAGCCGATCGAACCGATAGGCGCGGTGGCCGAGCCCTATGCGCTGTGGGCCATCGAGGCGCAGGAGGGCATGCTGCTGCCGTGCCGCCATCCGCAACTGGTGGTGACGGGCAGTCTGCGCGAGTATGAACAGCGCAAGCTGTTCCTGCTTAACCTGGGCCATACCTATCTGGCGCAGCTGTGGATGGAACGCGGCAGCCCGGTTGGCATGACGGTGCGCGAGGCGATGGAAGATGGTGGCATGCGCGCCTCGCTGGAAGCCGTGTGGCAGGAGGAGGTGCTGCCCGTGTTTGCCGCCATGGGGACGCCGCACGGTGACGCCGCGCTGGCCTATGTGGCGCAGGTCAGGGAACGTTTCGGCAACCCCTTCCTTGCGCACCGCCTGGCCGACATCGCCCAGCACCACGCCGGGAAAATCCAGCGCCGCATGGCGCCCGTGGCGGCACTGGCGCAGCAGCTCTGTCCCGCCCTGGCGCAACCGCGCCTGCGCGCCATGCTGGCGCCGGGAGCGCAGCCATGAACGCCCCGGTCAACGCAGTTGTTTCTTTTTCGGCATGCCGATCCAATCCGATATCGACTAAAATGGCCTACTTATCCACTTTCCTTTTCGCTGGCATAGCGCGTTCATTCATCCATGTCCAAACCCGCCACCGTCTTCAAGCGCAGTACCAATCTGCTGTTGCAATTTCTCGCAGAGAATGTCGCAGTGGGCGAGATGCTGCCGACGGAGCAGTTCCTGACGACCATCTGCCAGGGCAGCCGCACGGCGATCCGCAGCGCGATCGCTTACCTGTCGACGCGACGGCTGATCGGCAGCCCGGCGGACCGGCGCTTGCTGAGAAAGCCCATATCGGGCGACTACTTCGATATCTCCGAATTGCAGTCGGGGGCAGAGCGCATCCAGCAAGTGCTGATGGAGCGCGTCTACCAGCGCGACATGCCGCCCGGCGCGGAATTTTCGGAAGCGGAGCTGGCGCGCGAGGCGGGTGCCAGTACCGTCAGCGTGCGCGAATTTTTGATCGGCTTTTCGCGCTTCGGCCTGATCGAAAAGAAGCCCCGCGGCGGCTGGCGCCTGTGCGCGTTCGACCGCTCGTTCGCCACCGAACTGGCGGACATGCGGCGCATGTTCGAAATGGCGGCCGTGGAGCAGTTTGCGCACCTGCCGCATGGCGATCCGGCGTATGCGGAACTGGCGCGGCTGATCAAGCAGCACGAGAAGCTGGCGGCCAGGATAGCCACGCGCCACAATGCCTTTCCGGCGCTGGACCGCGAGTTCCACACTTTCCTGATTGGCCTGCTGAACAATCGTTTCGCCCAGGGCTTCTACGATATCGTCTCGTTTGTCTTCCACTATCACTACCAGTGGGACAAGGGCGAGGAAAAGGGCCGCAACCAGTACGCGGTGCAGGAGCACCTGGCAATCTTGCGCGCGCTGGCGGAGCACGACATACCGAAGGCGCTCGCGTGCATGCAGGAGCACCTGGATTCATCGCGCCGCACCATGCTGTCATCGATAGGCACGCGCGAAAAACTGAGCCAGCCAGGCGCCTAGCAGCCTTTGCCGGGGAGGGTGCGCCATGAGCCTCGCTTCCCCGCCTGCCAGCCTGCTGCTGATGTCGCCCGAGGACAACTGCCTGATCGCCAGGACAGCCCTTGCCTGCGGCGACGTCGTGGCCATCGACGGCCAGCCAGTCACCCTGGCGCAAAACATCCTGATCGGCCACAAGGTGGCGCGCCGCGCGCTGGCCGTGGGCGACAAGGTGTTGCGCTATGGCGCCCTGATCGGCAGCATCACGGCCCCCGTCGCCATCGGCGAGCACATCCATACGCACAACCTTGCAAGCGATTACATCCCCACGTTTACCCTGGGCCAGGACGGCCACCATTTCCTGGACAAGGACGACCAAGCATGAACGCTCCCGTAACGACACCCGCCCTGTCGGGCTACCCGCGCGCCGATGGCCGCAAGGGCATCCGCAATATCGTGGTGGTGGCCTATATGGTCGAATGTGCGCATCACGTGGCGCGCCTGATGGTCAACGCCTTTCCCGGCCAGCCCGTGCACCTGATCGGCTTTACTGGCTGCTTCCCGAACGAGTACGCGGACCAGGTGATGCGCCGCCTGCTGACGCACCCGAATGTGGGTGCCGTGCTGCTGGTGTCGCTGGGCTGCGAAGGCTTTAATAAATATGGCCTTTCCAGCGCGGTGGCCGACAGCGACCGTCCGGTCCACACGATCACCATCCAGGAAAACAGCGGTACGCGTCCCAGCGTGCGCAGCGGCACGGAATGGATAGGCTGGGCCCTCGAGCATCTGGCGCGGCAAGAGCGCGTGCCGATGGGGATAGATGAACTGATCGTCGCCACCATCTGCGGCGGCTCCGACAGCACCAGCGGCATCAGCGCCAACCCCGCCGTCGGCGTTGCTTTCGATACCCTGATCGCGGCCGGCAGCCCCTGCATCTTCGAAGAGACGGGCGAACTGGTGGGCTGCGAATACCACATGCAGCGGCGCGCCGTCAGTCCGGACCTGGGCAATGCCATCGTCGAGACCGTGGCCAAGGCCGCTCGTTATTACACCATCATGGGGCACGGTAGCTTCTCGCCGGGGAACGCCGATGGCGGCCTGACCACGCAGGAGGAAAAGTCGCTGGGCGCCTACGCCAAGAGCGGTTCCTCACCCATAGTCGGCATTCTGAAACCCGGCGACCAGCCAGCCGGCGGCGGCCTGTACCTGCTCGACGTGGTGCCGGACGGCGAGCCGCGCTTCGGTTTTCCGAACGTGTCGGACAACGCGGAAATCGTCGAACTCATTTCCTGCGGTGCCCACATCACCTTGTTTACCACGGGCCGCGGTTCCGTGGTGGGCTCGGCGATTTCGCCCGTCATCAAGGTGTGCGCCAATCCGCAAACCTTCGAGCGTCTTGCCGACGACATGGATATCAACGCCGGCAAGATACTCACAGGAGAAGCCACCCTGGAGGAAGTGGGCGCGGAGATTGTCGCCGCCGTGCTGAACGTGGCCAATGGAGAACTGAGCCGCTCGGAAGACCTGGGTCACCAGGAATTCGTGCTGACCTATAAACAATTCGATGCGGTGGGGCCAGGCTGTTTCCCGCTGCGCGCAGCATGAGTGCCACGGCGATGGATGTCATGGATACCACGCGACGCCGTACCCTGCCGCGCGGCGGCTTGTCGCTGCCCTGCATTGGCATGGGCTGCGCGCCGCTGGGCGGCCTGTACCAGCCCGTCTGCGACGCGCAGGCGCGCGCCACGCTTGATGGCGCCTGGGACGCCGGCGTGCGCTTCTTCGACACGGCGCCGTTCTATGGCTATACCCAGTCCGAACACCGGCTGGGCGCGGCGCTGCGCGAGCGGCCCCGCAATGAATTCGTGATCAGTACCAAGGCAGGGCGGCTGATGCGGCCCGACGCCTCCGTGCGCCCCGGAGACGACGGCTTTGCCGCGCCGCTGCCGTTCCGCCCCCATTACGACTACACATATGACGGCGTCCTGCGTTCGCACGACGATAGCCTGCAGAGATTGGGGCTTGAGCGCATTGACATCCTGTTCGTGCACGATATCGGCAAGGTTACGCATGGCGAGCGCGATCAGCAATACTGGCGCCAACTGACGGCCGGTGGCGGCTTTCGCGCGCTGGAGCAGCTGCGCGCCAGCGGCCAGGTGAAAGCCGTGGGCCTGGGCGTCAACGAATGCGACGTCGTGCTACGGGCGATGGCGGAGTTCGACCTCGATTGCACCCTGCTGGCCGGCCGCTACACCTTGCTGGAACAGGCCTCGCTGTCACCGCTGCTGGACGCCTGCGTGGAACGCGGCAACGCCATCGTGGTGGGCGGTCCATTTAATTCCGGCGTGCTGGCCGGTAACGGCAAATTCAATTACGCCGATGCGCCGAGCGCGATACTCGAGCGCGTGGCGCGACTGGACGCCGTTTGCCGCGAATTTGGCGTGCCCTTGCAGGCTGCCGCCTTGCAGTTTCCGCTGGCCCATCCGGCCGTCGCGTCCTGCATCCCGGGCGGCCAGGACCTGGCGCAGCTACGCCAAAACCTGGACTGGTTCGCCACACCGCTGCCCGACGCCCTGTGGCTGGCGCTGCGGGAAGCGGACCTGATTGATGCGCGCGCGCCGCTGCCTACGGGAGTGGCCGCATGATGCGCATCGACGCCCACCAGCACTTCTGGCAGCTTGCCGCACGTGCCGGCAGCTGGCCGCCGCCATCGCTGGCCGCCATTCACCGCGATTTTTCCCCGGAAGACCTGGCGCCGCTGCTGGCCGAGCATGGCATAGCTGGAACCGTGTTGGTGCAATCGCTGCCTTCGGAAGACGATACGTACTGGATGCTGGCGCTGGCCGGACAGGACAGCTTTATCCGCGCCGTGGTGGGCTGGACCGACTTGATGGCGCCTGATGCACCCGTAGCGATTGCGCGCCTGGCGTCGCACGGCAAGCTGAAAGGTTTGCGCCCCATGCTGCAGGATCTGGATGACGATCAGTGGATCGCCGATCCTGCACTGGCGCCAGCTTTGACCGCCATGGTGGCGCAAGGCCTGCGGCTGGACGCGCTGGTGCTGCCGCGCCACTTGCCCGCGCTGCTGCGTTGTGCCCGCAACTATCCGCTGCTTCCCATGGTGATCGACCATGCGGCCAAGCCGCCGATAGCCGATGCCGCCTTCGGCACATGGCGCGAAGACATGGCGGAACTGGCCGCGCTGCCGAATGTGCACTGCAAGCTGTCCGGGCTGGTGACGGAGGCCCGGCCTGGCTGGCGCGCGAACGATTTGCAGCCGTATGTGCGGCACGTTCTGGACGTATTCGGCCCCCGGCGCGTGATATGGGGCAGCGACTGGCCAGTGGTGGACTTGGCCGGCGGATATGCGGCGTGGCTGGCCGCCAGTGTAGCGCTGCTGGCACATCTGGGACAAGAGGATAGAAACGATATTTTTGGACTCAACGCACTGCGCTTTTACGGCATCAACCAGGAAACGCCATGAAAAGAATGGGCATGGTCATCGGCATCGCGCCGGACCGCATCGCTGAATACAAAACCTTGCATGCCACCGTCTGGCCGCAGGTTCTGGCCAGACTGTCGGCAGCGCATGTCAGCAATTATTCGATCTTCCTGCGCCAGCCGGAAAACCTGCTGTTTGGCTACTGGGAATACCACGGCGAGGATTTTGATGCCGACATGGCGGCCATCGCCGCCGACCCGGAAACGCAGCGCTGGTGGACCTTTTGCGCCCCATGCCAGCTGCCCCTTGCCTCACGCGCCGAGGGCGAGCATTGGGCGATGATGGAACACGTATTTCACATGGCTTAGACCTAAAAAACAAGGAGACAGCATGACCGCCAGACTACAAGGCAAAATCGCCCTACTCACCGCCGCTGGCCAGGGCATCGGCCGCGCCACGGCCGAAGCGTTCGTGCGTGAAGGCGCTACCGTGATCGCCACCGATATTAACCAGGCCCAGCTCGATGCGCTGAAGGAAGCGACGGGCTGCGCCATCCGCCTGCTCGACGTGACCGATGGCGCGGCGATCACCGCGCTGGCCGACGAGATCGGCCCCGTCGATATCCTGTTCAACTGCGCCGGCTTCGTTGACGGCGGTACGATCCTCGAGTGCGACGACGCTGCCTGGGATCGTTCCTTCGACATCAACGCCCGCTCCATGTACCGGCTGATACGCGCCGTCCTGCCGGGCATGCTGGCCAGGGGTGCCGGCTCCATCGTCAATATGTCGTCCGTGGCATCGAGCGTGAAGGGGGCGCCGAACCGCTTTATCTACGGCACCTCGAAGGCGGCCGTGGTGGGCATGACAAAATCGGTGGCGGCCGATTTCGTCACGCACGGCATCCGCTGCAATGCGATCTGTCCAGGCACCATCGAGTCGCCCTCGCTGAAGGAGCGCATTGCCGCCCAGGCGGCAGCGACAGGCGTGAGCATAGCTGAGGTGCAGGCCGCCTTCGTGGCGCGCCAGCCGATGGGCAGAGTGGGCCGCGCTACGGAAATTGCCGCCCTGGCTGTCTATCTGGCCTCCGACGAATCCGCTTTTACCACCGGCATGGTGCACGTCATCGATGGCGGCTGGTCCAACTGATTACTACAACGAGAGAAGCACATGAAACTGATGCGTTATGGCGCCAAGGGCGCTGAAAAACCTGCATTGATCGATGCCAACGGCGCCGTGCGCGATTTGTCCGGCGTACTGCCGGACATCACGGGCGCGACCCTGAGCAAGGATAGCCTGGCGAGCCTGGCGGCCCTCGATATCGGCAGCCTGCCGGTGGTGGACTATCCGGGGCGCATCGCGCCGCCATGGAAGGGCGTGGGCAAGTTTTTGTGCGTAGGCCTGAACTATGCCGATCATGCGGCCGAGTCGGGGATGGCAGTGCCGTTGGAACCGGTGTTGTTCATGAAGGCCTCCAGCGCCATCATCGGCGCCAACGACGCGGTGGTGATGCCGCAGGACTCGAAGAAAAGCGACTGGGAAGTGGAGCTGGGCGTGGTGATCGGCACCACCGCGCGCTATGTGAGTGTAGACGATGCGCTGTCGCACGTGGCCGGCTACTGCGTCGTCAATGACCTGTCCGAACGCGAATACCAGCTGGAACGCGGCGGCCAGTGGGACAAGGGCAAGGGTTGTGACACCTTCGGCCCGATCGGACCATGGCTGGTGACGGCCGACGAAGTAGCGGACCCGCAAAACCTGGGACTGTGGCTGGAAGTCAACGGCAAGCGCGTTCAGGACGGTAATACTAAAACCATGGTTTTCGGCGTAGCTAACCTGGTCAGCTACATCAGCCGTTTCATGACCTTGTACCCGGGTGACATCATCAGCACCGGCACCCCGCCAGGGGTTGGCATGGGGCAGAAACCGTCGGCCGTGTATCTGAAGCCGGGCGACACCATGCGCCTGGGGATCGAAGGCCTGGGTGAACAGCGTCAGACCGTGCATGCCTGGAATCCGGAACTGATCGACAGTTAACAAAGTGACAGACAGGCGCGCCGCCAAGATGCCTAGACATCGGCGCGCCAGCCTATAGCAGTGGAGTGGAGGAGACACACCATGAAGCAATCCGAAGAGATACTGGCGCTGAACAAGGTCAGCAAGCGCTTTCCCGGCGTGCTGGCGCTGGACAACGTCAGTTTCAGCCTGCGCAAGGGCGAGGCGCATGCGCTGTGCGGCGAAAACGGCGCTGGCAAGTCCACCCTGATGAAGGTGATGAGCGGCGTGTACCAGGCCGACGAGGGAGAACTGGTCTACAAGGGCAAGGTGTGCAGTTTTGCCTGCAGCGTGGATGCGGAAGCGGCTGGCATCGCCATCATCCATCAGGAATTGAACCTGATCCCGCACCTGAGCGTGGCGGAGAATATTTTCCTGGCGCGCGAACCGGTGCGCGGCCTCTTTATCGACCGCAAAAAAATGCACGCCGACGCGCAGGCGCTGCTGGACCGTTTGAAACTGCGCATCGACCCTCGCCAACTGGTCAAGAACCTGTCCTGTGCGCAGCAACAGATGGTGGAAATCGCCAAGGCGCTATCGCTCAATACGGAAGTGCTGATCATGGACGAACCCACGTCCTCGCTGACGGAAAGCGAGACGGGCCAGCTATTCGACATCATCAATGAACTCAAACGCAACGGCGTGAGCGTGGTCTACATCTCGCACCGCCTGGAGGAGATGCAGCACATCATCGACCGGGTGACGGTGCTGCGCGACGGCAAATTCGTCAGCACCGACGATTTTGCCGCCACCACCCTGGATGCCATCGTCGCAAAGATGGTGGGCCGTACCCTGGATGAAAAATTTCCCGACCGCGTATCAAAGCCGACTGATGAAGTACTGCTGAGCGTGAAGGATTTGCACCGCAAGGATGTCTTCGGCCCGCTGAGCTTTGATTTGCGGCGCGGCGAGATACTCGGCTTCTCCGGCCTGATGGGGGCGGGGCGCACGGAAGTGGCGCGCGCCATCTTCGGCGCCGATCCCCTCAGTAGCGGCGCGATCCACTTGGGTGACATGGCGGTGACGATCACCAGCCCCATTGACGCCATCGGACACGGCATTGCCTATCTGTCGGAAGACCGCAAGAGCCACGGCCTGGCGATCCGCATGTCGGTGGCGGCCAACCTGACCTTGACCAATGTAGCGGGGCTGGCTAACCGTTTCGGCTTCATCGATTTCGCCAGGGAAGAGGCGGTGGCGCAGCAGTACATCGCAGCGCTTGGCATCAAGACGCCGACCTCGAAACAGATCGCGCGCAACCTGTCCGGCGGCAACCAGCAAAAGATCGTCATCAGCAAATGGTTGTACCGCGAATCGAAAATCATCTTCTTCGATGAACCCACGCGCGGCATCGATGTGGGTGCCAAGTTCGCCATCTACCAGCTGCTCGACAAGCTCGCTTCGGAAGGCATCGGCGTGGTGCTCATCACGTCCGAGCTGCCCGAGATCATGGGCATGACCGACCGGGTGGCCGTGTTCCATGAAGGGCGTATCAGCGGCATCGTCAATACACGCGAATCGTCGCAGGAAGAGATCATGCAGCTGGCGTCGGGGCGCGTAGTCTGTCCCACCCTTGGCCAGGTGGCAGTCCATTAGAAACAGAAAGCTAAAAAAAAATGAATAAAGAACTGATACAAAAATTCGCCGCGCTGGGCAGCCTGTCGCTGTTGCTGCTGGTGTTTTCCCTGACCAGCAACGCCTTTTTCTCCGTCAGCAATGGCATGAGTGTGGCCTTGCAAGTCACGTCGATCGCTTACTTGGGCATTGCCGCCACCTGCGTCATCATCACGGGCGGCATCGACCTCAGTTCCGGTTCCGTGCTGGCGCTGGCTGGTGTGGCCGCCGCGCTCCTGGTCAAGAGTGGCGTGCCCGTGCCAGTCGCGATGCTGGGTGGCATCTTGGTGGGCGCCATGTGCGGCGCTGTCAACGGTTTTTGCATCACGCAATTGAAACTGCCGCCCTTCATCGCCACACTTGGCATGATGCTGATCGCGCGCGGCCTGGCGTTGCAGGTGACGGGCGCGCGCGCCATTTCCGGCCTGGGCGATTCGTTCGGCGAACTCGGTAACGGCGTGCTGTGGCGCATCGAGCGCGACACGGGCGGCACCTTCCCCGAAGTCGTCTTCCCTGGCATTCCGTATCCGGTGGTGCTGATGGTGGTGATCGCCGTGGCCGTCTCCATCATGCTCAGCCGCACCACCTTTGGCCGGCATATCTATGCCGTTGGTTCGAATGCGGAAGCTGCGCGCCTGTCGGGCGTGAAGGTGGGCCGCGTCACCCTGCTGGTATACACATTGTCCGGCGCCTTGTCTGGCCTGACGGGCTGCGTGCTGATGTCGCGCCTGGTGACGGCGCAGCCGAACGAGGGCGTGATGTACGAACTCGATGCGATCGCCAGCGCCGTAATCGGCGGCGCCTCGCTGATCGGCGGCATAGGCACCATTTCCGGCACTGTCATCGGTTCCTTCGTCATCGGCATCCTGCGCAACGGCCTGAATATGAACGGAGTGTCGAGCTTTATCCAGCAAATCATTATCGGACTGGTCATCCTGCTGACCGTCTGGATCGATCAGAAGCGCAACCGCGCCTGAAGCAGCAAGCAGTACGCCGTGAAGTCAATCTACTAAATCTATAATTAAATGAGGACGACAATGAAAACCATCAAAGCTGTGTCGCTCGGTCTGTTGACCGCAGCCTTTGCCCTGAGCTCCAGCGCTGCCTTCTCCGCCCCGGGCGAGATCGCCGTGATTGTCAAGACGACCAATTCCAACTACTGGCAAAACGTCAAGAAGGGCGCCACGGCCAGCGCCGCCGATGCCAAGGGCTACAGCCTGACCTTCCAGGGACCCGCCTCGGAATCGGCCATCGCCGACCAGGTCAGCATGGTGGAAAACGCCGTCACGCGCAAAGTGGCCGGCATCGTGCTGGCCGCGTCGGACCCGGACGCGCTGGTGCCGGCCTTGAAGAAGGCGTGGGAAGCGAAGATTCCCGTTGTGCTGATCGATTCGCTGGTGGCCGACAGCGGCAAGCGCTACTACCAGTCTTTCCTGTCGACGGACAATGAAGCGGCCGGCGAGCAAAGCGCCAAGGCCCTCATTTCCCAGGTCGGCAAGACCGGCAAGATCGCCGTGATGTCATATGTGGCGGGCGCCGGTTCCGAGACGGGCAGGGTGGGCGGCTTCAAGCGCTAT
Organism: Janthinobacterium sp. 75; assembly: GCF_004365495.1. Classification (NCBI taxonomy): domain Bacteria; kingdom Pseudomonadati; phylum Pseudomonadota; class Betaproteobacteria; order Burkholderiales; family Oxalobacteraceae; genus Janthinobacterium; species Janthinobacterium sp. 75. The sequence continues at coordinate 203,098 of NZ_SORD01000002.1, read as the reverse complement.
ATCGAAAAGAACTCGCAGCTGCAGATCGTCGGCACGTATTACTCGCAGTCGCAGATGGCCACGGCGCTGAACCAGACGACCGACGTGCTAGCCTCGAACCCAGACTTGAAGGGCATCTTCGGCGCCAATGAGCCGACAGCCGTGGGCATGGGTCGTGCCATTGCGCAGGCGGGCAAGGCTGGCAAGGTGATCGCCGTGGGCTTCGACGGCAATGAAGACCTGAAAAACTTCGTCAAGGACGGCACTCTGTACGCGACCGCCGTGCAGGGTTCCTACTCGATGGGCGCGCTGGGCGTGAAGACCCTCGTCAGCCTGATCGAGGGAAAGAAGGTCGCGCCTTTCGTCAACACGGGCGTGGTGATCGTCACCAAGGCCAATGTCGATCTGCCGGAAGCGAAGAACGTTCTATATTGAGCGTCAGCTGATTGTCAGGCGCTGCTTCAATTCCTTGAGCAGCGTGCCGGTCTTGGCAGTGAGCTGGCGCGCCAGCGGCCACGCCAGGGAGAGCGGCAAGCCTGGCGTGGCGCAGGCAGGCAGTACTTCGACGATGGCGCCACTGGCCAGGTGTTCCTGCACCAGCCAGGTCGCCTGCTGCGCGATGCCCAGGCCAGCCAGCACGGCGGCGGTCTGCGCCTCGGCGTCACCCACCGTCAGGCGTGGACGGACCGCGCGCCGTTCCACCCCGTCCTCGCCGGCAAACAGCCATGGCGCCGCCGTGCCGTCGCCCCGGCCATAGGCGATGCAGTCGTGGCCATCGAGATCGGCGATGGTGACCGGCGTGCCGCGTCGCTCCAGGTAGGCGGGCGCCGCGCAAAAGATCAGGCGCTCTTCGCCCAAAGGCATCTGCCCCAGCGTTTGCGGCCAGTTGCCAGGTGCGCCGATGCGCACGGCGATATCGATGCGCTCCTCGAACAGGTCGACGAAGCGGTCGCTGAAGGCGATCGACGGCTGCAAGCGCGGATACTGCGCGCACAGCTCCAGCAGGGCCGGCATCACGCGCAGCCGGCCATATGAGGCGGGCACGCCGATGCGCACCTTGCCGGCCAGTTCCGTCGCGTGTTCAGCCAGGACGTCTTCCGCGTCCGCCAGTTCCTGCAGCACGCGCTTGCAGGTGGCGTAGTAGGCGCGTCCAGCATCGCTCAGTTTCAGCCGGCGCGTGCTGCGCTCGAACAGCAGCACGCCCAGCCGTTCTTCCAGCCGCGCCACGCTCTTGCTGACGGCTGAACTGCTCAGGTGCAGGCGCTCGGCCGCCTTGGTGAAACTGCCCGCGTCGGCCGTGGCGAGGAAGGGCGTGAGGCCCTTTAAATGTTCCGATGAAAACATGATTCGAGAATCTCATTCATGAATGAGGTGAAATAGTATCGTGGATAAGAAGTTCAGTCGCGGATATGATGGTTTTTTCTTTTGGAGGCTTTCTCTCATGCAAAAACACGCCCTCATTATCGGCGCCAGCGGCGTCATCGGCAGCAACCTGGCCACCCATCTGTTGGCGCAAGGCTGGCAGGTGACGGGCGTCTCGCGGGGACGCACGCCAGTCCCCGCCGGCTGCACGGCCTTGCCGCTCGATGCGACGGATGGCGCCGCCGTCGCCATGGCGCTGGCGGGCCTGGACGCCAGCCACGTCTTCTTCACGGCCTGGGCGCGCCAGGACAACGAGCAGGAAAACATCCGCGTCAACGGCGCCATGGTGGCCAATGTGCTGGCCGCGCTGGGACCGAAGGGCCACTTGCGCCATGTAGCGCTGGTGACGGGCCTCAAGCATTACCTGGGACCGTTCGATGCGTATGGACAGGGGAGCGTGCCCGTCACGCCGTTCCGCGAAGAGCAGGGCCGCCAGGACGTCGACAATTTCTATTACGAGCAGGAAGACCGTTTGTTCGCAGCCGCTGCCCAGTACGGCTTTACGTGGAGCGTGCACCGCCCGCACACCATCATCGGCTACGCGCTGGGCAATGCCATGAACATGGGCCTGACCCTGGCTGTGTATGCGAACCTGTGCAAGGCCAGCGGCCAGCCTTTTGTGTTTCCCGGTTCATCCGCACAGTGGCATGGCCTGTCCGACATGACGGATGCGGGGCAGATCGCGCGCCACCTGGCGTGGGCTGCCGATAGCCCGGCCGCACGCAACGAGGACTTCAATATCGTCAATGGCGACGTGTTCCGCTGGAAGTGGCTGTGGCCCCGCCTGGCAGCGTACTTCGGCGTGGCAGCGGCGGACTTGCCGGAGACCATCGCGCCGCTGGCCGGCCGCATGCAGGATGCGCCTGCACAATGGCGTGCCATTGCGCAGCAGCATGATCTGGTGGAAACGGACATCAGCCGCCTCGCTTCCTGGTGGCATACGGATGCCGACCTGGGGCGGCCGATGGAAGTGATGACGGACATGGGCAAGAGCCGCAAGGCGGGCTTTCTTGATTACCAGGATACGCCGGATGCCTTCTTCAATCTGTTCGAGAAGTTGAAGGCGCAGCGCATCATTCCGAGCTGACCCGGTCGTGGCCAATCATGTCGTCGGCTTACGCCGTTCCGGCTATGCCGACCTACCGGGCCATCGTGGTAGTGCGTAGGTCGGGTTAGCGCGCAAGCGCGTAAGCCGACATCCCCACATGCTATTCGGGCTTGCGCCGCTCCTGCGCCCGCTGCCATTCCAGGCCCGGGCGGTCGACGCGGAATTGCAGCAGGCGTCCCTGCACCACTTCCGTCACGTAGGCCGTGCGGCCATCGGGGCCGCCAAAGGTGATGTTGCTGGGCTTGGCGCCGGGCACGCTGATCTCGCGCAAGATGCGCCCTTGCGGCGACAGTTTCACCACCGTGCCCTTGCCGTAGCGCGTCACGTACAGGTTGCCATCGACGTCCACGCGCATGCCATCCATGCCAAAATCGTCAAACTTGATCAGCAGGCGCTTGCCGCTCAGGCTGCCGTCGGCGGCGATGTCATACATCCAGATATTGCGCTGTACGCTTTCGTTCACGTACAACATCTTGCCGTCAGGGCTCACTTCGATGCCGTTGGCCGTGCCCATGGTGTCGAGCGCCAGGGTCACCGTGCCGTCCTGCGCGATGCGCCACACGCGCCCCGTGTTTTCCTTCCAGTTCGGGTCGCTCGCATACAGCACGTCATCCTGCGTGATGGCGATGTCGTTCGGCTGCGTCATGCGCGGCTCGCGCGCGTGGATGGTGAGCGCGCGCGTGCCCGGATCGACCAGGTATATCGTGTGTTCCATGTAGTCGGCCAGATACATCTGCCCACGGCTGCCGAAGCGGATGCCGTTGGCGATGCTGGTGCCGGGCAGGGTCAGGAACACCTCGCCAGTGCCGCCGGGGCTGACCTTTCCGATGGTTTGCTGGCGCGCAAAGTTGACGGCGTAGATATTGCCTTCCGCATCCACGGCCGGCCCTTCTATGCCCTTGGTAAAGGAATGCGCGGGCGTGAAGGTGGTGGTGAGAAACAGCGTCTCGTGCGCGGGCGGGCTGGCGCAGGCGGACAGGTTGGCCAGCGCGGTGGCCAGCACGGCGGTGCGCAGCCAGGGCAGGGCGGTTCGGGAATCGTGCATCAAGGATCTCTGTATGGCAAAGGTGGCGTATGTTACCCGACGCGCGCCAGTCGGGGCGCCAGTCTACGCCTCACCCCATGCCGCCACCCTAGGCCGCCACCACCACCAGGTCGGGGAAGTCGTCTTGCCAGCCAGCCCATGCGTCCTGCAGGTGCGCGTGCATGCCGGCGCGTTCTTGCGCCAGATCAAACTCGTCGGCGCTGGCCAGCAGAAAATGGGCAATGGCGCGCAGGGTAGCCGGGTCGGCGTGGATGGTCACGTCGGAACAGGGCAGGGGGCGCTCGGCGGCCTGGTCTTGCAGATAGCAATGCAGCGATAAATGTGGCGTCATGGGTGTCAATTGTTGGTGTGAAAGCCCAGCATGGCGTGCGCCAGCAGGTCGGCGCGCGCGGCCGCCTGTTCGGCGTGCGAGAGGAAGCAGTGGATCCGGCCATGCTGCTGTTCGCAGCGGCCATGGGCTTGCGTGGCCGCGCGCAATTCTTCTCGTAATTTCTCTGCGAGAATTTGACGACCTTGCCGCGCCTGCTGCCGTAGCGTTCGACGCGCTCGCCTGTCTGCGCGAACCAGGCAAACAGTTGCGCGCTGGCCGAAGCGGGAATGAAAGGACTATCCTGGGTGAATTCGCCGACGAGGAAATGGTATTGGTCCATACGGCAATGCACGGAGAGGGTATCGAGGGGCATACTTTTGCATGGGATGCCAAATGCTGTCAATGCGTTCCTGCGGGCCCACTTCAAGCGACCTGATGCGTATGTATTTGATTTAAATGAGATTCGCGCCGCATTGCGGTTACACTAAGTCTGACTATACTTCAATAAGAGCCATGGTTCTTGTTCACGGCGGCGCTGGCAATCCCACGGAGGCATCATGTCTTATGCGAATCCCACCACCCATAATGGGTTCCTGATCTCGGCCTACGCCTGCGAACTGCCCGAGGGGTGCTGGCAGGGACAGTTGGTGCTGAGCAAGTGCGGCTTTGAAGATGTCCGGCAAGCCAATCTGGAAAATCGCAGCACGCGGCACGAGGCGGAGCAATCGGCCCTGGCCATGGGGTGGCAGCTCGCCAATTACGTGCTACCCCTGCGCACTGTTGACGATAAGTAATCTAATTCTTTCATTTCGTAAGGAAAATAGAGTATCGTGCTCAGGTAGCAAGTAATACACCGTATGCAGCAATAGAGCTGGCGTGCGCGGCGATGTCTGAGTGAGCGCCGCGGAGCGAAGAGTTGTCCTTAAGGCCGGCCCCCACAAGCCGGACACCGTCACCATGCACCACACAGCACTCTCGCCGGATCCTGAGGATGCGCCCGCCCAGCAGTTGCCAGCCGAGCCAAATTTGCATGACTTGCACGGCCGTGAAGTCAAGCTGCTGCGCGAAACGATCAATCAATTGTTGATCATGGCCAAGATGCAGGTGCAGGAAAAGGATAAATCCGACGCCTTCGGCCTGTTGGTCAAACAGTTGCGCGAAGCCAATCAAAACCTGGTGCTGGCAACGTTTGGTGCACAGGACATGCAAGCGTCCGCCGAAGCGACGACCGTGCGCCAGACGGAGTTCCTGGCCATGCTGGCGCATGAGTTGCGCAATCCCTTGCAGCCGCTGGCGATGGCCAATGACTTGCTGGCCAAGAAGGTCGACCTCGATCCCCAGCTGGCGCACGTGCATGGCGTGATCGGCCGTCAGGTGGCGCACATGGCGCGCCTGATCGATGACTTGCTTGATGCATCGCGCGTCAGCAGCGGTAAGATCACCTTGCAACTGGCACCTATCCTGCTGAGCGACATCATCGCCAGTGCCGTGGAAGTTGGCCAGGCCAGCATCAATCTACGCCAGCAAGTGCTGAGCGTGAGCCTGCCGAAGGAAGCACTGGTCATCGAAGGAGATCTGGTGCGCCTGACGCAGGTGTTTGCCAACTTGCTCATCAATGCAAGCAAGTTTACGCACGAGTTTGGCCATATCGATATCGTCGTCAGGCGCCAAGATGATTTGGTAGAAATTGCCGTCAGCGACGATGGCGCCGGCATCGCCCTCGATATCCAGCCCTTCATCTTCGATTTGTTTACCCAGGGCTTCCGCTCGCTGGAGCGGGCGCAGGGCGGCCTGGGCATCGGTCTGTCGCTGGTGCGCATCATTACCCAGTTGCATGGCGGCACCGTGGACGTGTTCAGCGCTGGGGTCGGCTTTGGCAGCCAGTTTGTCTTGCAGTTGCCCTTGTCGTCGCTGGCGCCGCTGTCGCAGGGGATGCAGGCAGAACCTGCGGCGTGCGCATTGCCGCGCCGCGTACTGCTGATCGAGGATAATGCCGATGCGGCGGAAATGCTGGCGCTGCTGCTGACGCAGGACGGCCACCATGTCGACGTGCGCAATGACGGCCCTAGTGGCTTGCGTGCCGCGCTCGATGCGACCTATGATGTGATCGTGTGCGATATCGGCTTGCCGGGCATGGATGGCTTCCAGGTCATCAGTGCGGCACGCGCGGCCCTGGTGCCGCCTCTGCCATGCTTTGTCGCCGCATCCGGCTACAGCCAGCTTGGCGAGTACGACCGCGCCGGCGAGGCAGGGTTTGACCATTACCTGGTAAAACCCATCAATATCGACGCCTTGTTGAAAATAATCACGGCAAAGGCTCCGCGCTGATGGGTGAAGGAGCCCTGATGCTTTTTTTTAATATGGTCCAAGCACCGAAAACCGCAGAGAAAAGATCCGATTATGGCCACAGTCCATGAACAGCGGCAGCGCAGGATAGAGCACGCGCTGTTACGCGACCCAGGTGCGGTGGTAGACGTCAGTATTCGCCTTTGGGAGCAACTGGCCACTGAATTGAATCAGATCATAGGTGAGCGGGGCGTGGAGTCGATGTATGCCCGTAGTCTGCACCAGAGTGAGAAACAGTTCAGCTGGTTGACCCCCCATCCGCCGCAAGCATTGGAAGCTGCGATGACCTCCTTGCGCGCCAGCCTGCAGGGACAGGCGGACACCGCTGCCTGCGCGGCAAGCACGGCGATGTTGATGCACTTCATCAACACCCTTATTTTATTAATTGGCGAACTCTTAACGAATAGCATCCTCCTCAAAGCCTGGGGTGATGACGTTGTGAATAATGCTGGAACGGAGCCGAACGAATGAACAAAGTCACCATCCATCGCCTGGAAACTGGCGTGCCGGGACTGGACGAACTGCTGGGCGGCGGAATACCGGAGTTTTCTTTCAATCTGGTGGCGGGCACGCCAGGCAGCGGCAAGACGACGCTGGCGCACCAGATCATGTTTTCCCTCGCCACGCCGGAACGCAAGGCGCTGTTTTTCACGGTCCTGGGCGAGCCACCGCTGAAGATGCTGCGCTATCAGCAGCAGTTTCCCTTCTTCGATGTGGACAAGATCAACCAGTCGATCAAATTCGTCAATCTGTCGGCTGACTTGCTGGAAGGCGATTTCGACCGCGTGCTGGCGCGCATCGCCGAAGAGGTCGAGGCGTTCTCGCCCAGCCTCGTCTTCGTCGACTCGTTCCGCTCCGTGGTGCAGTCGGCCAAGGCCATGGACGCGGGCCCAGCCGGCCTGCAGAATTTCGTGCAGCAACTGGGCGCGCAAATGACCAGCTGGCTGGCCACGACCTTCCTGATCGGCGAATACCTGGCGCCCGAGGCCGAGTCCAGCGCCGTGTTTACGGTCGCCGACGGCATCCTGTGGCTGTCGCAGCTCGTGCACCGCGACGCCATGGTGCGCAAGATCCAGGTGGTCAAGATGCGCGGACAGGCGCAAAGCCTGGGCGTGCATACCTTCCGCATCAATGATGATGGGGTGGAAATTTTTCCCCGCGCGGTGCTGAAGACAAGCGGCATGGGGAAGGTCAGCATTTCCGGCAATGAACGCCTGTCGATGGGCGTGCCGGAGCTCGACCGGATGATGGGCGGCGGCTTGCCGGCCGGCTATTCGCTGCTGCTGGTGGGGCCGTCCGGTTCCGGCAAGACCGTGTTGGCCACGCAATTTCTCACGGAAGGGGTGCGCTGCGGCGAGCCTGGCGTCATCGCCGCCTTCGAGAAAAGCCCGAACCAGCTGCTCAGCCATCAATTGAACACCCTCGTCGATTCCGGCCAGATCGGCGTGATCAACACGCGCACGCTCGACCTGTCGCTCGATGAAATCCTGCATGACCTGTTGAGCATGATCACGCGCATGAAGGCCAAGCGCGTGGTGATCGACTCGCTGTCCGGCTTTGAAATGGCGCTGGCCTCCATGTTCCGCGAGGATTTCCGCGAATCGCTGTACCGCCTGGTGGCGGCCTTGACGGACATGGGCGTGTCCGTGCTGATGACGGCCGAGCTGGAAGACCAGTACACCATGCTGCGCTTCAGTTCCTACGGCAATGCCTTCCTGGCCGACGCCATCGTCATGCAGCGCTACATCGAGCTCGAAGGCCAGTTCAAGCGCGTGATATCGGTGGTGAAGGTACGCGGTAGCGGCCACAGCAAGGATATCCGTTTCTACGATATCGACGCCGAGGGCATGAAGATCGGCACCGCCCTCAGCCAGTATCAGGGCATCCTGTCTGGTGAGCCTTACCGGGCCTAGGGAAACGCTGTTGGTGACAGATGAGTAGAGGCGTATGATGGAAGTGCGGCCATGCTGACGGTGATGGCCGTGCGCACAGAGGATCAATGCGTCTTCTGTGTTTCCGAGCTGATCAAGAGGAGATATGATGGACAAACCCGAATTCGTCCTGGCCGCGAAAGCCATGGAAACGCTGGAGATGTATCAGACCTTCTATGGCCATTCGGAGGAATACCAGGCGCACCAGCAGGAAGTGTTGAAGCTGCTGCGCCACAAGGGCGCCTCCCTGCTGGTATCGGATCATGGCCCGGCGAAGTTCTTGCTGGCCTTTGCTGATGCGCTGGAAGCGGCCAGCTTGCCTGGCGAGTATGTGCCGCTCAACCGCAGGTAGGGCGAACCTGCCGCGGCAGGGAAGGTCGTCTTTTCCGAGGGGGCTCGGCTAGCCGCCGTTCGCTCCTTCGTTCAGCGATACCCTGGGTAGCCGCACGGTAAACACCGTGCCGCATTCCAGGCTCGACTCGGCACCGATGGTGCCGCCGTGTGCGCTGGCAATTTCACGCGCGATAAACAGACCCAAGCCGATACTGGTGGCATTTGGCGCCTTGTGATCGTCGGAAATGGCCAGCTGTACGAGGGGATCGAAAATGCTCTTCAGCGACGCTTCCGGGATCTGGCGGCCGAAATTCTTCACTTGCACCACCGCCGTATCGGCATCGCCGCAGGCCGTGATGCTCACGGGCTGATCGTCGGTGCGGTATTGCGCAGCATTGTTGAGCAAATTGGAGAACAGCTGGGCAAGGCGGGCCGCATCAAAATCGCCGATCATCTCGCCCGTGGTACTCAGTTCAAACTTGCATTGCGGGTGGGCGGCCGAGGCATCCTCGACGGCCGTTTTGCAGATTTCCCCCAGGTCGCCCAAGCTGGGCGAAATGGGCATGCGCCCCCCCAGTTGTGTCCTGGCAAATTCCAGCAGATCGTTCACCATGGTTGTCATGGTGGCCGCGCTGCGGGCGACCCGTGCACCGATCTGCACCGTGGAAGATGCGCTCGCGCTCGGCCTGCTCAGCAGCGCACCCGCCATCGTCATCGTGCTTAGCGGACTGCGCAGATCGTGGCTGAGGATGGCGAGAAAGGTATTGCGGGTGCGGTCGCTCTGCTGCGAATACCGTATGGCCGATTCCTGCAGCGCCTGGTCTATCGCTTCATTGAAGCGCAAGATATCCAGCGTCGCCGTTTTCGACGTCACCGACACCTGTGCCATCCACAGACGCAGTACGCTGGCCCGCATCGCGCGAAATTCCGCCGTCAGCTGCGGCAGCGTGAAGCCAATCTGCTGGCGCAGGGAACCATGCGTGGCGGCTGCCGTTTCCTTGCCCGTTATTTCCGATACGCCCGTGGTCGATTTCTTTTTCCGCTGCGCCGCGTTCTCGATGACATCCATGTCGCGCACGATGGTTTCCAGCATCTGCTTAGCATGATCGCGCAATTCCGCTTTCGATATGGCGGTTCCAGGAATGGGGAGTGACCTGGCGAAGAGTTCCCACTCTTCCAGGATCGGCTCCAGATGGCCGCTTATAAAGCGCGATAGTTTCACGGTGGACCAATGCGGTGATGGAAGAGCAGACAGTGTACGCGGTTGAGGCGAGGGATGGGGCAATATGAAAAATCCGCGTTTATCCCCGGGCTGAATTTCAAGCATGGTCAACTCCGTTATGCCCAACGGTGGGGGAGCTGGCATTGTTTCGCATTCCGTTTCATCGGGAGTTGCGGTATCGCAAACTAGAGCAAGCTGGTACGAAGGTGTTGATCGCGGTGCTGGCGTAGCGGGTTTGACCATTGCTCTCGGCGGCGCGTGTGCCAGCCTTGTCCATGTACAATCGGCAACATACGGATCGACGTATCCGCTCCTTCACTGCGGAGTGCGCTTGAGCGTGACACAAATATTGCAAACCTGGCTACTAGCCTGGCGGGAAGCCTTCACGTGCGTTGGCCTGGGACTGCGCGACGCGCGTCATGCTGGCCTGTGGTGGCGCTCCGCGCTGTGGCGCTCCGCGCTGTGGTGCATGGCGGTCGTGGCGCTGTGGCTGGGAGTGTATAGCTACTTCGGCCGTTTTTTTGTCGAGCTGAGCGCCATGCTGGCACTGGTGTCCGTCACCGGCTTGCTGGGCCTGGGCGTGATGGATGGTGTCGGGACACTGGCCAATGGGCCTGCCACGCTCTCGCAGATGGGCAATATTGCCGGCAGCCTGGGCAGCGCCGCCAAGGCCCTGCTGTCGATCGGTCAGATCGCCCTGGCGCTGCTGGCGCTGGCTGCTTTTTTCTATGTGATCGTCTTTATCGTCGGCGCCATCGGTACGGCACGCTTGCCGTTGCGCTGCTTGTTGCTGGAGCGCGCCAAGACCGTGGCGGCGCGCCGCTATGCCAACTGGCAAGCACCGGCCGGCCTGGATGCACCCGCCGCGCCCCCCGCCTGGCGGCGCCTGTTGCTGCTGCTTTCCCTGCTGATTCCCCTGTGGGCCATGTGCGTGATGATCTCGTACTTGCTTGCCTGGAATGTCCAGATGATCTACGGCGCGGCAGCTGAAGAGGTACCCGGCGCGGAACAGCAATCGGCGTTGCGCCGCGAACAGCGCCCGGCTATTTTTGCCCTGGGGTTGCTGTTGTGCTTGCTGATGCTCGTGCCGGTCCTCAATTTATTGTTGCCAGCCTTGCTGTGCACCAGCGTTTGCCATTTGCAACGCCGCGGCTGGCGCGCAACGGGGTTAGCAATCAAAGTGGAGTGAACAAGGAGTGAACATGAGTGAACACGCAAGACGCGCCACCCTGGAGCGCGCGATTGAAATTGCCGCCGCCACCCATGCCGGCCAGAAGGACAAGGGCGGCGCGCCGTACATACTCCACCCCTTGCGCGTCATGCTGCGCGTCGCCCCCGGCGCCCAGCAGATTGTCGCCGTGTTGCATGATGTGGTGGAAGACAGCGAGGGCAAAGTCACCTTCGATGACCTGGCGCGCGAAGGGTTTTCCCAGGAAGTCATCGACGGCGTGCGCGCCGTGACCAGGATCGAGGGCGAGTCATACGAGGATTTCATTGCCCGTGCGGCCTTGAACCCGGTCGGCAAGGCCGTCAAGCTGGCTGATCTGGCTGAGAATAGTGATTTGTCGAGGATAGAGGAGCCGACGCAGAAGGATCTGGAGCGGGTGGAGAAGTATCGGCGTGCGATTAAGCGATTAATATCGCAGCAATGATTCTGAAATGTCGGGATCGTATCTGAATGGATGGCCTGATCCCTGCACCTGCACGCACTATCGCCGCAGAGCTACTCCTGTCGTTGGCCGGGATACTTCTTATTGCGCCTCTGCGCCGATTCGTATAAACCGGCATTGGAACCGCTGCCTTGTTTTCTGAGGCCCATACCGGTACGTAGTGCACGTGAGCTCATACGTCACGTCATTGGCAGTTGGCAGACCATGACTACCATTCCAATTGCAACTTTGTCTGTTTGGAAGGGGATTTCACCGCGTTCTTGAAAACCCTGTTTCGCGTAGAAGCGACGAGCACTTAAGTTGGTTTTGAGCACATCTAACCATATCAAGCTCTCCCTGCGCTCTAGCGCCAGATCGTGAATATAGCTCAAGAGCTGCTTTCCATAACCGCGCCCAGCCTCGGATTTGAGGAAGTATATCTTCTGCAGTTCCAGGCCCACTTCGCCGCTGATAGGCGCCGGCTTCGACAAGTTGACCTTGGCGAAACCGACGACTTTTCCGCTTTCGTCGGAAGCGACAAGCCAGACTTGCTTCAATGAATTGAGCGAGTTTTCAAGCGTGCTGGGAGAAAAATCTTGATCCAGGAAATCCGATATTCCGGAAGCGGACCAAATATCCGAAAAATGCTCACGGTAGGTCTGGTAGCCGATTTCCTGTAGAGCGCGCAGGTCTGTGATTTCAGCCTCACGGATATTAATCATATTCTTTCGATTTAATCAGAAACGCGACATGCAATGATATTGCAAATTGCATCATTCCGTTGGGGAGCTGTTGCCAAGAGTCATGCCGTGAACGGACCTCATCTTGTTTCCTGGCGAGCGGCAGGTCTGCCATTCGTACACAGCCTGAGCGGCTGAGGTTGTCATGAGGAAAAACAGCCTGCGGCGCAAAAGCTAGTCAGACGAATCGGAGAGGGTTGCGCTTGCAAGCGCAACCCGGTTTTGCGGCTATCGGACGAGCAGTGCTCGTCCCCCCGCAAAACCCCCGCGCCCGTACCGGACGCGGATTCGATGCCCGCGCTCTGCATGCATGGAATAAATAAAAAGGGCCTCCCCGCCAAAACGGGGAAGCCCTTTTATTTATTCAGTGGTGGAGACGGCGGGAATCGAACCCGCGTCCGCAAGCACTCTACAGACAGTTCTACATACTTAGCACTATCATTTAATTTAACTCAGCCAGCACGGATGTGCACGTTATGGGCAAGCGAGTTACCTATTATTTAGTCGGACGCTAAGTAACCCAGCATACGACGAGTCCCTGTAAATGACTCTAGAGCTTTTGACGGCCCACCCCAGGGACGAGGTGTTCTAGAGCTAACAGCGATTAAGCTGCCAGTGCGTACGAGTTATCGTTTGCAGTTAAGTTTTTTCAGGTTGTATTTACGAGGTAGCCCGCCCTCGGTATGCCCTGCGCTGCTTTGCAACCCACGTCGAAACCAGGTCGTCCCCACAGAACCTTCATTGTAGCGCAAAGTTCACACTCTTGCATGATGCATTCGTGAGTTGGCGCGTCAGATCAAGCGGCGGCTGATTTACGCCGCCAGTTGCCGCGCCTGCGCCGCCTTTACCACCGCGCTGACCAGTTCCAGCAAGGCTTGCGGCGTGTCCAGCAAATGGTCGGCGTTCCAGTGCTGCGGCTCGACAGGGCCGCAGTAGCCCCAGGCGCAGGCTACCGTGCGCATGCCGGCGGCGCGGCCGGCCTGGATGTCGCGCAGGTCGTCGCCCACGTACCAGCAATCTGCTGGCGCCAGGTCCAGGCGGCGCGCCGCTTCCAGCAGGGGGGCGGGGTGCGGTTTCGGGTGGGCCATGGTGTCGCCCGAGATCACGCAGCCGGCGGCGCCCAGGCCGATCTGGCCCACCAGCGGGTCGGTGAAGCGGGCGGCCTTGTTGGTGACCACGCCCCAGGCCAGGCCCAGTGCTTGCAAGCCGTCGAGCAGGGCAGGGATGCCGTCGAATAAACGGCTTTCCACGGCCAGGGCTGCTTCGTAATTGTTCAGGAAGCCGTCTTTCAGCGCTTCGTAGCCGCTTTCGCCAGGCTGGACGCCATAGGACGCGCCTATCATGCCGCGCGCGCCGGCCGAGGCGGTGGGGCGCAGGATGTCATACGGGGTCGGCGCCAGGCCGGCGCGCTCGCGCAATAGATTGATGGCCGCTGCCAGGTCGGGCGCGGTGTCGGCCAGGGTGCCGTCGAGGTCGAACAGGATGGCGCGCGGGGCTGGCAGTTGGTCTGTAATCATGGCGGGCAAAGTGTGTCAAGTAAGAATGAAAAATGGCGGCCGCAGCCGCCTTGTATTGTGCGTGATGGTTACAGCGACCGGGTGCAGGCCACCAAATAATTGACGCTGGTATCGCTATTAAGTGAGTAAATCTTGGTCAGCGGATTGTAGCCCATGCCGCGCATGCTGTTGAGATCCAGGCCAGCGCTGCGCGTGTATTGCGACAGTTCTGCCGGGGTGATGAATTTGTCATAATCGTGCGTGCCTTTCGGCAGCAGGCGCAGGATGTATTCGGCGCCCAGGATGGCGAACAGATACGCTTTCGGGTTGCGGTTCAGGGTCGACAGGAAGACGTGGCCGCCCGGCTTGACCAGGGTGGCGCAGGCCTTGACGATGGCGGCGGGGTCCGGCACGTGCTCGAGCATTTCCATGCAGGTCACAACGTCGTACTGGCCCGGCTCTTCCTCGGCCATGGCTTCGGCGGCGATCAGCTTGTAGCGCACCTTGGCACCCGATTCCAGGCTGTGCAGGTCGGCAACTTTCAAGGCCTTGTCGGACAGGTCGATGCCCGTCACGTCGGCACCCTTGCGGGCCATCGATTCGGCCAGGATGCCGCCTCCGCAGCCGATGTCGATCACGCGCTTGCCGGCCAGCGGCACTTTCGCGTTGATCCATTCCAGGCGCAGGGGGTTAATTTCGTGCAAGGGACGAAACTCGGAAGTGGGGTCCCACCAGCGGTGGGCCAGCTCACTGAATTTTTGGATTTCAAGAGGGTCGGCGTTCATAGGTCGAATGATAGCGGCAATTTTACAATTGGGCAGCCACGGACGAAAAAAAACCCCGCCAAGGCGGGGTTTTTCATGCTGTCCTTGACTTGCGCGATGACTTGCGGCAAGTCCAGGGGATCAGCTATTACTTGTTGCGGGTACCAACAACTTCGATTTCCACGCGACGGTTTTTCGCACGGCCTTCGGCAGTTTTGTTATCAGCAACAGGTTGTTTTTCGCCTTTGCCTTCGGTGTACACGCGGTTGCTTTCAACGCCTTTGGTGACCAGGTAGGCTTTGACAGCATCAGCACGACGTACCGACAGTTTTTGGTTGTAAGCATCGGTGCCGACGGAATCGGTGTGACCCACAGCGATGATGACTTCCAGGTTGATGCCACCCAGTTGTGCGGACAGCTCGTCCAGCTTGGCTTTGCCTTCTGGCTTCAGCGTAGCTTTGTCGAAATCGAAGAATGCATCAGCAGCGAAGCTGACTTTTTCCGAGGTAGGAGCAACGACGACTGGTACTGGTACGACAGGTGCTGGTGCAGGTGCTGGTACGACTGGCGCTGGTGGAGCTACGCATTTGCCGTCTTGCAGGGTTTCTGGCTCAACGCACAGTGGCACGTCGCAACCTGGCACCGCGTCAGCAGGTGTCCAGTAGCCGGTGCGCCAGCACAGACCGAATGGATCGCGCACGATCACGCCGCGGGCATCTTGCACGTAAGCGCTTTTTGGGCTTGGTGCTTTGATGTCAGTGGTAACTGGCGCGAATGGTGGGGAGGTTGGGGTTTGGGCCGAAGCCGAGCCAGCAATCACTGCGGATGCAGCGAAAAACAGCGTTACAAATTTATTCATTCTTTTTTCCTTTCGGGGGGTGATATCCGCAGAACAACACTGCGCTACTGGTGCTACGTGCCAAGATTTTATCATGTAGACCATATGCGCTCGTTTCAGATTGCGAAACTAGCAATTAACTTCCCAGTCATTTTGCCACACGCATCAGGGGCGCACGGCCGTGGTTAAATCAAAGCTTGCCCGATTTTAGACCGCGCGTTGTTTTTGCGCAACGAAAATGCCCGTTTGTAACGCATCTGTAACAATTGATCGTTTTTTTTGCCACTTTGAAGGGCAGCCGTCTTGAACTGATATTGCCAGTGTGCATTATCGGCAGGCTGGCGTGCACGGCCCTGGTGCAATCTGACAATATTGTCGGCATGGCCAATTTGTACAGGTAGCTGGGCGCGCATGCTAAAATCGTGCGCTTGACTGTTAAGAGTGTCGAGCAAATGCCCACGGCGGCACTGCATGGCCTGCAAGTACCCCTGCGGTACAGGTACCGGCCGCGCCGCCCGCCCGCTGATTTGCCCGGGCACTCTGCGACATGGAAGCCGGGCCGCGCCAGCAGCGCGCGGTGCGGCGTCCACGACGACAGCCGCCTAGGATATGCAGTATTGCGTCATACATTGCGTAACAGATAAGTTAACCACAGCCTGAGATCAGTCGAACCGCCAATGGATCAATTCGCAAAAGAAACAATTCCTATTTCCCTCGAAGAAGAGATGCGCAAGAGCTACCTCGATTACGCCATGAGCGTGATCGTCGGTCGCGCCTTGCCCGATGCGCGTGATGGCTTGAAGCCAGTGCACCGCCGCGTCTTGTTCGCGATGCATGAAATGAATAACGTGTGGAACCGCCCTTACGTCAAGTGCGCCCGCGTGGTCGGCGAAACCATGGGTAAATACCATCCCCACGGCGATGCATCGATCTACGACACACTGGTGCGCATGGCGCAAGATTTTTCGCTGCGCTACATGCTCGTCGATGGCCAGGGCAACTTCGGTTCCGTCGACGGCGATGGCGCCGCGGCGATGCGTTATACCGAGTGCCGCCTGGACAAGATCGCCGGTGAGCTGCTGGCCGATATCGACAAGGATACCGTCGACTTCCAGCCCAACTACGATGGCAAGGAAAAGGAACCGACGGTCTTGCCGACGCGGATCCCGAACCTGCTGATCAATGGCTCGTCCGGTATCGCGGTCGGCATGGCGACGAACATTCCGCCACACAATATTACCGAAGTCATCGATGGCGCGCTGCACGTGCTGCGCAACCCGGAATGCACGATCGATGAATTGATCGAGCTCATTCCCGCTCCCGATTTCCCTACTGCCGGCATCATCTATGGCGTGTCGGGCGTGCGCGACGGCTATCGCACCGGCCGCGGCCGCGTGGTGATGCGCGCCAAGACCCACTTCGAAGAATACGGCAAGGATGGCGGCCGCATCGCCATCATCGTCGACGAGCTGCCATTCCAGGTCAACAAGAAATCCTTGCTGGAACGCATCGCCGAGAACGTGCGCGACAAGAAGCTCGACGGCATTTCCGACATCCGCGATGAATCCGACAAGTCGGGTATGCGCGTGGTGATCGAGCTGAAACGGGGTGAAGTGCCGGAAGTGGTGCTGAACAACCTGTACAAGCAGACCCAGTTGCAAGATACCTTCGGCATGAACATGGTGGCCCTGGTCGATGGTCAGCCGAAGCTGCTGAACCTCAAGCAGATGCTGCAATGCTTCCTGTCGCACCGCCGCGAAGTGGTCACGCGCCGTACCGTGTTCGAACTGCGCAAGGCGCGCGAACGGGGCCACGTACTCGAAGGCCTGGCTGTCGCGCTGGCCAATATCGATGACTTCATCGCCATCATCAAGGCCGCGCCGACGCCGCCGATCGCCAAGGTCGAGCTGATGGCCAAGGCCTGGGATTCATCCGTCGTGCGCGAAATGCTGGCCCGCACGGGCGACGGCACGACGCCGGGCGGCATCGATGCTTACCGTCCGGAAAACCTGCCGAAGCACTACGGCATGCAGACGGATGGCCTGTACAAGCTGTCGGACGACCAGGCGCAGGAAATTTTGCAGATGCGCCTGCAGCGCCTGACTGGCCTGGAGCAGGACAAGATCGTCAACGAGTACAAGGACGTGATGGAACATATCGCCGACTTGCTCGACATCCTGGCCAAGCCGGAACGCGTGACCGTCATCATCACCGATGAAATGACGGCGGCGAAGAACGAATACGGCGCCGGCAACAAGGACGTGCGCCGCTCGCAGATCGAGCTCAATGCCACCGACCTGGAAACGGAAGACCTGATTACGCCGCAAGACATGGTCGTGACCCTGTCGCACACCGGTTACATGAAGGCGCAGCCGATTTCCGAATACCGCGCACAGAAGCGCGGCGGACGCGGCAAGCAGGCCATGGCGACCAAAGAGGAAGACTGGATTGACCAGCTGTTCATCGCCAACACGCACGACTACATCCTGTGCTTCTCGGATCGTGGCCGCATGTACTGGTTGAAGGTGTGGGAAGTGCCGCAAGGCTCGCGCAATTCGCGCGGCAAGCCGATCGTCAACATGTTCCCGCTGCAAGACAACGAAAAGATCACCGTGATCCTGCCGCTGTCGGGCGAGAACCGCACGTTCCCGGAAGACCATTACGTCTTCATGTCGACCAGCCTGGGCACCGTCAAGAAAACGCCACTGAAGGACTTCAGCAACCCACGCAAGGCCGGCATCATCGCGGTCGACCTGGACGATGGCGACTTCCTGATCGGCGCGGCGCTGACCGATGGCCAGCACGACGTGATGCTGTTCTCCGATTCGGGCAAGGCAGTGCGCTTCGACGAAAACGATGTGCGTCCGATGGGTCGCACGGCGCGCGGCGTGCGCGGCATGAACCTGGAAGAGGGCCAGCACGTGATCGCCCTGCTGGTGGCCGAGAACGAGCAGCAGTCGGTGCTGACGGCCACGGAAAACGGCTACGGCAAGCGTACGCCGATCACCGAGTACACGCGCCATGGCCGTGGCACGAAGGGCATGATCGCCATCCAGACCAGCGAGCGCAACGGTAAAGTGGTTGCCGCGACCCTGGTCGATACCAGCGATGAAATCATGCTGATCACCACCGGTGGCGTCCTGATCCGCACTCGCGTGTCGGAAATCCGCGAGATGGGCCGCGCGACGCAGGGCGTGACCCTGATCGCCGTGGAAGACGGTACCAAGCTGTCCGGCCTGCAGCGCGTGGTCGAGACGGATATCGACGAAGTCGAGCTGACGACGGAGGCGGGCCTGGAGGCCGCGGCTGCGCCGGCAGCGGCTGAACCAGCCGATCCTGTTGATCCGGCCCAGCCGGAGTAAGATGATTGGGGCTCTTTCGGGAGCCCCAATTGCTATTGGCGTGCCATGTGCGGCGCCAGCCTGCCTACCCCCAGGTAGTTCCCCCGCTTTTGTAAAGTCCCGCATGCCATGAGAAAAATCGTCGCCACCTTCTTCGCCGCGTTTTCGCTGGCCTTCCTTGCAACCCTGCCGGCCCTGGCCCAGAGCGCGCAAGCCACGCCCGCCCGCCAGGCCGCGCCCAGTCCCGCCATGAAAGTGGCCGTGCGGCGCATGCTCGACGCGATGCAGTTCCCGCAGCTTACGCGCAGCATCTTCGACCAGATGCTGCAATCGGTGCCCGCCATGATCCGCCAGTCGGCGCAGCAGCAAATCAGCAGCAACCCGAAGCTGGACGAGCAGCGCAAGGCGCGCGCGCTGGCCAGCGCCGAGGAGGAAATCCCCGTCGCCATCGCCACCCTGACGCAGGTACTGGCCGACCCGACCCTGATCGACGATCTGAGCGCCGAAATGGTGCCCCTGTACGCGCGTTTTTACACGGTGCAGGAAGTTGAGCAGCTGACGGCCTTCTACAAGTCGCCGCTGGGACGCAAGATGCTGGCCACGATGCCGCAACTGTCGGCCGAGTCGATGGCCATCAGCCAGCGCGTGCTGATCCCCCGCGTGAATGCCGTGCTTGAGCAAGTCATGCGGGCGGCCACGCAGTCGCCCCAATAACTCCATTTTTCCAAGGACCGTATCGTGACCCATATCTACAATTTCTCCGCCGGCCCCGCCGTCCTGCCCAAGGAAGTGCTGGCCCAGGCGGCTGCGGAAATGCAGGACTGGCATGGCAGCGGCATGTCGGTGATGGAAATGAGCCACCGTGGTCCCGAATTCATTTCCATCTACAAGCAGGCGGTGGCCGACCTGCGCGAACTGCTGGCGGTACCCGAGAACTACAAGATTCTGTTCCTGCAGGGTGGTGGTCTGGGCGAGAACGCCATCATCCCCATGAACCTGGTGGGCCTGGCTGCGCAGCAGCCGGCCACCATCGACTTCGTGCACACGGGCTCGTGGTCGGGCAAGTCGATCCAGGAAGCGGCCAAGTACGCCAACGTCAATGTGGCCGCGTCCTCCAAGGCCGCCCGTTTCACGGGCGTGCCGCCGGTCTCCGAGTGGAAGCTCACGCCGGGCGCTGCCTATCTGCACATCTGCACGAATGAAACCATCGATGGCGTGGAATTCCAGCAAGCGCCGAATGTGCCAGCAGGGACCACCATCGTGGCCGATATGTCCTCGCACATTTTGTCGCGTGTCATTGACGTATCGCAATATGGCGTCATTTTTGGCGGCGCGCAAAAGAATATCGGCCCGGCTGGCCTGACCCTGGTCATCGTGCGCGAAGATTTGCTGGGCAAGGCGCTGCCGATCTGCCCGTCCGCTTTCGACTGGACCATCGTGGCCGAACATGAATCGATGTACAACACGCCGCCCACCTACGGCATCTATATCGCCGGCCTGGTTTTCCAGTGGCTCAAACGCCAAGGTGGCGTGGCAGCCATGGAACAGCGTAATATTGACAAAGCGGCGCTGCTGTACGCAGCGCTCGATGCGGATGATTTCTACCAGAACCGGGTCGACCCCGCATACCGCTCGCGCATGACCATCCCGTTCTATCTGCGCGACGAAAGCTTGAACGACGCATTCCTGGCCGGCGCGAAACAGCGCGGCCTGCTGCAACTGAAGGGCCACAAGTCCGTCGGCGGCATGCGTGCATCGATCTATAACGCGATGCCGATCGAGGGCGTGCAAGCCCTGGTCAATTATTTGAACGAGTTTGCCGGACGCTAGAATGCCTGCCAAAAAGTCCAGGGCGTTGTTGCATTGCCTTGTCGTACATTCGTACTGCCAGCGGCAACACGCCTGGCCCTGATCATTTTGTCCGGTATTCTCATGAATAAGCGCGCCGGCCCGCCGCCGGCGCAGGCCGTGCGGCCATGATTGAAGTACAGCTGACGAAACAAACAACCATGACTGATAAATTGAAACCGCTGCGCGAACAGATCGATGCGATCGACGCGCAAATCCTCGAACTGCTGAACCGCCGCGCGCAAATCGCCCAGCAAGTGGGTCACGTGAAGGCCGAAACGCAGGCGCCCGTGTTCCGCCCCGAGCGCGAAGCGCAGGTGCTGCGCGGCGTCGCCGAGCGCAATCCCGGCCCCATGGGCGACCGCGAAGTGCAGACTATCTTCCGCGAAATCATGTCGTCCTGCCGCTCGCTGGAAAAACGCGTCACCGTCGCCTACCTGGGCCCCGCCGGCACCTTCAGCGAACAGGCTGTCTATCAGCAGTTCGGCAGCGCCGTCGAAGGCTTGCCGTGCGCGTCCATCGACGAAGTGTTCCGCTCCGCCGAGGCGGGAACGGCGGATTTCGGCGTGGTGCCGATCGAAAATTCCTCGGAAGGCGCCGTCAACCGCACGCTCGACATGATGCTGCAGACTAGCCTCATCATCAGTGGTGAAGTCGCCATTGCCGTGCACCACAGCCTGATGACGAAGAGCGGCAACATGGACGGCGTGACGTCCATCTGCGCCCATTCGCAGGCGCTGGCGCAGTGCCAGGTGTGGCTGAACCAGAATTACCCCCACATCGCGCGCCACGCCGTGGCCTCGAACGCCGAAGCGGCCCGTATGGCCGGAGAAGATGGCACGGTGGCGGCAATCGCCAGCGAACTGGCGGGCGCGCAGTACAAGCTGGGCGTGGTCAAGGGCCATATCCAGGACGACCCGCACAACCGCACGCGCTTTGCCGTCGTAGGGACCTTGCAGACGGCGCCGTCGGGCAAGGACCAGACGTCACTGGTGCTGGCCGTGCCGAACAAGGCGGGCGCCGTGTACCAGTTGCTGGCGCCGCTGGCGAAGCATGGCGTGTCGATGACGCGCTTCGAGTCGCGCCCGGCGCGCATGGGCAGCTGGGAGTATTATTTCTATGTCGACGTGGAGGGCCATGTGCACGACCCTGCCGTCGCTCAGGCGCTGGCCGAGTTGCAAGGCAATGCGGCGTTTTTCAAGGTGCTGGGGTCGTATCCGGTCAGTCTGTGACGCCGACGGTGGTGTCGGATTACGGCTTGCAGCCTAATCCGACCTACAATAAGCCGTAGCTTGGGTTAGCGCAGCGTAACCCAACAACAGCCACCAGCCTAATCATTCACCAACTTTTAAAGAACACCATGTCTAAAAATATCGGTCCAGAATACGTCCGCGCCATCGCCCCTTACCAGAGCGGCAAACCGATCGCGGAAGTCGCGCGTGAATTCGGCCTCGATGAGGCAGCCATCGTCAAGCTGGCATCGAATGAAAACCCGTACGGCATGCCGGAATCGGCCAAGCAGGCAATGATCGCCGCCATCGATGACCTGGGCCGCTACCCGGATGCCAACGGCTTTGACTTGAAAGCCGTGCTGTCGAAGCGCTATGACGTGCCGGCAGACTGGATCACTTTGGGCAACGGCAGCAACGACATCCTGGAAATCGCCGCGCACGCCTTCGTGCAGCATGGCCAATCCGTGGTGTACTCGCAGTATTCGTTCGCCGTGTACGCGCTGGCCACGCAAGGCCTGGGCGCGCGCCACATCGTCGTGCCGGCGCAAGCTTACGGCCATGACCTCGACGCCATGGCGGCGGCGATTGCCGACGATACGCGTTTGATCTTCATCGCCAACCCGAACAATCCGACCGGCACCTTCCTGACCGCAGCGCAGCTCGAAGCGTTCCTGCAGAAGGTGCCGCAGCACGTGGTGGTGGTGCTCGATGAGGCCTACAACGAATTCCTGTCGGCCGACGACCAGTACGAATCGACGGCCTGGGTGCGCCAATATCCGAACCTGGTTGTCTCGCGCACTTTGTCGAAGGCTTACGGCCTGGCCGGCCTGCGCATCGGCTTCGCCATTGCCCAGCCGGTGCTGACGGATTTGATGAACCGCATCCGCCAGCCGTTCAATGTCAATTCGCTGGCGCAGGCCGCCGCCATCGCTGCCCTGAACGACAAGGCATTCCTGGAGCAAAGCGCGCGCAACAATGCGGCCGGCTACCAGCAGTTTACGGAGGCGTTCACGCAGCTGGGCCTGGAATTCGTGCCGTCGCACGGCAATTTCGTGCTGGTGAAAGTGGGCGATGACGACGGCGCCGGCGTCAGAGTCAACCTGGCGCTGCTGAAACAGGGCGTGATCGTGCGCCCCGTGGGCAGCTACGGCTTGCCGCAATGGCTGCGTATTTCCATCGGCCTGCCGCAGGAAAACGCCATCTTCATCGCCGCGCTGACGAAAGCGCTGGCCTGACGATATGACGACGCCTGCATTGAACAAGGTAGTAATCTTTGGCGTAGGCCTGATCGGCGGCTCGTTCGCGCGCGCCATGAAGCATGCGGGCGCGGTGACCAAGGTGGTCGGCATGGGCCGCTCGCCGGCATCGATGGCGCGCGCCCTGGAGCTTGGCATCATCGACGAGATCGGCGGCGACATGGCGCAAGCCATTGCCGGCGCCGACCTGGTGCTGCTGGCCGCGCCCGTGGCGCAGACGGGCGCCATTCTGGCGTCCATCGCGCCGCATTTACAACCGGGCACCATCGTCACCGATGCGGGCAGCACGAAAAGCGACGTAGTGGTGGCCGCGCGCGCAGCGCTCGGTGGCAAGGTGGCGCAATTCGTGCCCGGCCACCCGATCGCGGGACGCGAGACGAACGGGCCTGACGCGGCCATCATCGATCTGTATCAAGGCAAGAAAGTGGTGCTCACGCCTCTGGCAGAAAATAGCGCCGCCGATGTGGAACGGGTGGCGGCCGCGTGGCGTGCCTGCGGCGCCATCCTGCGCAACTTGAGCCCCGAAGAACATGACAAGGTGTTTGCCGCCGTCAGCCATCTGCCGCATTTGCTGGCCTTTGCGCTGGTCGACGACATCGCCAAAAAGTCCCACGCGGGCCTGCTGTTTCAATACGCGGCCAGCGGCTTTCGCGACTTTACGCGCATCGCCGGCTCATCGCCGGAAATGTGGCGCGACATCAGCCTGGCCAACCAGCCGGCGCTGCTGCAGGAACTGGATGCCTACCTGGCGCAGTTGACCACCTTGCGCGCACACCTGGCGGCCAACGACGGCGCCGCCATCGAGGGCGTGTATGCGAACGCCCAGCACGCGCGGCAGCAATGGATCGAGGCGATTGAAACGGCGGAAATTCCTGCCGTGCCCGCACAATAAATACTCAAGGATTCCAGCATGACCCAGACCAAGCACTATCCCCACCATATCGATCTGAAACCGGTGATGCACGCCGAAGGCACGGTGCGTTTGCCCGGCTCGAAAAGCATTTCCAACCGCGTGCTGCTGCTGGCCGCGCTGGCCAAGGGCACGACGAAAATCATCGACTTGCTCGCCTCCGACGACACCTTCGTCATGCTCACGGCACTGACTTCGCTGGGCGTCAAATGGACGCAGGATGACATGACGGGCGACCCGGCCACGGCCCACCAGGTGCACCACGTGGAAGGCTGCGGCGGCGTCTTCCCTCATCACGAGGCCGACCTGTTCATGGGGAACGCCGGCACGGCGATCCGCCCGCTGACGGCGGCGCTGGCCGTCATCGGCGGCGACTATACCCTGCACGGCGTGTCGCGCATGCACGAGCGCCCCATCGGCGACCTGGTCGACGCGCTGAACGCCGTCGGCACGCAGATTGAATACACGGGCGAGCAGGGTTTCCCACCGCTGCGCATCCGCCGTGGCCACATCCACGCCCAGCGCATCGCCGTGCGCGGCAATGTGTCGAGCCAGTTCCTGACGGCCCTCCTGATGGTGGCGCCGCTGATGGCGCGCGACCATGCGGTGACCATCGCCGTAACGGGCGAGTTGATCTCGAAGCCGTATATCGAGATTACGCTGAACCTGATGCGCCGTTTCGGCGTGACGGTCGAGCACGACGGCTGGCAGTCGTTCACCGTGCAGCCGGGCCAGCAATATCAAAGCCCGGGCACCATTCATGTCGAAGGCGACGCTTCGTCGGCCTCGTATTTCCTGGCGGCCGGCGCCATCGGCGGCGGTCCCGTGCGCGTGGAAGGCGTGGGACGCGACAGCATCCAGGGCGACGTGCGCTTCGTCGAAGCCTTGCAGCAGATGGGCGCTACCATCACCATGGGCGAGAACTGGATCGAAGCCCGCTCGAACGGCGTCCTGAAAGCCGTCGACATGGATTTCAACCACATTCCCGACGCGGCCATGACGATCGCCGTGGCCGCCCTGTACGCAGATGGTACTTCGACCTTGCGCAATATCGCCAGCTGGAGGGTGAAGGAAACGGACCGCCTGGCCGCCATGGCAACAGAGTTGCGCAAGCTGGGCGCGGAAGTGGAAGAGGGTGCTGACTACCTGCGCGTGACGCCGCCGGCACAGATTCTTGCCGCCACCATCGACACGTATGACGACCACCGCATGGCCATGTGCTTCTCGCTCGCCTCGCTGGACGGCGCCGCGCGCCGTGGCAATGAAATGCGTATTAATGACCCGAAATGCGTGGCCAAGACCTTCCCCGAGTATTTCGCCGCATTCGCGGGGATTGCCAAAGATACCTTGATTTAATTAATTTTTTAACACTATGTCAACCTCCAACATTCCAGTCATCGCCATCGACGGACCCACCGCTTCTGGCAAGGGCACGGTGGCGCACCGCGTGGCCGACAAGCTGGGCTTTCATTACCTGGATTCGGGCGCGCTGTACCGCCTGACGGCCCTGACGGCGCTGCGCCGCGGCACGGACTTGCGCGACGAGCATGCGCTGGCCAAGCTGGCCGAGCACTTGCCCTGCCATTTTGCAGGCGGCGAAATCCTGCTGGCGCAGGAAAACGTTACCGAGCAGATCCGTGCCGAAGAAGTGGGCAACACGGCGTCGAAAATTGCAGTTTTGCCAACCGTTCGGCATGCGCTGGTGGGCTTGCAGCTGGGTTTTCGCAAGACGCCGGGCCTGGTGGCCGACGGGCGCGACATGGGCACGGTGATCTTTCCGCATGCCCCATTGAAGGTATTCCTCACGGCCAGCGTCGAGGCGCGCGCGCAACGGCGCTACAAGCAATTGATAGACAAGGGTTTTTCTGCTAATATGGAAGACCTTCTGATGGATTTGCAGGCGCGGGACGAACGTGATACTCACCGTGCGATTGCGCCGCTGGTCCCCGCGGAAGGGGCGCATGTCCTCGATACGTCGGAAATGACGGCAGATGTTGCCGTTGAAACCGTGTTGAAATGGTATGCCGCCGTAACAAAATAGCGTCTTTTTGCTATGTGGTGCCCGTGACGGCCCCTGGCCAGTCCGGGTGTGTCAAAAACCTAACCCAGTTTAAGTCGCATGGTGCGATCTCTGCTGGTTAACTTGTGTGAACCCTATGTCTACTGTTACAACTAACGAATCTACCGGTATGGAAAGTTTTGCTGCGCTCTTCGAGGAATCGTTGTCGCGTCAAGATATGCGCTCCGGCGAAGTTATTTCCGCTGAAGTCGTGCGCCTCGACCACAATTTCGTGATCGTGAACGCTGGCCTCAAATCCGAAGCATTCATCCCTGTCGAAGAATTCAAGAACGACCACGGCGAACTGGAAGTCAAAGTTGGTGACTTCGTTTCCGTGGCGATCGAATCGCTGGAAAATGGTTTCGGCGATACCATCCTGTCGCGCGATAAAGCCAAGCGTCTGGCTTCGTGGCTGGCTCTGGAAAAAGCGATGGAATCGGGCGAAATCGTCGTCGGTACCGTCAATGGTAAAGTCAAAGGCGGTCTGACCGTGTTGACCAACGGCATCCGCGCATTCCTGCCGGGCTCGCTGGTTGATACCCGTCCTGTCAAAGACACCACCCCATTCGAAGGCAAAACCCTCGAATTCAAGGTCATCAAACTGGACCGCAAGCGTAACAACGTGGTTCTGTCCCGCCGCGCCGTCATCGAAGCTTCGATGGGCGAAGAGCGTCAGAAACTGATGGAAACGCTGAAAGAAGGCACGGTCGTGACCGGCGTCGTCAAAAATATCACCGACTACGGCGCGTTCGTGGATCTGGGCGGTATCGATGGCTTGCTGCACATCACCGACCTGGCATGGCGCCGTGTACGTCACCCGTCGGAAGTACTGACGGTTGGCCAGGAAATCACCGCCAAAGTCCTGAAATACGATCAAGAGAAAAACCGTGTTTCGCTGGGCGTGAAACAACTGGGCGACGATCCTTGGACCGGTCTGTCCCGTCGTTACCCACAAAGCACCCGTCTGTTCGGTAAAGTAACGAACCTGACCGACTACGGCGCATTCGTGGAAGTGGAACAGGGTATCGAAGGTCTGGTACACGTTTCCGAAATGGACTGGACGAACAAAAACGTTGCTCCTAACAAAGTTGTCCAACTGGGCGACGAAGTAGAAGTGATGGTTCTGGAAATCGACGAAGAGCGTCGTCGTATCTCGCTGGGTATGAAACAGTGCAAAGCCAACCCTTGGGATGACTTTGGCGTTACCCACAAGAAGGGCGATAAAGTCCGCGGCGCGATCAAATCGATCACCGACTTCGGCGTGTTCATCGGCCTGGCCGGCAACATCGACGGTCTGGTGCACCTGTCCGACCTGTCCTGGACCGAAACCGGCGAAGAAGCCGTGCGTCGCTTCAAGAAAGGTGACGAACTGGAAGCCATCGTTCTGGCCATCGACGTTGAGCGCGAGCGCGTTTCCCTGGGCGTCAAGCAACTGGAAGGTGACCCATTCAACAACTTCGCAGCCATGAACGACAAAGGCTCGCTGGTAACCGGTACCGTTAAATCGGTTGAGCCTAAAGGCGCCGTGATCCAACTGTCCGAAGAAGTTGAAGGCTACCTGCGCGCTTCCGAAATCTCGCGCGACCGCGTTGAAGATGCTGGTACGCACCTGAAAGTCGGCGATACCGTCGAAGCAATGGTGTTGAACATCGACCGCAAAGCCCGTGGTATCCAACTGTCGATCAAAGCGAAAGACAATGTTGAAACCCAGGAAGCCATGCAGAAGATGGCAGCTACCGACAACAACGCAGCTTCGGGCACCACCAGCCTGGGCGCCTTGTTGAAAGCTAAGTTCGATAACAAGAACTAAGACTGCGGATACGGCAGATGACAAAGTCCGAGCTGATCAACCGCCTCGCTGAGCGTTATTCTCAGCTGGTGGCGAAAGATGCGGAGTATGCCGTCAAGACCATTCTCGATGCGATGACCAACGCCCTGGCGACCGGTCAGCGTATCGAGATCCGCGGTTTTGGCAGTTTTGCCCTGAACAGCAGGCCCCCGCGCATCGGTCGCAACCCGAAATCCGGCGACAAGGTGATGGTTCCTGAAAAACGGGTACCCCACTTCAAACCGGGCAAACAGTTGCGCGAGCGGGTGGACGCGATGGTCGGGCAACCGATTATCGAGGATTAATCGTCTGCTGGAAGGCGACATAAAGAGCGGCGTCCTTGGATGCCGCTTTTTTTTGTTAATATGCTGAGAATACCTGACATAAGCTACTGCGCGTCGCGCTTTGCGGCCTGCGATGCTCACCGTACTCAAGTACGGTTGCGCTTCTTGGCCACAAATCACTGACGCTCGCTACGCTTCTGCCAGGCATTCCAAGGTTGTGCCATACGGGCATTTTTTGTACTTTCTGGACGTATCGATGAAAATCATCTCCACCATCGTTGGCTGTGTTCTTTTCGTCCTGTTCTTCAGTTTTGCGCTGAAGAATGCGCAGGTTGTCGACCTGCATGTTTTCCTCAATTATGAAATTCGCGGCCCCCTGGTCCTGATGCTGCTGGGCTTTTTTGTCGCCGGCGCCAGCCTGGGCGTCCTGGCCCTGACGCCGACCGTGTTTCGTCACCGCCGCGAAGCAAGCAAGCAAAAAACCACCATTGCCGCGCTGCAAACCGTTGGCGTGGCCAGCAATGTCCAACCGCAACCGGACAGCGTGAGCGCGCAGTAAGCGGCGCCATCGCTCCTATCTCTCTTACTCGAATAAAAACAATCGCATGGATTTTGAACTCTGGTGGCTCTTGGGTATCCCGGTGTTTTTCGCGTTGGGCTGGATTGCCGCGCGTGTTGACATTCATCAACTGGTGTCCGAATCGCGCAGCCTGCCGCGCAATTACTTCAAGGGCTTGAATTTTCTGCTTAACGAACAGCATGACAAGGCCATCGATGCCTTCATCGAAGTCGTCAAGCTGGACCCGGAATCGGCCGATATGCACTTTGCACTGGGCAACCTGTTCCGCCGCCGCGGCGAGACGGAGCGCGCCATCCGCGTGCACCAGAACCTGCTGGCGCGCCCGGACTTGCCGGTGGAACAGCAAGGCCATGCCGCCTACGAGCTGGGCATGGATTACCTGAAGGCGGGCTTGCTGGACCGCGCCGAAGAAACCTTCAATAGCCTGATCGACACGCAATATGCGGCCCAGGCGCGCCGCGCGCTGCTGGAAATCTACCAGCGCGAAAAGGAATGGCCGCGCGCCATCGAAGCGGCCGTGGGCTTGCAGGAAGCGGGCGCCGGCGCGCGCCAGAAGGAAATCGCCCAGTTTTATTGCGAACTGGCGCATGACGCGCTGGTGCACATGAAGCCGGACGACGCCATGCCGTTGCTGGAAAAAGCCCTGCTGACAGACCGCAAGAGCGTGCGCGCCACCATCCTGACGGGCGACGTGCTGCTGGCGCGTGGCGACGTGGAAGGCGCGCTGACCACCTGGCGCCGCGTGGAGCAGCAAAGTGTGCCGCACGTGGCCCTGGTGGCGCAGCGCCTGATGGATGGCTACACCAAGGTGGGGCGTGCGCAGGAAGGCGTCAATCTGCTGCGCTCCTACCTGGAAGAGGCGTCGTCGATCGACCTGATCGAAGTCGTCTTCAAGGCTGTCATCGAACTCGACGGCGTGGAAGCGGCGAAGCAGCTGGTCAGCGCCGAGCTGCGCCGCACGCCGACCTTGCTGGGCCTGGACAAATTGCTCGAGGCGCGCATGATGGATGCGCCGGCCGCCATCTGGTCCGAGCTGTCGATGGTGAAGAACCTCGTGCATGGCTACACGCAGAAGCTGGCCCGCTACCAGTGCAGCCACTGCGGCTTCAAGGCACGCCAGTTCTACTGGCATTGCCCGGGCTGCAACAAGTGGGAAACCTACCCGCCACGCCGCACGGAAGAATTGAATGTCATGAACTGATCAATCGTACACGCCACCTTGCCCCGCGCAACGTGGCGTGTACTCGTATGTAACACCTATATTTCAGAAATACGGCACAACCATGAAAATCACCATTATCGGCACGGGCTATGTGGGCCTCGTGACGGGCGCCTGCCTGGCGGAGCTGGGCAACGATGTTTTTTGCCTCGACCTGGACGCACAGAAGGTAGCCTTGCTCAACAGCGGCGGCATCCCCATCCATGAACCGGGGCTGGAAGAAGTCGTGGCGCGCAACCGTGCCGCCGGCCGCATGACCTTTTCCACCGACGTCGAGGCCGCCGCCGCGCACGGCGTGATGCAATTCATCGCCGTCGGCACGCCGCCCGATGAAGACGGCTCGGCCGACCTGCAATACGTGCTGGCGGCCGCGCGCGGCATCGGCAAGTACATGAAGGACTTCAAGGTCATCGTCGACAAGTCCACCGTGCCCGTTGGTACGGCCGAAAAAGTGCGTGCCGCCATCCAGGGCGAACTGGACGCGCGTGGCGTTGCCGCCACGTTCTCGGTGGCGTCGAACCCGGAATTCCTCAAGGAAGGCGCGGCTGTCGAAGACTTCATGCGACCGGACCGCATCGTCATCGGCGTCGATGCCACACCGGATGGCGAGCGCGCGCGCGAATTGCTGAAAATCCTGTACGCGCCGTTCAACCGCAACCACGAGCGCACGTACTGGATGGATGTGCGCTCGGCCGAATTCACGAAGTATGCGGCGAACGCCATGCTGGCTACGCGTATTTCCTTCATGAATGAACTGGCGAACCTGGCCGACAAGGTGGGTGTCGATATCGAGGCCGTGCGCCACGGCATCGGTTCCGACCCGCGCATCGGCCACAGCTTCCTGTACGCGGGCTGCGGCTATGGCGGTTCCTGCTTCCCGAAAGACGTGCAGGCGCTCGAGCGCACGGCACGCGGTTACGGGCAGGAGTTGCTGATCCTGCGTGCCGTCGAAGCCGTCAACGACCAGCAGAAGCAGGTGCTGGGGCGCAAAGTGGTCACTCGCTTCGGCGAAGATCTGACGGGCCGGCATTTCGCCGTGTGGGGACTGGCCTTCAAGCCGAATACAGACGACATGCGCGAAGCGTCGGCTCGCGTCCTGCTGGCCGACTTGCTCGGTCGCGGCGCCACGGTGGCCGTGTACGACCCCGTCGCGATGGCCGAGGCACGCCGCGTGCTGCAACTGGACTTGACGCCGGAGCAACTGGCAAGGGTGCGCTTTGCCGACAGTTCGAAGGATGCGCTGCAGGACGCCGATGCGCTGGTCATCGTGACCGAATGGAAAGCCTTCCGCAGTCCCGATTTCGAGCAGGTCAAGGCGCGCCTGAAGCAGGCCGTGATCTTTGACGGACGCAACCTGTTCGAGCCGGCCGTCATGGCCGAGAATGGCATCGAATACCACGGGATCGGTCGCTCGATCCTGACACGCGCATGAGCGCCCACGAGGTGGCAGCCTTGACGGCGCCGGCCGCGCTGGCCCAGGTGCGCCTGCTGGTGGTGGGCGATGTGATGCTGGATCGTTACTGGTTCGGCGACGTCAGCCGTATTTCACCGGAAGCACCGGTGCCCATCGTGCGCATCGAGAAGCGCGAGGAGCGCCTAGGCGGCGCTGCCAACGTGGCACGCAACGCCGCCGCGCTGGGAGCGAAGACGAGCCTGCTGGGCGTGGTCGGAGACGACGAGGCCGGCAGCCAGGTCGAGCGCCTGCTTGAGGGGGGCGGCATCCACAGCTATCTGCAGCGCGACGCGGCCATTTCCACCATCATCAAGCTGCGCGTGATCGGCCGCCAGCAGCAGATGCTGCGTATCGACTTCGAGGATGCACCCAGCGATACGGTGCTGCGCGACAAGCTCAAGCAATTCAATGCGCTGCTGCCGCACTACGACGTGGTGATCCTGTCGGACTATGCCAAAGGCAGCCTGGTGAATGTGGCCGAGATGATCAAGGCTGCCAGGGCCGCCGGCAAGATCGTCATGGTCGACCCGAAAGGTGATGATTTCAGCCGTTATGCAGGAGCGTCAGTACTCACTCCGAACAAGTCCGAATTGCGCCGCGTGATCGGTAACTGGAATACGGAAGAGCAATTGACGGAGCGCGCGCAGCAGGTGCGCGCGCAACTGGGCCTGGAAGCCTTGCTGCTGACCCGCTCGGAAGAGGGCATGAGCCTGTACACGGCCGATGAGGTGTTGCACATGCCTACCGATGCGCGCGAAGTATTCGACGTCTCGGGCGCGGGTGATACGGTGATCGCCACCATGGCGGCCATGCTGGGCGCCGGCATGGGCCTGGGAGACGCTGTGCGTACGGCCAACCGGGCCGGCGGCATCGTCGTCGGCAAGCTGGGCACGGCCACCGTCACCCGCGAAGAGCTGTTCCCGCAGTAATCGCCGCTGTATTCCACATCTTGCCTGCGCCGGCCGTTTGATCTGGCGCAGGTTGTCCCCTTCTTCCGCTGTCCCGTCTTGTCAACCGTATCACGCCCCAGCCGTTAAAGCCGTTAAGGCGCTGTTCCTCCCTTGCGTTCGAGTCATCTTGAAACCACACCACGGAGAGATACCCATGTTCAAAAAAATACTGCTGGCCATCGTCACCCTGATCGCGACGATGGGCTTTGCCTTTGCCCAGGTCGATGTCAACAAGGCGGACCAGGCGGCACTCGACAGCGTCAAGGGCATCGGCCCCGTCACGTCGAAAGCCATCGTCGATGAACGCGCCAAGGGCGGCGCCTTCAAGGATTGGGCTGATTTCGAAAGTCGCGTGAAGGGCATCGGCCCGAAAAGTGCCGTGAAACTGTCGGAAGCGGGCTTGCAGGTGAATGGCCAGGCCAAGTCCGGCGCGCCAGCGGCCCCGGTGGCGAAAGCTGCCCCGGCAAAAAAGGAAGCTGCTGTGAAGGAAGTTGCAGCGAAAGAAGCCGCACCGAAGCCAGCTGCTGCGACCGACACCGCTGCGGCGCCAGCCAAGACAGCCGCTGAAACGAAGAAAGAAGCTGCTGCCGCGAAGAAAGAAGCCAAGGCCGCCGCTGCAGCTGCCAAGAAAGAAGCCGCCGCCGCCAAGGCTGCCGCTCCTGCCGCCGCAGCCGATGGCGCCGCGCCGGTGAAGAGCGCTGCGGAAGCGAAGAAGGAAGCTGCCGCGGCCAAGAAAGAAGCGAAGGCTGCCGCCGCTGCCGCGAAGAAAGAGGCGAAGCTGGCTGCCGCTGATGCGAAGAAGGCTGAAGCCGAGAAAAAGTAAGCGTGTTGCTGTAAAGCGTGTTGCGTGGTGGTGCCGCGCAGCACGAGAAGAAAACCCCGCGTGGTACCGGCCGCGCGGGGTTTTTTTATGCGCCTACAACTGTGACTCGATCGGCAGCCAGCGCATCACGGACACCAGCATGCGGCGCCAGAAGCCCGCTTCGGGATCGTGCGTCCACACCTTGGCGGGCTCTTCGGTGGCGTCGGACCAGCGCAGGGCGCCGTTGTCGAGGAATACACGATAGCTGGTATCGCTAGCCGTCGAGTGCAGGAACAGCGTGCGCATGTCGGCCGCCAGCGCGGCATCGTCGAACAGCACGCCCATCTCCGTGTTCAGCTGGGCCGAGCGGGGATCGAGGTTGAAGGAGCCGACGAAGCCCCGCTGGCCATCCACCACCACGGTCTTGGTATGCAGGCTGGCGCGGCTCGAACCCATCAGGCTGATGCGCTTGCGGTGCAGGGTCTTCAATTCAAACAGGTCCACGCCCCCGCCCAGCAGTGCTTCGCGGTAGCGCGCATAGCCCGCGTGCACGAGGGCAACGTCGGTGGCGGCCAGCGAGTTGGTCAGCACCTGGACCTTGACGCCGGCGGCCACCTTCTCGGCCAGGGTCTGCGTCAGCGCCTGGCCGGGCACGAAGTAGGGCGAAGTCAGCAGCGCTTCTTCACGCGCCTGCGTCAACAGGGGCAGCAAGCTGTGCATGAGCCAGTGCTCGCTGCGCTGCAAACTGGCCACGGGCGCAGCTTTTTCCGGCGGATCCGACAATACTTGTACCTGCGCGCTCCAGTGCAGGCGCAGGCGGCCATCCAGGTGTGCCTGCAACTGGCCCGCATCGGTCAGTTGCCGCAGGTAGGGCGAGGCGCCCAGTTCGCCCGTCAATGCATCGAGGCGGGCGCGCACAGCCTGCAGTTCCGCAGCGCCCGCGTTTTTGCCGGCATGCAAGGCGCCGATGGGGATGACGGCGCGGCTGTTCCAGAAGCGGTCAAAGATGTCGCTCGTCTGCTGCACGGCGGGCCCCACCAGCAGCAAGTCGGCATCCTGGAAATTGACTTGCTCGGCGGCATCGAAGTATTCATCGCCGATATTGCGCCCGCCGACGAGGGCGACCCTGCCGTCGACGATCCAGGCCTTGTTGTGCATGCGCCGGTTCAGGCTGACGGCGCGCAAGGCCATTTCCACGGCGCGCAGCCAGATGCCATCGCGGTTGCGGCCCGGATTGAAGATGCGCACGTCGATCAGCGGATGGCTGTCGAGCGCGAGGATGGCGGCGTCCTGGCCTCGCGCGTTGATATCGTCGAGCAACACGCGCACGCGCACGCCGCGGTCTGCCGCGCGCAGCAGTTCGCGCACCAGCAGGCGTCCCGTGACGTCGTTGTGCCAGATGTAGTACTGCAGGTCGATGCTGCGGCCCGCCTCGCGCGCGCTCAGGGCGCGCAGGGCGAACGCTTCGAGATTGTCGTCGATCAGGGCCGTGCCGCTTTGGTCCGGGCGTTGCGCCAGCTGCGGCGCCAGCACGCGGTCGAGCAGGGTGGCGTCTGCAGCGACGGGCAAGGCTGCTCCCGGTGCGCCCAGCGACCGTTCGGCGAAGCGCCCATAGCTGTACAGGGCGGCGATGCTGAGCAGGGCAAACAGCGTGGCCAGCAGCAGCAGTTTGACGAACATGCGGCGCACCGTCAGCGGACCGCGCGCTTGGTACGGCGTGCGGTGTAGAGGGGTGACTGGCGCATGCGGGTGTCTTTCTTGAGCGGGACGGGTAGTGGCCGATTGTAGCAGTTTCTGCAATGCACGATTTTCATCCTGGAACATCCTTGCCTGCCGTCAAAAATGCGAGAATGATCAATCATCAATGTTAATGATCAGGAGACTTCGGCATGGTTGGGATGTTGACGGGGGTGACGGCAGCCATGCTGTCGGCGGGCGTGGCGGCAGCGCCGGGTGCCGAAGCGGTGCAGCCGCAGATCGAGCGCGTCGTGGCGCAGATATCGCCGCAGCGCATTGAGGCGCACGTGCGCAAGCTGGTCAGTTTCCAGACGCGTCACACCATGTCCGATACCGTGTCCGACACGCGCGGCATCGGCGCGGCCAGGCGCTGGATCAAGACTGAGCTGGAGCGCTGCGGCGCGCAGGCGGGCGGACGACTGCAGGTGGCGTTCGACAGCCATGTGGCGCCCGCGTCGAAGCGCATAGCTAGGCCGACGGAAATCGTCAACGTGGTCGCGACCCTGCCGGGCAAGCAGCCGCAATCGGCCGGGCGCATCTATGTCGTCAGCGGCCACTACGACTCGCGCGCCACCGACGTGATGGATGCGCAGGGCGACGCGCCCGGCGCCAACGACGACGCATCGGGTACGGCGGCCGTGATCGAGATGGCGTGCGTGATGGCGCGCTACCAGTTCGATGCCACGCTCGTCTTCATGGCGGTGGCGGCCGAGGAACAGGGTTTATTGGGTTCCGGCCATTGGGCGCAGCAGGCGAAGTTGAACAAGCTCAACATCGCTGGCATGCTCAATAACGACATCATCGGCAGTTCGCGCGCCGACGACGGCACGGTCGATGGCGGCCAGGTGCGCCTGTTTGCCGAGGGCATCCCTGCAGTGAAAGAAATGAGCGATGGCGTGCGCGCCCTGGTGGCGACGGGTGGAGAAAATGATTCCATCTCGCGCCAGCTGGCGCGCCACGTGAAGCAGGTGGGCGAGCGCTACGTACCGGGCTTTACGGTCAACGTCATCCAGCGCGCCGACCGCTACCTGCGTGGCGGCGATCATATGCCTTTCCTCGCGCAAGGCTACGCCGCGCTGCGCTTCACGGAACCGCACGAGGATTTCTCCCACCAGCATCAGGATGTGCGCGTGGAGCATGGCGTGCAGTATGGCGATTTGCCGCAATTCGTCGACTACGATTATGTGGCGAAAGTGGCAAGGGTTAATGCGGCGGCGCTTGCTTCTCTGGCCTTGGCGCCCGCCGCGCCCGCCGGCGTGCAGGTGCGCACGGGC
Organism: Janthinobacterium sp. 75; assembly: GCF_004365495.1. Lineage (NCBI taxonomy): Bacteria > Pseudomonadati > Pseudomonadota > Betaproteobacteria > Burkholderiales > Oxalobacteraceae > Janthinobacterium > Janthinobacterium sp. 75. The sequence goes on along the minus strand of NZ_SORD01000002.1, from coordinate 167,142 downwards.
CAGCTGGAGAACGCCACTTCGCTGCAATGGCAGCCGAACACGGAGCCGGACCTGGCCGGCTACCGCATTGTCTGGCGCGCCACCACGGCAGACCAGTGGCAGGGGGCACAGGACGTGGGTAATGTCACCGAGGCCAAGGTCAAGCTGTCTAAAGATAACTATTTCTTTGGCGTCCAGGCCATCGATCGCGACGGCAATGTCAGCGTGGCAAGCTACCCCATGCCGTTGCGCTAATCAGGAACCGACTGGCAGGCGCGCAAGAAAGCCGTGAATCTGCGAAACAACCGCCGCCCCTTCGCCCACGGCGGCGGCCACGCGCTTGGTCGAGCCGGCGCGCACGTCACCGATGGCGAACACGCCCGGCACGCTCGTTTCCAGCGCGGCACGGTCCGGCAAGTCGGGCGGGTAGATTGCATGGCCGTGGGCGCGGCATTCGGCGCGCGTGACGTCGAAGCCCGTGCGGATGAAACCCTGCTCATCGACGGCCACGGCGCAGTCGTGCAGCCAGTCCGTGTTCGGATCGGCGCCGACGAAGAGAAACACGCGGCGCACGGCGCAATCGCACTCTTCGCCCGTTTGATTGTTGCGCCAGCGGGCGCCCGTCAAGCCATCGTCGTCGCCTTCGAGGGCGATGATTTCCGTGTGCGTGTGCAGGGTAATGTTGGGCGTGGCGGCGATGCGCTCGATCAGGTAGCTCGACATGCTGGCAGCGAGGCCCTCGCCGCGGATCACCATGTGCACCCTGGCCGCGTGGGCAGCGAGGAATACGGCCGCCTGGCCGGCCGAATTGCCGCCGCCCACCAGGATGATCTCTTCCTGCTTGCACAGCTTGGCTTCGATGGGCGAGGCCCAGTAGTACACGCCCCGTCCTTCATACGTTTTCAGGTTGGCCAGCGATGGCCTGCGGTAGCGCGCGCCGCAGGACAGCACCACCGTGCGGGCGCGCACCTGGGTGCCGTCGCACAGATTGACGCGCAGGGGCCAGCTGTCGCACAGCAAGTTGGCGGCGCTGGCCGGGGTAGCGATTTCGACGCCGAATTTTTGCGCCTGCACATAGGCGCGCCCCGCCAGCGCGCGGCCGGAAATGCCGGTGGGAAAACCCAGGTAATTTTCGATGCGCGCGCTGGCGCCCGCCTGGCCGCCATAGGCGCGCTGCTCCAGCGCCAGCACCGATAGCCCTTCCGAGGCCGCATACACGGCCGTGGCCAGACCGGCTGGCCCGGCGCCCACCACCAGCACGTCGAAGACCTTGTCACCGGACAAATCGGGCAGCATGCCCAGGCAGCGTCCCAGTTCCGCATTGCCGGGATTCTTCATGACCTTGCCGTCGGGACACACCACCAGCGGCCATTCCTGCTGCGTTGGCTGGTAGCGCTCCGCCAGCGCGGCTGCCGCCGCATCGCTGGCCGGGTCGAGCACCGTGTGCGGGTGGCCATTGCTCGACAGGAAACTTTGCAGGTGGAACAGATTGCCATTGCCGCGTGGCCCCACCAGCACGGGGCCGCCTGAATTGACTTCGATCAAGGCCACGCGGCGCAGGATCAGGGCGCGCACGATGCGCTCGCCCATTTCCGCTTCTGCCACGATCAGCGCGCGCAGGGATTCCGAGCTGATCACGAGCACATCCACTTCGCCCACGGCATGGCCGTTGACGAGGGCGGGGCGGCCCGACAGCTGCGCCACTTCCGCGATGAAGTGGCCGGGGCCGACTTCTCGCATCAGCGAGGTGCGGCCCAGTCCCTCGTGGCGCGTGACGGCGACGTGGCCCGCCAGGATGACCAGCATGCCGAAGCTGCTGCTGCCCGCCTCGAACAGGGTGGCGCCGTCCGCATAGTGGCAGACCGCGCCATAGCGCTGCAAGCGGCGCAGTTCCGCTTCGGTGAAAACGGGGGAAATCTGGTGCATGCGGCCCTGGATATCGAGGCTGCTGGCCTGGACGGGATCGTCCTGCGTGGTTTCGGGGATGAATTCGGGTGCGCTGCTGCTCATGACTGATCCATTGATTGAATAAGCAAATTACTAAAATAACTAACCGTCACGAGTCTAGCGCATGCGCGCGCGGCTCGCTGGCGCAACGCACGCGGCAGCCCTGGCATGGCGCAAAGTCAGGCGCCATGCGGCCTGGCGCGCAGGCGGGCGCAGCGTGGGCTGCCTGGCGGGGCGGCGGTTTTTAGCCATACGCCGTCCAGCATCTCATATTAGAATGGGTCTTTGTTGAATTTACTCAAACAGACACGATGGCTTACAAGACACTTGAAGATACGATAGGCAATACCCCGCTGGTGCAACTGACGCGCTTGCCGGGCGCCGATGCGATTGCGCGCAACAACGTTATCCTCGGCAAGCTGGAAGGTAACAACCCGGCTGGCTCCGTGAAGGACCGCGCCGCCATGTCCATGCTCAAGCGCGCTGAAGAGCGCGGTGTCATCAAGCCAGGCGATACCCTGATCGAGGCCACCAGCGGCAATACTGGCATCGCGCTGGCCATGGCCGCCGCCTTGCGCGGCTACAAGATGCTGCTCCTGATGCCAGACAACCTCAGTGTGGAACGCCGTCAGAGCATGGCCGCTTACGGCGCCGACATCTTGTTGACGCCGAAAACGGGCGGCATGGAATATGCGCGCGACCTGGCCGAGCAGATGCAGAAGGATGGCCGCGGCGTGATTCTCGACCAGTTCGCCAACGAAGACAATTCGCGCGCCCACTATGAAAGCACGGGGCCGGAAATCTGGCGCGATACCAATGGCCAAGTCACCCATTTCGTCAGCGCCATGGGCACGACGGGCACCATCATGGGCGTGTCGCGCTATTTGAAGGAACAGAATCCCGCCATCCAGATCATCGGCGCTCAGCCAGAGGATGGATCGCAGATTCCCGGCATCCGCAAATGGCCGGAAGCGTACTTGCCGAAAATTTACGACAAGTCGCGCGTGGACCAAGTGGAATACGTGAGCCAGGGAGTGGCTGAGCGCATGGCGCGCAGCCTGGCGGCGGAAGAGGGCTTGTTCTGCGGCATCTCCGCGGCCGGCGCCTGCGAAATTGCACTGCGCATCTCGCAAACGGTGGAAAACGCGACCATCGTGTTCGTCGTCTGCGATCGCGGCGACCGTTACTTGTCGACGGGTGTATTCCCTGCCTGATGCAGGACGCCCAAGCAAACCTCGCGCGGCGCGCTTTGCGGCCGGCGATGCTCACCGGCTCGGCACCCCCGTGCAGAGCACGGTTGCGCTTCTTAGCCACAAATCATTACCGCTCGCTACGGTTTTGTTGGGCGTCGATACAGCGTTAGGGATACGGTTGGAAATTATATCGGCCAGAACGGCCTGAGAAGTGCTGGAAATACCCCCTCCCCATGGCGGGGAGGGAAAACCTGCGAAACTGGCAGGATCAGCCTTGTGGCATTTCGCCTTCTTTTGGCTTGAATTGCTTGTCGCTGATGCGGAATTTGTTACGACGGTCACCCATCAGGTAACGCAGGTCGCGAATGCTCAGGTCGCTCACTTCGTGCATGCGGATCAGCAGCGAAGCGCCGACGGGCAGGCGGTGGTGACGGATTTTGCTGATGACCGGTGGCGCGACTTCCAGCGCGCGGGACAGAGCTGCGTCATTTTTCAGGCGCAGGTTTTCGATCAGGGTATCGAGCAATCTGTTTGGGTTGTACTGGAGCAGATCGTCGGAGTCCGAATCGCTGTTCATATCAATGCCGACTTGGTTTGTCATGATGTTAATGTTCCTTCTGTAGTTGCACTGCAAAGTAAAAAACACTCGGAGCTCGCTCTTGCTGCGTTCATGTTCATTCTTTACCAAAAGGAACGAATTCACACACGGTACGATCCGGGATACAGTTTTTCATGATATATACACAATTGTACAGCAGGATTCAATTTCAGACCGGAAAGCCTGATAATCTTGCTTTGCGCAAAATAAGTGTTGTCTTGTTGCAACAGCTATTTATTCTTTATTATGCTCTATCATAGAACAAAAATTGTACTTTGACAAAAGTTAAGTGTAGAACCATTTCTGTATTCCGTGCCGCACAAAGGCTGGCGAGCGAGGCTGGCACATGTTATCGCTCCCACCATAGACCTGTTTGCTGGTCGCTTCAACATCGCTTACGCTTTCTTACAAGTAATATTATAACTTTACACTGACTTTCGGTTAGCGTGCGCGCACTTGGCTGATGGCCTTGCCCAAGTCGATGACAGACATGGCATAAAAATAACTTCTGTTGTACTGAGTTATAGCAAAAAAGTTATTGCTTGCCAAGTGATACTCAGTTGCTTCTGAACCATTTTGCAGATCGATCAAGCCGAACAGCATGTTCTGGGGCGGGGATGAGACGGTACTCACGCCGGCTTCCTGCAATTCTGCCAGCCGGTACTTGGCTTGCAAGCCCTGACCGATGAACTTTTCCCAGGCGTGGCTGGATGAGACGGTGACGCGATACGTGCTGATGGCCGGATCATCGCGCCGCCAGCCGTGTTCGACGAGGAAATGCGCCACGCTGCCGATGGCGTCGGCGGTGGAATTGCGCAGGTCGATGTGATCATCGCCATCGAAGTCCACCGCGTATTTCATGATGCTGCTGGGCATGAACTGGGGCAGGCCGATGGCGCCCGCATACGAGCCGAGCAGGGTCAAGGGATCGATGCCATCCTTGCGTGCGTACAGCAGCGCGTTTTCCAGTTCCCCCTTGAAGAATTCCATGCGCGCGGCGCGCGTCGGGCTTTCCGGATAGGAAAACGCCAGGGTCGTCAGCGCATCGAGCACGCGGAAACGGCCCGTGTTGCGGCCGTACACGGTTTCCACGCCGATGATGCCGACGATGATTTCGGCCGGTACGCCATATTCGCGTTCGGCGCGCGCCAGCGCTTCGGCATTCTCTTCCCAGAATTTCACGCCCGCATTGATGCGCACCGGCTCGATGAAGCGGGCGCTGTAGGCTTGCCAGTTCTTCGGCTTGCCAGGCGGGGCCGGCTTCATCAACTGCACGGTTGACTCGACATAGCGCACCTTGCCGATCAGGGTATCGAGTTCGGCGCGGTCAAAACCGTGCTTGGCGGACATTTCATCGAGGAAGGCGCGTACTTCTTTCCAGTTGGCATAGTCGACAAACTCACCTTCGAAGTCGAATTTCGCCGGTGCTTTTTTTGCCGTCGCCTTGGCGGGCGGCGCCTTGGCCGCACGCACGGCACGGGCGCGGTCGGCTGCGGAAATATTGCTGTTTTCGCCCGCGTGCGCGGTCGCCAGGCACAGGGGAAGGGAGAGGAGCAGGGACAGGGCGGAGGTTTTGATCGGTAACAAGGAGCGTCTCATCGGCATTGGGTTAACAGGCGGCGCAAGCTGTGCCGCGCGCGGGATTGTTCGTATGGGTTGGCATTACCATACTTCATCGCGGCATAGATTGCCAGAAACTGTGCGATGGCGGCATGCGTTTCGGGCGTGGCTTTGCCTGCGGCCAGGCGGGCAGCATAACCGTGCGGCCCTTCATGCGGCGCACGGCTGTAGCCGCGCCGCGCCTGCTGGCGGCAAAACTGTGCGTACAGGGCCTCGAGGGGATCGCCTTGCCGCGCTTGCCACCACCAGACCAGTACGCCGGCCACGGCGGACAGCAAGGCCAGCACGGCGCAAGCGAATGCCAGGGTCCTAGCCGGCAAATTTTTCACACTATCGAGCATGGCGCGCTGGCGTTGCGGCGTGGTGTCGAGCACCCAGCTGCTCCAGGCGTGCTCGGCTTGCTGCCATTGCTGGCGCCACGCGGCAATCGTCCCGTGCGCGCCGCCATCGAGGCCGGCCAGGGCGCGCCAGGCCGTCAGCGGCGACGGGGCCGCCGGCAGGGCGGCGTCCAGGTTGCGCTCCGTGCGCAGGGGCGCAACGGCGCTGGTGGGATCGACGCGCACCCAGCCCCGGCCCGCCAGCCACACTTCGCTCCAGGCATGGGCATCGGACTGGCGCACGCTCAAGCTGTTGTCTGCAGCGTTGCGCAGGCCGCCCTGGTAGCCCGTGACGACGCGCGCTGGGATGCCCATGGCGCGCATCAGCACGACAAAGCTGCTCGCGTAATGCTCGCAAAAGCCCGCCTGCGTGCTAAACAGGAAGTCATCGACGCCTTGCTTGCCCAGCAGCGGTGGCTGCAGGGTGTAGCGGAATGGCGCGCGGCGGAAATACTCAAGCACGGCGGCGATGGCGTCGGCGGGGGCCAGCGCGCGCGCGCCGCTGCCGCGCAAGGCGCGGGCCCAGGCCACGCTGCGCGGGTTGCTGCCAGCGGGCAAGGCCAGCCATGGCTGCTGCTGGGTCAAAGACAAGCCCGCCTGCAGCCGGTAGCGGGACTGGGAACTGGCGCGGTAGCGCACGGTCGAAGCAATGGGCTGTATGGTCAGCACTTCCAGCGCGGACGACACGACATACGGATTGCCAGGCAGGCGTTCGATGCTGCGCGGCAGGTCCAGCGCGAAAATGCGCCGCTGGCCGCTCGCTTGCAAGGTCACTTCGTATTGGCTGGGCTGGCCTTCGAGGGTGATGTCGATGCGGCTGTCGCTGGCAGGCGCATGCCGGCCGGCGCCCCGGCGCGTCCAGGTGGCGCCATCGTAGTCACCCAGCACCACGCCGCGCCAGTACAGCTGGTCTTGCGGCGGAATCGTCGTGGAAAAGCGGGCCGTGAAGACGGGTTCGCCCGACAGAGCCAGCGAAGCGATCGCGCCCGGCTGCATGCTGTCGGACAAGCCCGTGCGCGCCTGCGCCCCTTCTGTTGCTGCGCCCCACAGGGGGCCGTCGACGCGCGGCACGGCAAGAAACATCACGGCCGCCAGGGGAATGGCCAGCGCCAGCATTCGCCCGAGCAAGCCCAGCCTTTGCGCCAATCGGGGCTGCAGCGTGCCGTACTGGGCCGAGAGCAGGGCGGCCAGCAGCACGATGACGGTCGCGAGCATCCAGGCGGCGCTGAGGATGCCTTGCGCATGGAAAAAATTGGCCAATAGCAAAAAGAAACAGAGGAAGACGAAGACAAAAATGTCGCGCCGGCCATGCATTTCCAGCGACTTCAAGGCCAGCATCAGGGCCAGCATGGCCACGCCCGCATCGCGTCCCAGCACGCTGCCATAGCTGGCGTACACGCCGGCGATGCCCAGCAGGGCCAGCGGCGCCAGCACGCTTAGCTGCGGCTGGCGCTCGCCCCGCACGGTAATGATGGCGCGCCACAGCAGCGGTGCCGCTGTCGCTACCGACAACCACGGGGGCAGGTGCAGCGCATGCGGTGCCAGCACCATGGCGGCGGCCAGCAACAGCAGCAGGATGTCGGCCTTGTCGCGCGGCAAGCTGCTTAGCCAGCGCATCATGGCGTTTCCTGTCGCTGAGGCAAGCCATGCAGGGCCAGCGCGCGCAGGCAGGCGTCGCGCTGATTGGCGCCCAGGGCCGGTGCCAGAGTCAGCGCACCCAGGCGCAAGCCATACGGCAGGCCCATGCGTTCCGCCTGCAGCACCCAGGCTGCCAGGCGTGACAGGCGCGCTTCCGGCGCCAGCGCGTGCAGGGCCGCGTGGTCGAGCATAAGGTTGCCATGCGTGCCGTGCGCTACGCCCGTTGGCGCGTCGGCACCAGGCTGGAAGTGCTTGCTGAACAAATGCTCGCCATCATGGCGGGCGATCTGGCGCCAGGCCAGGCGCTGCAAGGGGTCGCCGGCTTGGTAGGCGCGCACGCCCGCCAGTTCCACGACTCCGCCGCGCGTGCCAGGCTGCCGGGCCTGCCGTACCGTGCCGGCCAGCAAGGGCAGCGGTGGCGCATTCTGTTCTGGCTGTGGGTACACGAGCACGCGTGCGTCGGGCCGCCAATGGCACCAGGCGACAAACAGGCCCAGTGGAAAACTGCCGGACAGGAGGATGGATGGCGCATCGAACCAGCCCCGTTGCGGTGCCGGCATGCCGATGCTGACGGCCGTCTCCCCGTGGGCGGCGATATCGGCCAGGCTCGGTGCTCGCGGCGAACCGATGATGGCCAGGCGGATCGCATGGCGCGGGCGGGTGCTGCGGTTGATCAGGTGCAAGGTAAAAAAAGCGTGGCTGCCGGCAAACACGGGCTCGCCCGGCGTGGCCGCCAGCGACAGTCCCGCCAGGTTACGGCTGGTAAACAGCATGTCGGCGATAGCGCAGGCGGCCGCGAAATACGTCAGCGCATAGCCCAGGCCCAGGCGGTAATTGACGGCGGCGATCCACAGTGCCAGCAGCAGGGCGGCAAACGCCAGACCCGCGCGCGAGGGGCGGATGTGCACGCGCTGCGCGCCCAGCCAGGGGCGCGTGGGAAGCCATGAAATATTGCCCCAACGCATGCCGGTCAGACGGGGATACTCAACAGCATGTGCTGCAGCAGGGCGCGGCTGTCCGTGGACCCTTGCGCCGCATGCAGGCGGTGGGCGCAGACGGGTAACAGTACGGCTTGCACGTCGTCGGGCGTGACGTGGTCGCGTCCGGCCAGGGCAGCCCAGGCGCGCGCCGCCTGCAACAGGGCCAGCGCGGCGCGCGGGCTGAGGCCATCGGCAAACACGCCCGGCACGCGGGTGGCATGCACGAGGGCCAGCACGTAGTCGACGACGGCGGGCGAGGCGTGGATGGCGCGCAGGCCCGCTTGCGCTTGCAGCAACTCTTCCGCGTTCATGACGGCCGGCAAGGTTTGCAGCATGGCGCGGCGGTCGGCGCCCAGCAGCAGCGCCCGTTCGGCTGCCGTATCGGGGTAGCCCAGAGTGACGCACATGAGAAAACGGTCGAGCTGAGATTCAGGCAGGGGGAAGGTGCCCAGCTGGTGCATGCAGTTTTGCGTGGCGATGACGAAAAACGGCTGCGGCAGCGCGTGGGTGACGCCATCGAGCGTCACTTGCCGCTCTTCCATCGCTTCGAGCAAGCCCGATTGCGTCTTCGGCGTGGCGCGGTTGATCTCGTCGGCCAGCAGCACTTGCGTGAACAGGGGACCTGGGTGGAAGATGAAGCTGCCGCTGCCGCGGTCATACACGCTCATGCCGGCCACGTCGGCCGGCAGCAGGTCGCTGGTAAATTGCTGGCGCTTCCATTGCAGCCCCAGCGAGATGGCCAGCGCATGGGCCAAGGTAGTCTTGCCCACGCCAGGCACGTCTTCGATCAGCAGGTGGCCGCCCGCCAGCACGCAGGCGAGGGTCTGGCGGATCTGGACATGTTTGCCAACGAGAACTTCGCCGATCTGCTGTGCGGCCTGGTGTATTTTCGAAAACATGTTATTTCTATCACAGTACGTGAGATTATTTAATTTACAATCGCTTTGGCCAGGTCAAATGGCGCCGCCCGCCCGCTGCGCGCTCGTGGTAGATTAGAGTGACAGCAAACGCGGCAAGGGTGGCACAGACCAGCCAGTGATTTTATGCGAGAACGCGCCAGGCAGGCAGGAATGCTCTGCGGTAACTCCGGCGTGCGTTCCCGGTATGGATAGAGAGCAGAGACAGAGGTAACCAGTACAGCGCATGAGCACAGCCATTTATACCCATCCCGATTGCCAGCGCCATGAAATGGGCGACTGGCACCCTGAATCGCCGGCCCGCTTGCAGGCCATCAACGATCAATTGATCCTCGCGCACATCAGCGACCTGGTCGAGCACCGTGACGGCGCGCGCGCGCAAATGTCTGACATCGAGCGCAACCACAGCGCCACGGCGATCGGCCTGGTGCGCGACAATGTGCCGCCCGAGGGCGACTACTATCCGCTCGACGGCGATACCTTGCTCAACGCGCACAGTTACGACGCGGCGCTGGCGGCGGCAGGTTCGGCCGTGGCTGCCACGGACGCTGTCATCGATGGGGAGATCAGCAACGCCTTTTGTGCGATCCGCCCGCCCGGCCACCATGCGCGGCCCAGCGAGCCCATGGGTTTCTGCCTGTTCAACAATGTCGCCATTGCCGCCAAGCATGCGCTCGACGTGCGCGGGCTCGAACGCGTCGCCATCGTCGACTTTGACGTGCATCATGGCAATGGTACGGCCGAATCCGTGGCGAACGACCCGCGCATCCTGATGGTGAGTTTTTTCCAGCACCCGTTTTATCCGTACAGCGACGTCGAGTCCTACACGGACACGCGCGTCAACGTGCCCGTGCCGGCCCGCTCGAAGGGCGATGCCGTGCGCCAGCTGGTGCTTGACCACTGGTTGCCGGCACTGCACCGGCAGCAGCCGCAGATGATTTTCATTTCCGCCGGTTTCGATGCCCACCGCGAAGACGACGTGGGCGGCATGGGCCTGGTGGAGGCCGACTACACGTGGCTGACGCAGCAGATGATGGCCGTGGCCAATCAGTATGCCAAGGGCCGCATCGTCAGCTGCCTCGAGGGGGGCTACAACCTGTCGTCGCTGGGCCGCAGCGTGGCGGCGCATGTGAAGGCGCTGGCGGAGCTGTAAGGGTTGAACTGTCACTACAGCAGGCTGGGACGGCTGCGGGAATTCGTGTGGCGGTGGGTCTGGTAGTCGAGTGCGTCGCCGGCCATGAAGCGGCGCCAGGCTTGCGTGTAGACGCCTGCGGACTTGTCCGCGTCGAAGCTGTCGAGCTGCAACATGTCGCGGTGGTGCTTGATTTCATTGACCAATTGGTCATACAGCACTTGCAAGCCATAGCTGTCCGCGCTCTGGCGCTTCAGGCGCTCTTCCAGTTGCGCCACCTGTCCCCGTAACTGTCTGCTTTCCTTCTTCCACTGCAACAGGCTGCCATTGCGCGGCACGCGCTTGGGCGTCGCCTTGGCCGGGCGCGGCCTGCCACGTTCGCATTCCCCATGTGCCGCTGGCGCCATGCCAGTGTGTTCCATCATCATATCGACCTATCCCCATCGCGTATCTCCCGGAGCCAGCCCGGAAAATAATTGCTTTTCATTTAAGAGGCGATATTAGAGCACACTTTTTTGTTTCCTTCAGTAAATATAAAAATCCAAGTGGAAATATTCGACCTGACTTCGCGGGTGCGCCTCACTGGCGCAGCGCTGCCTTCATGGGCGCTGCGGGCGGCGCTTCCGCCATGTTGCCGTCGTCGGCGTAAGTGATGGTCAGCAGGGTGTCGTCCTCCCAGCTCAGGTCATGCAGCGGCGGTACGTAGCGCTGGCGGTCGTCCGTGACGCGGATGTCCAGCGTGCGCTCGCCAGAGCGCGCCTGTACGGCCAGCAGTTTGCGGAACACGGGAAACGGCACGTGGATCAGCGACGAGTGGCAGGGCCCTCCCGCCAGGCGGAACAGCTTGCGCCGGACAAAGGGCAGGTCATCCTGCTCGACTGCCCAGCGGATTTCGCATTCCAGGCGCAAGTCGCCCAGGCGGCGCACGTTCTGGGGCAGGCCCGGCGTGTGGATGTCGGCGCGCCAGCGCAGGGTGTCGCGCTTCTTGTTGCTGACCAGGTCGGCATTCGCGTCGTAGGCGGTCTTGTCGCGCGTCAAGGTGAAGCCGCCGTCCGCCGCCAGGGGGACGGGGATCGACAGGTTGTCAGCCGACAGGTGCAGAGTCACGCCATCGAGCCTGGCCTGGGGCGTGGCGGGGAACAGCATGAAGCGCAACGGTGCGCCCGGCGCCAGGCGCTGGTGGTCGGCATACGCGTCGAGTCCCTTGAGCATGGTGCGGTAGGGGCGCAGGTCGGGATCGCGCGTACCTTGCACGTCGACAACCGGCTGCATTTCCTGGCGGGCCGTGTCGCCAGGCGCCGCCGCCAGTTCCTGGGCCATGGCGGGCAGCAGACAGGTGCAAAGCGAGGCGAGGAGGAAAAAACGGGGAAGTTGCATGGAACGCGTGCCAGGTTGAGCGTGCAATGGGGAAACCGGCCAGGCTGGACGGACTGCGAATCTTATCATTCAAGTAACTGCTAAATTATCACCAATTGTCTCGTCCTCGTCGCACGACTGGCGCTGGCGGCGGAAAATGGGACGTCGGGGCGGCAACCACGTAAAATAGCGGATTGACTGAACGAACTGAAGGCAAGAGCATGGCGATACAATGGTACCCAGGACACATGAACGCGGCCCGCAAGAAAGCGGCCGAGACCATGGAAAATACCGACCTGGTGATTGAAGTGGTGGACGCGCGCCTGCCGGCAGCCAGTTGCAATCCCATGGTGGACGAGCTGCGCCTGTTCCGCCAGCGCCCTTGCCTGAAGATACTTAACAAGACCGACCTGGCCGATCCGGCTGCCACTGCCGCCTGGGTGGCCTATTTCAATGCCCAGGAAGGCGTGACCGCGTATGCGATGACGACCAAGAAGCCGGGCGATGTGGCGCGCATCCCGGACCTGGCCAAATCGCTGGCGCCGCACCGCGGCGTGCCGACCAAGCCGCTGCGCATCATGATCATGGGCATCCCCAACGTGGGCAAGTCTACCCTGATGAATGCGCTGCTGAAAAAGCGCGTGGCCAAGGTGGGCGACGAACCAGCCGTGACGAAGATGCAGCAAAAGTTGTATCTGGATAAAAACACTATCCTGGTCGACACGCCCGGCATGTTGTGGCCGAAGATCGCCATCCCCAGCGATGGCCTGATGCTGGCGGCCAGCCACGCCATCGGCTCGAACGCGCTGATCGAAGAGGAAGTGGCCGTGTTCCTGGCCGAGGAATTGCTCAAGCGCTATCCAGACTTGCTGGCGGCCCGCTATGGCACCAAGGTCGGTGAAGTCGACGCCATCGGCGTGGTCGAGGGCATTGCCGCCAAGCGCGGTTTCCGCATCAAGGGCGGCGACTACGATTTCGAGAAAGCTTCGCATACCTTGCTGCTGGACTACCGCAGCGGCATCCTCGGGCGCATCTCGCTGGAAACGCCCGACACGCGCGCGGCCCTGCTGGCCCAGCACGCGGCCGAGATGGCGGAAAAAGCGGCCATAGCGGCAGCGATTGCCGCCGAAAAGGCGAAGAATGCGGCGCGGGGCAAGCGCGGCACGTAAGAAGAAAAGCCGCTAGCTAGCGGCTTTTTTAAATTCTGGGGTCAGATCCCCGATGACGTTGGCGCTGAATCAATCGTTAGCGGTGTTGAGGGTCTGACCCATGCCCCGGCATTTCCGCGTTCGGGTTTCATTGGGCTGCGTTGCCAAACCTGAAACTGCTCACGGCCAGCGCCCCAAAGAAATCTTCCTCGTGGTACACGACGTGCGCCGCTTCCTGCTCGGCCGCACCGAGCGCCACCATCAGCGGCAGCAGATGGTCTTCCTGCGGATGGGCCTGGCGCGCACCGGGCGCCTGGTCCCAGGCCAGCAGCTGTTGCAGCCTTTGTTCTGGTGGCAAGGCCATCGTCTGGCGCAGCCAGGCGTCGAAGCGGTGCGAGGCGACGGCGCCCGCCTGGCCGAACTGGCGCAGGTTATGGTAAGACAGGCCGCTGCCAACGATGAGCACGCCCTCGCGGCGCAGGCTGGCCAGCGCGCGGCCCACCTCGACGTGCGTCAGCGGGTCGTAGCCGTGTTTCAGCGACAATTGCACCAGCGGCACGTCCGCTTGCGGGTAGATGGGGAACAGGGCGCTGAAGGTGCCGTGGTCGAAACCCCGCTCGTGGTCCAGGCGCGCCGGATGGCCGGCTCCGTCAAGCAACTGTTTCACCTGCGCCGCCAGTTCCGGCGCGCCGGGCGCCGGGTACTGGATTTGATACGTGTGCGGCGGAAAGCCCGAATAATCGTAGATCATGCCCGGCTGCGGGCTGGCCGAGACGAGAAATTGCGGCCCTTCCCAGTGCGCCGTGACGACCAGCACGGCTTTCGGGCGCGCGCCGATCTGGCGCGGGATATCTTGCAAGGACGCTTCGAGCACGTCGTAGCGGTCGCCGAACTGGTCCTTCATGAACGGCCACGGGCCGCCGCCGTGCGACAGGAAGTAGGTGGGGAAAGTGTGTTCTTGCATGGCGGCTCCTGAGGGGAATGGCTGATGCTATCGATGATAGTCATGCTCGGTCAGTTGATCAAGATCGCAATTATTGATATATCATTTCCATTTTGTTGATGATGGGGTGCTCATGGATACCTTGCGCAGCATGCGCGTGTTTCGCGCCGTGGTGGAACTGGACAGTTTCGTGCGCGCCAGTGTACGTCTGGATCTGTCGGCGGCGATGGTCAGCAAGCATGTCATGCACCTGGAGCGCCACTTGGGTGCGCGGCTGCTGAACCGCAGCAGCCGTCATCTGAGCCTGACGGAAATCGGCAAGGTGTATTTTGAACAGTGCCGTGACATGCTCGACAATCTCGACGAGGTGGAGGCAACCGTGGGTCGCACGACGGTGGTGCCGCGCGGCATGTTGCGCCTGAGCGCCCCTGTCTGGTTCGCCAACGCCATCTTTACGCGCACCCTGGTGGCTTACCGCGAGCGCTACCCGGAGGTTACGTTCGACATCGACTTGAGCGGCCGCGTGGTGAACCTGGTGGAAGAGGGCTTTGACCTGGCCCTGCGCGTGAGCCAGGCGCCGTCGCCGACCCTGATCGCGCGGCCTATCGGCAGCATCGCCTTTCACCTGGTGGCCGCGCCCGCCTACCTGGCGCGCGCCGGTCATCCGCATGTGCCGCAAGATCTGGCGCAGCACGCCATGATCAGCTATTCGCTGTTATCAAACGGCAATGAATTAACGTTTGACGGCCCGCAGGGACATGAGACAGTGAAGTTCTCGCCCGTGCTGCAATGCAATAACGAAAGCCTGCTGCACGCGGCCGCGCTCGACGGCATGGGCATCGCCCTGCTGCCATCGTGGCAAACGGATGCGGATCTGGCGGCGGGGCGGCTGGTGCGCCTCTTCGATGATTTCAAGCTGGCGGGCGGCAAGGTGTACGCCGTCTACACGAGCCGCCGCTACCTGTCGTCGAAAGTGCGCACCTTCATCGACTTCCTGGCCGATGAAGGGCGCCTGGGGAGATAACATCACCAGGCGAGCGAGCGCTTGACGTCGATCAGCGCGAACAGGCGCGCGCTGCGCATCCACGCCAGCACCAGCGTTGCCAGTAGCGTCACCACCAGGCCAGCCACGATGGCCAGCGGATCCGGGGCGGCCAGGTTCAGGCGCGCCACGCCCAGCAGCGCATACAGCGCCAGTCCCAGCATGGTGATGACAAGGTAGATCGCCAGGCAGGCCAGCGGACGTCGGCGCAGCATGCCCAGGCCCTGCCACCAGGCCTTGACGGCCGAAGTGCGGCGCCGGTCGATGGCCAGCGCCGCGCGGCCCGCATCGAGCGTGGCGCAAGCCAGCAGGAACAGCAGGCCCGTCACCAGCAAGGCCAGATGACGGGCCAGGTCGGCATCGGCTTCCAGGATGGCTTTCGCCGCGTGCTTGTCAGCCAGTTTCAGCGCGCCGGCGCCGATCGCCAGCGCCACGCCCAGCGGCACTACGCTCCATAGCAACATGCGCAGCATGCGGCCGTATTCGCTGAAGGCGCCCGTCAGCAGGGGACCGAAGCCGGCGGGCGCAGGGGCGCGCGCGGCCGTCACCACCAGGCCGCTCAGCAGCGGCGACAACAACAGGGTCAGGATGATGCCGGCGATGGCGGCCTGGCTGATGGCGGCGCCGTTGCGTCCCGTGTTGGAGATCAGGTCGGCCAGGGTCATCAGGTCTAGCTTGTGCGCCAGGGCCGCCGCATGCACGGCCTGATCGAGGCTGGCGCTCAAGGTGCGCCAGAGGGGAATGATGGCGACGACGGTCGGTATCAGCAGCAATCCCAGCCACAGCAGCAGCAAGCGCCATTGCAGGGCGGCGCGGCTGGCGCGCATGGTCAGGGTCAGGCCGCTGGCCCGTGTCGTGGAAGTGGCGCTCATACGATGGCAATCAGGGAAAGGAGGTATTGGAAGGCGGCGGCGAGGTCGAAGCTCCAGCGCCGCGCGGCCGAGGTATCGGCCTTCAGGGTGCGGCTGTCATCGAGCTTGTTGACGTCGAGGTAGTGCACGCGGTCGGGATCGAGTTCGGCCGAGACGGCCTTCACGGACTTGCTCCAGGTGTAGCGCTGCCACAGCTGGTCGTTATCCCACACCACGCGTTCGGCTGTGCCATCGGCAAATTTCACCAGCAGCACCTGCGGCACGGGGGCGCCGCGGCGGCGCAGGACCACGCTGGTGAGATACGGATAGGGCCCCATGCCGGGCTTGGCGTCCGGGTGCGCCTTGTCCCACGCCTCGCGCACTTTTTTCTCTTCCTTTTCCAGCGCCTCGGCCGTGCGTTCCACGCGCTTGCCGTTCACCAGCACCATGCCGGCCAGCGGCGTCTGCTCTTCGCTCGTGAAGCTGCCGATGCGGTCGTCGATATTCGCGCTGGCGTAGACTTGCTGCGCGAAGACCTGTTCCACGATGCGCCGCTGGCCCGTCGCCTCGGCCAGTGCTTCGCGCAGGTCGGCCACGCTGGGGTGGCGGAATTTCCACTGTTCGTAATACGCCTTGAAGCCCCGTTCCATGGCCTCGCTGCCGATGCGCGCTTCCAGGTCGCGCATGGTGATGGCCGTGCGGCTGTAGACAGGCCCCACGCCCTGCAGGCGGTCCCAGGCATTCTGGCCCAGCGGGTCGGCGGCATCCTGGCGCGGCGCACCCAGGCGCTCGCCTTCGAAGACCTTGAAGGAGGGCGCGAAGCCCAGGCGCTTGAGCAGGGGCGTGGTGGCGTGGATGTCCTGGCCGCGCGCGCGCAGCATGCGCTGGTCCCAGTACTCGTTCAAGCCTTCGTCGAGGATGGGTTCCTCGAACTCGTTCGAGGCCAGGATGCCGTAGAAATATCCATGTCCGAATTCATGGATGGTGACGAAATCGAGGCCGAATCCGGCCAAGGTCTTCGGCTGCAGCGTGGCGTAGCTCGAGGCGGTGATGAAGGTCGGGTATTCCATGCCGCCCGCTTCGGCCGCATTAAACGGCGGAATCACCACTGTCAGGGTCTTGTACGGATACGCGCCCAGGGTGCGCGAAAAATACGTGAGCGAGTCCTTGGCCGCCTGCAGCGCGGGCCCCGCGTTGGACGCGTACTCGGGCGGGTACAGTACCTTGATGGCCACCGGCGGGCTGCCGGGACCGCTCCAGTTGCCCATCAATGGCTGCGCGCTGCGCTTGTCGGCCGTCCAGGCGAAATCGTGCACGTCGCCCTGCACATAGTGATGCGTGAGCATGCCGTCCTTTTCCAGCGGTGCGCCCTGCAGCTCGCCCGTGGCGCCCACCGTGTATTCCTTGGGCACGGTCAGCTTCACGTCGTAGTTGCCGAAGTCGGCGTAGAACTCCGAATTGAGGTGGAATTCATGCGCGTTCCAGCGCGGCGCGGTGGCGCCCCGTTCGCCGGGCAGTTCCAGCACGGCGATCTTGGGGAACCACTGGCCGACCAGGTGGAAGCTGCCGAAATAGCCGGTGCGCGCGATGACGCGCGGCAACTGGTCGAAGAAGCGGATGTCGAGCGTCGTCTCCATGCCCGGCGCGACGGGCTGCGGCAGGTCGACGCGCACGACCGTGCGGTCGGTGGCCGGGCCGTTGTCCGGCTGGACGAAATGCCAGGGCGCCGTGGCGCCGTTCTGCGTCATGCTGCGCAGTTCGATATAGCCCCATTCGCCGTCGCGCGTCTCGACGCCCGAGCGGAAGCCCTTGTCGAGCTTGCGCTTCTCGGTGAAGAAGGTCGAATGTTCGCCTTCGAACGCATTCAGGTAGAGGTGCAAATATACGCTGCTGACCGCTTGCGCGCTTCGATTGCGCCAGCGCAGTTTCTGCTGGCCGGCGATGGTGTGTTTGACGGGATCGAGCGTCGCTTCGATCTGGTAGTCGACCACGCGGTCAGACAGGGTCGCTTGCGCAGCCGTGCGCGCACCGCCCCAGGCGTTGCTGGCGCTGGGCTTGCTGACGGCGGACGCGTGCGGCAAGGCCAGGGCAATGCCGTCGGCGGCCGGCGCCAGCGCGATGGCCGCGCTGGCTGGCTTGCCCTGGCCCGGCTGGGCGAACAGATCGGCCTGCAGGGCCAGGCCGGCCAGCAGCATGGCGGCGATGGAGAGGGCCTTGAGCTTGCCCGAGACGGGGAAAAAACCAATGCTGCGGCGCGTGCCGCGGGGACTTGGCGGCCCCCGGCGCGTTGTGCTGCGACTTCCCATGCGTGACTCCTACAGTGACTTCTTATTGTTGTTGATTTTCAAATGCAGTCGGCTGCGCCCAGGATCGCTGGGCGCACCTCGCACTTTACTTAATATACCTGCAAAAATGCCAAATAACCAATCAAATATGGGAGTGCCGCAAGCACCGCCGGAGCGCTGCTTGCGGCGCCGCGCGCCGTGCGTATAATGTTTCGCTTTGCCATCCCTCTGCCCCGCTACCGTGTGCCCGCCTCCCGGCAGCGCAGCCAGCTTCCCGCCATGATGCCTGCCTCTCCCGCCCTGACCATCGCCATGCGCACCTTGCTGCTGTGCGCCCTGGCCATGCCGGCGTGCGCGCAGGACAGCGTGGATGGCGGCACGGCCGGCGTCACGCATGGCGACTTGTCCGCCGAACTGGGGCAGGGCGGCCAGCACAGCGTGCGCGGCGCTCTGTCGCGCGACCAGGATGGCATGTCGCTCGATGTGGCCATCGACGGGCAGCGCAATGGCAATTACCGCGATGGCAGCGTGTTTCACCAGCATGGCTTCAATGGGGGCGCCGAATGGAAGGCGCGGCAGGGGCGCTTCGGCTTCAGTGCCGACCAGCTGAACCAGAACACCCGCTATCCGGCGCCCGAGGCGCCGTTCCTGGCCCTGCTGGCGGCCCGCCCGGAAGACCTGTACCGCTACGAAGTGCGGCGTGCCAGCGCCTTCGTGCAGCGCTATGTGGGCAATTTCGAGCTGGGCGTGGAACTGTCGCAGCGGGAAAAGCGCGCCACGGCCCACTATGCGGGCGAGGAGGGCAGCAGCGAATCGAGGTACAGCAGCCGCCGACGGCAACTGGCGCCCCGCGTTCGCCATTACGGCAAGGTGGGCGGCGTTGGCACTGACACGGAAGTGGGCCTGGACCTGATGCAGTGGGAGCGGCGCTCGGGCCGCGACGCGCCGGGCCGCGATGGCGATGGGCTGCGCCGCCAGTACTCGCGTGCGCTGCTGCTGCGCGAAGAACTGGCTTTTGGTGGCGCGTATGCGCCGCGTTTGCTGCTGGGGCTGCGGCATGAACAGTTCCAGCTCGATCCGGCCGACATGCCAGCCGGCGGCAGCGACTGGGAAAACCAGAACGCGTGGGACTTGCAGGGCAGCTTGCAGCTGCGCCCGGAACTGAGCGTGTACGCCAAGGCCGCGCGCAGCTACAGCATCGATGACGACGGCTATACCCGCGCCGGCTACCGTCCCCTGGCGGGACAGCTGCGGCGCGAAACGGAAGTGGGCGCCACCTTCGGCGACGCGGCGCGCAGCGCTTCCGTGCGCGTCTTCAGCGAGCGCCTCAGCAACCAGATCGTCTTCGACCAGAGCCTGGGCCAGCTGGGCTTTGCGGGCAACCTCGACCCCTCGCGCCGCGATGGCATCGCCATCGAGGCCAGCATGGCGCTGGCGCGCGACTGGCGCCTCGACACTGAGCTGCGCCAGGTGCATGCACGCTATGACGACTACGCCTACGATGGCCCGGATATCGCCCTCGTGCCCAAGACCCTGGCCAGCCTGCGCCTGTACTGGACGGGGCAGGCCGGCGCCAGCGCGGACGTCGGCGTGCAATGGCTGCGCGCTCTGCGCTATGGCCCCGATTTCGCCAACAGCTGCCTGGCGCAAGTGCCCGCATTCGCCACCGTGGACGGGCGCTATGTGCGCAAGCTGGGCGCCTGGGAGCTGGAACTGGCCGGCAGCAACCTGGCCAACCGCCGCCATTACGGCGATGCGCCGGGCTGTCGCTCCAGCATTTACCTCAACGATGCGCGCCAGCTGCGCGTGTCGGCGCGCTACCATTTCTGACACTGGGGCGCAGCGGCGCTTAAAAGTGGCTTAATCAGGCGCAAACGGAGCGTGCAAACGTGCTTTTTTTCCGGCCTGGCCTCATCGCCCGCCGCAAAAAGTGGTAATCTCGCCCCGTTCACGACCACTTTATGATGAAGGATTAATATGCGTTTTATGCGTTTCTTGCGTCCCCTGCTTGCCGCCGTCACCCTGGTGGCGGCCACCGGCGGCGCCATGGCGGCCGATACCGGCTTTACCACGCTTCCGACGCCAGTGCGCACGGACACGGGCAAGAAGGTGGAAGTGGTCGAGTACTTCATGTATTCCTGCCCGCATTGCTATGCGCTCGATCCGCTGATGCACGACTGGGTCAAGAAACAGGGCGACAAGATCGCCTTCCGCCGCATCCACCTGGCCTTCAATGGCCCGAAAGATCCGCAGGCGCACGCCTATGCCACCTTGGAGGCGATGGGCCAGCTGGACCAGTTCCACGACAAGATCTTCCGCGCCATCCACGTCGAGCGCAACCGCCTGAACCGCGATGACGCCATCCTCGAGCTGCTGGTGAAGAACGGCATCGACAAGGCGAAATACCTGGATATGTTCAATTCCTTCGGCGTGCAGACCAAGCTGAAACGCAATGAGCAGCTGATCACCGCCAGCAAGATCGACAGTGCGCCGACCATCGTCATCGATGGCCGCTTCGTCACGTCGCCGGCGCAGCTGTCGCGTCCTGGCCAGTCCGAGCCGCAGACCCAGACAGCGACCCTGCGCGTGATGGATGAACTGGTGGCGCGCGTCCTGAAAGAGCGCGCTCCCGCGCCAGCGAAGAAGTAAGCGGAGAACGTCATGAAACAGCTGCCCTGGACCTTGTGCGTATTGGCCCTCGCCCTCGTGGCGTGGCTGGCGCTGGCCGTCGTCAACGTGGAAAACCAGCGCAATGCGCTGGTCACCAAGGCTTGCGTGGACCCCGCGTTCAAGAACGAGGTCGACGCGAAATGCCTGGCGTCCGTTCAGTCGCGCGAGCACTGGTGGCAGCATCTGAGCTACGCCATGACGCATTTCAGGTCATAGAACACCGGATAAAATCTACTGCGCGTCGCGCTTTGCGGCCGGCGATGCTCACCGTACTAGAGTACGGTTGCGCTTCTCGGCCACAAATCACTGCCGCTCGCTACGATTTTCTCCGGTGTTGTGACGATGAGGATGGATAGGAAAACTGCCCGCTTTGTGCGGGCTTTTTTACGTCTGCTGGTTGCGGGTATCATAAAGCCACAACCATTCTGGAGGAACGATGAAGGAAGTGATCTTGATTACTGGCAGCAGCCGCGGCATCGGCGCGGCGACCGCCCTGTTGGCGGCGCGCCAGGGCTATGCCGTCTGCGTCAATTATGTGCGCGATGCGCGGGCTGCCGAGGAATTGTGCGCGCGCATCGTGGCTGGCGGCGGCGAGGCCATCGCCGTGCAGGCCGATGTCGGCAATGAAGCGGACGTGGCGCGCCTGTTTGACGAAGTCGATGCGCGCCTGGGGACCTTGACGGCGCTGGTCAACAATGTGGGCGTGCTGGAGCAGAAATGCCGGCTGGCCGATATTTCCGTGCAGCGCCTGGAACGCGTGCTGCGCACCAACGTAATCAGTTACTTTTTGTGCTGCCAGCAAGCCGTGCGGCGCATGTCGACGGCGAACGGCGGCCAGGGCGGGCGTATCGTGAATGTCTCGTCGGTGGCCGCGCGCATCGGCTCCCCGGGCGAATACATCGATTACGCGGCCTCGAAAGGCGCTGTCGATACGCTTACCCTGGGCCTGGCAAAGGAAGTGGCGGCCGAAGGCATCCGCGTCAACGGCGTGCGGCCCGGCATCATTTATACGGACATCCACGCCTCTGGCGGCGAGCCTGGGCGGGTGGCGCGCCTGGCGTCCGGCGTGCCCATGCAGCGCGGCGGCGAGCCGGAAGAAATCGCCGGCGCCATCCTGTATCTGCTGGGGCCGGGTGCGACGTATGTGACGGGCAGCCTCCTCGACGTGGCGGGCGGGCGCTGATTTTCACCGCGGCTTCAACTTATTTTCAACTACAGCAAGCAATTGATTCAGGCGTGGGGCCAATTATCAATTAATGCAAGCGAGTCCAGAATGGCGATGTGCGATGTGCACACCGATCAACCTACCTGGAACTACCATGTCCGCTTCCGCTTTTTCCCCCGCCATCCTGGCCCTGTCGCTGCTGGCCGCCGTGCCAGTCCATGCCACCATGAACCTGCCCATGCCCGCCCACCTGTCCGGCGCCAGCGCCACCGGCGCGGTGGCGCTGGCGGCGCGCCGCTACGCCGCGTTCTGGCAGAGCGGCGATCCGGCCCTGGCGCGCCTGGCGCTGGCCGACGATTTTATTGACCGCACCTTGCCAGCTGGCCGCCCTCAGGGGCTGGCCGGCCCGCTGAAGGCGTCGCAAGTGTTTCACGCCGCCGTTCCGGACTTGAAGGTAGGCATCGAGGAGATGCTGGTAGCGGGCGACCGGGTCACCCTGCGCCTGCATTTCACGGGCAGCTTTACGGGCGTCTTCCCCACGCCGCAAGGGATCGTGCAGGGACAGGGGCAAGCCATCGATTTTCAGGCGTTTGATTTGTACCAGGTCAATGCGCAGGGGCGCATCAGCGAGAACTGGCACCTGGAAGACAACCTTGCCCTGCTGCGCCAGCTGGGCGTGCTGCCACCCTGAGGTAGCCTAGTTCTGCGCCGGCAGGGCGGCGAACTGCTGCAGCAGGAAGTCGATCAGCAGGGCGACGCGCGGCGGCTGGAAGCGGTTGCGCCGGTACAGCAGGTTCAGGGGGACGCTATCGGCAAAGTAATCGTCGAGCACCGTTTGCAAGCGCCCCGCGCGCAGGTCGTCGCCGATGTCGAGCAGGGATTTGTAGGCATAGCCATGGCCGGCCACGGCCCAGCGGCGGATGATTTCGCCGTCGTTGCTGTGCCAGGCCCCCTGCAGGCGCAGGCTGTGGCGCTTGCCGTCTTCTCGGTAGCGCCATTCCTGCGGCGCGCCGTCGCCCGCCGTGAGCACCAGAGTAGGCAGCATCGTCAGGTCGCGCGGCACGTTCGGCTGGCCCACCTTGGCGGCCAGCGCGGGCGCCACGCACACGACGCGCCGGCCCGGATGCAGCAGGCGCGCCACCATCTCGCTATCGGGCAGCTCGCCGTAGCGGATGGCCAGGTCGATGTCGTCCTGCACCAGGCTCGCCGTGGCGTCCGTCAGGGTCAGCGCTTGGCGCACCTGCGGGTGCAGCGCGGCAAAGCGGTCGAGCATCGGCAGCAGCAGCTGGCGGCCGATATCGGAGGGCGCCGAGATGCGCACCACGCCGTGCACGGCGCCGGCGTCCCCGTGCAAGCCGTCTTCCGCCTGCGCCAGCAAGTCCAGCGCCTGTTCGCTGTACAGGCGGTAGTGCCGGCCTTCTTCCGTCAGGCGCAGCTGGCGCGTGGTGCGTTCGAACAGGGTGGTGCCCAGTGCGGCTTCCAGGCGCCCGATGGCGGCGCTGGCGGCGGCTGGCGACAGGCCTTGCTTGCGGCCGGCGGCGGAAAAGCTGCCCAGCGCCGCGGCGTCGAGGAACAGGGCGATTTCTGCCAGGCGCCCGGCGCCGCCGCTGCGGCTCATGCGGGGTGCGCGGCCGCAGGCTTGGGTGCGGGCCTTGAAGGGGGAGCAGAATGGGGCGTGATCACCACGGTGCAGGTGGTGCCGGCCACCAGGACCTGCTTCTTGTCTTGCTCGTCGATGTGGATGCGCACGGGCACGCGCTGCGCCAGGCGCACCCAGTTGAAAGTGGGATTGACGTCAGCCAGCAATTCGCGGCCCGTGGCGGCGTCGCGGTCGGTGATGCCGCGCGCGATGCTCTCGATGTGGCCATGCAGGGTGCCGCCGCTCATCAGATTCATTTCAGCCTTGTCGTCCTGCGCCAGCATGCCCAGCTTGGTTTCTTCGAAGTAGCCGACGACATAGTACGAGGCGCTGTCGATGACGGCCAGCTTGGCCGCGCCGACGGCGGCGAAATCGCCCTTGTGCACGTTCAGGTTGGTCACGTAGCCGCTGACGGGCGCGCGCACGGTGGTGCGTTCCAGGTTCAATTGGGCCAGCGCGCGGGCGGCCAGCGCGGCCTGTACTTGCGACGAGGCCGAACTGGCGGCAAAGGCGGCGCTTTCGCGGCTTTCCGTGGAGATGATGCTGGCGTCGAGATTGGCGCGGCGCTGCGCTTCCTTGCCGCGGCGGCCCTGCTCCGTCCTTTGCGTGGCCAGCACGGCGTCGGCCTGCGCCAGCGCGCTCGCATAGCGCTCCTTGTCGACGACGAAGAGGACGTCGCCTTTTTGCACCACCTGGTTGTCGCGCACCAGCACGTCCGTGACAGTGCCGGCCACGTCGGCGCTGATATTGACGATATCGGCCTTGATGCGCCCGTCGCGCGTCCATGGCGATTCCATGTAGCGGTTCCAGACAGTCTTGCCTATCCAGAGGGCCGCAGCCAGGAGCAGCAGGGTGATGGCATAGCGGGTCAGTTTGGCTACCATGTCGGCATCCTTTCCTTGATCAGATTGAACATTTTTTTTATTTGAACGTTATTGGTACAGCGATAAAGCCAGCGCGCCGAAGATGGCGATGAAGATGCACAGCCGCGCCAGCGAGGGATGCCACACCATGCGGTAAACGCCCAGCCAGCCCAGCACGCGGTCGAGCAGGGTTTGCAGGCCGATGCTGAGGATGAACAGGGGTAGCAGGGTAGGAATCAGAATTCCGAACAGGGCGAATTCACGCGGCATGATGTTCTCCGGCGCCAGGCGCCACGTTGTCGAGTAATGAGGTGTAGATCGAATGCAGGTCGACCAGCGCCGTCTGCAGGCGCACGCCCTGTTCCGGTGCCGTGCCGCTGGCAGCCTGGGCCGCCCGCACCACGGCGCCCGCCTGCAGGGTGGCGGCCAGCGCCCCCTGCAGTTGCGCTTCGCCGCGCGTGCGCAGCCAGGCGGCGATGCTGTCCACGCAGCGCTGCAGGGCGTCGTGCGCGGCGCTGTTGCCGGAGGAACTGGCGATCAGTTCGCGCAGATCGATCACCGAGTGGCCGATTTCCAGCAAGGTCAGGGCCTGGCGCACGACGGCGCGCGTGGCGATACCCGGCGCCGGGCCGGCCGCCGCGTTGAGCTGGCTGAGCAGGTCGCGCACGCGGTTGTCGAAACGGTGTTTCACGCGGCGCGCGGGCGCTGTGCACGCATGCAGGGCTTCACGCCACAGGGCCGGGCCGATATGGTCCTTGTGGCCCATGGTGTGCTCGGGCAGCAGCACGGCAAACACGAGGGCAGCCAGCATCAGGCCGACGATCAGCGCCATGCCCGTATTGAGAAAAGCGGCGCCATCGACATGCATCACGTTGGTCGGTGCCATCTGTGTGATAAAGGTCGATACGCCCAGGCCCACGCCCAGTTTGGCGGGATTCGTCATCAAATACAGGCCCACGGCCAGGAAGGGCGCAAAACTGAGCACCAGCATGGGGAAGCCGTCACCGTGCACCAGCACGAAGTACACGCACACGAGCGACAGCGGCATGGCGATCAGAAAGCCCGCCAGCACTTGCCGGATCATCATGATGGGGCGCGGCGAGGACGAGGCCAGCGCGCAGAACACGGCCGCCATCAACATCGCCGTGCTGGCATGGGGCCAGGCCAGGAAATAGGCGCCCAGGGCCAAGAGGGCCAGGCTGATGGCCGCACGCGCGCCGCTGGCGATCACCAGCGCGGGCGGCGTCTTTGGCGCGTACGCCTGCGGCGTGCTGATGGCCAAGGGCGTGTCATGCGCCAGGCTGAAATAGACTTCGTGAAAGCGGCTCATGTCGCGCGCGAAGCGTTCCAGCAGTTCGCACATGGTGTCGAAATCGATGCGCTGCGCATGGTTGATGTGCGCACTGTCAATCTCCGCGCGCGCCAGCGCCAGCGCCGTTTGCAGATGCCGCTGCATGGTGTCGAGCGAGTCTTGCGAAGGCGTGGCTTGCAGCGCTTCGGCGACGATGGCGTACAGGGGCGCGCAGGCTTGCATCACTTGTGTCTCTCCATCGCGCTGCAGGCGGTCGAACAGGCGGTGGAAAGTATAGAAGGTAGTGAGCGCCGTCATGAAGGTGGCGTTAAAGGCGTGCAGCTTGCGGTTTTGCGCGCGCACGTGGCTCACCTTGCTGGTGACTTCGAACAGGGCGGCCGAGCGGCCCAGTTCCAGCGCCGCCACGTCGGCCGCAAACTGCAAATGCGTCAGTTCCACTTGCGCCGGCGTGAGTTTTTGCTGCAGCACGTCCTGGCAGAAAGTGAGGAATTTGCCGTAGCGCGCCTGCACCGTGCGCATCACTTGCGTGCCCTGGTGACGCGGCAGCAGCACGCTGGAGACGGCGGCCGAGCAGATGATGCCCAGGCCGACTTCGGCCACGCGCGTGACGGCCAGCGCGAACGCCTGCATCGGCTGCTCGATGGCGGGCAAGACGATCATGCAAGCCGTGTAGCCGGCCAGCACATACACATACGACTGGGCGTTGCGGTGCAGGGCCGAGCCGCTCGTGCACAGGCCCACCCACAGGGCCAGGCCGGCGAACAGCAGCACCGGCTGCTGCGGGAACAGGCCGATCAGGGCCAGCGCGGCCGTGCATCCCAGCAGGGTGCCACACAAACGGTAAAAGCTTTTTTCCAGCACCATGCCGCTGCTGGGCAGGGCCAGGATGATGGTGGTGGTCATGGCCGTGCTGGGGGAATCGAGTCCCAGGCGGTAGGCCAGCCACAGGGCGCAGAACGCGGCGATCAGGGTCTTGCCGACGTAGATCCAGCGTTCGCCTTCCGTCTTGCGCCAGTCCTGCAGCGCCAGCGCCAGCCAGTGGGCCGCCCGGGTCAGGGGGCCTTGCGTGAATGTTGTTGCTGTGGCTGGCGTCATCGATAGGCTATCAGTTCTGGTTGTTGAGATTGTTCAGGTTGCGCAACTGGCGCATGTACAGCTTGTCGAGCACTTGCAGCTCTTCGTCCGTGAACCCTTCGTACAGGGCCGAGGTTTCCTGGTACACGTCGGGCAGCGCCGTTTCGATCAGCGTGCGGCCCTTGTCGGTCAGCGAAATCATCACCGAGCGGCGGTCGCCGGGGCGCGTGCCGCGGTGGATCAGGCCGCGCGTTTCCAGGTCGTTGCACACGCGTGTCAGGTTGGCCGGTTTTTCATGGCAGGCCATGCCCAGGGTGCAGGCGTTCGACGTTTCGTCGTCCGTGCCGTACAGTACGGCGAGCACCATGTAGCTGGCATCGACCAGGTCGTGCTTTTTCAGCGCGGCATTGGTCAAGTCCTTCATGCCTTTTTGAATGTGGTACGTCATGCGCAACAGGCGCATCAGTTCCATGGGGAAGCCTGGCATGCGCGTGCGGATGTTTTGCAGCCGCTTGGAGGTGGCGTCAAAAGCGGTCATGTCATATTCCTTCATGTGTGAATAAAGCTCCGATTGTATCTTGTTGAGCCATGGCAATGCCAGGATTGCAAGCTTAGATCCCGCCTCCTAATGCATTCATCAAGGAAACGTACAGGTCCAGCTCGCGCGCTCCATTTTGCGCCTGCTGCTGTTCTTCCGCCAGCAGGGCCACTTGCGTGTTGAGCATGTTGATGGCGTCGCTCATGCCGGCCTTGTAGGCTTTTTCCGCCAGGTCGCGCGCGCGCTGTGCCGTGGCCAGCGCCTGCACTGTCAGCTGGTGCTGTTTTTCCAGCGATTGTGCCTTGGTGACGGCATTCGCCACCTCCGACATGGCGTTGATGACGGTGGCGTTGTACTGCTCCACGGCACCGTCGTACACGGCCGTCTGGCTGCCCAGCTGGGCGCGCAGGCGGGCGCCGGCAAAGATGGGCAGGCTCAGCGCGGGCGAGACGCCGCGGATGTCCGAGTTGGCGTCAAGAAAATGGCTGAAGCCGAAGGCCTGGAAGCCGGCAAAAGCCACCAGGTTGACGTTCGGGTAAAACTCGGCCTTGGCCGCATCGATGCGCTGCGCCGCCGCTTCCACCCGCCAGCGCTGGGCGGCGATGTCGGGCCGGCGACCGATCAGGTCGGCCGGCAGGGCGGCGGGGATGGCCAGCGGCTGGTCCAGGCGCAGCACGGGGCGCGTGAGCGCCGCGCCGGCTGCCGGCCCCTTGCCCGCCAGGGCCGCCAGCTGGTTGCGCAGCAGGGCCAGCGACTCGGCTGACTGCTCCAGCTGGCGGCGACCTGCGGGCAGAGTAGTTTCGATTTGCGCCACGTCAATATCGGTGCCGATGCCGGCCGCCTTGCGCTGGCGCGTGATGTCGAGGATGCGGGCGCGCTGCGCCAGGCTGCGTTCGATCACGTCCTGCAGCTGGAATTCATACGATAGCTGGATATAGGTGCGCACCAGCGCCGTTTCCAGGGCCAGGCGGGCCATCTGCGATTCGGCCGAGGCCATCTTCACGTCGCCCAGGGCGGCGGACAGGGCGGCGCGGTTGCGTCCCCACAAGTCCAGATCGTACGAAGCCGTGACGGTGGCCTGGTTGCGCCAGGCGTAATTGCCGGCCAGGGGCGCCGGCGTGCTGCCGTGCTGTGAATACAGTTCGCGGTTGATGGAGACATTCGCGTCCGCCTGCGGGCGGGTCTTGTCCTCGGCCGCGCCAGCCAGCGCCTCGGCCTGGCGCACGCGCGCCTGGGCGCCACGCAGGGTGGGGCTGTCGGCCAGCGCCTGCTCCATCAAACGGTTCAATTGGGGGTCATGCAAATCTTGCCACCATTGTGCGCGCGGCCACTGTATGGCGGCGCTGGCGGCGGCATCCATGGCCTTGCTGGCCGCCAGCCTGTTGGCGTCGAGCATGGCCGATTGCGGCGCGATATGGCCCATGTCGGCGCAAGCGCTCAAGGCAAGGATCAGGCTGGCGGCAAGCAAACGGCGGTGCAGGGACATGCAGTGACTCCGGGAGGCGATAGTGTTGGGGGTGCTGCTGACAGCTCGCCGCGGTGAGCGTCGGGAGTGGCCCGAGTGCTGCGCCGCAACTGAGTTGTTACTGACTGAAACCGGCTGACTGGTTTCTTATTGCACGACGTGCTTGGTGGTTTGCGCGACATCAAAATCCGCTTCCGTTTGCGGGATCAGGCCAGCCTTGCGGGCGGCGTAGAACTCGGCCATGACTTGCTCGCGCGTCACCTTGCTGGTGGCGGTGGCCGGCGTTTTCGGATAGTCGACTTCGCTGGTGGCGATTTCGCCGGCGTTGCGGGCACGGATGTATTCGGCCGTGACTTGCTCGCGGCTCAGCTGCTGGCTGGTGGCCGGCGCCGTGCTTTGTGCGAAAGCCGAGGTAGCGGTGGTGATGGCAAACAATGCTGCGATAAGTGATTTGGCTTGCATGATAAAACTCCAATATGTGCATGATGGCTGGGTGGATGGGCCGGCTCGCCACGTACCGGTCGGTTCGGCGGCAAGGCGCTGGTGGGCGCCGTGCCGCCGATGAAGCAGTTTCTGGATGAGAAGGTGCTTACTTGAATTAACTATAGCAATGAATAGTACATTTGTGAAGTACTTTTTGAAGATATTTGTGCGCCGCCGCATTTCCCCCCCCGTGGAGAATGCCGTGCAGGCGTGCGCCGCTGGCTGGGCGAGGGGAGTAAGCTGGTTTTTTTATCAAGAGGAGTCAGCCATGAGCGGCAGCACACTCGATCCGGACAATTTGCCCGTCATGCCCGACCGTGTCCTGGGCAGCGGCCATGGCAAGGGCGCGCTGGGGCCCAGCGACAGTTCTGACAGCGGTAGCGACATGCAGGGCGTGCCCGGCCAGGATGCAGAAGAGCTCGATAACGACAGCGATGCGGCCGGCACTGGCGATCGGGCCGGCGTGGAGCCCCACAACGGGGCACCCGATGGCGGCGACATCGACGTCGATCATGTGGAGCGCATGGTGCCCGTGCCGCCGGCAGAGGAGGAGGGCACACCGCGCACGCCGCAGGTGCCGGCGCCGCGTCCCTGATCCGGGCGGCCGACTGAGAATAGCCGCCACGAATTACTGTCCCTCCTCCGCCTTCAGCGTAAAATGAGGTTAAGGCGGCGTGCGCGCCGCCATGGCCAGCCGGCCGGCACAGGATAGGATGTCAGAGGATGCAAACGCAGATGTCGGAAGAAAAAGAAAAAGACTTGATGTTGATGTACCGCGAGACGCGGCCACGCGAGTTTTTTGGCGAAAAAAGTAACACCAATCACCTGGCCTGGAGTTTGCTGGTGGTGTTGCTGGCGCTGGCGTTCTGGCTGGTCGTGGCCCTGGCGGCGGCGGAAAACCAGCGCTATGCCCTGGCAACGAAGGCTTGCCAGGATCGCGTGTTCCCCGCAGAGATCGACACGTCTTGCCTGAAGCAGGTCAAGTCGCGCGATCACTGGTGGCAGCATGTGGGCCATGCGCTGGTGCGCATGGGCGCCTGAGCCGGGCCCGATCCGGCGGAACTTGGCCGCCGCCGCGAGGGCGATGATACGTCGATGGAGCGAAGAGGCGGGAGGCGCCATGCCACGCGATCATTCGCGCGAGCAGCCGCAATGGCTGCTGGCGCGCTACAGTGCCTTGACGGCGCGCCAGTTGCTGTGCGCCTATGGCTTGCTATGCCTGTTTTCCCTGACGATTGCCGCCGCCTTTGCGCTGCGCGGCCTCTGGACCATTCCAGCCTTTTCGTTCGCCGAACTGGGCCTGGTGGCCATCGCCCTGCTGCATTACCTGCGCCATGCGCGCGACTATGAACATATCGCCCTGCGCGACGGCGAGCTGATCGTCGAACAGGTCAGCGCCGGCCACTGCCGGCGCCACCACTTTTCGCCGTGGTGCACGCGCATCGCCGTGCCGCAAGGGCCGCGCCAATTGATACACATCAACGATATGCGTGATGCTACACGGCATGTGGCGGTGGGCGTCTTCGCCACGCCTGAACGGCGCCGGCAGGTGGCGCAGGAGCTGCTGGCCCTGCTGCCACCGCCAATGTCGCCGCCAGCGCCGCCGTGACTGCGTTACACGGCCCGCGACGGGCCTTCCCACAGGTTGATATGGCCTTCGCGCGCCTGCACGTCGATGGCGGCGAGCTCGTCGGCCGTGAACGTCAGTTGCTGCAGCGCTGCCACGTTTTCGCGGATTTGCGCGCTGCTGCTCGCGCCGATCAGGGTCGAGGTGACTCTTGGGTCGCGCAGCACCCAGGCCAGCGCCATCTGCGCCAGCGTTTGCCCCCGCTGGGCGGCGATCTGGTTCAGCGCGCGCACGCGGGCCAGGTTTTCCGCGCTCAGGTGCTTTTGCAGCAGCGAGCCGCCGCCGGGGCGGTTGACGCGCGCATCTTGCGGCACGCCATCGAGGTACTTGTCGCTGAGCAAGCCCTGCGCCAGTGCCGTGAACGTAATGCAGCCCATGCCTTGCTCTTGCAGGGTATCGAGCAAGCCGTCTTCCTCGATCCAGCGGTTGAGCATATTGTAGGCCGGCTGGTGGATCAAGCATGGCACTTTCCACTCTTTCAGCAGGGCGGCCGCCTCGGCCGTCTTTTGCGGCGAATACGACGACAGGCCCACGTACAGCGCCTTGCCCTGCTGCACGGCGGTGGCCAGCGCGCCCATGGTTTCTTCCAGCGGGGTGTCGGCGTCGTAGCGGTGCGAATAAAAGATGTCGACGTAGTCCAGGCCCAGGCGCTGCAAACTTTGGTCCAGGCTGGCCAGCACGTATTTGCGCGAACCGCCACCCTGGCCGTACGGACCGGGCCACATGTCCCAGCCCGCCTTGGTGGAAATGATCAGTTCATCGCGGTAGGGCAGAAAATCATCGCGCAGCAGCTTGCCGAAATTGCTTTCCGCGCTGCCATATGGCGGGCCGTAGTTGTTGGCCAGGTCGAAATGTGTGATGCCCAGGTCGAAAGCCGTGCGCAGCATGTCGCGCTGCGAGGCCAGATTGTTGCTATCGCCAAAGTTGTGCCACAGTCCCAGGGACAGCAGCGGCAGTTTCAGCCCGCTGCGCCCGCAGGTGCGGTATGGCATGCTGTCGTAGCGGTTCTCGGCGGCGTGGTAGGTCATGGCATCTCCTGGTTGAATGAAGCGCTTATTTTCGCGCAAAATCAAGGTGTGCGTGCGCCTTGTACGCGACCGGGCACGCCTTACAATGAGCGTTGAGGAATCTTGCAAGGAGCGGTCATGGAAATCGAATTGAAATTGTTGCTGGCGCCGCAAGACGCACCCCGCCTGCGCGCGCACCCGCTGCTGGCGCAGCTTGCGCAAGGCGAGCCACTGGTGCTGCAGATGCACGATATGTATGTCGATACGCCCGATTTGCAGCTATGCCGTCACCAGGCGGGCTTGCGCGTGCGCCAGGTCGACGGGCGCTGGATGCAAACCCTGAAGGCGGGCGGCAGCGTCAGCGGCGGCTTGCACAGCCGCCACGAATGGGAAGGCGAAGTTCCCGGGCCGCAGCCGGACCTCGCCGCGCTCGACTCCGTCATCGGCCGCAAGCAGCCCATCCGAGCGCTGCTGCGCCAGGACGCCATCCGCGACGCTTTGCAGCCCGTGTTTACCACCCGCATCAAACGCACCGTATGGCGGCTGCGTACGCCGCAGGGCGACCAGATCGAATGCGTGCTGGACCAGGGTGTTATTGAAAGCGGTGCCGATGGGACCGTGCGCAGCGTGCCCGTCAGCGAGATCGAACTGGAATTGAAACAGGGGCAAGCGGCCAGCCTGTTCGACGTCGCGCTGGCCCTGCTGCAGGACGTGCCGCTGCAGCTGGGCCACCTGAGCAAGGCGGAACGCGGCTACCGCCTCGCAGCGCCGCAGCCTTTGCGCGCCGTCAAGGCGCAGAGCCTGGCGCTGGACGCGGCCATGTCGGTGGAGCAGGTGTTCCTGGTCATCGCCGGCAATTGCCTGGAGCAGGTGAGCGGCAACCAGGATGGCGTGGCGGCGGGCGAGGACGTGGAAAGCGTGCACCAGATGCGCGTGGGACTGCGCCGTTTGCGCTCGGCGCTGGGCATGTTCAAATCCCTGCTGGCGCTGCCGGACGCCTTGAAGAGCGAACTTGACTGGCTGGGCGGCGCGCTGGGCGAGGCGCGCGACGGGGACGTGTTGGCTGGCAACACCCTGGCGCAGCTCGATGGCGAGGCGGCCACGGAGGTGGCGGCGCTGGTAGCGGCGGCGCACGCGCAGGCACGCCGCAAGCACGTGCAAGCGGCCAAGGCCGTCACCTCGGCGCGCTACACGGCTTGCATGCTGGGCTTGCAGCGCTGGCTGCAGGCGCGCGCCTGGCGCGACAGTTGCTCCGTGCGTCAAGTGCGGCGCCTGGACGCGTCTATCTGCCCGTTTGCCCGCGCTACTCTGCGCAAGGATCAGCGCCGCCTGTTAAAGCGGGGAAAAGACTTGCCGAAGCTGGCGCCGCCGGCGCACCACCGGGTGCGCATCGCGGCCAAGAAAGCCCGCTATGCCACTGAATTTTTTGCATCCTTATATGACGCAGGGCAGGTCCGGCACTACGTGAAGCGACTGTCCGTCTTGCAGGACGAACTGGGCTGGCGCAACGATATCGAGGTGGCGGACGGCTTGCTGCGCGCACTGGCCGAAATGCAGCCTGACCTGTTGCAGCCTGCTGCCTATGTGCGCGGCTACCTGGCAGGGCAATTGCAGGGCGGTGCAGGCAAGGCGCTGGCGCGGCCATGGCGGCGCTTCGCGGCCGCCCCTTTGCCGTCGAAGGGCAGCATCGGGCAGGCCTGACAAGCTTGTCGTCCCTTGCAGCCTGTCCCCATCGTTGAACTCATTTACTGCTGGCACTTCTCAAGAACGCAGACGGCGTTGATCGTCGTCGCATGGCGCAGCATGCGAGCGGCGCTGCACAAATTTTTCCAGGTCCATGAGCGTCAAGGGACGGCTGAAGAAGTATCCCTGGTAGGCGCGACAACCGTAGCGCGCCAGGAAATCACGCTGTGCCAGCGTCTCGACGCCCTCTGCAATGACGGCGATGTTCAGGCTGCGAGCCAGGGCGATGATGGTTTTGGCGATCGATGCGTCGCTAGGGTCATGCGTCACGTCGCGAACAAAAGACTTGTCTATCTTTAACTGGTCCAGCGGCAACCGCTTGAGATAGGCCAGGGAAGAATAGCCCGTGCCAAAATCGTCGAGCGAAAAACCGACGCCGTGCGCTTTGATTGCGGACATCTTGGCGATCACGCCGCCAACGTCGGACACCAGCAGGCTCTCGGTCAGCTCTAGCTTGAGAAGATGTGGGTCGGCGCCGCTGCAAGCCAGTGCAAACAGCACCTGATCGACAAAATCGTCCTGGTTGAACTGGCGCACGCTGACATTGACCGCAATGCTCAGATGGCGCATGTCGGGATGTCCGGCCCAGGCGACCAATTGTGCGCAGGCCGTTTCAAGCACCCATTGTCCCAACGGCAGGATCACGCCGATTTCTTCGGCCAGCGCAATGAAGTCGCCTGGCGGCACCAGTCCGCGCAGCGGGTGTTGCCAGCGTACCAGCGCTTCGACGCCGGTAACGCCCCCACGGTGGTCGATTTGGGGCTGGTAGTGGAGTATCAACTGGCGGCATGGAATGGCGTCGCGCAAGTCCGTTTCCAGCGCGGCCCGTTCCAGCATGGCCACCTCCATGGCGGGATCGAAGAAGCGCAAGGCATTGCGTCCCACCGCCTTGGATTTGTACATGGCCAGGTCCGCCTGCTTGAGCAGATCGTCGATGCTGGTCAGATTGCCCATGAAGAGCGTCGCGCCGATACTCGAGGTGCTGCGGTGGGTGACCTGGTTGAGCCAGTAGGTCTGGCTCAGTTCCTGCAGTATCTTGTTGCCGACGATATCGACCTGGGCCGCCGCCTGTTCCGCATTCACATGCAGGTCCGTCAGCATGACGACGAACTCATCGCCGCCCAGGCGGGCCACGGTGTCGCCAGCGCGCACGCAGCCGACCAGGCGCCGCGCGACTTGATTGAGCAGGAGGTCGCCCATGTCGTGCCCAAGCGTGTCGTTGAGTGTCTTGAAGTTGTCCAGATCGATGAACAGGACGGCGCCATGGTTGCCGCTGCGCAGGCTGGCCTTCTTCGCCTGCTTCAGGCGGTCCAGCAGCAAGATGCGGTTGGGCAGCTTGGTGAGTTGATCGAAGAAGGCCAGTTGCTGTATTTGCTTCTCTGTCTTCTTGCGTTCGGCCCGCCGCAAGCGGTGCCGTTTTTGTATGATCAGCAGCCCGAGCGTGCTGAAAATGGCAACCAAACCGAACAGGACGCTTTGCGCATACAGGCTCTGGCGCCACGGCGCGAACAAGACCTCGGTGTCGCGGCTCACGGCGATGCGCAGCGTCGTCCCGAAGAGGGGCGCGCTCGATGGCACATGGCGCTCGGCGACCATGCGCTGCTTGTCGGCGCCGCGCGGTAACCCGGGCATCTGGGCGTCAGTCCGGCGTGTAGAAGCCAGGTACAACTGACCGTCTTCGCGTGAGATCGAGCTATGGACATCGCGCGCATAACGAATCGAATCGAGCAGGTCGGAGAAATAGGCGGGCGCCAGGCTGACCATGACGATGCCGCCAAAGCCGCCCTGAAACCCGCTGATGCGGCGGCACAGGCTGATCGCGCCGGGAGCGGCGGTGTTGCCAGGCGGTGCGCTAACGTGCAGCAATTGCGGATCGGCGAGTCGCATGGCTTTCTGGAAGCAATCGTTTTGCCTGAAGTTTTCGTCCGCCAAGCCGGCGTCGCTGCCCGCCACCACCTGCCCGTCAGGACCGATGACCAGGATGGGACGGATGCCGATCAGCGCATCGCTGATCACTTTGAGCGAGTGATTCGCCCGCCGCAGGTGATCGTCTTGCGCCTGCCAGGCCGCCAGTTCGTCGATGATGCTGTCGATCACGCGCTTGCTCAACTTCAATTGCGGCGTTAAATTCTTTTCCACGATTTCCGCCTGCATCGCCAGCCGCTCGTGTTCCTGCGTATCAATCCGGTGATATTCCTCGTACTGGGTGAATCCGATGAAGCCGGCCAGTGCCGACAACACCATGGCGTGGATCAGCCATTGCTGGAAAAAGTGTTCATTTTTGATGTGCTGCGGTGCGGACATGGAAGGTAGGTGGAGGTTCTGGCGCGGCAGCCCGTTGCCACTGGCTTGCTTTGGCCCGGATGGCCAAATGCTTTTGTTGCAAATGAGAAAGTGTAGCGGGGCATGCGTAAGCAAAATGTAAATTGCTTGGTCGGGCACGTAAATATTTCGTAAATTCCGGCCCTGTCATCCCGCAACCATTTGCATGCGCAGTGCCAGAAGGGGATGGATCTGCCTGGCAGGTGCGCGGTGCCGGCCTGGTCCAACCTGGCCTGCGTTACGCGCTGATGTGAAGCATGCGTTCACATGTAAAAAAGGAAGTTATTACCTTACGGTAAAAACTTCCTTTGAGAAAATATGACAATTTTCATGTCATATTTTTATGTCAAAATCTCGTTGACGTTGACAAGAGAAACGCGCTTACGCGAAGTTCTTGGCAACGAATTCCCAGTTGACCAGGCCCCAGAACGTTTCCACGTACTTGGCGCGCAGGTTGCGGTAGTCGATGTAGTAGGCGTGTTCCCAGACGTCGCAGGTCAGCAGTGGCTTGTCGCCGGTGGTCAAAGGGCAGCCGGCGTTCGAGGTGTTGACGATGTCGACGGAGCCGTCGGCTTTTTGTACCAGCCAGGTCCAGCCCGAACCGAAATTGCCCACGCACGACTTGGTGAATTCTTCCTTGAACTTGTCGAACGACGACCATTTGGCGTTGATCGCGTCAGCCACGGCACCGGTAGGAGCGCCACCGCCGGCCGGCTTCATGCCGTTCCAGTAGAAGGTGTGATTCCATACTTGCGCAGCATTGTTGAAGATGCCGCCCGACGATTTCTTGATGATCTCTTCCAGCGACAGGTTCTCGAACTCGGTACCCTTGATCAGGTTGTTCAAGTTGGTGACATACGCCTGGTGATGCTTGGCATAGTGGTATTCCAGGGTTTCTTTCGAAATATGCGGCGCCAGAGCGTCCATTTCATACGGCAGTGGTGGCAGAGTATGTTCCATGTGATGTCCCTTTGTGGTGAGTGTTCGGAGTCTTCCGGCCCGGGCCGGAGGGTTGAGCCTTGCGTGCTTGAACCAAGCATTCTTGCTGAACGAGCCACTATTGTAAAGCGGATGCGCCATTGCTGCAGATTCCGGCACGCGTCGCGGATGCTGGTAGCGTAGTGATTCTCGTTTAGCTTAAGTCGCAAGGAAATGGTCCCTGCCGCAAGCCTCAGCGGATGCGCCGCGTGGTTTCTCGCACAATCAGTTCCAGGGGCGGAATGGCCGCCTGCACCGCTTCCCCATTGATCAGGCCCAGTAACGCTTCGGTGGCGATGCGGCCGATGTCATACAGGGGCTGGCGGATGGTCGTCAGCGGCGGCGTCGTGTAGGACGAGCCGGGCAAGTCATCGAAACCCACGAGCGAGATGTCGTCGGGCACGCGGATGCCCTTGCGGTACAGGCACAGGCGCACGCCATAGGCGGACAAGTCGTTGGCGGCAAAGACGGCGCTGAATTGCTGTTGTGTCTCGAACAGGTGGTTCATGGCCAGCATCCCACTTGCCTCGTGGAAATCTCCTTCCGCCATCAGCTTCGGGTCGATGGCGATATCCGCCTCGCGCAGCGCGCGCTGGTAGCCCGTCAGGCGCTCGTTTGCGTCCGTATTGTTGGCCGGGCCGGACACGAACGCGATGCGGCGGTGGCCCAGTTCCACCAGGTGGCGCACGGCCAGGTAGGCGCCGTATTCGTTGTCGAGCTTGAAGCCAATGGCGCTTCTGGTCGCCAGCAGGCGGCCGGTCGAGACGATGGGCCGCTGCTGCGAGAAATCGAGCACGCTCTGGTCCGAGATACGCCCGGACAGCAGGATGATGCCATCGACCTTCCTCGCCAGCAGCAGGCGGATGCGGTCGGCCTCTTCCTGCGCATTCCAGTGCCCGCTGACGATCACGGACGCATAGCCCGTGTCTTTCAGACCGTCGTCCACGCCGCGCAGGCTTTCGTCGAAGAAGGGGCTGGAAATATCCTGCACCACGATGCCGATGGTCATCGAGCGGCCCTTTTTCAGACCCTGCGCCATCTGGTTCGGCGCAAACTTCATCTGCGCGATGGCCGCCAGCACGGCGTCTCGCTTGTCGTCGGAGACCCTGGCCGTGCCGTTCAGAATGCGCGAAACAGTGCTGGGCGACACGCCAGCCTGGCGGGCCACGTCGAGCAGGGTAGAAGGGGGAGCAGCGTGGGCGCTATCGTTCAAGGTGATTCCTGGGTATCAAGATGGCTGGTTGTCAGTGCTCTGAAAACCTTTTCAGTGAAAGATTACCATAAACGGCCGATGACGACCGCAGGTCGGCGCAGTTCCGGGCAGGTCGGGGTAGGTCGGGTTAGCCCGCAGGGCGTAAGCCGACACAGCGCAGCCAACAAAGCGCAGGAACCATGCTTTTGCCGTCAACAATGCGTCGGATTACGCGCTCACGCGCTAATCTGAGCTACACATGAAAACGTTTTCACAAAAAACAACGGCAGCTCAAATGACGAATTTTTGCATTTTTTCATAGGAGAATCCGCGCCACGGCGTGCAGCTTGCCATGCTGCCCTCAATAAAAATGACAACTATTTCGGTTGACTTGATTTTCTTTGCGGTGTTAAATGGATACATGGTGTGAAAACGTTTTCAAGATAGAAGACGCTCAATAAACGGAGATGAAATAATGAAGTCAAGCATCCTTGGCGCAGCCTCCCTGGCCGCGCTGACCCTGGTCTATGGCGCGGCCGCTGCGCCCGTCGCGCCGCCCGTGCCGACACTGGCCCCGGCGACCATCACTGTCGCCTCCTTCCCCGACCTGGACCGCGCCGTCAAGACGGCCTTGCCCCTGTGGGAAAAGCTGTACCCGCAAGTGAAGGTCAAGCTGGTCAGTCTGCAGATCGACGACCACCACAACTCGATGACGACGGCGCTGGCGGCCGGTGCGCGCCTGCCCGACGTGATGGCCATCGATTTCCGTTATGTGGGAAGCTTCGCCGAATCGAAGGGCATGGAAGATTTGCTGCAGCCGCCTTACGGGGCAGGGCAGTACCGCGCCCTGTTCGTGCCGTTCACCTTCGTGCAGGCGACCAGTTCGCGCGGCACCCTAGGCGCCATGCCGGCCGACTTGGGGCCAGGCACCTTGTTCTACCGCAAGGACTTGATGGACAAGGCGGGCATCAAGGAGGCCGACCTGACGCAATCGTGGGAGTCGTACATTGCCGCCGGCAAGAAACTCAAGGCCGCCACCGGCACCTATCTGCTGGCCGGTGCCAGCGACCTGGCCGACATTGTTATCCGTGCCAATCTGAAAGATGGCGAAGGCATTTATTTTGGCGACAAGGGGCAGGTGCTGGTCGACTCGCCGCGCTTCGTGAAAGCGTTCGAACTGGCCAAGGCGGCGCGCGTCGCCGGCATCGATGCGCGCACTGTGGCCTGGACGGGCGAATGGGCAGAGGGCTTCAAACGCGACAAGGTGGCCAGCCAGATGATGGGTTCCTGGCTCAGCGGCCACCTGGCCAAGTGGCTGGCGCCGGAGTCGAAAGGCCAGTGGCGCGCGGCGAACCTGCCCGCCGGCGCGCTGGCGTCGTATGGCGGTTCCTTCTACGGCATCCCGAAAAAGGCGGCCAACAAGGCACAAGCGTGGGAATTCATCAAGTTCATGACCGTCAACAAGGATATCCAGCTGCACTCGCTGAAGGAAATCGGCGCGTTTCCCGCCCTGAAGGCGGCGTATGCGGATCCGATGATGGACGAGCCGCAGCCGTATTTCGGCGGGCAGAAAACGCGCTTGCTGGCGCGC
The DNA here is from genome assembly GCF_004365495.1 of Janthinobacterium sp. 75. NCBI lineage: Bacteria > Pseudomonadati > Pseudomonadota > Betaproteobacteria > Burkholderiales > Oxalobacteraceae > Janthinobacterium > Janthinobacterium sp. 75. Next base: position 127,467 of record NZ_SORD01000002.1, on the reverse strand, counting down.
GACACGGCGGCGAAAATCCCCGTCATCCGCGTCGACAAGTTCGACGCCGTGGCGCGTGACATCGTCAACATGGAGCTGGAAAGCGTGCTGGCGCAAAACAAGGATATCAAGACGGCCCTGGCCGACGCCAAGGCCCTGATCACCCACCGCGCGCGGCGCTAGGAGCATCATGAATACGACCATGCCTTGTGCCGAGGGTGCCGCCGCTGCCACGCGGTCCGCCAGGAAGCGCTACGACAGGAAAAAATGGGCGCCGTACATTTTCATCAGCCCCTTCTTCATCCTGTTCGCCGTTTTCAGCCTGTTCCCGCTGCTGTTCTCTATCTATTTGTCGTTCAACCAATGGGAAGCTGCCAGCGGCGTGGAAGCCATGCAGTGGGTGGGACTGGATAACTACAAATATGCCCTGAGCGATCCGTGGTTTTTGCGCTCGCTGGGCAACACCTTGTGGCTGGCGCTGGCCTCTGGCGTGCCGCAGCATCTGGTGGCCATTCCGCTGGCGGCCTTCATCCACAACAGTTTCAAGCGCTCGCGCAACCTGGTGATCGGCATTTACTTTTTACCGTTCATCACGTCCAGCGTGGCTATCGCCATGGTCTTCAATACCCTGTTCTCGCGCGACTATGGCCAGATCAATGTGCTGATTCAATGGTGCGCCAGCCTGCCGCTGGTCGGCGCCCTGTTCTCCGCTGAGTCGATTGACTGGTTGGGCAGCTCTCTGTTCATCAAGCCGGCCGTCGCCTTCGTCATCTTCTGGCGCTACCTGGGCTGGAACCTGGTGTTGTATCTGTCGGCGCTGCAGGTGATCCCCAAGGATTTGTATGAAGCGGCGACCATTGATGGCGCCTCGAAGCGCCAGCAATTCTGGTACATCACCTTGCCACAGCTGCGCCCCATGATCTACCTGGCCGTCACGCTCACCATCATGGGCAATTTGCAGCTGTTCGAGGAGCCGTTCGTGCTGGTGGCCGAGTCGAGTGGCGTGAGCCAATCGGTGATGACGACGGCCATCTTCGTCTACAAGACGGCGTTTTCCTCGGGCGACTTCGGCACGGCGTCGGCCATTTCCTGGCTGCTGTTCCTGATTATCGCCAGCACCACCTGGGCGAATAACCGCATCTTCAGCCGCAATGAGCGTAATGAACGCAAGGGGGCCAAATGAACACCACGCGCTGGACGGCTTACACCATGGTGGCCATCGGCGCCCTGATCATGGTCGCGCCGTTCTACTTCATGTTCGTCTTCGCCACGCACACGAGCGCGGAGATCTACAGCCTGCCGCCGCCGCGCTGGTTCGGCACGGCCCTGCTGCACAACCTGGAACTGCTGCAGGAACGCCTGCCGTTCTGGCGCAATATCGGCATCAGTCTGTACGTGGCGCTGATGACAACTGCGCTCACCCTGTTCTTTTGTTCGCTGGGCGGCTACGCCTTTGCCATGTACGAGTTCCGATTCAAGCGGCCCCTGTTCACCCTGGTGATGGCGTCGATGATCATCCCGTCCTTCATGAACATGATTCCGACCTTCATGCTGATGGATTTCCTCGGCTGGCTGGACCAGCCGCGCGCCCTGTACGTGCCGGGAGCGGCCGGCGCGCTGGGTATCTTCCTGATGCGCCAGTACATCGGCACGGCGATACCCAGGGACCTGATCGAGGCGGCGCGCATCGACGGCTGCGGTGAATTTGCCATCTACTGGCGTGTCGTGCTGCCGCTGATCGGCCCTGCCATGGGCACCCTGGGCCTGATCACCTTCATCAATTCCTGGAACAATTTCATTACGCCGCTGGTCGTCATGCGCTCGGTCGAGAACTACACGATCCCGCTGGCCCTGCGCAGCATGCAGGCGCCGAACAACACGGAGTGGGGCGCGCTGATGACGGGCGCCGCCATCGCCGTACTGCCGCTGCTGCTGATGTTTTTTGTCGCCTCGAAGCGCCTGATCGAGGGCCTTACGCAAGGCGCCGTCAAAGGCTAGAACTCTCTTAACCACTCACACTGACATGACCACCATGCATAACGACGACACCGATACCAACTTTCCCGCCACCTTCACCTGGGGAGTGGCCACCAGCGCCTACCAGATCGAGGGCGCCGCCGCCATCGACGGCCGCGGCCCGTCCATCTGGGATACCTTCAGCCATGCTGATGGCAAGATCATCGACGGCAGCAATGGCGACGTGGCCTGCGACCATTACCACCGCTACTTTGATGACGTGGAGCTGATCGCCAGCCTGGGCGTGAACGCCTACCGTTTTTCCATGTCCTGGTCGAGGGTGCAACCGGTCGGCTCGGGCGCCTGGAACGAGGTGGGCTTCGATTTCTATGCGCGCCTGCTCGATGCCCTGGCTGCCAAGGGACTCGATGCCCATCTGACCCTGTACCACTGGGACTTGCCGCAAGCCTTGCAGGACGAGGGCGGCTGGCTCAATCGCGCCACCTGCTATCACTTCGCCGCCTACGCGGCCGAGGTGGCGCGCCGCTTCGGCCACAAGGTCGTCAGCATCGCCACGCACAATGAACCGTGGTGCACGGCCGTGCTGGGCCACGGCACGGGCCAGTTCGCCCCCGGCATGGCCGACCCGGCCGCCGCCGTGCAAGTGTCGCACCATCTGCTGCTGTCGCACGGCCTGGCCATGCAAGCCATGCGCGCCGTCAATCCACCCGCCAAGCTGGGCATCGTGCTCAATCAATGGACGGCCACGCCGGCCACTGACAGCGCCCAGGACCGGGAGCTGGCCGAACTCGAATATGCGCGCTCGGTGCAGTGGTATATGGACGCCATCTTCAAGGGCCGCTACCCGGCGCTGGCCCTGAAACACGTCGACGCTTCTGCTTTAGCTATCTTTGAAAACGATTTCACAGATATTAAACAGCCCATCGATTTCCTCGGCGTGAATTACTACACGCGCGCTTACATGAGCGCAGAAACGCCTCCTCGCAAGCCTGAATGCAAGCTCGGCGTCAACGACATGGGTTGGGAAACCTATCCGCAGGGCTTGACGGAGCTGCTGGTGGGGCTGCACCGCGAATACCGTCTGCCGCCCGTCTACATCACGGAAAACGGCATGGCCGTGGCCGACAAGCCCGTTGACGGCAAGATCCATGACCAGGCGCGCATCGAGTACGTGCAGCTGCACCTCGATGCCCTGCGCGCTGTGATCGCACAGGGCATCGACGTGCGCGGCTATTTCTACTGGAGCCTGATGGATAACTTCGAGTGGAATTCTGGCTATGCCAAGCGTTTCGGCATGCTGTATGTCGATTACGCCACGCAGCAGCGCAGCTTCAAGGACAGCGCCCTCTGGTACCGCGACTTCATCGCCGCGCAGCGCGCGTCCCACGCTGCCGTCCTGGTCGGGGAGCATTGAGATGGCTGCCATTTCGCTACGCGGCATCCGCAAGACCTACGGCGACGGCCCGGAAATCGTCAAGGGCCTGGACCTCGATATCCACGACGGTGAATTCATGGTTTTTGTCGGACCATCCGGCTGCGGCAAGTCGACCCTGCTGCGCATGATCGCGGGACTGGAAGACATCAGCGCGGGCCAGCTGCACATCGGCGACTTGCTGGCCAACGACGTGGCGCCGGCCGAGCGGGGCATCGCCATGGTCTTCCAGAGCTACGCGCTGTATCCACACATGACGGCGCGCGAGAACATGGGCTTTGCCCTCAAATTGGCAGGCAAGCCGGAAGCCGAAGTGCGCGCGGCCGTGGGCAAGGTGGCGGAGATCCTGCAGATCACGCACCTGCTTGACCGCAAACCCAAGGCCTTGTCCGGCGGCGAGCGCCAGCGCGTTGCCATCGGCCGCTCCATCGTGCGCCAGCCCAAGGTGTTTTTGTTTGACGAGCCGCTGTCCAACCTCGACGCGTCGCTGCGCGTGCAGACGCGCATCGAGCTGGCCAAGCTGCACCAGGAGCTGGGCACCACCATGATTTACGTGACGCATGACCAGGTCGAGGCCATGACACTGGGGGACAGGGTGGCCGTGTTCCACGGCGGCCACCTGGAGCAGGTGGGGGCGCCCCTGGACCTGTACCGCCACCCGGCGAGCCAGTTCGTGGCTGGCTTCATCGGCGCGCTGCGCATGAATTTTTTGCCGTGCGCGGCCGTGCCGGCACTGGCCAGCCAGATCGGTGGCGAGGCCGGCATGCTGGTCGGCATACGTCCCGAGCACCTGCGTCTGGTGCCGCGCAATGAGGGCTACGGCGCCACCGTCACCCTGATCGAGCAGCTGGGCGATGCGCAGATCATCCACGCAACGCTTGACGGCAGCATCGATGGCGACAGGCATGCGGTGGCCATCAAGCTGCATGGCGAGGCGCGCCACGCGCTGGCGCAGGGCAGCGCCATCGGCTTCGCGCCGGAAGAAGGTCATGCCTTTCTGTTTGACACGGCCGGGCGCGCCGTGGCGACCCATTGAACCCGCACGGAGGCGACATGACTTCAGATTGACACCCAAAAAATGTGCAGCAATAGCCAAAGAGCTATGTGATCATCATTCAACCAGCGGTACAGGAGACAACAACAATGCAACAGCTTAAACGCAATACCATCGCCCTCAGCCTGGCGCATGCGACCTTCGCCCAGTTCATCTTGCTGGGCAGCGGCGCCGCGCTGGCACAGGAGGCGTCCAGCACCACGGCAGCCACGGACGTGGCAAAACCGGCCGCCGAGCAGATGGACCGCATCGTCGTCACGGCCACGCGCCGCAACACTTTCGTGCAGGAGACGCCGCTGGCCGTCACTGCCTTCAACCAGGACACCCTGCAAAACAATCAGGTCAAGGATCTGGCCTCGCTGGCCACCATGGTGCCCAGCCTGGTTGTCGAGCAACATGGCGATTCAGGCGGCGTGCACGTCTACATGCGCGGCGTCGGGTCGGCCAACCACACGGAGCTGGGCGACCCGGCCGTCGCCTTTTATGTCGATGGTGTGTACTCGCCGCGCCCTCAGGGCGCCACAGCGCTCATGTATGACCTGTCCCACGTCGAGGTGGCGCGCGGACCGCAGGGTACGCTGAACGGCCGCAATTCGACGGCAGGCGCCGTCAACCTCGTGTCGGCCGCGCCAAGCACGGCCAAGTTCATGGGTTCGGCCGGCATCACCGTGGGCGATTACCGTCATTTGCAGACGCAGGGCATGTTGAATATCCCGTTTTCCGACGACGTGGCGCTGCGCATCGCCGCCATCAAGGATAGCCACGATGGCACGGTGGACTTCCGCCGCGGCTCGAACGTCATGCCTGGCACGGCCAAGTATGGCGCAGGCGACCAGATGGGCGTGCGCGCCTCGCTGCTGTGGAAAATCACGCCGCAGCTGCGCGGCACCTTCATCGCCGACTACTTCCTGGACCAGGGCGCTGGCAACGTCTACCTGGCGGCCGAGCCGAAAGGGGGCGAGAAGCTGCGTTCGGCACTGATCGACACGCCGGGCACCCTGGACCAGTCGATTTTGACCTACAAGGGCAAGCTCAATTACAAGCCGACGGAGGCGCTCGACTTTACTTACCTGGGCAGCTGGAGCCGCTACAAGCGCCAGAACAGCAACGATGCCGATGCGGGCCTGTTCCCCGGCTTCAAATCGGAAAACCGCACCGACTGGGCGCAGTTCGACAGCTATTCGCACGAGCTGCAGGCCCGTTCTGACGATGATGCGCCATTCCAGTGGGTGGCCGGCCTGTTCCTCTTCAATGAAAAGAACAAGGTGCGCTTCGATATCGACCGCAGCCAGATTTCGCAGGCGGCCGTGCAGCAGGATATCGCCAACGGCGCCGTGATTTTCGTGCAGCCCACCGTGGGCCAGTATGCCTCGGCCATGTCCTTCATCCAGGGCGACCGCCAGCTCAAATCGAAAGCCGTGTTTGGCCAGGTCAGCCAGCAAGTGACCGATACGCTCAAGCTGACGGCCGGCGCGCGCTACACAAAAGACCATAAATTCGATATCGGCGGCAAGAACTGGGCCTGCCCGAACTGGCCCGCGAACACGCCGCTGGGCACCACCGTGCTCACCCCGGACCAGATGGCGCAGCTTGTCACGCCCGGCACGGGCTTGGCCAACACGCATAATATCGGGCCCGGTGGTGCTATCACGGCGGCCAGCTGCGGCAATACGCCTGGCGACAATACGGCCGACCTGAAATACGGCCAGGCCACCTGGCTGGGCCGCATCGAGTACAAGCTGCGCTCCGATATCTTGCTGTTCGGTTCCGTGACGACGGGCTTCCATTCGCCGGCCATCGGCGACGGCGGCGCCACCACCAAGCCGGAAAAGCTGACCAGCTATGAAATCGGTTTCAAGTCGGACTTGCTGAATCGCCAGCTGACCCTGAACCTCGATGCTTTCCTGATGAAATACAAGGACAAGCTCGAATCGCAGGTGGTCAACAGCGTGCTGGCCAATTTCAATGCGGCCGGCGCCACCGTCAAGGGGCTGGAAGCGGAGTGGGTGTGGCGGCCAACGTCGGTCGACCGCCTGACGGGCAACGCCACCTGGCTCAAGGCCGTATACGATAATTTCATGTCGTGCGACGTCGACGCGGCACGCGCGAATGGCCAGTCCTGCGGCTCGACGGCGCCTCTGGTGAACGTGGGCGGCAGCACGATGAAGCATGCGCCGAAGTTTTCCACGACCGTCCAGTACGAGCATGATTTCAATGTCGCCGGTGGCCAGCTCACGCCGCGCGCCTCGGTGCACTATGAAACCATGTCGTACGTGGGGGCGGGAGCCTTCAACGGCGACGTGCCAGGCCATGCGGGTGTCAAGCGCCAGGAAGCCTACACCACCCTGGACCTGAGCCTGCGCTTCCAGCCGGCCAGCAAGGCCTATACGGTGGAAGCGTTCGTGCAGAATGCCACGGACAAGGCGGTCAAGCTGGACGTCAATGAAATTTGCACGGACGTGGGCATGCCATGCCAGCCTACCCAGCAGATCTACGGCGCCTTCTACAATGCGCCGCGCACGGTAGGCGCGCGCGTGTCGATGAAGTTCTGATGGCGTAGCGACAGAGTAGTAGCAGTCCACTCAGTAGGGCAGGTGTTGGGCCGGGGAGTTTCCCCGGCCTTTTTTACTCTAACGCTTATTCCAAGGTGGCCTGCACGCTGGCGATGCCGATCTGCGCGCTGCCTTCGGCCAGGCGCACATTGACATTCTGGCGCGCCTGCAGCTGTGCCGGCGAGCGCACGATGGCGCCCTTTTCGTCGCGCAGGATGGCGTAGCCGCGTGCCAAAGTGCGCTGGGGATTCAATAGTTCCAGCTGAGCCGACAGGCCGTCGAGGCGGTGGCGCCGCTGCGTCACCAGCTGCGCCATGGCCGCGCTGCCGCGGCGCTGTGCTTCCAGCAGGCGCGCGCGCGGTGCCGTGACGTCGGGGCGCAAGGCCGCCCAGCGCGAACGCAGGCGCTCAAGCGCATACCGCGACTGGTTCACGGGCGCGCGCGCCGCATGCGTCATGGCTGTCGACAGGGCCAGTAGCTGCAAGCGCTGCTGCTGCAACTGCGCCTTCGGGTTGAGCAGGCGGCGGCTATGGCGGTCCAGGGTCTGCGCGGCATCGTCGAGGCTACGGCGCATGGCGCGGCGCAGGTCGGCCGCATCGGCACGCAAGGAGGCCATCCAGTCGGCGCGCGGCGTGGCCGCCAGTTCGGCTGCCGCCGTCGGCGTGGCGGCGCGCAGGTCGGCCGCGAAGTCGGCGATGGTGAAATCGGTCTCGTGTCCCACGCCGCTGATCACGGGCATGGAGCAATCGGCGATCGCGTATGCCACGGCTTCATCGTTGAACGACCATAAATCCTCGATGCTGCCGCCACCACGGCACACCAGCAGTACGTCGCACTCGGCCCGCAGCGACGCGGTGCGGATGGCGTGCGCGATTTTTTCCGGTGCCTGCTGTCCCTGCACGGGCGTGGGGTAAAGAATGATGTTGATGTGCGGTGCGCGGCGCTTGAGGGCGATCAAGACGTCGCGCAGGGCTGCCGCCTGCGCACTGGTGACGATGCCGATGCTGCGCGCGAACATGGGAATGGCGCGCTTGCGCTCCTGGTCGAACAGGCCCTGCGCAGCAAGCTTTTCCTTCAGTCGCTGGAACGCTTCATACAGGGCGCCCACGCCGGCGCGGCGGATGGCTTCCACGTTGATCTGGTAATCGCCGCGCGCACCATACAGGGTGACGAGGGCGCGCACTTCGACCTTGTCGCCTTCGCGCGGCGTGAATCCCGCGTATTGCGCGCGACCGCGGAACATCACGGCGCGCACCTGGGCGCCATCGTCTTTCAAGGTGAAGTACCAGTGGCCGGAGGCGGCGCGCGTGAAGTTGGAAATCTCGCCGGCGATCCAGGTCAAGGGGAAGCTGCGTTCCAGCAGGCGCGCGACGGCCTGGTTCAGGGCGCTGACGGTCAGCACGGGTGGGGCGGCAAAGCCGCTGTCAGTGGGGGTGTCGGTCATCATGAAGCGGGAGAGGGAAGGGAGCTGTCCACATATTATCGGCGAGGTCATGCTTATGTCATATATCGCGCAAAACAACAAGTTCTATTTAAGTAATTGATTTCATGCAGAATTCCTATATGCCTGATTTGCGTGCACAGGAAAAAAAACCTTTAATATCAAGCACATCAGTGTACCCCCTGCCACTTACGCACAAAGTTATCCACAGAAAGTGTGCGGAACTTTTTGCCTTGGACAAATGTTGCAGGACAGGCCCGCCAATTGCCGATAAGTTGCCTTGCTACATTTTTGCGCACGGAAATAAAGTCCATATGAATCAATAGCTTAGTATGCCATGCATGGCCTTGCGCACAATCTTATCCACAAAAAATGTGCAGAACTCTCGCGCAGCGCCTGATTTATCCACTGGAGCGCCCATGGCATGGCTTGCCTGAATTTTGCGCAGCATAAAAATATCCATATAAATCAATAACATAGAATAAAGTTGCATGCCTTGCTCACAATCTTATCCACAGAATGTGTGCAAAACTGCATAAATCATTTCGCCTTTTATCCAGGTTTTTCACCGCGCGGCCACCCCTTCGTGCTGCGCAATTTTTAAGCATCAAGAAAAACTCCTTTAAAATCAATGCTCTTGTGAGGAGTTGATCCGCTTGCTCACAATCTTATCCACACTTTATGTGCGGAACTACGCTGGCGGTGGAAAAGTGCCGTTCGACGACTTTTTTTTGCATGAAAACCCCTGCTTTTTACATCTTGCTACATTTTTATGCAGGGTAATAAAAACGATATAAATCAATGTACTTGGCGCCTATTCTTGCGCTTGCGCACAATCTTGTCCACAGATTGTGTGCAGAACTTTGACCGTGTAGTTGGTGCTTGTGTCGGGCTGGCTGCCACTTTTTTGCGCATTGATTTAATTTCCTTTGAAATCAATGACTTAATTCAATTCCTCGGCTTTGCGCACAATCTTGTCCACAGTAAATGTGCAGAACTCTTCAAGTATTAATTTATTGACATTGACTACTGTCGATAAGCTGCTATGCCTGTATTTTACGCAGTAGCATAATCTCCATGTAAATCAATGACTTGCGTGTTGTACTTCATGCTTGCTCACAATCTTATCCACACAAAGTGTGCAGAACTGTGTGCCGGTGGTGCCGGCCCGCCGTGCGGTGTGGACAGGTACGCATGCAGGCGCCACTTGCCGCCGGCGCGGCAACGCGCTACATTGCGCCATTCCTGCGCCGACATACAATCGGACTCCGGCGCTCGGTACAATACAGGCTGTCCGGGCGCTCCATCGCCTTCCCTTTACCAGGAGTTTCTTTTGCTCGCTATATTTCAAGCCGCCGGCTGGCCCATCTGGCTGTTGTTGATCGCTTCCATCGTCGCCCTGGCCCTGATCATCGAGCGCCTGCTGTATTTGCGACGTGGCAAGATCCTGCCCCGCAAGCTGTTCGATGAAGTGGTGCAGGTGTATCGCAGCGGCAAGATCACGCCGGACACGGTGACCAAGCTGGAAGACAATTCGCCGCTGGGCGTGGTGCTGGCCGCCGCCCTGCGCAACGTCGATGCGCCGCGCGATGTGATGAAGGAATCGATCGAAGAAGCCGGTAGCGGCGTGGCCCACGTGCTGGAACGCTACCTGACGACCCTGGGCACCATCGCCACCCTGGCTCCACTGATGGGCCTGTTTGGTACGGTGGTGGGCATGATCGAAATCTTCGGTTCGCAAAACGCCAGCGGTTCGAATCCCGCACAATTGGCCCACGGCATCTCGGTGGCCTTGTATAACACAGGCTTCGGCTTGGCCATCGCCATGCCAGCCCTGATCTTCTACCGCCACTTCCGCGCCCTCGTCGACAGTTTCGTCATTGACATGGAGCAGCAAGCGGTCAAGTTCGTCGACATCGTCCATAGTGGCCGCCAATGAACTTCCGCAAAGGCAAGGGGCGCGAAGACCCCGAAATCAATCTGATCCCGTTCATCGACGTGCTGCTGGTGATCCTGATCTTCCTCATGGTCAGCACCACCTACAGCAAATTTACGGAATTGCAGATCACCTTGCCGACGGCCGATGCCGAGCAAGCCAAGGACAAGCCGCAGCAGATCGACGTCACCATCGATGCCAAGGGCAACTACACGGTCAACCGCGAACCGGTCTCCTTCCGCGACGTGGCCGGTCTGGCCGATGCCCTGCAAAACGCGGCGAAGGCCGCCAACGGCGGCAAGGCGCCCGCGCAGACGCCCGTGGTGGTGGTCAACGCCGACCAGTTTGCCATGCACCAGATGGTCATCCACGTGATGGAAGCGGCGCGCCTGGCCGGTTATGAAAAGCTGACGTTTGCGGCGCAGGCTGGCGGCAGCAAATAAGCAGGCAGCATCGGCCTGTAGGTCGGCTTAGCCGGCACGGCGTAAGCCGACAAAGCCGCCGCCTAGCATGTCGGATTACGCTGCGCCTGACGGCGCAGCTAATCCGACCTACACTATTTTTACGTCTTCCTTCATGCCCACATCCTCCCCCGCCAAGCTTGAAACCACATTGACCCGCGCCTGGCTGACGCGTGGCCCGCTGGCGTACGCGCTGTGGCCCGTGTCCTTGCTGTTCGGCGCCCTGAGCGCCGTGCGGCGCGGCCTGTACCGGGCAAACATCCTGAAATCCGCGCGCCTGCCCGTGCCCGTCGTCGTGGTTGGCAATATCTTTATTGGTGGCACTGGCAAGACCCCGCTGACGATCTGGCTGGTGCAAGCCTTGCGCGAGGCGGGCATGCGCCCGGGCGTCATTTCGCGCGGCCATGGCAGCGCCGACCGGCTGCCGCGCGCCGTCACCACGGCTTCCACGCCGCAGCAGGTGGGCGACGAGCCGCTGCTGATCTTCCAGCGCGGCGGCTGTCCGGTGATGGTTGGGCGCGACCGCGCGCAAGCGGGAAGGGCACTGCTGGCTGCGCACCCGGACGTCGACGTGCTGGTGACGGACGACGGCTTGCAGCATTACGCTTTGCGGCGCGACGTGGAAATTATGCTGTTCGACGGCCGTGGCGCCGGCAATGGCTGGCTGCTGCCGGCCGGCCCGCTGCGCGAATCGCCGCGCCGCCGGCGCGACGTGACGGTGATCAATGCGCCCGAACTGGGGCCGGCACTGGTGGCCAGGATCGCGCCACAGGGCGGGCTGGTGGTGCAGATGCTGCTGGCCGGTGGCGTGGCCGAACGCATGGTGAACCGCGGCGAAAGCATGCCGCTTGAAACCCTGGCAGCCAGCGGCCAGCGCATCGTGGCGGCGGCCGGTATCGGCAATCCCCGGCGTTTCTTTGCCATGCTGCGCGGGGCCGGATTGGACTTCATGGAACTGCCCTTGCCCGACCATCACGACTTCCTCGACCAGCCATTTGCGGCACTCGACACGGATGTGATCTTGATCACCGAGAAGGATGCAGTAAAATGTGCGCAAATTGAACATCTCAAAGATGACCCGAGACTGTGGGTCGTCCCCGTCAGTGCGCGCATCGATAGCGCGCTGGCCCAACAAATTGTGGAGAAATGTCGTGGACGCTCGACTGCTTGATATCCTGGTCTGCCCTGTTTGCAAGGGTCCGCTTGAACTCGACAAGAAGGCGCAGGAATTGATTTGCCGCGCCGACCGCCTCGCCTATCCTATCCGCGATGGCATCCCCATCATGTGGGCGGACGAAGCGCGCACCCTGCAAGACGCAGTGGAATAACGATGGCGTTCATCGTCATCATCCCGGCGCGCCTGGCCTCGACGCGCCTGCCGGGCAAGCCGCTGGCAGACCTGGGCGGCAAGCCGATGGTGGTGCGCGTAGCCGAGCAGGCAGCCCTGTCGGGCGCCGCGCGCGTGATCGTCGCCACCGACCATGACAGCATCCGCGCCGCCTGCGCCGCGCATGGCGTGGAAGTATGCATGACGCGCGCCGACCATCCGTCGGGCACGGACCGCATCGCCGAAGTGGCGCGCACGCTCGATTTGCCGCTCGACGCCGTCGTCGTCAACCTGCAGGGCGACGAACCCCTGATCGATCCGTCCCTGCTTGCCGCCTGTGCGGCGCAGATCAGCGCCGCCGTCCCCATGGCCACCTGCGCCCATCCGCTGCACGACATCGCCGACGCTTTCAACCCGAATGTCGTCAAAGTGGTGCTGGACAAGAACGGCCGTGCCTTGTATTTCTCGCGTGCGACGATTCCGTGGCACCGCGATGGCTTCGCGCAGTCGAAAGACTGCTTGCCGCATGGCTACGTGCCGCTGCGCCATATCGGCCTGTATGCGTACAGCAATGCGTTCTTGCAAGAATATCCGCAATTGTCCGCTTCGCCGCTGGAAGCGATCGAGGCGCTGGAGCAGTTGCGCGTGTTATGGCACGGTGTTGCCATCGCCGTGCACGTCACGGACTCGGCCCCGGCCGCCGGTGTCGACACGCCGGAAGATCTCGAACGCGTGCAGGCGCATTATCACGCCCAGTAAGCCCTACCCGCAAAACGGCAGGCGTGCAAATATAATTGTGCGCCTGCAGTAAAAACCACATTTTGTAACGTGCGCCGCGCTAATTGCTGGCTTTGATCAATCAGGGCATAGCAATTCGATAGCAAACTGGCGCTTCGGGGATTTTTTGTGGTAAGTTTCGTAGGGAAAGATAGCCATAGCAACATCATCTAAAAATAATTACACATACCACCATCCAAAATCTGTTTTTTAGGAACTTTTCAATGCGTCTGATACTTTTAGGAGCACCCGGTGCCGGCAAGGGCACCCAAGCTAACTTCATCAAAGAAAAATACAGCATTCCACAAATCTCCACGGGCGACATGCTGCGCGCGGCGATCAAGGAAGGCACGGAACTGGGCCTGGCAGCGAAAAAAGTCATGGATGCGGGCGGCCTCGTGTCGGACGACATCATGATCGGCCTGGTCAAGAACCGCCTGCAAGAAGCCGATTGCGCCAATGGCTACCTGTTCGACGGCTTCCCGCGCACCATCGCGCAAGCGGACGCCATGAAAGATGCCGGCATCAATGTCGACTACGTGCTGGAAATCGACGTGCCTGACGCTTCGATCATCGAGCGCATGGACGGCCGCCGCAGCCACCCGGGTTCGGGCCGCGTCTACCACGTCAAATTCAATCCGCCCAAGGTCGACGGCATTGACGACATCACGGGCGAACCGCTGATCCAGCGCGACGACGACAAGGCGGAAACGGTCAAGAAGCGCCTGGACGTGTACCACAACCAGACCAAGGTCTTGCTCGGTTATTACAATGACTGGGCCAAGTCCGGTCTGCCAGGCGCGCCGAAATACCGCCGCATTGCCGGCGTCGGTCCGGTCGAGCAAATCCGCGACAGCGCATTTGCCGCCCTGGCGGATTAAGCAGTTTTTAAAAGCGGACCTGAGTGTCCGCTTTTTTTGTGCCCGCTTTTCGCCAGCGGTGCCGTGTCGTTTTCGTAGTTCAAGTTTTTTGCAGGTCGTGTTTTCCTGGCTGCGCGTGCCTACCCGGCGCGGTCTGCAGCTGTTGGCAATGGCGTCGGATAAAAACAGAAGGGGACGATATGGCAGCCAGTTTGTGGTTTGCAGTAGCCTGCGGCGTGGTCGCAGTCATTTACGGTTTGGTGTCGCGTAGCTGGATCCTGAGGCAGGATCCCGGCAACGCGCGCATGCAGGAAATCGCCCTGGCCATCCAGCAGGGCGCTGCCGCCTACCTGGCGCGCCAGTACCGCACCATCGCCATCGTCGGCGTGGTGCTGCTGATCGCCATCTATGCGCTGCTTGGCCTGCATACGGCGCTGGGCTTTTTGATCGGCGCCGTGTTGTCGGGCGCCTGCGGCTTCATCGGCATGAATGTCTCGGTGCGGGCCAATGTGCGCACGGCGCAGGCGGCCACGCTGGGCATCAACCAGGCGCTGAACGTGGCGTTCAAGGGCGGGGCGATTACCGGCATGCTGGTGGTGGGACTTGGCTTGCTGGGCGTGACCCTGTTCTACTGGCTGCTGGTGACGACGGGCGCCCCTGGCCTGACCCAGCACGACTTGATCAAGCCCCTGATCGGCCTGGCCTTCGGCGCCTCGCTCATTTCCATCTTCGCGCGGCTCGGCGGCGGCATCTTCACCAAGGGCGCCGACGTGGGTGCGGACCTGGTGGGCAAGGTGGAGGCGGGCATTCCCGAGGACGATCCGCGCAACCCTGCCGTCATCGCCGACAACGTGGGCGACAACGTGGGCGACTGCGCCGGCATGGCGGCCGACCTGTTCGAAACCTATGTCGTGACCCTGATCGCCACCATGCTGCTGGGCGCACTGCTGATGGCAGAGGCCAGCAGCACGGCCATCATCTACCCGCTGCTGCTGGGTGCCGTCTCCATCCTCGCTTCCATCGTCGGCTGCTCGATGGTCAAGACGGCCCCCGGCAAGAAGATCATGTCGGCCTTGTACACGGGCTTGTGGTGGGCGGCCGGGCTGTCGTTGGTCGGCTTTGCCGTGGTGACATGGCTGCTGTGGCCCGACGACGCCATGCGCTACAAGATGATGGGCGCCACCGTCGTCGGCATCGTGCTCACGGGCCTGATGGTCTACATCACCGAGTACTATACGGGCACGGATTTCAAGCCCGTGCGCCATATCGCCGAAGCGTCGACGACGGGCCACGGCACGAATATCATCGCCGGCCTGGGCGTATCGATGAAGTCCACCGCCTATCCGGTGCTGGCCGTCTGCGTCGCCATCCTCGTCTCGTACCAGCTGGCCGGCTTGTACGGCATCGCCATTGCGGCCACTTCCATGTTGTCGATGGCGGGCATCATCGTCGCGCTCGACGCGTATGGCCCCATCACCGATAACGCGGGCGGCATCGCGGAAATGTCGGGCTTGCCCGATTCCGTGCGCGCCATCACCGATCCGCTCGATGCCGTGGGCAATACCACCAAGGCCGTCACCAAGGGCTATGCCATCGGCTCGGCCGGACTGGCCGCGCTGGTGCTGTTTGCCGACTACACGCATGCGCTCGAATCGGTGGGGCAGCACATTACGTTCGATCTGTCGAACCCCATGGTCATCGTCGGCCTGTTCATCGGCGGCCTGATTCCCTACCTGTTCGGCGCCATGGCGATGGAAGCCGTGGGCCGCGCGGCGGGCGCCGTGGTGGTCGAGGTGCGGCGCCAGTTCCGCGACATCAAGGGCATCATGGAGGGCACGGCCAAGCCGGAATACGACAAGGCGGTCGACATGCTGACGGCGTCGGCCATCCGTGAAATGATCGTGCCATCCCTGCTGCCCGTGGTGGTGCCCATCGTCGTGGGCATGCTGCTGGGGCCAGCGGCGCTCGGTGGCCTCTTGATGGGCACCATCGTGACGGGCCTGTTCGTGGCCATTTCCATGACCACGGGCGGCGGCGCCTGGGACAATGCGAAGAAATACATCGAGGATGGCCATTTCGGCGGCAAGGGTTCGGACGCGCACAAGGCGGCCGTCACGGGCGATACGGTGGGCGACCCGTACAAGGACACGGCGGGACCTGCCGTGAACCCCTTGATCAAGATCATCAATATCGTGGCCCTGCTGCTGGTGCCGCTGTTGCCAGCCACGGGCTGGCTGGCCGTCAAGGCACCGGCGCCCATCCACGCACCCGTGCCGCCCATCCTGGCACCGGCCACACCCGTGCAAAGCTTGCCCGCGCAATAAGAGGGCGCCATCCTTGCAGCCCCGTGGCCCGCGCCGCGGGGCTGTTTGCGTTTTGTACCGGTGAAACTTTCCTGCCGTCCATATCCTCGCGTATCAAAGGTGAGCAATTGTTACGGCGCCTTTGCTTGTGCCCGCCCTCTGCCAATAATGGAGTGAGCTTTACAGTCTGGCATGGATGGCAGGAGGATGTCATGGATAGCAATAACACAGGCCGCTGGGCGTCGCTGGCGCTGGCAGCGGTAATGGGACTGGCGGTGGCGGGCGGCGCCTGGGCCGCGCCCGGCGGGCATGGTGGACATGCCGGCCATGGAGGGTTCCACGGCAGCCACGGCCATTTCCATGGCCGTTCGCACGTGGGCGTCTGGGTGGGCTCGCCCTGGTGGCATGGCTATGGGCCGGGCTGGTATGGCGACCCGTGGTATGGCTATCCTTATCCGTATGGGCGCACCTTGATCGTGCAGCCGCCGCCCGTAGTACCTCCTGTTTACATCGAGCAGGGCGGCGAGCCGACGGCGCAGATGTGGTATTACTGCGCGCGGCCACAGGGCTATTACCCCTACGTGAAAAATTGCGGTACGGCATGGCGTGCCGTGCTGCCGACCAGCGTGCGCTGACGGGGAGGCGAATATGAACACGAGAACGTTGATGGGGCGTGCCGGTCTGCTGGCGCCCTTCTTGCTGACCGCCTGCACGGTGCTGCCGCAGGGGCCGTCAGCCATGGTCTTGCCCGGTACTGGCAAGAGTTTCGAACAGTTCCGCGGCGATGACCTGCAATGCCGCGCTTATGCGCAAGACCAGCTGGGTGGTGCGTCGGCGCAGCAGGCCGGCGTCGACAGCGGCGTGCGCAGCGCGGCGCTGGGCACGGTGCTCGGTGCGGCGGCCGGTGCCGCCATCGATGGCGGCCATGGCGCCGGGGTAGGCGCCGGCACGGGCTTGCTGTTCGGCGCGCTGGCGGGCACGGGCGCTGCCGACAGTTCCTCGTATGGCATGCAGCGCCGCTACGATAATGCGTATCAGCAATGCATGTATGCGAGTGGCCACAAGGTACCTGTCGCCGGGCAGATGCTGAGCGGCGTGCCGGCAAATGCCGCAACGCCGCCGCCCGATACGCCGCCGCCCCGTTACTAGGCTTTAAAAACCAGGCCTTAAAAACGCGAGGTCAGGCCAAGGAACATACGGCGTCCGGGCACGTAGTAGTCGACCAGTCCATCGGCCATCGGTCCCTTCTTGAACAGGTTTTGCACGCCGCCGCGCACGGTCCACTGGGGCGTGACCTTGTACGACACGACTGTGTCGACGATGGTGTAGGCCTTGTCGGCCAGCTTGCCGGCATCGAGTTCCTTGCCCGTGTACTGGGCCGACACTTCGCCGAACAGCTGGTCGTTGACTTGCCAGCCCAGCGCCGAGTACCACGACAGCTTCGGCGTGGACAGCAGGTTGGCGCCCGTGGTCAGGTTTTTCGCTTCCGCCATGTAGGTCACGTTGTTGCGCCAGTTCAGATTTTTCGTCAGAGGGATGGTGGCCGTCGCTTCCAGGCCGCTGGTGCGCGCCTTCTGGATATTCGTCATCTTGGTCCACCAGCGCTGCTGGTAAAAGCCCAGCGGCGCATAGTCGATCTTGTTCTTGAAATCCGTGTGGAAGTAGGTCAGGCCCACGTCCCAGCCATTCTGTTCCCACGCCACGCCGATCTCGCCGGCCGTGCTCGTTTCCGGCTTCAAGTCGGCATTGCCAGCCATGTAGCAGGAGCCTCTGATGTAGCCCAGCGGTTTGAGACTGCCGCAACCGCGTCCGCCAGAGTTGGTTGCCGCCGCCGGCGAGTTTTCCTTCAGGCTTGGGGCGCGGAAGCCTTGCGAGACGCCGCCCTTGATGGTCCAGGCGGGGGCAGGGTGGTATACCAGGTACAGGCGCGGGCTGTAGTGGTTGCCGAACTTGCTGTGGTGGTCGAGGCGCAGGCCGGCTGTGACCGTCAGGTTGTCGCGCAGGAACAGCTGATCTTCCGCAAACAGGGCCGAGGTGGTACCCGACAGGGTCGCGCCGCTCACAGTGTTGCCCAGGTAATCGGTGGGCACGGTGCCTATGGTGTCCGTGTTCGTCAGCTCCTGGTGCTTCCACTGTCCGCCCATCACCAGCATTTGCTCGATGCCGCCCCAACCGAGCCGTTTTTCCAGGCTGGCATCGAGCGTGCTATCTTTGGATTTCGCTACCGAGCCGACGACTTCGTTATCGAAGTCGTTGTGATACAGGTTGACCATCGTCTTGCCGAAGTCCCAGCGGCCTTCGTACCCGACGCTGACGCTCTTGCGTATCAATTTGTTGGCGCCCCAGCTGTAGACCAGCGGATCGCCATTCTCATCATGCGCGCTCGAATCTCTGGCTTCCTGCCTGCCATAGCTGGCATCCAGCGACAGGTTCTGTTTCTTGCCTAGCGCCCAGGTCAGCTGGCCCGAGACAGTCTGGTTGCGTTCGCCGCCCATGGCGCCAGCTTTGTCGAAGAATTTTTCATCGGGATTCTGACGCGACTGGCTTACGCCCAGGCGCATGCCGACCGTGTCCGACAGGGGGCCTGCCAGGTTCACGCCCAGCTGGTGCGCCGTGCCGCGGTCGCTGTCCTGGGGCTGCGTGTAGTTGGCCGTGGCCGAACCGTTCCACTTGCCCGGCACCTTGCGCGTGATGATGTTGATCACGCCGCCCATGGCGTCCGAGCCGTACAGCGAGGACATCGGGCCGCGTACCACTTCGATGCGCTCGATCATGTCGGGCGAGATCCAGTTCAAGTCCTGGCGGCCCAGGTCGGGACGGTAGGCCGTGTCGGCCGAGCTGCCCATGCGCTTGCCGTCGACCAGGATCAAGGTGTATTTGTCGGGCAAGCCGCGCAGCTTGATCTTCGACGCCTCGCCTTCGGGGCTGGTGCCGCCCGTCACGCCGGGGATGCGGCGCAGCAGGGTGTTGAGGTCGTAGACGGGCTGGCGCTCGATTTCCTCGCGCGTGATGACGCTGATGCTGGCCGGCGCATCCTTGATGTCGATGGCCGTGCCCGACGCGGTGACGACCACCGTGTTCATGGTGGGATCGGCGGCCACATTGCCTTCGGCCCAGGCGTTGCTGACGGCCAGCGAGAGCAGGCAGGGCAGGAGCAGGGCGGCGGAATGCATGGAGCGGGCGGGAGCGGAAACGGGTCTTGCGAAGACGGGACTACGCTTGGTCATGGTGAACTTTCCGGATGTTGTTATTTCCTGGCTGCCTTCCGGGTGGCTCGGGTATAAATGAATAAAAAATAATAAAATGCGCTCGAATTCAGTTAATGAGAATAAGAATCGTTCTTATTGTAATGCCATCCTGGCAAGAAGGAAAGTGCTGAAAGGAAATAAAACACCGTTGCAGCGTGCGCATGGCAGGTGCAAACGTGAGAGTGTTATCTTGACTGGCATCTGGCGCGGCGTGTGCCAATAATGAAAGTAGTGCGATGGTTACTGGGGGAGGCGGCATGAAGACGATGACAAAAACGATATCGGCACTGGCCTGTACCATGCTGCTCGCCGGCGGCCATGCCTGGGCACAGGAGAAGGCGGCGTCCGAGTCCTTGCCCATGTGCCAGCTCGACCCGCGCAACAGCAGCAAGCTGGCGGTGGAACCTTGTCGTCCTGCGCCGCCCGTGCAGCCGCGACGTTCTGTGGCGCAAGTAATCGGCCGCATGCCCGTGCAGCGCACAGCGCCGCCCGTCGTGCGCATGCCGCCCTTGCCGCCCAGCCCGGCCGTGCCCATGCCCGGCGCGCCGCAGCCCATCGGTGCCTGCGACACAGGCGGTTGCCGCGACGCGGCCGGCGCGCGCTACAACGGCGCGGGCAATGCCACGCTCGATGCCAATGGCCGTATCTGCCACCGCAATGGTGCTTTCATACAGTGTTTTTAGCCCTGCCATTCGTTGCCGCTGCAAGTTTTCGCTGAGCGCGCGCAAAAAGTGGCTACAATTGTCGCCGACATTACGTTTACGTAAACGTAATGATGGCATCATGCACCATGCAACCATCGGGCGCCGGGAACACGGCCCTTATCACTCAGGAGATTTCATGCAGATTCAGGACAATGTATTCATCATCACGGGCGGCGCATCGGGTTTGGGCGCGGCCACGGCGCGCATGCTGACGGCCGCTGGCGGCAAGGTCGTGCTGGCCGACGTGCAGACGGAAGCGGGCCAGGCGCTGGCCGCTGAACTGAACGGCGTGTTCGTGCAGTGCGACGTGACGTCGGAAGAAGATGGCATGGCCGTGGTGGCAGCGGCAGGCAAGCTGGGCACATTGCGCGGCTTGGTCAACTGCGCCGGCGTGGCGCCGGCCGTGAAAACCGTGGGCAAGGATGGCCCGCATCCGCTGGCCCTGTTCCAGAAAGTCGTCAATATCAACCTGGTGGGCACCTTCAATATGTGCCGCCTGGCGGCCGATGCCATGGCCAAACAGGATGCGACCGCTGAAGGCGAGCGCGGCATCATCATCAACACGGCTTCCGTGGCGGCCTACGATGGCCAGATCGGCCAGGCTGCATACGCTTCCTCGAAGGCGGCCGTGGTAGGCCTGACCCTGCCGATGGCGCGCGACCTGTCGCGCAACGGCATCCGCGTGATGACGGTGGCGCCCGGCATTTTCGAGACGCCGATGCTGCTGGGCATGCCGGCCGAGGTGCAGGATGCGCTGGGCAAGATGGTGCCCTTCCCATCGCGCCTGGGCAAGCCCGGCGAGTACGCGCAACTGGTGAAAGCCATCGTGGAAAACGTCATGCTCAATGGCGAAACTATCCGCCTCGACGGCGCCATCCGTATGCAGCCAAAGTAAGCGCACCTGGGCAATGCCCAGGGCGCTGTTGCATGGCCTCGCCGTACTATTCGTACTATCTTCGGCCACGCGCCTAGCCCTGAACATCGCCAGGCACTCTAACGAAGGCAGTGCCTTGACGGGCATTTGATGTAGGATACCCCCGTATGGGGCGTACAGCCTTGCTCGGCTGTGCGCCCTTTTTTTATCGGAGAATCCATGATCACATTGAAGCCGCTGGCGCTGAGCCTGACCTTGCTGGGAGCGCTCGCTGCCAGTCCCGTATTTGCCGAGGTGCCGCAAAAGGCGCCGGAAATCGCCACTGCGTATGCGGAAAAATCGGGCTGGGCGGCGCAGAAATTCATGGTCGCCGCCGCCAATCCGCTGGCCGCCGATGCCGGCTACCAGATGCTGAAAAAGGGCGGCAGCGCCATCGACGCGGCCATCGCCACGCAGCTGGTGCTCACCCTGGTCGAACCGCAGTCGTCGGGCATCGGCGGCGGCGCTTTCCTGCTGTACTCGACCGCCAAGGGCGTGCAGGCCTTCGACGGACGCGAAACGGCGCCTGCCGCCGCCGATGAACACCTGTTCCAGAATCCCGACGGCAGTCCCGTTTCGCGCGCCACGGGCGTGGTGGGCGGGCGTTCCGTGGGCGCGCCGGGCGTGCTGCGCATGCTGGAACTGGCGCACAAGGAGCATGGCAAGCTGCCGTGGGCGACCCTGTTCGGCCCCGCCATCAAGCTGGCGCACGGCGGCTTTCCCGTCAGCCAGCGCCTCCACGGCCTATTGAGCTGGGACCAGGCCCTGAAGCGCGACCCTGTCGCCGCCGCGTATTTCTATGACCAGGACGGCAAGCCCTGGTCCGTCGGCCACGTGCTGAAAAACCCGCAGCTGGCGCGTACCTTGCGCGAGATTGCCCGTGGCGGCGCCGACGCCTTTTACCAGGGCCGCATCGCGCGCGACATCGCCGCCAAGGTGGCGTCGCATCCGACCAATCCGGGCAAGCTGACGGCGACCGACATCGCCGGCTATCAGGCCAAAGTGCGCGAGCCCGTCTGCAGCGACTACAAGGCATGGACCGTGTGCGGCATGCCGCCGCCATCGTCGGGCGGCATCGCCATCGCGCAGATGCTGGGCATGCTGGAAGTGAAGGATATCCGCCCGTATGCGCCCGTCGATGGCGTGCTCGATGCGCAAGCGATTCACCTTTTCTCGGAAGCGGGGCGCCTGGCTTACGCTGACCGTAACCGCTACGTGGCCGACACGGACTTCGTGCCGCTGCCGGGCAACGGCATTAGCTCCATGCTCGATAAAACCTATTTGGCGCAGCGCGCTTCGCTGATCGGCGAGAAATCCATGGGCCGCGCCTTGCCCGGCACGCCGCCCGGCATGCAGGTGGCGTGGGGCATGGACAATGCCTTGCAGCGCCCGTCGACGTCGCACCTGGTGGCTGTGGATGCCTTCGGCGGCGGCCTGTCGATGACCACCAGCGTGGAAGACGCCTTTGGTTCGCGCCAGATGGTCGACGGCTTTTTGCTGAATAACCAGCTGACGGATTTCTCCTTCGATTCGCGCGATGCGGATGGCCCTATCGCCAACAGAGTCGAAGCGGGCAAGCGTCCGCGCAGCGCCATGTCGCCCACCCTCGTGTTTGAAAAAGGGACGCACAAGCTGGTGCTGGCGACGGGATCGCCCGGTGGCTCGTCCATCATCAATTATGTCGCCAAGGTGCTGGTGGGTACCATGGACTGGGGCTTGAACGTGCAGCAAGCGATCAGCCTGCCGAACTTCGGCAGCCGCAATGGCCCGACGGAACTGGAAAAGGGCCGCGCGCCGGCTGCCCAGGTCGAGGCGCTGCAAGCCATGGGCCACGAGGTGCGCGTCATCGAACAGAATTCCGGCCTGCAGGGCATCATGCGCCTGAATGCGCATGGCAAGGATTTCTGGTTCGGCGGCGCTGATCCGCGCCGTGAAGGCATGGTCAGGGGAGATTGATTTTTTGATTGTTATTGTTGTTGAGCCCAAAGGCAAAAGCCGGGGGCAGTTCCTGCGGAAGCGGAATGCGGGGCCGTATTCCCCCAGCGGGGCTGACCCCGAAACTTTTCCACAAAGTATCAAGACCCTGCTAATCTGCCGCCATGGGAATGCAAAATAAAACAGGCTTGATACTCACGGGAGGGGGCGCCCGTGCCGCCTACCAGGTGGGCGTGCTGCAGGCAATTTCGGCAATATTGTGGGAAGCGGGCTGGGCGCCGGCGCGCAATCCGTTCGACATCATTTGCGGCACCTCGGCCGGCGCCATCAACGCCACGGCGCTGGCTTGCCGGGCCGACAATTTCGGCGAAGGCGTGCAAAAGCTGCTCGACGTGTGGCAGCATATCCAGGTCGAGCAGGTCTACCGCGCCGATTCGCTGGGCGTGATCCGCTCCGGCGCGCGCTGGCTGTCGCTGCTGTCGTTTGGCTGGCTGCTGCGCCAGTGGCATGCGTCGCCGCCCAATTCCCTGCTCGACAATACCCCGCTGGTCAGCCTGCTGCACCGCATGCTCGACTTGCCGCGCCTGGACGCGGCGCTGGCCGATGGCTTGCTGCATGCGCTGGCCGTGACGGCGTCGTCGTATTCGGGTAGCCGCCACATGACGTTTTACCAGACGGCCGCCGAGATCGCGCCCTGGGTGCGCACGCAGCGCCTGGCCTTGCAAGACCAGATCGGCGTGGAACACTTGCTCGCCTCGGCCGCCATACCTTTTATTTTCCCCGCCGTGCCCCTGTACGTGGGCGGCCAGCGCGAGTACTGCGGCGATGGATCGATGCGCCAGCTGGCGCCGATTTCCCCGGCCATCCACCTGGGCGCGAACAAGGTGCTGGTGGTGGGGGCGGGGCGCATGACGGAACCGGCACCCGCCGCGTCCGAAGCGGCGCGCTACCCCAGCCTGGCGCAGATTGCCGGCCATGCGCTGTCGTCGATCTTCCTCGATGGCCTGGCCGTCGACATCGAACGCCTGAATCGCATCAACCTGACCCTGTCGATGCTGCCGCCCGAGTTGCTGGGCAAGACGGCCTTGCGGCCGGTGGAATTGCTGGTCATCGCGCCGTCCGAGCGGCTCGACGCCATCGCCAGCCGGCATATCGGCAGTTTGCCGCGTCCCATCCGCACCATGTTGTCGGGCATCGGCGCGGCAGAAGCGCGCGGCGCGGCATTGGCATCGTATTTATTGTTCGAATCGACATATACTAACGAGTTGATCCGTCTTGGACAGCGCGATACGCAAGCCCGCAAGGATGATGTCCTGGCGTTCTTTGGTTCTTGAGACGGCCCTTGGAGCGGCGTGCGGGTTTTTCGCGTTTTTTTTGACAGGACGATTGTGCTGGTATTTCGACGTGCTTGCGAAGTGGTATTGCTGTTGTCTTTGCTGCTGCCGGGCGGCCCGACCGTGGCGGCGCCTGCGCCCACCCTGCGTTTCGACCAGCTCAGCGTTGAACAGGGCCTGGCGCAGGAATCGGTGCTGGCTATCGCCCAGGACCGGCAGGGCTATATGTGGTTTGGCAGCCAGTCCGGCCTGAGCCGCTACGATGGCTACCGCATGGTCGTCTACAAGAATATCGAAGGCGACAAGACCAGCCTTGCCGACAACTGGGTCGGCGAACTGCATGTCGATAGCCAGGGCCAGCTGTGGGTCGGCACCGACAATGGCCTGGACCGTTTCGACGCCGCCAGCCAGACCTTCATCCATTACGTCCCGGCCGAAAAGAGCAAGCGCGGCAACGGCAACCGGCATATTCACGCCATTCTCGACGATGGCGCGCGCGGCTTCTGGATCGCCACCTCGGACGGCTTGCAGCATTTCGATCCCGCCACGGGCGTCTTCCGTACCTGGCACCATGAAGAAGGCAATCCGCACAGCCTGGGCGACAATGAAATCAAGGCGCTGGCGCTGGACGCGCAGCAGCGCCTGTGGATAGGCACGGTAACAGGCCTGGACATGCTGGCGCCGGGCAGCGAGCGCTTCGAGCATTTCGCCGTCGACACGGCGCCCGGCTCGAAGTACAACGTGATCCAGTCGCTGCTGGTCGACCGCCAGCAGAACCTGTGGATCGGCACCATGGCCGGCGCCGAGCGCTGGCGCCTGGGAGGCGCCGGCCAGGCGCCGCAGTCACGTCTGCGCCTGAATGAAAAACAGGGCTTTTCCGCCATCCGCGTGGCCAGCCTGTACCAGGATATTGACGCCACCGTCTGGCTGGGCAGCAATGCCGATGGCCTGTTCCGCTGGCTGCCCGGGAGCGATACCTTCCTGCAGTACCGCCACCAGACGGGCGACAAGTTCAGCGTCGCCGACAACCAGCTGTCATCGCTGTACCGCGACCGAGCCGGCACCTTCTGGGTCGGCTCCTGGTACAACGGCGTGAGCCGGGTCGACCTGGGCAGCGGCGGCTTTTCGCGCATGGCGCGGGCGCCCGGCGATGTGGGCGCGCTGGCGGACAAGAAAGTGCGCGCCGTGGCCGACGCGGGCAATGGCAAGCTGTGGCTGGCCACCAAGGGCGGCTTGAAACTGTACGACACGCGCGACGGCAGCTCGCGGCTGTTCGACCTGCGCAGTTCCCCCGGCATGTCGCGCGACGAGCAGGTCACCACCCTGTACAAGGCGCCGGGCGGCACCCTGTGGGTGGGCGGCTCGACGGGCTTGCACCGCTTCGATCCCGCACTGGGGCGTTTTTTTACCATGCGCTTTGCCGCAGGTGATCCGAACAGCGACACCATCCGCAATGTCATGAGCGACCGCAGCGGCATGCTGTGGGTTTCGACGCGGGGCGGCGTGCACCGCTTCGACCCCGTCAGCCGGGCTTTTACCACTTACCGCCACGATCCGGCCGATCCGAACAGCCTGTCCGACAACATGGTGCGGCCCGTGCTGGAAGACGGCAAGGGACGGCTGTGGATAGGCTCTTTCCACGGCCTGGACTTGCTCGACCGCGCCAGCGGCCACTTTCGCCATTTCCGTCACGATCCGCAAAACCCGCATAGCCTCAGCCACGACGAGGTACACTACCTGCATGAGGACAAGCGCGGCGTGCTGTGGGTGGGCACGGCCAATGGCCTGAACCGCATGGATGTCAACGCGAAAGGCGAAATCCGCTTTCGCCGCTTCTTGCGCAAGGATGGCATGGCAGACGATGCCGTCGCCAGCATCCTGGGCGACGATAACGAGCAGCTGTGGCTGAGCACGAATAGCGGCATCACGCGGCTCGACATGCGCAGTGGCCTGTTCCGCAATTACGACAGCGCCGACGGCACTGTGGAAGGCTCGTATTTCGATGGCGCGGCCCTGCGCGCGTCGGACGGGACCATGTATTTCGGCGGTTTTAACGGCATGACGGCATTCGTACCGCAGGATATCCACGACAACCGCGTGCCACCGTTGGTGGCCATCACGGAGCTGCAGATTTTTAACAAGCCAGTGGCCATCGGCCGCGGCGAGTTCGCGCACGTACTCAAGACGGCGATCGACCTTACGCGCCAGCTGGTGCTGACCAACCGCGAAAGCGTCTTTTCGCTGGAATTTGCGGCCCTGCATTTCGCTGCGCCCCAGCGCAATATGTTCGCCTACCGGCTCGAAGGATTCGACCAGGACTGGGTCATGACGGATGCGGGGCGGCGCTTTGCCACCTACACCAACCTCGATGCGGGAAATTACGTGTTTCGCGTCAAGGCGGCCAACAAGGATGGCGTGTGGAACGAGAGCGGCGCCACGCTGGCCATCACTATCCTGCCGCCGTTCTGGAAAACCTGGTGGTTCCGTACCCTGTTGGCGGCGCTGCTGCTGGGCGCCGTGTATGGCGCCTACCGGCAGCGCGTGCGCGCCCTGCGGCGCCAGCAGAACGAGCTGGAAAAACTGGTCGGCGAACGCACTTCCGAGTTACAGAGCAAGGAAATCGAAGTGCTGGCCCAGTCGGAAAAGCTGGCGCAAGTCAACAGCAGCCTGACGAAAAACGAGGAAAGCCTGCGCCAGGCCAAGCGCAAGGCCGAGGATGCGACGCGCCAGAAGTCGGAATTTTTGGCCAATATGAGCCACGAGATGCGCACGCCGCTGGCCGGCGTGATCGGCATGCTGGGCTTTGCCCTGCGCGACGAGCAGCTGCACGATGCCACGCGGGAGCAGATCCTGCGCGGCCAGGCCAACGCCCAGTCGCTGCTGGTGATCATCAATGACTTGCTCGATTTTTCCAAGATCGAGGCGGGCAAGCTGAGTATCGAAAATATCGACTTCGCGCTCGGTGCAGCGATCGAGACGGTCGTCAGTCTGTTCGAGGAGCAGGCGGCCGCGCGCAGCATCGGTTTTGCCATCGATTTTGCGCCCGACCTGCCGCCCTTCGTGGTGGGGGACCCGACCCGCTTGCGCCAGGTGCTGGTCAACCTGGTCGGCAATGCCTTCAAGTTCACCCAGCGCGGCGGCGTCAGCGTGTGCGTCGAACGAGCCGGCGTGGCAAGCGGCAGGGGCGGACGCCGTGTCAATCTGATCCGTTTTACCGTCAGCGACAGTGGCATCGGCATCGATGCGGACGCGATGGCGCGCCTGTTCCAGAAGTTCGAGCAGGCCGACGCCAGCACCACGCGGCGCTACGGCGGCACGGGGCTGGGCCTGGCGATCTGCCGCCAGCTGGTCGAACTGATGGAGGGCGAGATCGAGGTGGCCAGCACGCCGGGGCAGGGCAGTACCTTTGCCTTCACCCTGCCGCTGGCCGATGGCGTGGCGCCGCCGCTGGTGCCGCAGGTGGCGTTGGCGCCGCACAGTCACCAGTTGCGCGTGCTGTGCGCGGAAGACTTCCCCACCAATCAGATCATCATCCGCGTCATGCTCGAAGAGCTGGGGCACAGGGTCGACGTGGTCGCCAACGGCGTGCTGGCGGTGGCGGCGTGCGTGCATACGCGCTATGACCTGATCCTGATGGACGGGCGCATGCCGGAGATGGACGGCGCCACGGCGACGCGTTTGATCCGTGTGGGCGGCTGGCCGGACCAGCCCGTGCGCGACCAGGAACTGATGATCGTGGCCCTGACGGCGAATGCCAGCGAAGAGGACCGCAGTCGCTATCTTGGCGTCGGCATGGATGATTTCCTCAGCAAACCCGTGGACGAGGCGGCGCTGCATGGCTTGCTGGCGCGCGCCATCGAGCGCCAGCTGCAGCGCGGTTTCATGTTGCCGCGCATGCCGTCGAACGCGCCGCGCGGCGTCGCGCGGGGGCAGGCCGAACTCGATGCCCTGTTCGGCATCGCGCCGGCAGTTCCTGTCGCGGCGCCTTCCCCATCCATCCGCAGCGGCGAACTGCAACGGCGCATCCGCGTTGCCTTCGTTGCCGACCTGGAGGGACGCCTGCGTGAACTTGACGCCGCCCTGGCAGCGCAGGACAAGGACAACGCCGGGCGCCTGTTGCATGGTTTGAAGGGCAGCGCCGCCTATCTCGATGAAACGCAGCTGCACATACTGTGCACGGAAATGGAAGAGGCGGCGGACGGCGGCCGCTGGACGCAGGTGGCCTTGCATTTGCCGCAATTGCGCGCACTGTTGGCGCAAATAGCCGTTTCGGGCAAGGAGATGTAAAATAGGCAATGCCGGCCATCGAGCGCGCGGTGAAACTAGGAAGTAGACGGCCAGGCCCCTGACGCTGCCGGCAATGGAGAAAGCAATGAAAGTACTGGTGGTTGACGATGATGTCGTGTCGCGCATGGTATTGATGCACCTGATCGACAGCTGCGGCGTGCACGATATCGTGGAAGCCGAGGATGGCGCGGCAGCGTGGGAGCAGCTCGAAGGCGGCTTGCGTCCGTCGCTGTGCTTCTGCGATTTGCGCATGCCGCGCCTGTCCGGCATGGAGCTGCTGCAGAAAATCCGCTCCGACAGCGCGCTCGATGCCATGCCCCTGGTGCTCGTGTCGTCGGCCAATGACCAGGACACGGTGCGTGACGCAGTGCAGGCCGGTGCTGCCGGCTACATCGTCAAGCCCTTCCAGCCGGAGCAGGTGCGCCAGCATATCGACGCCTGCTTCGACGTCTCCGCATTGCCGGCCGAGGCGCCGCGCGACACCTTGCAGCGGCTGGGTATCGACAGCGAACGCCTGCTGGCGTATCTGACGGGCTTTCAGGGACAGATCGACGCCGCCAGCGAACAGGTCGACGCCTTGCTGGCGCGCGGCGAGCCGGCCCAGGCGCGCCAGCAGCTCGAACGGCTGCACCTCGGTTGCCGCACCCTCGGTCTACATGGCGCGGAGGCCGGCATGATGGCCCTGCTGCAGGCAGCGGTGCTCGATAGCGGCCAGATACAGGCGGCCCTGGCCGCGCTGGCGCGCAGCGTGGCGCAGCAGGCGCGCCGGCTGCGGAAACAGGACGACCCTGACTGAATCTGCTGTTTTCTGCTTGCCGGGAAAATACTTTAGGTTTAAAGTATCTGCTTCCGGGCCTTGTGCACGCGCCCGTCACCAGCCAGGATGAGCATGAGCAGCGACCCTTCGCCTAGCACCGCATCTCCCCAGGACGACTTTGCGCGCACGCACCTGCCGCCGCGCGCACTCTGGCCGCAACTGTGCCTGGCCTTGCCAGAGCTGCAGTATCCGGCGCGTCTCAATTGCGTCGCCGCGCTGCTCGATGCGGCCGTTGCCAGCGGTGGCGGCGAGCGCACCGCCATCCTTGCCGACGGCCAGCGCTGGACTTACGCACAGCTGGCGCGCCAGGTCGACCGCATTGCCCACGTGCTGCGGACGGACCTGCGCCTGATCCCCGGCAACCGCGTGCTGCTGCGCGGCGCAAATACACCCATGATGGCAGCCTGCCTGCTGGCCGTGCTGAAGGCCGGATGCATCGCCGTGCCCACCATGCCGCTGCTGCGCGCGCGTGAACTGTCCACCATCATCGCCAAGGCGGAAGTGAACGCCGTGCTGTGCGCGCAGGGCTTGCGCGGGGAACTCGATGGATTGCCCGGCTTGCCGGCCATGCTGTGCTTTGGCGCGGATAACGCCGAACTGGAACAGCGCATGGCCGCCCACGATGTACCCTTTGCCGCATTCGACACCGCGGCCGACGACGTCTGCCTGATCAGCTTTACCTCGGGCACGACGGGTGTGCCCAAAGGCACCATGCACATGCACCGCGACCTGCTGGCCATCTGCGACTGCTTTCCCCGCTCCATGCTGCAGGTGTGCGCCGACGATATCTTCATCGGCACGCCGCCGCTGGCCTTCACCTTTGGCCTGGGCGGCTTGCTGCTGTTTCCCCTGCGCTTTGGCGCGGCCACCGTGCTGCTGGAAAAACTCACGCCCGAGGGCCTGCTGCGTGCTATCGGCGCATACCAGGCCACGATCTGCTTCACGGCGCCCACCTTTTACCGCCAGATGGCGCCCCTGGCCGCGCAGCACGACGTGCGCAGCCTGCGCCTGTCCGTGTCGGCCGGCGAGGCGCTGCCGCTGGCCACGCGCGACGCCTGGCAAGCGGCCACGGGGCTGGCCATGACGGACGGCATCGGCGCCACCGAGATGCTGCACATCTTCATTTCCGCCACGGGCGAGGGCATACGCCGCGGCGCCATCGGCAAGGCCATCCCCGGCTACCAGGCGTGCATCGTCGATGACGCCGGCGTGCCGCAGCCGCCCGGCGTGACGGGCCGCCTGGCCGTGAAAGGCCCCACCGGTTGCCGCTACCTGTCCGACCCGCGCCAGCGCGAGTATGTGCAGAACGGCTGGAACCTGACGGGCGACACTTTCGAGATGGATGGCGACGGTTACTTCTATTACCGCTCGCGTAGCGACGACATGATCGTATCGGCCGGATACAACATCGCCGGCCCGGAAGTGGAGGAAGCGCTGCTGCGTCATCCGGCCGTGGCCGAATGCGGCGTGGTCGGGCGCGCCGATGCCGAGCGTGGCCAGATCGTCGAGGCGCATGTGGTGCTGAAGGACGGCTTCCAACCCAGCGACGCGCTGGCAGCGGAACTGCAGGACTTCGTGCGCCAGCAGATCGCTCCTTATAAATATCCGCGCGCCATCCGCTTCCTGCCTTCCCTGCCGCGCACGGAAACGGGCAAGCTGCAGCGCTTCAAACTTCGCACGGACACTCCATGAATATCGTCTGCATCGGCGGCGGCCCCGCCGGCCTGTATTTCAGCCTGCTCATGAAAAAGCAGAACCCGGAGCACTGCATCACGGTCATCGAGCGCAACCGCCCTTACGACACGTTTGGCTGGGGCGTGGTGTTTTCCGACCAGACCCTGGGCAATCTGGCCAGCGCGGACGAGCCGACGGCGCGCGCCATCCTGCAGGCGTTTAACCACTGGGACGATATCGAGATCCACTTCAAGGGCGAGACCGTGCGTTCGGGGGGACATGGCTTTTGCGGCATCGGCCGCAAGCGCCTGCTCAATATCCTGCAGGCGCGCTGCGAGGAACTCGGCGTGCAGCTGGTGTTCGAGACGGAAGCGCAGGATGACCAGGCCATCGCGCGCCAGTACGGCGCCGACCTGGTGATCGCCAGCGACGGCTTGAACAGCCGTATCCGCACGCGCTATGCGGCCAGCTACAAGCCCGAGATCGACCAGCGCCATTGCCGCTTCGTCTGGCTGGGCACGCGGAAAAAATTCGAGGCCTTCACGTTTGCCTTCCGCCAGACGCCATATGGCTGGTTCCAGGCGCATATCTACCAATATGACGGCGATACGTCGACCTTCATTGTCGAAACGCCCGAGCACGTGTGGCGTGCGGCGGGGTTGAACAGCATGAGCCAGGAAGAGGGCATCGCCTTTTGTGAGGCGCTGTTCGCCGAGGAACTCGATGGCCAAGGTTTACTGAGCAATTCGCCGCACTTGCGCGGCTCGGCGCAGTGGATCACCTTTCCCCGCATCGTCTGCCGGCAATGGGTGCATCACCAGGATGGCGTACCCGTCGTGCTGATGGGCGACGCGGCCCACACGGCGCATTACTCGATTGGCTCCGGCACCAAGCTGGCGCTGGAAGACGCCATCGAGCTGGCGCGCTGCTTTGGTCAGCATGCGGATAGTGCTGCTGGTACTGATGCCGCGCTGGCCGCCTACCAGCAGCTGCGCGCCATCGAGGTGCTGAAAATCCAGAGCGCGGCGCGCAATTCCATGGAATGGTTTGAAAACGTCGAGCGCTACAGCGCCATGGAGGCGCCGCAGTTCGCCTATTCCATGCTCACGCGCAGCCAGCGCATTTCGCATGAAAACCTGCGCCTGCGCGATCCACAATACGTGGCCGATTATGAACGCTGGCTGGCGCGGCGCGCGGGCGAACAGGCCGGCGTGGCGCTGCCGGACGTAGCCATGCCGCCCATGCTCACGCCGTTCAGGCTGCGCGGCGTGCTGCTGAAAAACCGCATCGTCGTCTCGCCGATGGCGCAGTACAGCGCCGTCGATGGCGTGGCGGGCGACTACCATCTGATGCACCTGGGCGCGCGCGCCATGGGCGGCGCGGGACTGGTTTTTGCCGAAATGACTTGCGTGTCGTCCGACGCGCGCATCACGCCCGCCTGTCCCGGCATGTACAGCGAAGCGCATACGCAGGCCTGGCGGCGCATCGTCGATTTCGTGCATACCGGCAGCGATGCGAAGATCGCCTTGCAGCTGGGCCACGCGGGGCCGAAAGGCTCGACGCGGCCCATGTGGGACGGTATCGACCTGCCCTTGAGGGAAGATAACTGGCCGCTGCTGGCGGCATCCGAACAGCAATACCTGGCCGGCGTGTCACAAACGGCGCGCGCGGCCACGGAAAGCGACCTGGCGCGCATCGAGCAGGACTTCGTGCGCGCTACGCTGGCGGCCGCCGTCGCCGGTTTCGACTGGCTGGAACTGCATTGCGCGCATGGATACTTGCTGTCGAGTTTTATCTCGCCGCTGACGAACCGTCGCACGGACGAGTATGGCGGCAGCCTGGAAAACCGCTGCCGTTATCCGCTGCGGGTATTCCGCGCCATGCGCGCCGCCTGGCCGCAGGACAAGCCGATGAGCGTGCGCATCTCGGCCCACGACTGGGTCGAAGGTGGCATCACGCCCGACGATGCTGTGCTCATCGCGCGCCTGTTCAAGCAGGCCGGCGCCGACCTGATCGACTGCTCTTCAGGCCAGGTCAGCAAGCTCGAACAGCCCGTGTACGGGCGCATGTTCCAGGCGCCGTTCGCCGACCGCGTGCGCAACGAGGCGGGCATCGCCAGCATGGCCGTTGGCTCCATCTTCGAAGCTGACCATGCCAACAGCATCATCGCCGCCGGGCGCGCCGACCTGTGCGCCGTGGGCCGGCCGCACCTGGCCAACCCGGCCTGGACCCTGACGGAGACGGCGCGCATCGGCTACAGCGGCGACGGTGCAGCGTGGCCGAAACAGTACCGGCCGGCGCAGCTGCAGCTGGAGCGTAATCTGCAGCGCGAGCGCCAGCTGGCCGCCGCCAACACGGGCCTGACCCCGCAACAGGTGGCCGCGCGGCTGCTGGAAGGATGACATGAACAAGGAGCAACAGGACGGCGCATTGGCCGACAAGCACGCGCTGGTGACGGGCGCCGGCAGCGGCATCGGCCTGGCCTGCGCGGGCGCCTTGCTGGACGCGGGCGCCAGGGTCACCCTGGCCGGGCGAGACGGCGCGCGCCTGGCGCGTGCGCGCATGCAGCTGGAAGAGGCGGGTCACGCGGGCAGGGTGGCCATCTGCGTGCTCGACGTGAGCGTGGAAGCGTCCGTGCAAGCGGGTTTCTCGCAGGCCGCCGCGCATTTCGGCCGCATCGATATATTGATTAATAATGCGGGCCAGGCGCACGCCGCGCCGTTTGGCAAGACCGATGCCGCCATCTGGCAGCAGATGCTGGCCGTGAACCTGACGGGGGTATTCCACTGCTGCCAGGCCGCCATGCCGGCCATGCTGGAATCTGGCTGGGGGCGCATCGTCAATGTGGCGTCGACGGCGGGCCTGAAGGGCTATCGCTATGTCAGCGCCTATGTCGCCGCCAAGCACGGCGTGATCGGCCTGACGCGCGCGCTGGCGCTGGAAGTGGCGCCACGCGGCGTCACCGTCAACGCCGTCTGCCCCGGCTACACGGAAACGGAGATGGTGGCGCAGGCCGTGCAGAATATCGTGCGCAAGACGGGGCGCGGCGAAGACGCGGCGCGCGCGGAACTGGCCGCGGCCAATCCGCAGCAGCGGCTGGTACAGGCGCGCGAAGTGGCCGATGCAGTGGCCTGGCTATGCCTGCCCGCGTCAGCCGCCATGAATGGACAATCGATCGCCGTCGCCGGCGGTGAAGTCATGTAGACAATGGATAATATGGACAATGAACGCGACCTCCCGCAGGCCGAACCGGTGCTGGACCTGGCCAGCCGCCTGACGCAGGACCACCACCAGTCGCTCAAGCTGTGGCTGCGCATGCTGTCGTGTACCGTGAAAATCGAAAACGAGGTGCGCACGCGATTGCGCGCCAGTTTCGGCATCACTTTGCCCCGCTTTGATTTGATGGCCCAGCTCGAGCGCTTTCCCGATGGTTTGCGCATGGGCGAACTGTCCAAGCGCATGATGGTCACGGGCGGCAATATCACGGGCATCACCGACCAGCTGGAGCAGGAAAAACTGGTGCTGCGCGTGGTCGATCCGAAGGACCGCCGCTCGTACAGCGTCAAGCTGACGCCAGCGGGCCGGCGCGCCTTTGACGAAATGGCGCGCGTGCACGAAGGCTGGATCGCCGAACTGCTGCAGGGCGTGACGCCGGACGACAAAACCCAATTGATAGACCTGCTGTCGCAGATGAAGCAGCAGCTTAATGACATCTCCCTAAAGGACTGACCATGCGCCATCTACCCGGCCAGCCGCAAGACCTGCCAGGCAATCGTGCCAGCTTGGGCCATTACGTCGCGCGGCATTTTCTGTTTTCCGTCGACGCCGGCGTCGCCACCTTGACCTTGCACCGTCCCGAGCGCAAGAATCCGCTGACCTTCGATTCGTATGCGGAGTTGCGTGAGCTGTTCCGCGCTCTGGCGCATGCGGACGATGTCAAGGCTGTGGTCATCACCGGCAGCGGTGATAATTTTTGCTCGGGAGGCGACGTGCACGACATCATCGGCCCCCTGACGAAACTCGATATGCCCGGCCTGCTGGCGTTTACGCGCATGACGGGCGATGTGGTGAAGGCCATGCGCGCCTGCCCGCAGCCCGTCATCGCCGCCATCGACGGCATTTGCGCTGGCGCCGGCGCCATGCTGGCGCTGGCCTCCGATATCCGCATCGGCACGGCGCGCAGCAAGACGGCCTTCCTGTTTACCCGCGTGGGGCTGGCCGGTTGCGACATGGGCGCCTGCGCCTTGCTGCCGCGCGTGATCGGCCAGGGCCGCGCCGCCGAGTTGCTGTACACGGGGCGCTCCTTGCCGGGGGCGGAGGCCGAGCGCTGGGGCTGGCTCAATCGCCTGGTCGAGCCGGAAGAATTGGCGCAGGCGGCGCAGCTGTTCGCCGCCGGCCTGGCCAGCGGCCCCACCTTCGCGCACGGCATGACAAAAAAAATGCTGCAGCAGGAGTGGAACATGGGCGTCGACGAAGCCATCGAGGCGGAAGCGCAGGCGCAGGCTATCTGCATGGCGACCAACGATTTCCACCGCGCCTATCACGCCTTCGTGGCGAAGGAAAAACCGCAATTCGAGGGCGATTAAGACGATGAAAAATACACGCGACACGACTTACCTGGACTGGCCGTTTTTCGAGGCGCGCCATGCCGAACTTGAACGCGATCTCGATGCCTGGGCAGCGCAGCACCTGAGCGATGCCCATGGCGCCGACGTCGATGCGGCCTGCCGCGCGCTGGTGGCGCAGCTGGGGCAGGGTGGCTGGCTGGCGCATGCCACAGGCATCGACGGCAAGATCGACACGCGCGCCATTTGCCTGATGCGCGAAACCCTGGCACGCCACGACGGCCTGGCCGATTTCGCCTTTGCCATGCAGGGCCTGGGGGCGGGCGCCATCGGCCTGTTCGGCAGCGTTGAGAACAAGGCGCGCTATCTGCCGGACGTGGCCGGCGGCAAGCGCATCGCCGCCTTTGCCCTGTCCGAGCCGCAGGCCGGCTCTGACGTGGCGGCGATGGCGTGCGCGGCGCGCCGCGACGGCGACGAGTATGTGCTCGACGGCGAAAAGACGTGGATCTCGAACGGCGGCATCGCCGACTTTTACGTGGTGTTTGCGCGCACGGGCGAAGCGCCGGGCGCGCGCGGCATCAGCGCCTTCATCGTCGACGCCGACAATCCCGGACTGGAGATCGCCGAACGCATCGCCGTGATCGCGCCGCATCCGCTGGCGCGCCTGCGTTTTGCCAATTGCCGCGTGCCCGTGTCGCAGCGCCTGGGCGAAGCGGGGCAGGGCTTCAAGGTGGCGATGGCGACACTGGACGTGTTCCGCACGTCGGTGGCTGCCGCCGCCCTGGGTTTTGCGCGGCGCGCCTTCGATGAAGCGCTACGCCACGCGACAAAGCGCCAGATGTTCGGCCAGACCCTGGCGGACTTCCAGCTGACGCAGGCCAAGCTGGCGCAGATGGCCACCGGCATCGACGCGGCCGCGCTGCTCACCTACCGCGCCGCCTGGCAACGCGACCAGGGGCGCAAGGTAACAAAGGAAGCGGCCATGGCCAAGCTGACGGCCACGGAAACAGCGCAGCAGGTGATCGACGCAGCCGTGCAGATGTTTGGCGGCATGGGCGTAGTCAGCGGGCATCCGGTCGAGCGCCTGTACCGCGAAATTCGCGCCTTGCGCATCTATGAAGGCGCCAGCGAGGTGCAGCAATTGATCATCGCGCGCGAATTGCTGCGCGAGGCGGCCAACGCATGAACGGCATGAACAATGAGGGAAGCAATATGCAAGTTTTACAACCACCGGGATGGGCCAGGCCGCGCGGCTATGCGAACGGCGTGGCCGCCAGCGGACGCACGGTGTACGTCAGCGGCATGATAGGCTGGGATGCACAGGGCCAGTTTCACACGGACGATTTCGCGGGGCAGGTGCGCCAGGCGCTGCAGAATATCGTCGCCGTGCTGGCCGAGGCGGGCGCCTTGCCCGAGCACATCGTGCGCATGAACTGGTATGTGCTCGACAAGAAGGAGTATGTGGCGGCGTACCCGCAAATCGGCGTGGCCTATCGGGAAATTATAGGCAAGCACTACCCGTCCATGACGGCCGTGCAAGTGGCCGACCTGATCGAGGATCGTGCCAGAGTGGAAATCGAAGTGACGGCCGTGCTGCCTGACTAAATTTCCTTCACGAAATATTGCTCTTTGATATCTAAATTATAAATATAAAAATACCATCTATCGTGTTATATTGGTAATCGTAAATGATGCGTTGTTTTACCATATTGATAATTGAGGTGCAAGATGCGGAACAATTTCAGAGCAGCAAGATGTGCGGTGTTGGCGATGTCCTGTGTGTGTCTGGGTGCCCAGGCCGATTCCGGTACGTCACTACTCACTCCCGCCTACCAAACGCAACTGGAAAACTGGCTCGGTGAAGGGCAGTTGTCTTTGAATAATATTTATACCAAGGCGGCCGGTGATACTTCGCTGGATTTTCACAAGGCTTCCGATGGCAAGGGGCGCACTTTTTCTGTCATGGAGGCAAGCAACAGCTCTGGGCAGACCTGGCTCGTGGGTGGATATAATCCGCAAAGCTGGAGTTCCACCGATGGCATGCATGTGACGATGGACGATAGTGCCCGCACGGCCTTCCTGTTCAACTTGACGAGCGGTTTCATGCTGCCGCAATTGAAGCAGTACTTCAATGGCGATGGCATCGGCAAAGATCAAACGTACAACAATGCCGATTATGGCCCTACCTTCGGCTATGGGCATGATTTGTATGTTCCGCGGGATCTGACGAACGGCGGCAGCTCTTTGCTTTACACCTACAATTATCTTGGACAGCCATCGACTGGCGTCAGTTTGCTCGATGGCTCCATCTGGAAGGGCTACGATGTGAGCTATGGTGCCATCCAGATATTTTCCATCAGTGCCGTGCCCGAGCCGGCGATGTTGCAGCTGTTGCTGGCTGGCTTGTTGCTTGTCGGTGCAGGCGCCGTGCGGCGCAGGAAATTCGGCGTGGCGCCGTTTGCAACGTTGCATGTCAAGTAAGGCGGCGCGCTTTTACGGGATCCGCAGTGTGGCGAAAATGGTACGCAGGGATGGCTGACTGCGACGGTGCGCGTGGTCGCGGCCGTGCTGCGCATACCGGCAGGCCGGGCGGGCAAGAGTTCGTCTCGTCATCAAGTTGAGAATAATAAACAAACATTGCCGTCAACAGCATAAACTTGCCATTACTGGCCGCTAAAGCGTTACGTATAAGCAATTTTATGGAATCGCACCGTGTTATTTAATTCATTTCCGTTCTTTCTGGTGTTCTTGCCGTTGGCGTTGCTGGGATATTTTCTCCTGTCAAAATATTCACTGCGCTTATCCATTATCTTCCTGTTGCTGGCCTCACTGGCATTCTATAGTTACTGGGATATCGCCTATCTGCCGCTGCTGCTGCTCTCAGTCTGCTGCAATTTCAGCATTGGCCGGGTTGTCTCGACCCGTCAGGAGGCGGGCCGCAAGCGCGAGGCCAAGCGCTGGCTGTGGGCCGGACTCGCCTTCAATTTGTCGCTGCTGGTGTTTTTCAAGTATTTTGATTTTTTGATCAGCATTGTTGCCAACCTGACGGGGGCGCCATTCCAGCCCCTGGGCATTACCTTGCCTATTGGTATCTCGTTTTTCACCTTCACTCAAATCGCCTACCTGGTCGATTGCCACGCCGGCAAAGTCAAGGACTATCAACCGGAAAGCTATGGTTTGTTCGTCACCTACTTTCCCCACCTGATCGCCGGTCCCATCCTGCATCACAAGGAGATGATGCCGCAGTTCGTGCAGGCCGAATCCCATGTTTTCAGCCGCGGGCGCCTGATCGTTGGCCTTTCATTCTTCACGATTGGCTTGTTCAAGAAAGTCATTCTGGCCGATGGGATCGCACGCTACGTCGCTCCCGTCTTCGATCTTCATCACGCCCATTTGAGCATGCTGGAGGCCTGGGCCGGTGCGCTGGCATATACCTTTCAGCTGTATTTTGACTTCTCGGCGTATTGCGACATGGCCTATGGCCTGTCCTATATGTTCGGCATTATCTTGCCCATTAACTTTTTCTCGCCATACAAGGCGACCTCGATCATCGATTTCTGGCGCAGGTGGCATATCACGCTGTCCAATTTCCTGCGCGATTATCTGTATATCCCCCTGGGTGGGAACCGCAAGGGCGGGTTCTTGCGATACCGCAACCTCCTGATCACGATGCTGCTGGGCGGACTGTGGCACGGCGCCAACTGGACCTTCGTGGTATGGGGGGGCTTGCACGGCTTGTATCTGATCGTCAACCATGCACTGCGCCATCTGTTGGGCGAGCGCAGCAACCTGGCGGTACGCGCCGGGGGCGCATTGGCGACGTTTTTTGCTGTGGTGCTGGCCTGGGTGTTTTTTCGCGCGAGCTCGATCGACGTTGCGCTGGACGTGCTCCAGGCCATGTGTGGTGGCACGCTGACGCCCGCCATGCAGGAAAGCATGCTGGGTGTGAACCGCATCATGCAACTGAGTTCCTGCCTGTGGTGGCTAGGCGTGTGTGCCGCCATCGTCTTCTGCATGCCGAATGTGTATGAGTTGCTGGGGCGAGGCTTGCGCCTGTCGGCAGAGCAGCAACTGGAAAGTGGCCGGGGCAGCATCTTGCTCGGGGGCATGTTGATGCTGTGCCTGGTCTTGCTGGCAATTAGCGAGACGCGTGGCGTTTCTGAATTCTTGTATTTTAATTTCTGATAAATAATATGCGCTCCATATTTGCGATAGGCCTGGGTGTGCTGGTTACGGCACTGGCGCTGGAAGCGTTCCTGCAATGCATGCCGGTGGTGTCCGGCTTGCGCATCGAGCAGAGCAGTGAGCAGCGTCCGTATTCCCGATATCTGCCGCAGCAGGAATACGTGTATTCGCACGGCTGGGCCCTGGCGAATGCACGGCATGGGAAGACGAATCGGCAAGGCTTTACCAACTCGCCTGATTTCAAGGATGATGCTGCCGTTCTTGTCATCGGCGATAGCTTTATTGAAAGCTTGATGCTGGAGTATCCGGAAACCCTGCAAGGCCAGCTGAACCAGGCCCTGGGCGGCGGCGTGTATGCGGCTTCCGCCTCGGGCAACGGGTTTGCCGACGCCCTGGAAGTGTTGCGTCATACGCGTGCGCAGCTGCATCCGCGCACGGTAGTGATGTTTGTCGAGCCGATGGACATGCTCGATATCCTGGCGCCAGCGCAGCGGGGCCATAGCATGTTTGTCAGCGAGGGGAGCAATATCAAGCTGGTGCATGTTCCCTATGTCGAGCCCAATGCCAAGCGGCTGCTTGCCTATTCGGCTCTGGCCCGCTATATCTATTACAACTTGAAATTTCCTGACTGGTTGATGAGCCAGTGGCACCGCAGCCCTCCTGCTGCTGCGCAGGATACGGTCGCCGGCGCGCCTGATGCGCGCCGCGCCGCCGCGCTTGAGTACTACATGACGCAATTGCGCGCGCTGGGCGGCGCTGGCGATACCCGCATTATCTTCCTGGTCGATGCTGACCGGAACATGCTGTACGCGCCGCAAAAGGCTGTGCCTAACTGGAAGGCGGGCGATCGCGCATTTTTTATCCAGAGTGCAAGGCGACACGGCTATCAGGTGGTGGACATGCAGCCCGTATTCGCGCGCCATTGGGAGCAACAACGCGAGCGCATGGATTTCCTGCCGGTGGACGGCCACTGGAATCCGGTGGCGCACAAGCTGGCGGCACAGCAAATCCTGCCCTTGCTGCCTTCGGCATCGCCCGGCGTGCCAGCGCCATTGCGCCAGGTGGCAGGGCACTGAGGCGCTGGCCCCACGCACATGCCCGCTTGCCGGACTGTTAATGGCCGGCACTAGCCTGTATAATGCCGCTGCGCGTGTCGCCATCGTACAATGGATAGTACAAGGTCCTCCTAAGACTTAAATGCA
Source organism: Janthinobacterium sp. 75 (assembly GCF_004365495.1). Classification (NCBI taxonomy): domain Bacteria; kingdom Pseudomonadati; phylum Pseudomonadota; class Betaproteobacteria; order Burkholderiales; family Oxalobacteraceae; genus Janthinobacterium; species Janthinobacterium sp. 75. Next base: position 86,504 of record NZ_SORD01000002.1, on the reverse strand, counting down.
GGTTCGATTCCTGCTGGCGACACCACATTCCACGCAGCGCGCGTCGGCGGCCCGAGTCCCTGCGGGCGAAAGTTACTGGTCGATGGCGATTGAAGTCCGAGTTATCGGTACAATGCGTGCTTCATTCATCTAATCGGCGGCTGTTTTGTGCACCACGCGGTGTGCAGGGAACGGCGCCCGAGCACTCTTACTCATTATGGCTGTCATTTCTCTTTCATCGGCGCAACTTGCGTTCGGTCACGTCGCGCTGCTCGATCACGCGGAATTTTCACTGGAAACCACGGAGCGGGTCGGCTTGATCGGTCGCAACGGCACGGGTAAATCGTCGCTCTTGAAGGTTATTTCGGGCAAGTTCAAGCTCGATGACGGCTTGTTGGTGATGCAGCAAGGCATCAAGATCGCCTATGTGGAGCAGGAGCCGCAATTCGACCCGGACATGTCCGTGTTCGACGCTGTCGCCTCCGGCATGGGCGAATCGCAGGCCTGGCTGAAGGAATATGACGCATTGACGGGCCAGTTTGGCCAAGGCAATGACGACGAATTGATGGAGCGCATGCACGACATCCAGGTGAAACTCGATGCGGCCGATGCATGGAGCTTGCCGAACAAGGTGGAAACCGTGCTCGACCGTTTGAACCTGACGGGCGACATGCTGATGAAAACCCTGTCGGGCGGGATGCAAAAGCGCGTGGCGCTGGCGCGCGCGCTGGTGTCGGCGCCCGATGTGCTGCTGCTCGATGAGCCCACCAACCATCTGGACTTCAGTTCCATCCTGTGGCTGGAAGGCTTGCTGCGCGACTTCAAGGGCAGCGTACTGTTCATTACCCATGACCGCTCCTTCCTCGACAACGTTGCCACGCGCATTATCGAGCTCGACCGCGGCCGTTTGCTGTCGTATCCGGGCAACTTCACGGCTTACCAGACGCGCAAGGCGGAGCAGCTGGAAATCGAAGAAGTGGAAAACGCCAAGTTCGACAAGTTCCTGGCGCAGGAAGAAGTGTGGATACGCAAGGGCGTCAAGGCGCGACGCGTGCGTGACGAAGGCCGCGTGCGCCGCCTGGAAGCGCTGCGCCTGACGCGCAATGCGCGCCGCGACCAGCAGGGCCAGGTAAAACTGGACGTGTCGGCAGGCGAACGCTCGGGCAAGATCGTGGCGGACCTGGAAAACGTCTCGAAGATCTACGGCGACAAGGTCATTGTCAAGGATTTCAGCGCCACCATCTTGCGTGGCGACAAGGTCGGCCTGATCGGCGCCAACGGCGCCGGCAAGACCACGTTGCTGAAGATGATCCTGGGCCAGGAAGAGTCGGACACGGGCACTATTCGCCTGGGTACCAAGCTGCAAGTGGCGTATTTCGACCAGATGCGTACGCAGTTGAACGAAGAAGCGAACTTGATGGAAACTATCGCGCCGGGCAGCGACTGGGTCGAGATCAATGGCCAGCGCCGTCACGTGATGACCTATTTGAACGACTTCCTGTTTGCGCCGGAACGCGCCCGTTCGCCCGTCAAGTCGCTATCCGGTGGCGAGCGCAACCGTTTGCTGCTGGCGCGCCTGTTCGCCAAGCCGGCCAACGTTCTGGTGCTCGATGAACCGACCAATGACCTGGATATCGATACCCTGGAATTGCTGGAAGAGTTGCTGGAAGAGTACACGGGCACCGTCTTCCTGGTCAGCCATGACCGCACTTTCCTCGACAACGTGGTCACGCAGGTGATCGTCGCCGAAGGCGAGGGCAAGTGGCGTGAATTCGTCGGCGGCTACACGGACTGGGAGCGCGTGCGCACCTTGCCGATCGCCACGGCGCCAGCCAGCAAGCCGGCCGTGAAGGTCGAGGCTGCCGCACCGGCCGCCAAGCAGAAAAAGCTCAGCTACAAGGAACAGCGCGAGCTGGAAGAATTGCCCAAGCTGATTGCCAAGCTGGAAGACGAGCAATCGGTGCTGGCCGCCGAGCTGTCGCATCCGGACTTCTACAAGAAGACGCCAGCCGAAGGCAAGCGCTTGAACGCCCGCGTGGCCGAAATCGAAGGCGAATTGCTGGAAGCGTTGGAAAAATGGGAGCAGATCGAGGCGCGCGCCAACGGTTGATGCTTTTTTGTATACCTTGTTGTAATTAAGCCAGGATATTTGCCACGGCAACGATACGGCTTGATATAATTATATAATTATATTTATTACATCGGGGTATGCATGTTTGTCATGAAAAACACGCGCTCCGGACCATCGCGTCCGGCGCGTGGCTCCACCTCCGATGCGCGGCAAGATGTTTGACCGCGCCGCCTTGCCCCGGGTAGCGCCATTCCTGGCCTATCTCTCCTTCATTTTCATTGCCGACATGCTCGGTCGACTGGGCGTTGCCGCGCAGGATTTGCGCTGGCTGTATGCCGTCAAGATCGGCGTCGTGCTGGGCATGTTGTTGTACTGGCGCCGCAGTTATTCGGAATTGATGTGGACGCCGCTGGGCGCGCGTGCCATTCTCGGGGCGCTGGTCGCGGGTGTTGTTGTTTTTCTGTTGTGGATCAATCTCGACGCCCACTGGATGCGCATTGGCAATCCCGATGGCTACGATCCGCGCAACGATGGCCGTATCGAGTGGAGCCTGGTGCTGCTGCGTATCGCCGGTGCCGCGCTGGTGGTGCCCGTGATGGAGGAGTTGTTCTGGCGCTCCTTCCTGTTGCGCTGGATCGACAAGCAGGATTTTTTGCGGGCTGATCCCCGCCTCGCCAGCGCCAAGGCCTTCGTCATCAGCGTGTTGCTGTTTGGCTTTGAACATAATTTATGGCTGGCCGGCATCGTGGCCGGTGCTGCATATAGTTTGTTGTACATGCGTAGCCAGTCCCTGTGGTCGCCTATCCTCGCGCATGGCGTGACGAACGGCGTGCTGGGGCTCTGGATTATTTCTGGTGGGCATTGGATTTACTGGTAGTATTGCCTATCAACTGTGTGATCTTTCGAAGATAAAATCCATGTTGAATTCCTTGCGTAAAAAAGCCGTTGCCGTTGCCATCTCGGCAAGCCCATGCCTGCACGGCGCACTCTTTCTGGCCAGCACCTTTGCCAGTGGCGCCGCGCTGGCCGATATCAGCGACACTATCAAGCCTTTCGTTGCCGCGACGTACTCGTACGATGACAACCTGATGCGCTTGCCGGATGTGGTGCCGGGTTTTTCCGGCCCCCGCTCGGACACGTCGAAGATGCTGCAGGCGGGCTTCCTGTTCAACCGTCCCATCGGCCGCCAGATACTGACGGGCCAGGCCAAGTGGTCGAAGGTGAGCTTCAACCGCTTCAGCCAGTTCGACTACGATGGCAAGGATTACCTGGCCGACCTGGAGTGGCACATCGCCAACCACCTCGAAGGCCATGTGGGCGCCAGTTATTCGCAGAGCCTGACGCCGTTCAACGATTTTCAGAGCACTTTGCGCAATTTGCGCACGGAGCGCCAAGAATACCTGAATGGCGCCTGGCGCTTCCACCCCAGCTGGCGCGTGCGCGGCGGCCTGTCGCGCAACCGTTATTCGTACGACTTGCCCTCGCAGGCTTTTTCCAACTGGACGGAAGACGCGACGGAATTTGGCGTCGACTACCTGGCGCCCAGCAATAGCCGCATCGGCCTGCAGTTACGTCACTTGAACGGCAACTATCCGAACCGCAATGCGTTCGATACCAGCATTTACGGTAATGGCTATACCCAGGACGAGATCAAGGCAAACGTGTATTGGGAGCTCAGCGGCATCACGCAGATGGAGTTTCTGGGCGGCTGGGTGCGCCACCGTAACAGCTTGCTGTCCGGGCACGATGCCAGCGGCACGAATGGCCGGCTGAGCGTGTACTGGAAGCCTTTGGGCAAGGTCAATTTCACGGGCGTCGTCTGGCGCGAATTTGGTTCGGTCGACAATTCGCTGGTAACGAGCAGCCTGAACACTGGCGCCAGCGTGGGCACCACGTGGGCGGCCACGTCGAAGGTGAGCGTCGATGCGCAGCTGCGCCAGGAACGGCGCGATTTCTCTGCCGTCAGCGGCCTGGTGCTGCCTGGTGACGGCCGCGACACCACCCGTACCGCCTCGCTTGGCGCCACGTATGCGCCACATCCGAAAGTCCAGCTTGGCGTACGCCTGTTCCACGAGCGGCGCGATGGCGTCGCCATCGTCGATAGCGGCGGCTATCGTGCCAAGGGTATTTCCTTCAATGGCAGCGTACAGTTTTAAAGATCAACATGACTGTCAATGATATACCTCTGATCTCGTTTTTTCAGCGCGTCCTCGATCCGATGATCATCATGGGCCTGCTGTATCTGCTGACGCTCATGTCCGGCGCGCCGTTTACCGGCTATACGCTGGTGTTGATGATACTCGCCGTCTTCATTGCGTCGACGGTGTTCCATCACGTCGATCCTTACCGTACCTGGCGCAGCGGGCGCATGTTGGCCTATGCGCGCGATATTCTGGTGGCCTGGACGATCACCGCGCTCATTCTGACCTTCCTCGGCTCGGCCACGGGCCTCACCTATCACTTTGATACGCAGGTGGTACTGGCCTGGTTTATCCTCACGCCATTTGTGTTGCTGGCAGGGCACTTGGCGGGGCGCAAGTTCAGCCTGCGTCCTGATGGTGAAAGCGAAGTGCGCTCGGTGGTCATTATCGGAGCCAATGACGCCAGCCTGAAGTTTGCCACCATCATCGAGCGCAATCCGAATCTCTTCATGAGCGTGCGCGGCTTTTTCGACGATCGTACGGATGACCGATGGCCTGAGAGGATGCGCGAGCCCATGCTGGGTAAAATGAGCGATATAGCCGCCTATGTGCGCGAACATAATATCAAGATGATATTCATCAGCCAGCCGATTTCGGCCCAGCCGCGCATCCGCAAGATGCTCGATGAGCTCGAAGATACGACGGCGTCCGTGTACTTCTTGCCCGATATTTATATTTTCGATCTGATGCAGGCGCGTTTCGACAACGTGGGCGGCATGCCCGTGATCGCCATCCGTGAATCGCCGTTCACGGGCTTTAACAGCATGGTCAAGCGCAGTAGCGATATCGTGCTGGGTCTATTGATCCAGATTATGTTACTGCCCGTGATGCTGGTCATCGCCATCGCCGTCAAGTTGACTTCGAAGGGGCCCGTGATTTTCCGCCAGCGCCGTTATGGCCTGTATGGCGAGGAGATTATTGTGTATAAATTTCGCTCAATGACCGTTAGCGAGGATGGCGACAAGGTGGTGCAGGCCACCAGGAATGACCAGCGCCTGACCCCCATTGGCGCTTTTCTGCGCAAGAGTTCGCTTGATGAATTGCCGCAGTTTATCAACGTGCTGCAAGGGCGTATGAGTATTGTCGGGCCGCGTCCGCATGCGGTAGCGCACAACGAACAGTACCGCAAGTTGATCAAAGGCTACATGTTGCGCCACAAAGTCAAACCTGGCATCACTGGATGGGCGCAAGTCAATGGCTTGCGCGGTGAGACGGAGACCCTGGACAAGATGGAGGCACGCATTCATTTTGACCTCGATTACTTGCGTAGCTGGTCATTATGGCTCGATTTGTGGATCATCATGCGGACCGTGAAGGTGGTGCTGAAACGCGATAATGCACATTGACAGGCAGGCGGAGGGGGAGGGATTTATTTTGCGCTCAGTCAATACGCGATAAAATATGCGCACACAGGTCATCCTCGGGATTACCTGTAGCCCCCGCCTCTGACCTAGTGCCTATGCCTGTTATGGGTTCGCGTCTTGTACCGACCCTTCCTTGCCTGCATCCACTGCAGGCTACCCGCGTATCAGCTGCGTCTGAGCAAGATCTATTGCGTACACAGAAGGCTATTGCTTAAAAATATTGCACTTTGGGAAGTGGTCCATTCGGGGGGACTTTTTCGACAAGTCGACACCAGAAACAGTTGTATTAAAACCTTCTTCGTAGATTTTTAAGCAAATGATTTCCCATTTCCTTGTATTTTGTGTATGATATTTTATTATATTGATAATTGTTTGCATCAGATCACTAATTTCTGAAGATGCGTGTTGTTTTAGGCAATGCTCCATGTCGGTAGGATATTGCTTTTTGGTAATTAATTGCGTTTTTGGAAGCTAAATCGAAGGAGTAATTTTGAATCATTTTCACAACTCTGGTTTGACACTCCGCAGATCAGTCGCCAATACGCGATGGTCGGGTGTTGCATTGGTCTTATTGGTCGCTGTCGGATTGTCTGCCTGTGGCGGCAAGGAAAAAAGAGTCGGCCAGGCATTGGCGAGCGTCAATGGTGAGGAAATTACGGTATTGCAACTGAATGACGAGTTGCAGCATGCCAATGTACCCGCAGTTCAGCAAGAGACGGCCAGCAAGCAATTGCTGGAGTCGTTGATCGACCGCCAGTTATTACAAAATGAGGCCGTCAAAGACAAAATCGACCGTGACCCCAAAGTGGTGCAAGCAATTGAGCGTGCCAAGGCCTTGATCATTGCCCAGGCCTACATGCAAAAACGCATCGGTGCGATCGCCAAGCCGACAGCGGCCGAGGTGGAAGAGTACTTTAACAAGAATCCGCAGTACTTTAGCCAGCGCAAGCAGTTTGATATGCGTCAACTGCTCATCGCCACGGCGGACATGAATGATGATCTGAAGGCGGCGATGGATCGTGCGAAGTCGCTGGAAGAAGTGGCGGCATGGTTGGACGCCCATCATGTCAAGTTTGGCCGGATGCAACTGTCGCGTACCAGTGCCGATCTCGCGCCTGAATTGAGCGCCAAGCTGGCATCTATGCCGGCAGGTCAGCTGTTCATCGTCCGCGAAGGTGAGCGTACCTTATTGATTTCCCTGGCCGATATCAAGGATAGCCCGGTGGTGCTGGCGCAAGCGACGCCGCAGATCGAACAATTCCTCTTCAATAAGAAGAACAAGGATGCCGCGCAAGCCGAGCTGAAACGCTTGCGCGCCAGCGCCAAGATCGAATACCTGAACAAGACCGAGAAGTCAGCATCCGCATCCGCATCCGCGGCAGGCGTTTCAGTGCCGGTGCCGGCACCGCCCGTCGCTGCACCACCGGCGCCGTCGGCTGATAATGGCGAGGTGAATGCGCGCGCCGGGCTTGGTTTGAAGTAAGTGCAGGCAGGTATTTTGGGGTACAACAGAGTTTTTAAAAGGATAGAGCAAATCATGAAACGACTTGCAATGTGGATAGCAGCTGCACTGATGGCCTGCAGCGTTGGTATGGCAGGTGCCGCCGAGGTATTGCTCGGTGCTGGTGATGTGCTGAAGATTTCCGTGTATGGCAGTCCTGATCTTGGCCTGGAAACACGTGTCAGCGAGGCCGGTAACATAACATTCCCCCTGGTAGGGGCAGTAGCTGTGGGAGGCTTGTCTGTTGCTGCGGCAGAGAAAAAGCTTGGCCAGGCGCTCGAAAGTGGAGGTTTTTTACGCAAGGCTCAAGTTAATATCATTGTGACTGCATTGCAGAGCCAGCAAGTGTCCGTGCTGGGTCAGGTAAATCGGCCTGGTCGCTATCCGATCGAGGGCAAGCGTAGCCTGCTCGATATTCTGGCCATGGCTGGCGGCCAAGGTCCTGACGCCGGAGATGTGGTTAGCCTGATACGCAAGCGCGCTGACACCACCACCAAAGAGACTGTTGACATCGTCGACATGATGCGCAGTGCAGATCTGGCCCGCGACTTTGACTTGGCTGGCAACGATATCCTGTATGTCGAACGTGCGCCACGTTTTTATATTTATGGCGAAGTGCAGCGTCCGGGTGCATTCCGCCTGGAGCGCTCGATGACTGTGTTGCAAGCCCTGTCCGTTGGCGGAGGTTTGACGCAGCGCGGTACGGAGCGTGGCGTGCGCATCAAGCGCCGCGATGCTGCAGGTGTCATGCAAGTGCTCGATGCCAAGCATGACGACGTCATCCAGGTCGATGATGTCGTGTATGTCAAAGAAAGCTTGTTTTAAGCTGCATAGTTCCGGCGCGCCGGCCTGACTGGCTTTGTTTTACTGATATGAGAGTTAATTATGAATTTCCACCAGTTTTTGCTCGTCTTGTTTGTCCGCAAACGAATCTTGCTATTCACTTTGCTCATCACAGTCGGGGCGACGGTGGTGGTGAGCCTCATGCTGCCCAAGACCTATAAGGGTACGGCGTCCGTGTTGATCAGCTACAAGGGCGTCGATCCAGTGACCGGACTGGCATTGCCTATGCAGTTGTTGCCGGGCTATATGTCGACGCAAATCGACATTATCAGCAGCAAGAACGTGGCGCTGAAGGTCGTCGATCAGCTGCGGCTGGCGGAAAGTCCCGCCGTCATTGCCCAGTTCAATGAGGTGACTGAAGGCCAGGGCACCGTGCGCGACTGGCTGGCGGATCTGTTGCTGTCCAAGCTGGAAATCGTGCCGTCGCGCGAAAGCAGCGTGGTCGATATCAGCTTCAAGGGCAACGACCCGCAGTTTGTCGCGGCCATCGCCAATGCTTTTGCTGATGAGTACCAAAAAACCAGTACTCAGCTGAAAGTCGATCCATTGAAAAAGGTGGCCGTGTATTTCAATGAGCAAACGAAACTGTTGCGTGACAGCCTGGAAGCGGCGCAAAGCCGCTTGTCGAAGTACCAGCAAGAGCACGGTATTGTCAGCGTGGATAACCGCCTCGACGTGGAATCGAACCGCTTGAACGATCTATCCGCTCAATTGGTGGCCGCGCAAGGCCTGTCGATGGAGGCGTCGTCGCGCCAGCGCATGGCCGAAGGCAATGCGGGCTCTGAGTCGCCCGATGTGGCGTCGAACCCGCTGGTCCAGAACTTGAAGCTGAGCCTGGCAACGTCTGAATCGAGGCTTGCCGAGATGGGGCAGCGACTGGGACGCAATCATCCTCAATACGAAAGCCTGCGCGCCGAGGTCGAACGCATGCGCAGCGAACTGGCTGACAGCACGCGCGTGACGTCAAATTCGGTCAGCAAGAACGCCGGCATCATGCAGCAGCGCGAAGGCTCGGTGCGCGCCGCGTTGACGGCACAAAAAAACAAGGTGCTTGAGTTGAACCGTACCCGTGACGAAATGGGCGTGATGCAAAAAGATGTGGAAAGCGCCCAACGCGCCTTCGATATCGCTTCGCAGCGCTTCTCGCAGACCAGTATCGAGGGCAAGTCTGAACAATCCGATATATTCCTGCTCAACCCTGCCGTTGCACCGATCAAGCCTGCTGGCCCAAAGGTCATGTTGAATACGCTGCTGGCCCTGTTCCTGGGCGGCTTGCTCGGTGTGGGCTTTTCCTTGCTGGCGGAAATGCTGGACCGCCGCGTGCGTTCGGAAGCTGACCTGAGCGAATTGTTGCAATTGCCTGTGCTCGGTTCGATCGACTGGAGTGCGCCGACACGTCCGCGCCTGAACCGATTTAAATCGTTGTTGCCGCGCAGTTTGCGTTTTAATTAAGTAATTAAGTATTGGGGATAATATGAATCCAGCATTGCAACCGCTAGTATCTGCGACGCCGCGGACTGCCGACTCAAGCATCGGTGCACTTTTGCTTTCCTTGGGCAAGATCACGCCTGAAAGTGCCGAACGTGTCCTGCGCATGCAAAAGGAGTTGGGCATACGCTTCGGCGAGGCCGCCCAGCGTCTTGGGCTGGTGACTGAGGCGGATATCCAGCAAGTCCTGGCGCGCCAGTTTGATTATCCTTATCTGCAGCAGGGAGAGGGCAAGTATTCCGACAAGCTGATCGCTGCCTACCAGCCTTTCAGCCCGCAGGTGGAAACCTTGCGCGCCATCCGCAGCCAGCTGATGTTGCGCTGGATGGCGCTGGGTCGAAAATCCCTGGTGGTGGTCGGTGTCAATGATGGTGACGGCACCAGCTTGTTTGCTGCCAACCTGGCCGTGGTATTTTCCCAGTTGGGCGAACAGACGCTGCTGGTCGATGCAAACTTGCGTAATCCCAGCCAGCACGAGATTTTCGGCATGGAAGGCCGCCAGGGCTTGTCGGACATCCTGGCCGGTCGGGCCGAACGCGATGTGATTACGCGCATCGAATCGTTTGTCGACCTGTCCGTGCTGGGCGCTGGCACCTTGCCGCCGAATCCGCAGGAACTGTTGAGCCGCCCGGCATTTTCCACCTTGCGCACCGAGCTCGAAGCGACGTATGACGTCGTGCTGTATGACTCGGCGGCATTCTCGCTCGGTTCCGATGCGTTGGCCCTGGCCGCGCGCACCGGTGGCGTACTGCTGGTGGCACGCAAGAATCACACTCCGGTCGCCGACATCAATGCCATGACTGAACAGATGCTGCATAGCGGCGCGCAAGTAATCGGCTCGGTACTGGTAGACTTCTGATGAGTACGAGCACTCGACCTGACCTGGGGAGTAGCCTGCAAGGCCGCGATTTGCTGCTTGAATGGCTGCCTATCGTGGTCGGATTCGCAGTGCTGTATGTGCCATCGTTTTACGGCTTGTTTACCGGCATTTGGATGACCGAGGAACAGGCGCACGGTCCCATTATTCTGCTGCTCGCGTTCTGGCTCATCTGGCGCCAGCGCGAACGGATATTGGCCGTCGCGCAATTTAACCGTGCCCCACTGTTGGGCTGGGTGCTGTTCGTCGCCGGGCTTCTGATTTACATTGTTGGCCGTTCCCAGCAGATTCTTGCCTTCGAGATTGGCTCCTTTGTCATGCTCACGGCTGCCATCCTGGTGCTCAAGCTGGGCGTGGAGGCGCTGCGTGTGGCCTGGTTTCCGTTCTTCTTCATGTTGTTCATGATTCCGCTGCCAAGCTCGGTCGTCAGTGCGCTGACCTTGCCAATGAAGATGGCTGTCTCGTATGTGTGTGAGCATATCCTGTACTGGTTCGGCTATCCGATAGCACGCACTGGCGTGATTTTGCAGATCGGCCAGTATCAGCTTCTGGTAGCCGACGCTTGTGCTGGTCTGCAAACGCTGCTGACGCTGGAAGCGCTTGGCCTGTTCTATCTGAATCTGGTGCGTCATACCTCGGCTATCCGCAATATAGGCCTGGCGATCCTGATTATTCCTATTTCCTTTACCGCAAACGTGATGCGCGTGGTCACATTGACGTTGGTCACTTATTATTTCGGCGATGCCGCAGGACAGGGTTTCCTGCATGGTTTTGCGGGGATGGTGCTATTCATTAGCGCGCTGGTGTTGATTTTGAGCCTGGACTCCTTGCTGCAGTGGCTGGCACGGTTGTGGCATGCCCGAAAGGTGGCTTCATGAAAAAGAGTACGATGATCAGCTGGTCCATGGCGGCCATGATGCTGGTCGGCGCCTTGTGTACCAAAGCGGTCACGCCCACGATGCGCCTGGCCGATACGCGTGCGCGGGTCATCCTTAGTACGGCGATTCCGGCCAAGTTTGGCGATTGGCAGGAAGATACGACCCAGATCGCTGCGGTGATCAACCCCACCACGCTCGCAGAACTCAATAAAATTTATGCCGAAACCTTGTCGCGCACGTATGTGAACTCGCAGGGCGAGCGCATCATGCTGTCGATCGCCTACGGTACCGACCAGCGCGACGATCTGTCCGTGCATTTCCCGGAGGGCTGCTATGGCGGACAGGGTTTTGCGGTAGGCGAGACGACCCAGATATCGCTGCCTACCAAGGCAGGTGCGATATCCGCGTCCCGCATGGTCGCCACACTCAATAGCCGTATTGAGCCGATCACGTATTGGGTCGTCGTTGGCGACCAGGCGGTCCCCACTTTGTGGGCAGTCAAGAAGGCCAAGCTGGCGTATGCCATGCGGGGCCTGATTCCCGACGCAACTCTGATGCGGGTATCGAGTATCGGCGGCGATACAGAAGAGGGTTATCGTTTGCAGCAGGCGTTTGTTGAACAGTTGCTGCAGGCCATGCCTGCGAACTTGCGCCAGCACTTTGCCGGCACCGCGCTGTAGCCGGTGCTCTGACAGCGTTTCACCTTTTGAGCCCGGCGTCCACGCCGTGCATGGAATATATATGAGTTTTTTCCCCCAGAAACTGCGTTTGAACGCCACCCCTGCGCAAGCCGTACGGGCCAGGCCAGGCAAGGCCAAACAGGGCATGCCTGGCCTGAGCGCCTTTTTGCTGATTCTTGGAGGATTGGCGACGGCGCTCGTGCTTGGCATGGTTATCGCTCTTGGGGAGATACAGCTGACCGTTGTACTGACCGGCGCGCTGATCTTCATACCGATCCTGCTGCTGGTGAGCACGAAAAAATTGATGCCTATCCTTTTCTTCGCTGTGTTTTTCATCTCAGGCGCTGTCCAGTTTTTTTTCGAGATGCGTTTGGCAACATGGATGGCCAGCGGGCTGAGCGCCCTGTTTTTTGCCCGGGCCATTCTCGAGGCGAGCTTGTCGAACCGCTTGGGGAGCGATCATTTGGGCGCCCACTCCCAGGGCGCGACGCGCGTCATTGTCGCCGTGTGGATATATTTGGCATTTTATGCCTTCAGTATTTTTCTCGGTCACGCCACGACTGGGCAGTTGATTTCCACCCTGCGTTTCTGCTTGCCAATGTTTGGCGTGCTGTTTGCCATGTACTGGTTCGAATGGTCCGACAAACGCTTGCTGCTCTTGTGGTCGATGGTGGTTGTCATTGCGTTTATGCAACTTCCGCTGGTCGTATATCAGCACTTCTTCATGATAAGCAGCCTGGGCTGGGATAGTGTCGTCGGTTCTTTCGGTGCGAATATGAGTCCGGTACTGGTTCTATTTACCGTCGCAGCCATGCTGTATATGCTGGCGCGCTGGGTACGCGGTATCAGCCCCCTGTGGCAGGTGGTGTTCGTCTTTGTGATTGGCCTGGCGATCATTCTGCTGGGAGAGGTCAAGGCGGTTTTCCTGTGGCTGCCTTTGGGGGTCTTCTGGATCTTGCGTCGCAGGGTCATGAAAAATATCATGGCGTTCATTGTTTTTGTGGCGCTGATGTCGGTGATCAGTTCGGGCATCTTCATGACCTACCACGCCCTGTATTGGGGCGAGGGCACCAAGACTGAAACAACCGAAGACAAGGTGAATACCTTGGGCGCCTATGCGGTCGACCCCAATAACATTAATTACGTCACCGGTGAAGTCAGCCGTGCTGCGACACTGGCGTTTTGGTACAACGATCCCGCACTCACCATTCAGGAGCGCCTGATCGGCTCCGGACCTGGCGCCAGCGCGGTCAGCCCGACTGTTGGACGCGGTGTAGTCGCGGCCCGTTACCGCACCCTGCAGATTGGCTCCACCGGTATGGCGACGCTGCTGTGGGACGTCGGGATACTTGGAACTTTGGCGTACTTATCCATTTTTGTGCTCGGCATTCGCCTGGGCATTCGTTATGTGGCGCGTAGCGGGGAGAGCGCCGAACGCTTGGCAATGGCGGACACGAGTACCGTCATGCTGATGCTATTCGTGAGTACGCTGGTGTATAACCGCACCCTGATAGACGAACCTGCAATGCAATTGGTGTGCTATTTCTGCCTGGGCTGCATCGTGCAGTTTGTACGTTTTGGCCAGCCTGCGAACCCCGTGGACAAGGCCGCTGAAACCCTGCCTGATAAGGGCAAGAATTTACGCGAAGTCATTGCGTAAATGAGTACCGCAAACAAGGCATTTGGCAATCTGGTCAAAAATAGCTCGATGATGTTCTTGCTGAATGTGGCGGGCGCAGGTGTGAGTGTGCTGACCATACCGGTGATGCTGGCTATTGCGGGCGTGGAGGCGTATGGCCATCTGGTGCTGGTGCAGTCGATTGCCTTGACGGTATTTACCATCTGTGGCTTCCAGTATTGGCAAGGCATGTTGGTAGCGCTGCCGGGCCACAACATCGAGGCCGCATTATTGCGCGGCGCTGTCATCAAAAGCGCCCGCTATGAATTGCTGGCGATGCTGGCCGTGGTGCTGGTGGCCTGCGGCTTGGCCCTCTCGCCATTGCCTCAAGTTAAGGATTTTTCCGGCTTAAATCTGTTGTTGCTGTCCCTGGCGGCAGTCTTTCCCGTGATCGGCACGCACAATGCCTATTTCAGGCTGGTCAATCAATACAATGTGCTGATGTATGCCGGTTTTCTGACCAATCTGTTCAAGCTGATTGTACTGTTTGCCGTGTCGCACTATCACCCCACCTTGTCGAGCATGGTACTGGCGTATACGGTGCCGGAAGTGCTACGTTGCCTGGTCCTGTTCTTCCTGATTTTCCGCAGCAGATGTGGGATCGAAGGAGCACTACCGGAGACTGAGCTGCGTCAGGGGCGCCTGATGGAAGCGGGCAAGTGGAGTACCTTGCAGGCAATCTGCGACCTGCCCGTGGCGCAGCTTGATCGTATCATCATTGGTTTCGCCTTACCTGGGGCCAACCTCGGAGTCTTCAGTATTTTAAAGCGCATCTATTCCCTGGTGAATCTGGCCACGGCACCATTTTATTCTGCCTCGATTCCTGCGTTTGCCGAACTCGTTAATGCTGGCGATTTGAGGGGGGCATTCAGCTTGTGGATCAAGACGATGAAGATGTTGTTTTGCGTGACGTCAGTGGCCGGTATCCTGTGTTATGTGAGTCAATTCCTCTGGATGCCGAGACTCTTCCCCGTGCTGCAAGATTATTTGCCGGAATTTACCGTTGTTCTTTTGACCGCTGTCATCGCCGGTACTTTCGTGACCACGCATTCGTTTTACTGGGCGCTCGGGAAATTGCGGGAAACGACGATCATTGCTGTGGCGACAAATATATTTTATTTGCTGAAATTGTGGCTGCTGACTGTGTATTTCGGATTATTTGGTGCGGTACTTGCCTTTCTTATCCATGTCATATTTGTAGCCGCTGTCATAATCGTCTTGCTGAAAAAAATTCCCTTGAGGTATAAATGATTCCTAAAGTTATACACTACTGCTGGTTTGGCCGGGGCGAAATGAGTACCTTGCATCGCCGCTGTATTGAGTCCTGGAAGAAATATTGTCCAGAATATGAGTTGAAATTATGGAATGAGGATAATGCCGACATTGACAATGATTATTGTCGGGAGGCGATTATTCAAAAGAAGTGGGCCTTCGTTGCGGACTGGGTACGTTTCGATGTGCTGTCCAAGCATGGTGGCATCTACCTTGATACTGACCTGGAGTTGATTACGTCGCTCGATTCCGTGCTGGGTTTGCGTGGTTGCGTGATGGCACGCGAAACGCTCGAGGATGTGGGCCAGGGCTACGGTGCTGGATTTTTGGCGTGCGAAGCAGGCAATCCTGTGATGGCGACGGCCTGCAGCCTGATTTTACGCGAACTGGTGGCGCGGCGCCTATTCGCTACTTCGCCTATGGTGCTGAAGAGAGCGGTGGAGTTGGATCGCGGCGGGAACAGCACGCAACTTGATCCAGTTACCTTCTACCCATTTAATCCATATGATCGTAGCAATCCGCGTAACGCAAAGCAATTGATGTATAGCGATATTACCCCGCAGACTATTGGCATCCATCATTACGGACTGTCGGGATCTTGGTTCAATAGCCGCATCAAGCGGCTGATGTTCAAAATTCTTAAAGGATCAGTGTTGCAGCGCCGTTGGGATATTTCCTTTACACCGTTCGAGAGCGACAGCCGTATCGCCGATGTTGGCTGATGTCCCTGACAATGTTTACGTTTCTGGCAGCGCTAGTATCATGCAGAACGGTGCCATTTCGGGAAAGACGTGGTGAGCACATAACGTTGCGGGTCCTGAGGAAGCATCTGCTATGGCTTGGTGAATAATCACCCTAATCCAGACTGGAAGAGCCTGGCAGTTGACAGGCAAGCGCTCTTCCATCTTCGTGAATCCAGACTTCCATTGCCAACAATTCCGTCGAGTACGCCAATCTGGCTGAATGTCCTGCGCAGCCTCGGCGGCTCAGGCCCTTGTTGTTGGACATGCCAATGAGCGGCTTCTGATTATGTAGTCACAATCTGCTTGTCAGGGCTGTTGCATATGTGCGGCTCTGATGCTTCTCTAGCCCCTATAAGGCTGTCATCCTGTGATGTCATGAGTGGCTGTCTGATCGGTGCCACGCTTATTGATGCCATGCTAGCAATATGTTACTATTATTGCAAATACCCCATCGACACAGTGACTCAACCATGTATCGTCGTTCTTCCCGCTTTACGGATGATCGCCTTGCTCTAAGTGCTGGCCGTCCATTACAGCGATGGCGCATCTTTGCTGGCCAGCCGTGCACTTTTCTTTCCTGAATGGTGGAGCAGCATGAAGCCGGATTCTATCAGGACATTTGTATGGAATGGTTTTTTTGCAGTCTCATTAATTTTTCATGGCCAAAAATGTTCCAGTGATACATTTTTAATTTTTCAATTTCCTGGCTGCTTATGGTCTTTGGTTGTATTTAGCGCATCTTTCATTGATTTTCTTTATCCTGAGTTTTGATCAGGCATTTGTGCCGCAGCCCGTTCGAATTGATGCGGCAATTCATTGCATGCTGTATTTATTAGCTGTTGTTGCTGCTTCAATTCTGTTGTGGGCAGCAAGTGAATGACATGCGGCGGCGGTGAGGAATTTTTTGTTTGCGAGGCTGATCAATTTACGAATGGCCTGATGGTTGAATGTATATTTGCATTGGATTTTGCCCTGGTGTCAAGTTCTTCACGAAAAACGCCAAGGGTGTTTTGTATTGAATTTCTGCTTGATCGTATCAGGATTTCCAAATGTGGATAAGTTAAATGTCGATATGTTGTGAGGAAAAATGTTACCCATTATAGTTTTCATCTCTCGCGTAAGTATATTCCGGAAATTTTATGCGCGCGTAAAGTCCTTGGTTTGGAAGGTCAAATTTCCAGCATTGGATGTGGTTGCTGATTTTGAGAATATTCTCTTTATCGCTCACCCTGATGACGATGTTATTTTCTTTTATAACTATATCAAGGAACATAAGCCGTTTGTAGTATGCTTGACCAATGGCGATAATTTGGCGCGCCGCACGGAGTTTATTTTTGCAATGAGAGCATTTGGAGTAAAGGGCATCATTCATGATTTTAAAGATGTTTTTAATGAGTCCTTGCCGGAATCCGAATTGGAATATGTAATCTCTCACTATTTGTCGTTGAAGACCTGGCGTACCGTTGCTACGCATAATGCTGAAGGCGAATACGGACATAGCCACCACATGCAAATTTCGCACTGCGTCAGGAAGTTAGTTGATTTCTCATCTTCAGTTCTGTTGATGCCGCCTGTCTTGAAAGAGTTGGAAACGCCAAAATTTCTCGCAAAAAATATCAATGCGAAAATAAGTTTTCTGGAAGAATTTTATGCGACGCAAGCCCATGGCATATTAAATTGCGGGCCTGTTTATCGCCGTTGGGTGGATTTCGAAGGCCTGGTGCGGCAATGGCCTATTTGTGATATTAAGCAAGATGTGCAAGTTGGACAACGCTGATGAAGAATTATGGCGGGAAATACCACGATGATGGAGCTGCAGATTAATTTGCCACTATTCACCGTGTGCCTCAGTCTAAGACGATTGCAATATCCTCACATCTCGCCTTCAGCCGTGCGGAAATGTATTCAACCTCGAATATTCTGGTTGAACCCAAGGTCTTGTTTTTAAATATTCAAAGATGCTGCAATTGAATGCCGGGAATTGTTCCATAGTTTATGGGGGCGGTATGGCACTGCGTTTTGTGCTGTATCTGCTGGCGATTGATATATGTCAGCTCTGTGGGGGGGCGGCAGTCGTATGCAACACCTTTAGTTTTTTTGCATTTGAAAAATTGATAAATTTTCCTGCGGGTATCTGAATTATATTTTAACAATATATTGAAATTAAATCATTGTTTCAGTGGAGTTATTCAGGTTTTCAGTAATGAAATTTGATGAATTATGAGAAATATTTCCAGTATGAATATTGTTTTCAGGTTCATTAATTTGCTTGAAATGTTATGTTTTTTGCAGCTTGAATGATTGTATTTATATATTGTAATTGGTGTGCTTGGAGAAGATTTTTTTTGGGCTTTATTATTGGTTTTATGGCTGTTTGTTGACTTCTGGTAACGCAATTTCTTTATATCAGGTGTATAGTTGTGAAAAGGAAGTACGAGGAGTGATATTTAAGTACAGTGCATAAGAATGAAACACTGTATTTTTTATACGGCAGCCCGGCAAGCTTGATGAGGTTGCTGTGTCACTCCCGCTTATGTCCGATTATTCTACTGCTGGAGCCAATAATGATTCACAAGAAGTCTTTTTTTTCCGTCGGTCTTGCGTTGACGATGAGTGTATGTTCCGGGCCGGGCAGGGCAGACTGGGCAGAATCGACAGATTTATCCGTCGTGCGACCAGCGCCTGCGGATCGCCAGATACAAGCGCAGAACCCGCCAGCCTTTGCGTGGTCGCGCTATCCCAGCGCAACCAAGCCTCCTTCTTACACGCTGGAAGTGCAAAAAAATGGCGCGACGGTCGCAACGTTTACGTCGACCAGTAACGTTTACTTGCCTTCAAAGGCTTTTGCTGCCGGTGAGTACACCTGGCGGGTGCGGCCCAGCACCAAGGTTGACTGGTCGACGCCGCGCAGCTTTACGATCGACAGTTCGTCGCAGTTGTTTGAAGTGCCGGAAGCGGGGACGATCAAGGCCAGGATTCTGGCGCATGCGCGTCCGCGCCAGCAGGCCAGCACTTTTCTGCCTAGGTCCAAATGGACGCAAGCCATGATTACAGCGCGTGGCCCGGCCCTGACTCGGCTGAGTTCGTACGTGAGCAGCCAGATTGTTGGCCAGCAATACGCGTTGGCAGCTCCCTCGGATGCAAAATGGCCGTTGACCTCGACCATGCCGTCGGCGACGCGGACTTTATACATTAACCAAATTTCACAGTCTGTGGGCGATATCAGCAATCAGGCGCTTGGTGCGGCGGTGCTGTATCGGATCACAGGCGAGTCGAAGTATCTGCAGGAAGCGCTGACCCGAGGCGACCAACTGGCGGCGCTCAGTCCCGCTGGCATGACGAGCTATGTCAATCACGATATCGGATCGAACACCATTACAATGGCATTGGCGAAGACTGCGGATTTGCTCTTCGCCGAATTGGCGAAGGATGGAGCACGCAAGGCCCGCTGGATGGCGTCGATCAATGCGCGCTTTGGAGCGCTGTACGCCGATCTTTCCAGCGACGATGGTCGTCTCGACTACCAGCCGTATGATTCCCACGGTACGGAGGCACGAGGTTTTCTGGCTCTGGTCTCGACCTTGACGATGGGTGATATCCCTGCTGCTGATAAATGGTTCGATTTCTCCTTCCGTCCCTATGTTAATTCCATCAGTGTCTGGAGCGGCCCGGAAGGCGGCTTTTCCAATGGCACTGCCTACGGCATGTACAGCGCGGACAATATGTTGCAAATGTGGCAGCCGATGGCCGAAATCACAGGCGTGAATATCTTCGATAAACCCTGGGCTGCCGGATTTTCACGCTACCTGATGCAGTTCGTGCCGCCAGGAGCGCCCGGCCATGTGTTTGGCGATGCGCACGAGGAGGATATGTATAACTTTGTGCTGAAAGGTTTTTCGTCGCGCATCAAGTCGGCCAATGCCGCATGGTATGCCAAGAATATACCAGGCGACGAAGATGATTTGACATTGTTGCAAGCGCCATACCCGCTGCCGGTCCAGACGGTTACCGACGCGCCGCTTCCTCCAGCAAATGCCGCCTTGTATCCGAGTATCGGCTGGGTCGCCATGCACAGCAATTTGTCCGACCTCAAGCGCACCTCGGTGTATTTCAAGTCCAGTCCCTACGGTTCCTATAATCATAGCCACGGGGACCAGAATTCGATTGTGATCGATAGCGGTGGACGCCGTTTGTTGATTGAATCGGGTTACCAGGACTATTTCTATTCGCCGCTGGGTCTGTCATGGTATCGCCAGACCAAGGCTAAAAACGCCATCACTTTCAATAATGGCGTTGGGCAAATCATCGATCAAAATACGCAGAATCTGGCCATGAATGGCAAGATCACGGCGTTTTCCACGACGCCAACACTGGACTATGCCGCCGGCGATGCGACGCCTGCCTATGGTGGCGCACTGAGTTCGGCCGTGCGCAAGGTATGGTATGTGCGCGGACAGGATGCGGTGGTCGTGGTCGACAAGCTGAGCGCGCCGACGGCGCTGTCGTTTGAATGGAATCTGCATGCGGGTGGGCCGATTCTCAAGGAGAGTTCGACTGCTGTGAAGATTAGCAAAGTCGACCGCACGCTGTGTATCAGCTCCCTGGGCACTGAAAGTAATGGCTATCAAGTCCGCTCAGGACCGCCGCCAAAGCAGGGGACGACGGAAGACCATGGGGCATTCGTCAAGTCGGTGAAGGCGAAGTCTGCCGAATTTATCGTATTGCTTGACGTGGGATGCAAGCGTCCGAAGACGACGCTTACGTCGACACAGACGGGCAGGGTTCTGAAGGTGGGAGCGCAGACGATCACGATTCCGAACTAAAGAAGTGACGTTCACACAGGCACTGTCATGCAGTGCCTGGCTTGATAAGCCTGCGGCGTGCCGCAGGCTTTTTTCAATCTGACAACAGAAACCGCTCGATTTCTTCCCCCGGCTGCTGCTACGCTCGCGTGCTGCTTGGCCTGGCGAATCTGGTTGCTGAGCTTGGTCCTGAAATCAGCGTCTTGCAAGGCACGCAGCAGCGCGCTGTGCATGGCGCAGGCGTCGCTGCGTGGGACGAATCCTCCGTTATCGCGACTCAGGGTGGCTACGATCGCCTCATCGCGTGTCGCAATCAGCGCTCTACGTTGCGCAGCACGCGCAGAAGCACACTTTGGCCGCAGGCCTCCCCTTGACTCTTGAAGTGCATGGCAAGGACCCGACTGTGCGCCAGCAGTGCTTCAAATTTTCCTTCAGCAATATCCCGGTACACCATGGCATGGGGGTAACTGCAGCATCAATCTGCTTGTGCGCTGAGGCGACGATGCAGTTTGGCGCATCGATATCGCGCGTCGCCCTCAATCACAGTGCATCGTCGCGATTGGAATAGCCGCCGCTGACAATAAAGCCATCACCGAAAATGTCCGCCGCATCTGCCCGGCCATCGGGCGCCTGGCGCCACCGATGGAAATGCACGGCAGTCGTATCCATGCCGACGTCGTCGAGCAGATTCCGGACTTCGCCTTGAGAAAAGGCGATAAACCCCATGGGTAGCGTCGCCATTGCCCGGCCCGGTTGCAATACGGCGCAGCCCGCTGCCCATGGATGAAGCTAGCCATGACCAGTAACTTCTTGGGACGAGGCAACATTCTGAAGCGTATCATGGCAAGTATTGGCAGCGATTGCCAGCCGACCACCAGGATGCGGTCGCTGGGCGTCCAGGGGCCGCACGCTCGCAGCAATGGTGGGGAGAACATGGACTTCAGAATGCATTTCTTGCTATGTATCCCTGCAGCGGCGTTTGCCGGCCCAACGATGCTCACTTGCGCTGGCGCAAATGATTGACTCCATCGCGATAGTTGCCAGCTTGCGACAACAAAATATGCATCATCGACGCCTCGCCAAAAAAATGCAATTATCACATTAACTACATCCCGAGCGACATATGCACGTAAAAAGATGTTATCAAGATAATTTTTTGCCGAATGGTGATATATTCTGCAAGTTTTTTCCGTCGTAGTGAGCCGTATTCGGCCTCTATTTGCATTTTTCGGCTATTTTTCTGATCGACTATGTTCCTAAAAATTCTGCAGTTCGTGCCCGAGACCTTGCCCACTTTCCGCGCCGATGTCAGCGTGTTGTTTGGCAAGTATCTGCCCCGCCACCAAGTACTGTGCGATGTGGTCGGCAAGGCGTCTCCCGATGCCCCCGACCTGCAAGGCTTCCGCTCGGTGCGTCGACCAGCTTACCAGCGTAGCCGGGTGCGTCGTGAGCTGGCCTATTTGTGGCTGAGCCTGAAAGCCTTGCTGGAAGCGAAACGGGGAGAGTGTGATGCCATCCAGGTGCGCGATATGGTACCGCTGGGCTGGCTGGCCATGCTGATCGCCCGACGCAAGGGCATTCCCTTCTATTATTGGGTGTCGTACCTGATGAGCGAAGGGCGCATTGAGCGGGCGCAGGAACAATTGCAGCGCGGCGCAGGCTGGCGTAGCCGGCTGGTGCTATGGAAGGGGCAGCTGGAGCAGGCCATGTTGTACAAGGTGGTCTTGCCGCGCGCGCAACACGTTTTCGTGCAAAGTGACGCCATGCTGGCGGTGCTGCAGGCGAAGGGTATTGCAGGACAGCGCATGACAGCGGTGCCGATGGGCGTTGATATGGAGCTGCTCGGCAAGTCCCAGCCTCAGCCGCTCCGGCCGGAAGGCTGGGAGGATGTGCCCCTGATTGCCTATCTCGGTACGCTGGACAAGTCGCGCCAGCTGGAGCGGGTGATCGACGCGCTGGCGATCATGCGCGCAACTTCACCGACGGCTTGCCTGCTGTTGATAGGCAATTCGCCGACGCCACACGATGAAGTCATGCTGCTCGAGTATGTGCGTCAATTAGGACTGGCCGAGGCCGTGCGTATCACGGGCTGGCTGCCACCGGCGCAGGCGTGGGAATTGCTGGTTGCCGCCGATGCAGCCGTGTCATTCATCCCCCGCGGGCCGCTGTACGACGTCAGTTCGCCCACCAAGCTGCTCGAGTACCTGGCGCTTGGCATGCCAGCCGTGGGGAATGACACGCCAGACCAAGTACATGTACTGGAAAGTAGCGGCGCCGGCTGGCTGACAGCCAGCGACCCCGCTGCGCTGGCGCAGGCACTCAATGAAATCCTGGGCGATCCTGCTGCCGCGCGCAAACGGGCCGCCACGGGGCCAGCGTTTATCGAAGCGCAGCGCAGCTACCGCGAACTGGCTGCCATGCTAGCCAAGCGCTACCGTACCTTGTTGTCCGCGCTTCCCTGACGGCGCTAGCACAGTTGCGGGGGAGGTTGTTATGTCATTGGCGCAGTAGAGTCATTAAACAACAATAAAACTATTTTGGAAAAATGTCGTGTTTTTGCCAACCTTGTTGCTAAGAAATAAACTATACTCCCGGATATGACTACTATCATGTTGCTCGGTCCTTCCCTGGGTGCCGTCAGTGGGGTGAGCACTCACTTGAATCAGCTGTTGCAGTCAGCGTTACCGCGTGAGTTTCGCTTCGTGCTTTTTCAAGTCGGTAGCGAGGGCAGGGGGGAATCGCTGCCAGGCAAAGTGTGGCGCCTCTTGCTTAGCCCTGTCCTGTTTCTCATCGCCTTGTTGCGTGAGCGTCCGGCGATCGTGCATTTGAATACGTCGATGGAGCCCAAGAGCTATTGGCGCGATGTCGTGTATCTGGCAATTGCCAAGCTGATGCGTAAAAGGGTTGTTTATCAGGTGCATGGCGGCGCCTTGCCGCAAGAGTTTTTCGGTGGCCGGCATCTGTTGACGGGCCTGCTGCGGCGCGTCCTGCGCCTGCCCGATGCGGTGGTGCTACTGGCGCAGTGCGAATTGCGCGGCTATCGCAGCTTCGATGCAACCCTGGCGCTGGAGGTGATTCCGAACGCCATCGATGCGGGTCTGGACGCGGGTGCCAAGCCGCTTGCGCCGCAGCGCCCGTTGTCTCTGGTGTACGTGGGCCGCCTGGTGGACAGCAAGGGGCTGTTTGAACTGATCGAGGCGATGCAGTTGGTGCGCGGTGCCGGCGTGGCGGCGAGCCTGTCGCTGGTTGGCAGCGGTCCGGACGAGGCGGCACTGCGCGAGCGGGTGGCGGCCTTGGGCTTGCAGGACACAGTGACTTTCCTGGGACAAAAATTTGGTGCGGAGAAAGACGCGGCGTGGCGCAATGCCGACCTGTTCGCCTTTCCCACGTATCACGAGGGTTTGCCGTATGCATTGCTCGAAAGCATGGCGGCGCGTACGCCGGCGCTGCTTTGCCCCGTGGGCGCGATTCCCGATGTGGTGCAGGATGGCATACATGGCGTATTCGTGCCGCCGCGCGATCCGCAGGCGCTAGCCGATGCCATCGTGCGCCTCGATGGCGACCGCGCCTTGTTGCAGCGCATGGGACAGGCGTGTCGCGAGCGCATCGAGAGCCACTATACGGTCGAGCGGCTGGCGCAGGATTTCCGCCGCGTCTACAGCGCGTTGCTGGCGTCGCCAGCGCTCTAGTCGGTCCCCTATTTTTTAAGCGAGCCATTATGTGCGGTATTGCCGGTTTGATTTTCCCTTCGTCCGTCGCCGGCATGCCGGCTGCGCTCGACGCCATGGGGCGCGCCATCGCGCACCGCGGCCCCGATGACACGGGCGTGCTGCTGGCCAATAGCGCCGATGGTGCTTGGCAGCTGGGCTTGTTGCACCGGCGCCTGTCCATCATCGATATCGCCACGGGGCACCAGCCGCTGGGCAATGAAGATGGTGATGTACAAATCATCTTCAATGGTGAAATCTATAACTTCCAGCCTCTGCGCGACGAGCTGATCGCGTTGGGCCACCATTTCCGCACGGCTTCCGACACGGAAACCATCGTGCATGCCTACGTGCAATGGGGCGAGGAGTGCGTACAGCACTTCCGCGGCATGTTTGCTTTTGCCATCTGGGATGCGCGCCATGAGCGTTTGTTCATGGCGCGCGACCCCTTCGGCAAGAAACCCCTGTTTCTGTGGCAGCACGAAGGCAAGCTGGCTTTCGGCTCGGAAATCAAGGCCCTGCTGGCCTTGCCGGACGTGGCGCCGCAGGCTGACCAGGCCGCCATCTGGGATTATTTTGCCTACCGCTACGTGCCGGGCCCGGCTACTTTATTCCAGGGTATCCGCAAGCTGGCGCCCGGTTCCACGGCGACATGGGAAAACGGCGTGCTGCGCGAGCGCGTGTATTACACGCCGCCCGACAGCCGGCCCCGCTTGGCGGTGCCGTTGCCGGCCGACCCCGTCGCCACTTTCCTCGACAAGCTCGATGAATCGGTGCGCATCCGCATGATTTCCGACGTGCCTTTCGGCGCTTTCTTGTCCGGCGGCATCGACTCGTCTGCCGTGGTGGCGCTGATGTCGCGCCATGCGGGCGTGCCCGTGAAAACCTTTTCCGTCGGTTTCAAGGAGGGCGGCTTCAGCGAACTGGCGTATGCAGCCGATATCGCCCGCCAATTTTCCACGGAACACCATGAGCTGGAAGTGTCCGTCGACCAGGTCATCGCCTTGCTGCCCGACCTCGTGCGTTTCCGCGACGCCCCCGTGGCCGAGCCGTCCGACATTCCCATCTACCTGCTGGCGAAAGAATCGCGCAAGACGGTCAAGATGGTCTTGACGGGGGAAGGCTCCGATGAAATCCTCGGCGGCTACCCCAAACACGTGTACGAGCGCTATGCGGGCAATTATCAGATGCTGCCGGGCCTGCTGCGCCACGGCCTGATCGAGCCGGCCATCGGCGCCTTGCCCTACCGTTTCCGGCGCGCCAAGACGGCCATCGTCAACCTGGGCCTGGAAGCGTTCGACGAACGCATGCCGCGCTGGTTCGGCATGATGTCCGACCAGGAACGCGCGCGCCTGGTGGCCATGCCGGCGCCGTCGCGCCAGCGCGACCCCTCGCTGGGCTGTGGCAGCGCCGGCAACAGCGCCTTGCGCCGCATCCTGTGCTTCGACCAGCTGAGCTGGCTGCCCGACAATCTGCTCGAGCGGGGCGACCGCATGACCATGGCGGCCTCGCTGGAAGCGCGCATGCCCTTCATGGACCACGAACTGGCCGCGTATGTATCGAGCCTGCCGGACGAGTACCGCGTGCGCGGCCGCACCACCAAGTGGATCTTGCGCGAAGCCATGAAACAGCTGCTGCCGCAAGCCATCCTGGAACGGCCGAAAGTGGGCTTCCGCGTGCCCGTCAACGAATGGTTCCGCGGGCCCATGAAGGATTATCTGTACGAGCACCTGACGGGCGCCGAGTCGCGCACGCGCCACTACTACCATGCGCAAGCACTGCAGCAGGTGCTGGCTGAACACGTGGCTGGGCGGCAAAACCACGAGAAGCTGTTGTGGAGCTTGCTCACCCTGGAAATCTGGCATCGCCAGTATTTGTGAGAGGCCCATGCTGAGCAATCTGTCCTGGAAACTGAACCGCTTGCGCGCCATGGGGGCGCCCGAGGTGGCGCACCGCGTGCGCGATGCGGTGCAGCAACGGCTGCAGGCGCGCGGTTACGGCCTGGCGCTGGCGCCGCCACCCGCTGTGCGCCAGCGTTTCGGCGCGCCATGGCTGGGACTGCCTATTGATGCGGCGCCGCACCAGGCGGCCGCCGAACGCATCCTGGCGGGCCGTTTCGACGTCTTTGCCTTGCGCGATGCGGACCTGGGTTTCCCTCCGCAATGGAACCGCGATCCGAAGACGGGCACCGTGGTGCCGCTGGGCTTTGGCAAGACACTCAATTACCGCGATGAAGCGGTGGTGGGTGACATCAAATGCCTGTGGGAACCGAACCGCCACCTGGCCGTGGCCGACCTGGCGATGGCGTATCGACTGGGCGGCGACCTGCGCCATGCGCACGGGGCGCAAGCCTTGCTCGAATCGTGGTGGCAGCAGTGTCCGTATCCGCTGGGGCCGAACTGGAGCAGCGCGCTGGAACTGGCCTTGCGCCTGGTCAGCTGGTCGCATGCGTGGCACTTGCTAGGCGGCATCAACAGCCCCCTATTTGAGGGCGCGCAAGGGCAGGCGTTCCTGCAGCGCTGGCTCGACAGCATCTACCAGCATTGCCACTTCATCGCCGGCCACTTTTCGCGTCACTCATCGGCCAACAACCACCTGTTTGGTGAATTGACGGGCTTGCATATCGCCGCGCTCACATGGCCTTGCTGGCCGGAAAGTGCCGGCTGGCTGACGCAAACGGAATGCGAGCTGGAAGCGCAGGCGCTCAAGCAAAACGGCGCGGATGGCGTGAACCGCGAGCAAGCTATTTATTACCAGCACACGGTGGCCGACGAAATGCTGCTGTGCGTGCTGGCGGGCCGCGCGAATGGCCGGCCCCGCTCCGCCGCTTTCCTACAACGCCTGGAAGCCATGCTGGAATTTATCGCCGCCATGACGAACGTGGCGGGCGAGGTGCCGATGATCGGCGACGCAGACGACGCGCTGCTGGCGCACTGGGACAAATCCCCTGGCGCCAATCCCTACACCTCGCTGCTGGCCAGCGGCGCGGCCCTGTTCGGTCGCGCCGATTTCAAGGCCAAGGCACGCACCTTCGACGAGAAAAGCGCCTGGCTGCTGGGCGCTGCAGGCAGCCAGGCGTTTGACGCCTTGCCGGACCTTTCGCCCGAAGCCTTGCCGCGCGCTTTCCCCGATGGCGGCTATTACGTGATGGGTGCGCGTTTCGATACGCCAGGTGAGGTGCGCCTGACCGCTGATGCCGGTCCGCTGGGCTACCTGGGCATTGCCGCACACGGCCACGCCGATGCGCTGGCGCTGACCTTATCTGTGGCGGGCCAGGCGGTGCTGGTCGACCCGGGCACCTATGCCTACCACACGCAAAAACAGTGGCGCGACTATTTCCGCGGCACCAGCGCGCACAACACCGTGCGCATCGATGGCCGCGACCAGTCCGAGTCGGGCGGCAACTTCCTGTGGCTGCGCAAGGCCCAGGCCCAGTGCCTGGTGTGGCGTGAGGATGCCGACGGGCAATTCTGGAGCGCCAGCCATGACGGCTACCTGGGCTTGAAAGATGCTGTGCTGCATCGGCGCGAGGTGCGCGTGGCGCCCGGCGCCGCGCTGATCGTGGTCGATGACGTGCTCGAATGCCAAGGGGCGCATGAGGTGGAGCAGTTCTGGCACTTCGATCCCCGCTGCCGCTTGCAGCTGGACGGCCATGTGCTGCGCGTGGCGGGTGACGCTTTCTCGCTGGAAATGCATTTGCCGCCCTTGCCGGATGCCTCCGTGCAACTGGTGTGTGGCCGCGACGATCCGCCGCTGGGCTGGATTTCGCGCCGTTTTGATGAAAAGCAGGCTGCACCTGTGCTGGTCTGGCGCGGGCGGCTGCAAGGCACGGCCACCTTGCGCACGGAGTTTCACCTGAGTTTGGCTACCCCTGATCTGTCAGAAAATACGAGGAAAACATGAAAATTAGCATATTTGGTTTGGGTTATGTGGGTGCCGTCTCGGCTGGTTGTCTGGCAACGGATGGACACGAAGTGATCGGCGTTGATCCGAACAGGACCAAGGTGGAGCTGATTAACCAGGGCACCACGCCCATCATTGAAAAAGACATCGGCGAGATGATCGCCGCCACCGTGAAGAGCGGCCATTTACGGGCCACCTTCGACGTGCGCGACGCGGTCTTCGGCTCGGACATGTCGCTCATCTGCGTGGGCACGCCGTCGCAGCTCAATGGCAACCTGGACCTGAGCCACGTGCGCAAGGTGTGCCAGGAAATCGGCGCCGCCATCCGTGAAAAAGACAGCTTCCACGTCGTTGTGGCGCGCTCGACCATGTTGCCCGGCTCCATGCGCTCGCTGGTGATCCCGACCCTGGAAGCGGCCTCCGGCAAGGTGGCTGGCGTCGATTTCGGCGTGTGCAACAATCCGGAATTCCTGCGTGAAGGCACGGCCGTCTACGATTACTACAATCCGCCGAAGACGGTTATCGGCGAGTCCGATGAAAAGGCCGGCGCGCTGCTGGTGCAGCTGTATGAAAAGATGGACGCGCCGCTGGTGCGCACGGATGTGGAAACGGCCGAGATGGTCAAGTACACGGACAACACCTGGCACGCCGTCAAAGTGGCGTTCGCCAATGAAATCGGCAATATCTGCAAGGCTGTCGGCATCGATGGCCACACGGTGATGGAAATCTTCTGCCAGGATACCAAGCTGAACCTGTCGCCGTACTACATGAAGCCGGGCTTTGCCTTCGGCGGCTCGTGCCTGCCCAAAGACGTGCGCGCACTGACCTACAAGGCGCGCAGCCTGGACCTCGATTTGCCCTTGCTCAATTCCATCCTGCCATCGAACCAGAAGCAAGTGGAAAAGGGCATCAAGATGATCGTCGACAAGGGCGCGCGCAAAGTGGGTATCCTGGGCTTTTCGTTCAAGGCCGGTACGGACGACTTGCGCGAGTCGCCGCTGGTCGATGTCATCGAGTATCTGCTGGGCAAGGGCTACGAGCTGAAGCTGTACGACAAGAATGTCAACCTGGCCGCCTTGACGGGCGCCAACCAGGATTACATCCTGAACATGATCCCGCACATTTCCAAGCTGATGGTGGACAACATGCAGGACGTGCTCGATTTTGCCGACACCATCGTCATCGGCAATGGCGCGGCCGAATTCAAGACCGTACCAAACAGCCTGCGGCCGCACCAGCACATCGTCGACCTGGTGCGTATCAGCAAAGAACAAAGTGGAGAACAGTATGACGGCATCTGCTGGTAAAACCGTGGGCATGGGAGCCCAGCCGAGGCGGGTGCTGATCCTGGTGGAAAACCTGCCTTCGCCATTCGACCGGCGCGTGTGGCAGGAGGCGACCACCCTGCATGCGAACGGCTATGAAGTGTCGATTATCTGCCCGACGGGCAAGGGCTATGAAGCGCGCTACGAAGCCATCGACGGCATCCATATCTACCGCTACAACCTGCCGCTGGAGGCGGAAGGGGCCAAGGGTTACCTGGTGGAATATTCACTGGCCCTGTTCCATACCTTCCGCCTGGCATGGAAAGTCCATTTTGCCCGTGGTTTCGACGTGGTTCACGCCTGTAATCCGCCTGATTTGCTGTTCCTCATCGGCGGCTTCTTCAAGTTGACGATGGGCAAGCGTTTCCTGTTCGACCACCATGACATCAACCCCGAGCTGTACGAAGCCAAGTTCGGCCGGCGCGATTTCTTTTACAAGCTGATGGTGCTGTTCGAGCGCTGGTCGTTCCAGAGCGCCGACGTGTCGATCGCCACCAACGAGTCGTACAAGAAGATAGCCATCGAGCGGGGCGGTATGAAGCCCGAGGATGTCTACGTGGTGCGCAGCGGACCCAAGCTGGACCGCTTGCGCGTGCTGCCGCCCGTGCCAGCACTGAAGAAGGGCCGCAGCTACCTGGTCGGCTACGTGGGCGTGATGGGCGCGCAGGAAGGCATCGATCTGCTGCTGCAGGCGGCACAATACATCGTGCAGACCTTGAAGCGCGAGGATGTGCAGTTCGGCCTGGTGGGCGGCGGCACCTCGCTGGAACAGATGAAGCAGATGGCGCAGGACCTGGGCATTGCCGACTACGTGACGTTTACGGGGCGCGTGCCGGATCAGCAATTGCTGGAAATGCTCAACACCTCGGACGTGTGCGTGAACCCGGACGTGGCCAACGACATGAACGACAAGTCGACCATGAACAAGATCATGGAATACATGGCCCTGGGCAAACCGATCGTGCAGTTTGATCTGGTCGAAGGCAAGGTTTCCGCACAGCAGGCATCCTTGTATGCATTGAAAAATGATCCTGTCGACATGGCGCGCAAGATCGTCGAATTGCTGGACGACCCCGCCCGCCGCGAGCAGATGGGGGCGTTCGGCCGCCATCGCGTGGTCAACGAGCTGGAGTGGGAATACGAAGCGCCCAAGCTGCTGGCCGCGTATGCGCGCCTGTTTCCCGCTGCCGCGCCTGCCGCTTCGGTGACCTTGAGCAAGGACGGCCGCTGAGTGTGTCGCCTGGCCAGCCAGGCGCAACCCTGATGGAGCATGTTCGACCGTGACAGCAATGATATTGGCGGCAGGCCAGGGCACGCGCGTGCCGCCTGGCGTGGTACTTGATGAAAGGATCGCCTTCAAGGATTATAGTGTCGACCGTGCCGGCCAGATGCTGCATGTTTCCCAGTATGAGACTGAGGCCTGGGGCAATGCGCGCGACCGCCGTAGCCTGCGCTGCGCTGCAACCCCGCCGGCCCTGTATGCTGCCCAATAAACTGTTTTTGAAATGACACCATGAAAATTTATCCAGTCATCCTGTCCGGCGGTTCGGGCACACGTCTCTGGCCGCTGTCGCGCGCCGTGCTGCCCAAGCAGTTGTTGCCGCTGGTAACGGACAAGACCATGTTGCAGGAAACGGCGCTGCGCGTGCTCGGCCTGCCTAACCGCCGTGCCGGTGATAGCGGACTGGCCGATATCGACGTCATGCCGCCGCTGGTGGTGTGCGGCAATGAGCACCGCTTCATGGTGGCCGAGCAGCTGCGCGAGATCGGCTTGCCGCCGCTGGGAATCCTGCTTGAGCCCGTTGGGCGCAACACGGCGCCGGCCGTCGCCGTGGCTGCGCACTATCTGCTGGCCATCGACCCGCAGGCGCTGATGCTGGTCTTGCCGGCCGACCATGTCATTACCGATGTTGCCGCGTTTCACCAGGCCATCGCCCAGGCGGCTCTGCTGGCGGCCGATGGCGCACTGGCCACCTTTGGCATCGTGCCGACGGCGCCGGAAACGGGCTATGGCTACATCCGTAGCGGCGCGCCCGTGAGCCCGGGGGCCGTGGGCTGCAAGGTCGAGCGCTTCGTGGAAAAGCCGGACCTGGCCACGGCGCAGTCGTTCCTTGCCGCCGGTAATTATTTCTGGAATAGCGGCATGTTCATGTTCCGCGCCGAACGCTATCTGGGCGAGCTGGGGCAGTTCCAGCCGGCCATGCTGGCCGCCAGCGAGGCGGCCGTGCGCGATGGCTATCGCGACCTCGATTTCTGCCGCCTGGAAGAGAAGGCCTTCGCCGCCTGCCCATCCGATTCGATCGACTATGCCGTCATGGAGCATACGGCGCATGCCGTGGTGCTGCCGGCCGCCATCGGCTGGAGTGATGTCGGTTCCTGGTCGGCCCTGTGGGAAGTGCAGCAGAAGCAGAGTGACGCCAACGGCAACGTGGTGCGCGGCGACGTATATCTCGATGGCGTCAGCAATTGCCTGGTGCGCGCCGAGCGCCGCATGGTGGCCGTGCTCGGCGTGCAGGACTTGATTGTGGTGGAAACGGACGACGCCGTCCTGGTGGCGCACAAGGATCAGGTGCAGCGCGTGAAACAGGTGGTCGATCACTTGAAGCAGGCAGGGCGCAGCGAGCATGTGCAGCACCGCAAGGTGTACCGCCCGTGGGGCAGCTATGAAGGCATCGATATCGGCGAACGCTTCCAGGTCAAGCGCATCACGGTCAGTCCTGGCGGCAAGCTGTCGCTGCAGATGCACCATCACCGTGCCGAACACTGGGTGGTGGTCAGCGGCACGGCGCAAGTCACGTGCGGCGAGAAGGTGACCTTGTTGACGGAAAACGAATCGACGTATATCCCCATTGGCATGACGCACAGGCTGGAAAACCCGGGCAAGCTGCCCTTGCACCTGATCGAGGTGCAGTCGGGCAGTTACCTGGGAGAGGACGATATCGTGCGCCTGGAGGATGTGTATCGGCGTGTCTGATGGGCGCCTGGGGCTGTGCGGTGCACTACTCGTCAAGTGGAGCCGGATGCATGACGTCGGGAATGCAGTCGCTCTTGATGATTGCCCCAGGGTTTCCTGCAACGATGGAGTACGGGGGGATGTTCTCGCTGACGACGGCGCCGCCCGCAATGCGGCTGCCGCGCCCTATAGTGATGCCGCCCGTTATGATCGCATGCGGACCGACCCATACTTCATCTTCCAGTGTCGGGTAGCCCGTAATGCGCTGTCCATCTGCGCTGATGCGGTCACGCCGCCCCAGCGTTACGCCATGAAATAATGTCACATTTCGGCCAATGACTGCGTCAGGACTCATGACCATTCCCCAGCCATGCGTCAGGGCAAAACCGGCCCCAATTTTTGTTTGCCAAGGGAAATCCACGCCGGCCATCGAGGAAGCGCATCGATGCAGCAGCTTGCATGCTGGCAGCAGCAACTTCCCCGGGCCTTTGGCATTGCGCGCTGCCTGGCATAGCCGGGCCGTTGCCACCACGCGGAATGTGCGACTGCGTATCGCAGCCTGCAGCGTCAATAGCGCGCTGCTGCGGCCAAATTGACGATAGGTATCTGCCCTTAATTCCATCCATGCTGACATGTGCGCCCCAGTACAATAAAAGATTGCTTGATATAATTTTAGCAATTATAACCGTATCCATATTGTTGTGCTCAACGAATAGTATTTCTAACTTATCAAGAAATGATGCCACAAGGAAATTGATAATTAAGAATAATGCAGCATAAAAAATTGATTTATGCATTCCCATGTCTGATTTGATAAGATGAATTTAGGTGGGGGCGTTGTTATCCGCAATCCCATTTGCTGGGATCTCATGAAGAAACATACTTGATCGATACATGCACAGTCAGACAACGGGGGCATAGGGAAAAAACCTAGGGTTGCCCGTCTTGACGTGGACAGCGCTTTGTTTCGCCTGTCGATTGCATGGGACTATAATCATTTGGCACAGCTGGCGGCTGCCACATGGCGGCTTCGATACTACCTCATCGGGCGAGATTCACCATTGCGTAACTTTTTCTGTTTTTCGCTGGCGCTGGTCGCCGGTATCGCGTACGCCGATGCGCCGCCTGCGGCGCCACGATTGCAGCCGTCGCAACTGGCCATCGTCATCAACGATGCCGAGCCGAATAGTATCGAAGTGGGGGAATATTACCGCCAAGCCCATACCATCCCTGTGGCGAACGTTGTGCATGTGAATATCCCCAACCGTCCGCGCAATCTCAGCGCAGATCAGTTCGCGCAATTGAAGGAGCGCATCGACGCGCAGCTGAAACCCGAGATCCAGGCCGTGCTGATGGTGTGGAGCGCCCCATATGCCGTCGAATGCAATGCCATCACGTCCGCCTTCACCTTGGGCTATGACGGGGATCAATGTGCGAAGACCTGCGGCCCGGGCAAGCCCAGCGCGTATTTCAACAGCGAGGTGGGCCAGCCCTACAAGCAGCTGGGCATGCGCTTGTCGATGCTCTTGCCTGTCGATTTCGTGGACGAAGCCAAGGCCGTGGTGGATCGCGGCAAGGTCATCGGCTTTTCCGTGCCGGCCGCCAGCGCCTATTACCTGACGACCAGCGATGCGGCACGCAACAGCCGTGCCGCTTTCTTTCCGCCGGCCGGCGTCGTGCTCCAGCGCAAGC
Source organism: Janthinobacterium sp. 75 (assembly GCF_004365495.1). NCBI lineage: Bacteria > Pseudomonadati > Pseudomonadota > Betaproteobacteria > Burkholderiales > Oxalobacteraceae > Janthinobacterium > Janthinobacterium sp. 75. Next base: position 52,547 of record NZ_SORD01000002.1, on the reverse strand, counting down.
TGACCATCAAGAACCTCAAGGCGGACAGCCTGGAAGGGGCGAAAGACATCATGGTGTACCAGACGGGGATGGCCAAGGTGGCCAAGCTGGAGACCCTGCATTTCCTGCCCGGCGCCCTGGCCGACCACCTGACCTCGTATGGCGGTGACTTGCAAGGCAGTAGCCAGATGAGCAGCCAGCGCTGGCTGGAGGCGGGTGCGACGGCCAGCTATGGCACCGTCAGCGAACCGTGCAACTATTGGCAGAAGTTTCCCAATCCGACCGTGCTGTTGCGCCGCTACCTGTCCGGCAGCACGGCACTGGAAGCGTACTGGGGCAGCGTGCTGTGGCCAGCCCAGGGCCTGTTCATCGGCGACCCGCTCGCCGCCCCGTATGCGCGCTTCCGGCGTTGAAGCCTGATTCTTTCAGGCAATAAAAAAGGCCCTTGCGGGCCTCTTTCATCTTGCTGCGTTATTTGCTCTTGCGGCGGCGCGCCAGGGCGACGAGGCCCAGTCCTGCCAGCAGCATGGCATAGGTTTCCGGTTCCGGCACGGCTGGAATGTCCGGCGTCACGGCAGGAATGTTCGGCGTCACGGGAATGACGCTGCCGCCCGTGAAGCCGCCACCGGAGCCGCCACTGCCAACACCACCGCCAGTGACAGGCAAGCCTTCGCCGAGCGACGACGAGAAGATCAGTGGAGTGTCGTCGACACTGCGGGCCGGGTTGTACGAACGGCCCGGGCCGCGGTATCCGGCGGCGTCATCGAAGGGACGGTTTTCTTCGGCGGCGACGAAATCGCGCGTGGCAACACGATAGTTACGGTCGCTGCTGGCGAGCGCCAGGCGCGGCTCGCTGACGTCAGCATCGGCTGGCAACTGGCGCGTAGCCAGGCCGTGCGTTTTGTCGGTCGATTGAACTTTGCGGAATTCCTGGTCGGACATGCCGCCTTCAAATTCCGGTGTCTTGTTGAGGCCGTCGCTGATGCGATTGCCGAAGCCGATGAAGCCGTTGGCCAGGCTGCAGGCGCTGTAAGTGCCGTCCAGATTGGCATCTTTCGCCTTGCCATTCGCCGCTTGCGTGCTGGCCTGGCAATTTTTTTCATTCTTTTGCGCAGGTGCGGCCGTCTGCGCCTGAGCGCTGGCGCCGAACAGCATCAAGGCTGCGGCCAGCAGCAAGGGGCGGGAAGAGGCTGGCGTGAAAATTGGTGTTGGCATGATCGATCTCTCAAAAAGCATGGAAGGGTGCGTCGTTTGACGCGTGTATCCACATGCGATTGTTGCCTCTCCCTTCCAGGCTACTGTTGCGAGCAAGGTTGGGAGTGCGTTTCAAGGTCAGGCATGGATGGGGCCTGCACCACTGGGTCTGCTAGTGCCGCTTAATGTCTTGTCAGTAACTAAACTTATTTGTTTGAATTATATCATGTTGTCCTGCCGTGCACGCGCCGGGATTGCTTTGTAAAGTATGGCGTTGCTGAAATGATACTGTCGGAAAGCAGCCGCCTGCCTGGATTCTGTTTGATCACAGCTGCGTTGGGCTTGTTGAAATGCTATCGCTGACATGTTCTTCTATATCGGGCGAGACTCGCGCGACGAGGGGCAAGGCACAGATCATCGCAGTAGGGCCAGCGCGACCAGTGTTTCGCCACGGACACGTCATCATGCGGTATGAGGTGCGCGCGCTTGCCACGAACCAGGCAGGCGCAGCTTGGACCCGGTGCCCTGGCAGGCTTCGGCAAAACGGGACACCACATGGCTGACCATGAAGGCGCTGACGATTTTTCCGCGCACCGTGTCGATGCGCTGCTGGTAGTCGAGGTGGCGCGACAAGGCACTGCTGCCCTCGGCCTCCGTGACGATGCCGCTGTATGACGGGGAAACAGTTCGCCATGCTCTGCCGGTGCGGCGGAAAAGGGCCTGCCTTCGCGCAAGCCCTTTAACAGGCGCGCGAGCCCGCTGCGGGGAGACAGCGCAGCTTCCTTTTCCAGCAAGACTTCCGGCGCCTATGCCTGTAGCGCCAGCGCCTGAACCCGCGTCGCCCGAGGTGGCGGGGGCCGCAGGAAGAGGCTGGCGCGCAGCAGGCCCCCCCCCGATCTGCTGTAACTATAAGTCAATGTGGAGCGATACGGAGAGAACTATTTTCTTTGGGAAATCCCTATATGCCCGCAACCATTTCGCATGGGAAATACTTATTTTAAATGAAATTAAGATAAAATATTTGCAATTAATCTAATGCTTTTATGCTACTATTCCGCTTGGTACTTTCGGTACTAAAACGATGGCTGGCACCACTTGGCGGCCATAAATTACTTTTAAGGGCTAAATTATGAAATTGAAATTTATCGCGGCAGGCATTCTGGCTGCAGCATCGTTCAGCGCGTCGGCGGCCACCTACAATCTGGGTATCCTGGATCCAAGCGGTTTTGATACCCGGGCATCCATCACCACCAATTTCGCTGCCAATACGGTGATCGACGATTTGTGGACCTTTAAACTGCTGACGCCATCGTCGGCGTCTTTCGGTGCATTGCAAACGTTTTCCGTTCCCGAAGGCGCGATCAGCAACTTCGCCGCAACACTGGTGGGCTATGGCGACCTGACCTGGGCATCGGTAGCCGGCATTCAAAGCCTGAGCTGGGCGGGGCCGTTGGCGGCTGGCAGCTATGAGGTGCGTGTTTCGGGCTTGACCGGTTTGCAGAACGGCCAATATGTGGGCACGGTGTCCGCCTTGCCCGTACCGGAACCGGAAACCTACGGCATGCTGCTGGGTGGCCTGGCGCTGGTCGGTTTTGCGGCACGCCGCCGCGCCCGCAAAGCCGTCTGATTTTTCCCCGGCTAGCATGACAAAACCCGCCGAGGCGGGTTTTTTTTGTTTCTACAACATGCGTGATGGTGACAACGTCCCAGGCATGTTGTCAGGCGTGGCGCTTGAAGTCGCGGAAGCGGAATCCGACGAGGAACAGGGTGGCAAAGTAGGCCACGCCGCACAGGCTCACCAGCAAGGCCAGGGCACCGGCCCGTAACAGTGGATGGGCTTGCATAGCGATCCAGTCGATGCGCAGTGCGCCGAAGGCGGCCACGCCGCCCATGACGATGAGCGCCGGCAGCAGGCGCAGGAAGAACTTGGTCCAACCAGGCTTGGGCGTGTAGATGCCGCGCTTGCGCAAGCCCCAATAGAGAAAAGTGGCGTTCAGGCAGGCGCCCAGGCCGATCGACAGTGCCAGGCCGGCCACCGCGATGTAGGGCACGAACAGCAAATTCATCAGCTGCGTGGCGATCAGCACGCCGATGGCGATTTTCACGGGCGTGCGGATGTCCTGGCGCGCATAGAATGCGGGCGCCAGGGTTTTCACGAGGATGATGCCGATCAGGCCCAGGCTGTAGGCCACCAGCGGTTCCGTCGACATGGTCACGGATTCGGCCGTAAATTTACCGTAGTGGAAGAGGGTGGCGATCAGCGGCGTGGCCAGGGTTGCCATGCCGACGGCGGCCGGCAATGCCAACAGGAAAGTCAGGCGCAAGCCCCAGTCCAGCAGGGCCGAGTATTCCGTCTTGTCGCCATCCACGTTCGCCTTCGACAGGCTGGGCAGCAAGATGGTGCCCAGGGCCACGCCCAGCATGGCTGTTGGAAACTCCATCAAGCGGTCCGCATACGACAGCCAGGAAATGCTGCCTTCGGCCAGTCGCGACGCGATGCTGGTATTGATCATCAGGCTGATCTGCGCTGCCGAGACGGCGAACACGGCCGGCCCCATCTTTTTCAGCACGCGGCGCACGCCGCCGTCGGACAGGCCGATGGCGGGATTGATCGACAGGCGCGGCAGCATGCCGATCTTGATCAGGGCAGGAATCTGGATGGCCACCTGCAGCAAGCCGCCGGCGAACACGGCAATTGCCATGGCGTAGATCGGCTGTTTCAGGTAAGGGGCGAGGAAGAGCGAGGCGGCGATGAATGATAAATTGAGCAACACTGGTGTGAAGGCAGGAATCTTGAATTCGCGCCAGGTATTCAAAATGCCGCCAGCCAGGGCTACGAAGGACATACAAGTAATATAAGGGAACATCAGCCGCGTCATCCACACGGCCGCGTCGAAGGCGCCGGGGTCCTTGGTCAGGCCCGTGGCGATCGCATACACGAACCACGGCGCGCCGACGATGCCGATGAGGGATACGAGCAGGGTTGCCCAGACGAGGGTGGTGGCTACATGGTCGGCCAATTGCTTGCTCGCTTCCTGGCCATGCTGGTTCTTGTATTCCGACAAGATTGGCACGAAAGCTTGCGAGAACGCACCCTCGGCAAACAAGCGGCGCAACAGGTTGGGGATGCGGAAGGCAACAATGAAGGCGTCCGTGTAGGCGCCGGCGCCAAAGGCGCGCGCGAACAGGCTTTCACGTAATAATCCGGTTACACGGGACAGCATGGTCATGCTGGAGATGGCGGCGAGGGTTTTAAGCAAGTTCATGGGGGCAGATTATAGCCGCCCGCTGTACCGTTAAACGCTTAAAATATGGTAACAAACGCTGCGGATTCGCCCTTGTCAGGCCCATTTTCAGGTGTTTTTGGCGTCACACACGGTTTTTTGATTTGCCCCCGCTTGAAAATATCGCTATAATCGAAGGCTGTACAGAATTCTGTTACGCAGACACTAATGTTTGACAGGCACTGGTTTGGCACACATGGTTCGGCAGACGCACAGAACGCACCGGTTGGCAAACACTAATGTTTGCAAACGCACTTTGACCCTGTTTTAGGAAATTCCATGGCAAATACCGCACAAGCGCGCAAACGCGCTCGTCAAGCAGTTAAGCAAAACGCACACAATTCGTCCCAACGTTCGACCTTGCGCACGGCTATCAAAGCTGCTCGCAAAGCGATCCAGGGCGGCGACAAGGCAGCAGCTGCTGCAATCTTCCAAGCATCCGTGTCGACCATCGACCGTATCGCTGACAAGAAGATCATCCACAAAAACAAGGCAGCTCGCCATAAGAGCCGTCTGGCAGCTGCTTTGAAAGCACTGTCCGCTTAATATTCACCAGCAGGCAAGCCACCACGGTGGCCTTGCCTGTGCCGGCACGCTGGCACTGGTTGAAAAGCAAAAACCCGCAGATTTATTCTGGCGGGTTTTTTCGCGTTTTTCATTTTTTATTCGCTTGTTTCTGCGCCCCTGTCCGCGCTGGACAGCGGCCGGTCGCCACGGTCTAGCGCGCTGCGGGCAGGTTGCCGATGCTCATGCCCGGCTTGATGTTCTTTTGCTTGAACCAGCCCAAATGCATTTCCAGCGCATAGCGTACGGGCACGGTCCTGGTCGAACAATGGCTGTCGAGCGTGTGCGCTTGCATGTCTTCGATGTTGACGATCTTGCCACCGGCATCGATAAAGGCCACGGACAGGGGCAGCGGCGTGTTTTTCATCCACATGCATTGCGTCGATGGGTTACCGAAGACGAACAGCATGCCCGCATTGGCTGGCAACTTTTCGCGGTACATCAAGCCTTGTTCGCGTTGCTCTTCCGTGGCGGCCACTTCCGCCTGGATCAAATGCATGCCGGCCGAGAGCTGCAAGCTCTTGCCTTGTGGCGCTTGTGCTTGCGCAATGCTGGCGCAAGCCATCAGGGCGGTGGAAAGGCTGAGGCGGCGAAGGGATGTTTTCATGGCGCGGGACGGTGGCAGCGAAGCGGCGATTAAGCCATGCTGGCGGCCGCCTGGTCAAGCATGCTGCCTGGCGGCGCCGAAAGCGTGGGGTTACAGCAACATGGTTGCTGCCCTTATCCCGGGGACTGCGCCTATTTCACGGGCTTGCCTGCTTCAGCGGCAGGCTGCTTCGTCTTGCGCGGCTGGGGAATCAGGCGCGGTGCATCGGTTGCGGCCGAGGCCTTGGTCCGCGCCGCATCTGTCGCCGCCGATGCGTTGATCGAGGCTGCTGCCGGCTTGAGGGCATCGGTGGCGGCCGAGGCATGGCTGGCAGCCGATGCAGGTGGCGGCTTGACGGCATCGGTAGCAGCGGAAGCGTGCACCTGGGCGCCCGATTGGGCCAGTGCGGCGCCGGCAAGCAGGGAGGCGGTCAGTGCCAGTATTGCTTTTGTCATCATCTTTCCTTTTTCGTCATGTGAAGGTGAGATGATTTTAATGCATTATCTAAAAATAAATAGTGCTTATTGGCAAAATTCATTGCTGACGCCGTTTTTTCTTGTCCTGCTCACGTTTTTCCAATGTTCTCGGCCGGTACTTCACACCATTCGCCGGGCAGCAGAGGGTGGCTGGCCAGCGAGAACGGGCCGATGGCGCTGCGCACCAGGCGCAGGGTGGGCAGGCCGACGGCAGCCGTCATGCGCCGCACTTGCCGGTTTTTTCCTTCCTTTAAAGTTATCGCCAGCCATGAGGTCGGCTTGTCGGCGCGCGCGCGGATGGGCGGGTTGCGCGGCCACAGCCAGTCCGGCTCGGCGATACGCACGGCCTTGCAAGGCTTGGTAGTGAAATCGCCCAGGTCCAGTGGCGCCTGCAGGCGCGCCAGGCTGGCGGCGTCGGGCACACCATCGACCTGCACCAGGTAGGTTTTCGCTTCCTTGCGGTCGGGGTGGCTGATCTCGTGTTGCAGTCGGCCGTCGTCCGTCAGCAGCAGCAAGCCTTCGCTGTCGGCGTCGAGCCTGCCGGCCGGGTAGATGCCGGGAATGGTCAAATGGTCGGCCAGGGTGAGGCGGCCGTCCTGCGGCGAAAACTGGCACAAGACCTGGAATGGTTTATTGAAGAGGATGAGTGGCATGCTGATAGATGAATTGATGCAAACGATGGTGTCCGCTGATTGGCGCCGCAAAAGCGTGGCGCCCTGTAAGATACTGGTGCATAATGTGAAACGCTAGTCTTATGTCTTATAGAAGACTTGAGTCAGTGTGGCGATAAGGTTCTTTGGCGCAGCATTCTGCATGGCGATGCGGATGGCTCGGCTGTTCCTTCCCTGCTAAAGTGCGTTGTTGCCGCCATGTTCGGATTTGTTTTTGTAAACTCTGCAACCGCAGAGCGCGTCGCCGGCCTGTGTTGCCCGCCAGCGGTGTGTCCCACTTCGGAGATCACGATGTATCAACATATCACTGTACCTGCTGACGGCCAAAAAATCACCGTCAACGCCGATTTTTCGCTGAATGTACCAGATAATCCCATCGTTCCCTTCATTGAAGGCGATGGCACGGGCATCGATATCAGCCCGGTCATGATCAAGGTGATCGACGCTGCCGTGGCCAAGGCCTATGGCGGCGCGCGCAAGATCAGCTGGATGGAAATCTATGCGGGCGAGAAATCGACGAATGTGTACGGTCCCGATGTGTGGCTGCCGGAAGAAACGTTGGCTGTACTGAAAGATTACGTCGTCTCCATCAAGGGGCCGCTGACCACGCCCGTCGGTGGCGGCATCCGCTCGCTGAACGTGGCCCTGCGCCAGCAGCTCGATTTGTACGTCTGCCTGCGTCCCGTGCGTTACTTCACGGGCGTGCCATCGCCCGTGAAAGAGCCGGAAAAGACGGACATGGTAATTTTCCGCGAAAACTCGGAAGACATCTACGCGGGCATCGAATACCAGCAAGGCTCGCCCGAAGCCAAGAAATTGATGGATTTCCTGATCAATGAAATGGGCGTGACCAAGATCCGCTTCCCGGCCACGTCGGGCCTGGGCATCAAGCCCGTGTCCATTGAAGGCACGGAGCGCCTGGTGCGCAAGGCCATCCAGTACGCAATCGACAATGACAAGCCATCCGTGACGATCGTGCACAAAGGCAACATCATGAAGTACACGGAAGGCGGCTTCCGCGACTGGGCGTATGCGCTGGCGCAAAAGGAATTCGGCGCCGAACTGATCGATGGTGGTCCATGGTGCAAGTTCAAGAATCCGAAGACGGGCCGCGATATCATCGTCAAGGATTCCATCGCTGACGCGTTCCTGCAACAAATCCTGCTGCGTCCGGCCGAATACAGCGTCATCGCCACCTTGAATTTGAACGGCGATTACATTTCCGACGCGCTGGCGGCGCAAGTGGGCGGCATCGGCATCGCGCCGGGCGCCAACCTGTCCGACTCCGTCGCCATGTTTGAAGCGACGCATGGCACGGCGCCAAAGTATGCGGGCAAGGATTACGTGAACCCCGGTTCCCTGATCCTGTCGGCGGAAATGATGCTGCGTCACATGGGCTGGCTGGAAGCGGCCGACCTGATCATTTCGTCGATGCAAAAGTCGATCGCCTCGAAGCGCGTCACCTACGATTTCGCCCGCCTGATGGAAGGCGCGACGCAAGTATCGTGCTCCGGTTTCGGCCAGGTGATGATCGAGCATATGTAACTGGAGGGGCGGGGCAGGGTGCAGCGCACCCTGCGGACGAAAAAAAACCCCGTCAGGAGACGGGGTTTTTCACATCTGAGGGCCGGCGATGCTTAGGCTGCTTGGATGTTGGAAGCTTGCTTGCCTTTAGGGCCTTGCGTGACTTCGAATTGAACTTTTTGACCTTCTTTGAGGGTCTTGAAACCGTTCATGTTGATTGCGGAGAAGTGAGCAAACAAATCTTCGCCGCCGTCATCTGGAGTGATGAAGCCAAAACCTTTGGAATCATTGAACCACTTAACTGTACCTGTTGCCATAAAAAGAACTTTCAAAATTAAAACAAATCACACGAGCCATAAAAGCAAGAAGCTTCTTGCCCCCTCCTCGACGTCTCACTTCTTATCAAGCTGTACATTACTGCAACAGTCGATACAGCATTGTTGGCGGAATAAATAATGAAGTCAAGCGCTTTTCCATCGATATTGCCAAATTCTTCACGGCAACCAAAAAAGCAACTCTTGATTTTGACAGCAAGGTCGCCATCTGCGCACTATTAAGAAAACGCGTAAGATTGAAAACAATTGGAAAGGCGTAGATATTGCGCATGACAACCACTGTGAAAGCATTAGAATAAGCGTATGGCAACCAAGCACGACACAGAAACCCTGCTGGAGCGGCAGGTGCTGAAGCCGCCACCGCTCTACCAGGTGGCCTTGCTCAATGACGACTACACCCCGATGGAATTTGTGGTGGCCATCATTCAGGAGTATTTCAACAAGGACCGTGAAACGGCGACGCAAATCATGCTCAGTGTTCATCGCTACGGCAAAGGAGTGTGCGGCGTGTTCTCTAAAGATATAGCGTGTACCAAAGTGGAGTTCGTTTTAACGCATGCGCGCAAGGCGGGGCACCCCCTGCAGTGCGTGATGGAGGAAGTATGATTGCGCAGGAATTAGAAGTAAGTTTGCACATGGCGTTTGTCGAAGCTCGGCAGGCACGGCACGAATTCATCACGGTTGAGCATTTACTGCTGGCACTGCTGGACAATCCCTCCGCTGCAGAGGTGTTGCGTGCCTGCGCGGTCAATATAGAGGACCTGCGCAAGACCCTCACCAATTTCATCGGCGATAACACGCCGACCGTGCCTGGCACGGGCGAAGTCGACACCCAGCCGACGCTTGGTTTCCAGCGCGTGATCCAGCGCGCCATCATGCACGTCCAGTCCGCTTCGAATGGCAAGAAGGAGGTCACGGGCGCCAATGTGCTGGTGGCCATCTTCGGCGAAAAGGATTCGCATGCCGTCTACTACCTGCACCAGCAGGGCGTGACGCGCCTGGATGTGGTCAATTTCATTTCGCACGGCGTGCGCAAGGACCAGTCGACGGAAAGCGCGAAAGCCTCCGAAGGCGTGGAAGAAGCGCCCGTCGATGGCCAGCCGAAGGAAAGCCCGCTCGACCAGTTCACGCAAAACCTGAACAAGGCCGCTGCCGAAGGCAAGATCGACCCCCTGATCGGGCGCGAGGAAGAAGTCGACCGCGTGATCCAGATCCTGTGCCGTCGCCGCAAGAACAATCCCTTGCTGGTCGGCGAGGCGGGCGTGGGCAAGACGGCCATCGCCGAAGGGCTGGCTTACCGCATCACGCAAAGCGATGTGCCGGAAATCCTGCAGAATGCCGTCGTGTATTCGCTGGATATGGGCGCCTTGCTGGCAGGTACCAAATATCGCGGTGACTTCGAACAGCGCCTGAAAGCCGTGCTGAAGCAATTGAAGGACAATCCGAACGGCATCCTGTTCATCGACGAAATCCACACCATCATCGGTGCGGGCTCGGCTTCGGGCGGCACGCTGGACGCCTCCAATCTGCTGAAACCGGCATTGGCGAATGGCCAGCTGAAATGCATCGGCGCGACAACGTACACGGAATTCCGCGGCGTGTTTGAGAAAGATCATGCCTTGAGCCGCCGTTTCCAGAAGGTGGACGTCAACGAGCCGACCGTCGAGCAAACCGTGCAGATCCTGCGCGGCTTGAAATCGCGCTTCGAAGAGCACCATGGCGTGAAATACTCGGCCTCGGCCCTGTCGACGGCGGCCGAACTGGCGGCGCGTTTCATCAACGATCGCCATCTGCCCGACAAGGCGATCGACGTCATCGATGAAGCGGGCGCGGCACAGCGCATTCTGCCGAAGTCGAAGCAAAAGAAAACCATCGGCAAGGCCGAGATCGAGGACATCATTGCCAAGATCGCGCGCATTCCGCCGCAAACGGTCAACCAGGACGACCGCAGCAAGCTGCAGACGATCGACCGCGATTTGCGCAATGTGGTGTTTGGGCAAGATCCAGCCATCGACGCGCTGGCGTCCGCCATCAAGATGGCGCGTGCTGGCCTGGGCAAGACGGACAAGCCGATCGGCTCCTTCCTGTTCTCCGGTCCTACCGGTGTCGGCAAGACCGAGGTGGCCAAGCAACTGGCCTTCATCCTCGGCATCGAGCTGATCCGTTTCGACATGTCGGAATACATGGAACGCCACGCGGTCAGCCGTTTGATCGGCGCGCCACCGGGCTATGTTGGTTTCGACCAGGGCGGTTTGCTGACGGAAGCGATCACCAAGAAGCCGCATGCGGTCTTGCTGCTCGATGAAATTGAAAAAGCCCATCCGGACATTTTCAATATCCTGCTGCAAGTGATGGATCATGGCACCTTGACGGATAACAATGGCCGCAAAGCTGATTTCCGTAACGTGATCATCATCATGACGACGAATGCGGGTGCGGAAAGCTTGCAGAAAGCCTCGATCGGTTTCACCAATTCCAAGCAGGCAGGCGACGAGATGGCCGACATCAAGCGCATGTTCACGCCGGAATTCCGCAACCGTATTGACGCGACCATCAGCTTCCGCGCGCTGGACCAGGAAATCATCCTGCGCGTGGTCGACAAGTTCCTGATGCAGCTGGAAGAACAGTTGCACGAGAAAAAGGTTGAAGCCGTGTTTACCGAGAAGCTGCGTGCTTTCCTTGGCAAGAAAGGCTTCGATCCATTGATGGGCGCGCGGCCGATGGCACGCCTGATCCAGGATCTGATCCGCAAGGCCCTGGCTGACGAACTGTTGTTCGGCCGCCTGGTCACGGGCGGACGGGTCACGGTCGACCTCGACGACAAGGACCAGGTCTTGCTGGAATTCCCGGAACCGCCAGACGCGGCGCCGACAGCTGCACCGGAAACGGTGGAAGTGGAATAAGCGCAGCCTGGCTGCTTTCAAAAAGAACCCGCCCACGCAAGTGGCGCGGGTTTTTTTACGTGCATACCATCAGTCAAGGAAAGTGTTGTTAAAATAACCTTGTTTAAAAATAGGTATTGCTTTTGCACAAGCTATGCAAGAATCAGGATCCCGGTGTCGGCCATGCCCCGCATCGTTTCGTGTCCCTGGCTCTTGAAAGATTGCTCAATGAAAATTTCCCGCACTCTCGTTTCCCTCCTGTTTTCCGCCGGCATGCTGGGCAACGCCGCCGCTGCCGCCGCTCCTGCCGGCAGCTATTTCCGCTTCCCCGCCGTGCGCGGCGATACTGTCGTCTTCACGGCTGAAGGAGATGTGTGGAAAAGCAGTGTGCGTGGTGGCGCAGCGCAGCGTTTGACCACGCATCCTGGCTATGAAACGAACGCGGCTATTTCGCGCGACGGCCTGTGGCTGGCGTTTTCCGCCGCCTATGAAGGGGCACAGGAAGCGTATGTGATGCCGCTGGCCGGCGGCTTGCCGCGCCGCATTTCCTTTGACAATGGCGGCGTGCTGGTGCTGGGCTGGACGGCGCAGGGCGAGGTGCTGGTCAGCACGCAAAACACGGATGGTCCCGCCTCGCGCCGCATCGTCGCCGCCATCGACCCCGTGAAACAGACGCGGCGCGTGTTTCCCGTGGCTGACGCCAACGACGCCGTGCTCGACGACGCGGGCAAGATGCTGTTCTTCACGCGTTTCGGCCTGGCCATGACCAACGACAATGTGCGCAACTACCGGGGCGGCGCGCATGCCACCCTGTGGCGCTATGATCTGGGCGGCAAGGGCGAAGCTGTGCGCATGCATACGGAGCCTGCCGTGTTGGCGGGTAACAACAAGCGCCCCATGTGGTGGCAGGGCCGTGTCTACTATATTAGCGACGCGGGCGGCAGCGACAATTTATGGAGCATGCTGCCCGACGGCTCCGACCGCCGCGCCCTGACTAGCCACACGCAGTGGGACGTGCGCAATGCCGCGCTGGGCGATGGCAAGGTCGTCTACCAGCTGGGCGCCGATTTGCACGTGCTGGACCTGAACGTTCCTGCAACAGGCGCTTCGCAGCCGCTGGCCATCAGTCTCGTGTCCGATTTCGATCAGCAGCGCGCACGCCAGATCCGCTCGCCACTCGATACCTTGAGCAATGTCCAGGTGTCGGGCAAGGATGAGCGCATCATTCTCACTGCAAGGGGCCGCGTCAGCATCGCCGGCACGGGCAGCCTGCGCCGCGTTGATATCGCCATTCCCGAAGGGGCGAGGGCGCGCGATGCCGTCTTTTCCAGCGACGAGAAATCCGTCTTCGCCATCGTCGACACGAGCGGGGAAAACGAAATCTGGAAGTACGCCGCCGATGGCTCGGGCAAGGGCGAGCAGCTGACGACGCAGGGCGATAATCACCGTTGGAAACTGTATCCGTCACCGGACGGACGCTGGCTGGCGCACACGGATAAAAAAGGCCGCTTCTGGCTGCTGGACCTGGCAACGAAGGGCAACCAGTTGATCGATGACGCAGGCAAGGCGGGCGTGGACAAGCACGACGAAGTGCAATGGTCACCCGACAGCCGCAATCTGGCCATCGTGCGCGTGGCCAGCAACGAGCAGCGCGAGCAGATCGGCTTGTACAACCTGGCATCGAAGCAGCTGCAATTCGTCACCAGCGACCGCTATACGTCCGGTTCGCCCGTGTTTTCGCCCGATGGGCGCTGGCTGTATTTCCTGTCGGCGCGTAATTTCCAGCTGGCCAACGGTTCGCCATGGGGCGACCGCAACATGGGCCCCGTGTTCGACAAGCGCATCGGCGTGTATGCGCTGGCGCTGCAGCCGGGCAACCGGTTCCCGTTCCAGCCCGACGATGAGCTGAGTCGCCCGGGCGTCAAGCCGGCCGAGACGGACGATGAAAAGGCGGCCGAACAGGCGGCAGAAAAGGCCCTGGAGAAGGCGGGTGGCAAGACGGCCGTGAAGAAAGCACCAATCGCGCTGCCGGCCATCGTCAGCCAGGGTCTGGCCGAGCGGCTGTATGAAGTGCCGCTGGCGGCGGGCAACTACAGCGCGCTGGCCGCCGATGACAAGCGCCTGTATTTCCTTGAGCGCGACAGCGGCGAGAACAAGTCCAGCCTGAAGACCCTCGCCATCGGCAATACCGGCTCCAAGCCGGAACTGCTGGTGGCCAATGTGCGTGAATTCGACCTGGCGACGGATAAGAAACACCTGTATTACAGGACGGCGGCGGCCACCGGGCCAGGAGAAATGCTGGTGATCGAGGCGGGCGCCAAGCTGCCGGCCGACCTGTCGAAGGCAAAAGTCAAAGTCGACGACTGGACGTTTGTGTCGAATCCGCGCCTGGAGTGGAAGCAGATGTTCAACGACGCCTGGCGCTTGCACCGCGACTTCCTGTACGACGCGAAGATGCGCGGCGTGAACTGGAAGGCCGCGCGCGACAAATATGCGCCGCTGGTCGAGCGGGTCACGGACCGCGCCGAACTCAATGACGTGCTGGGCATGATGGTGGCCGAAGTGGGCGCCCTGCATTCGCAGATCCGTCCCGGCGAATTGCGCCGCACGGAACAGGAAGGCACGCCGGCGGGCCTGGGCGCCGTGCTGACGCGTACCAGCGACGGCTATCAGGTCGAGCATGTCTACCGCAGCGAAGCGGAGCTGCCTTCGGCGCGCGCGCCCCTGTCGCGGCCCGACGTGGATGTGAAGGCGGGCGACGTGATCACGTCCGTCAATGGCAAGGATGTGCTGGCCGCGCGCGACATCAGCGACCTGCTGCTGAACCAGGCCGACAAGCAGGTGCTGTTGCAGGTCAAACGGAATAATGGCAAGGGGGGCGCGCCGCGCGCCGTCATCGTCACGCCCGTCAACATGGCGAAACAGACGGCGCTGCGCTATGGCGACTGGGAGCTGAGCCGCGCCGAGCAGGTCGCTGCTGCCTCGCAGGGGCGCATCGGCTACCTGCATCTGCGCGCCATGGGGGCGAACGATATCGCCTCGTTCGCGCGCGATTTTTATGCCAATATCAACCGCGAAGGCCTGATCATCGATGTGCGGCGCAACAACGGCGGCAACATCGACAGCTGGATCATCGAAAAACTGCTGCGCAAGGCCTGGGCTTACTGGGCGCCGCCGGGCGTGCAGCCGTCGTCGAACATGCAGAATACCTTCCGCGGCCACCTGGTGGTGCTGGTTGATGAACTGACCTACTCGGATGGCGAGACCTTCGCCGCCGGCATCAAGGCCCTGGGCCTGGCGCCGCTGGTGGGCAAACGCACGGCCGGCGCGGGCGTCTGGCTCAGCGACAATACGCGCCTGCTGGATAACGGCATGGCACGCGTGGCGGAAAATGGCCAGTTCGGCATCGATGGCCAGTGGCTGATCGAAGGCGTGGGCGTGGTGCCGGATGTGGAGGTGGAGAACCCGCCGCACGCCACCTTTCATGGTGCCGACCGCCAGCTGGAAGTGGCGCTCGACATGCTGGCGAAAAAGCTCAAGGAACAGCCGCGTCCCGCCTTCCAGGCGCAGCCGATACCCGCGCTGAAGTAAGGGGGCTACAGGCCGGTGACAGCCTTGAACTGCTGCGCGCGGCGGCGCGACACTTCGATCAGGCTGCCGTCCAGCAGGCGCAGCTCGAGACCATCGGCCGCATTCTGCGCGAGTTGTGCGACCTGCGCCAGGTTGACGATCTGGCGCCGGTTGGCGCGCAAGAACAGGGTGGAATCGAGCTTCTCTTCCAGCTGGTTCAGGGAGCGCAGCATCAGCGGCTGCTGCGTGCCGAAATGCACGCGCGTGTAGTTACCTTCCGATTCCAGCAGGCGGATATCGTCAAACGCCACAAACCAGCAGCGTTCCCCATCCTTGATGAATACCTTGCGCGGCGCGGGCGACGGTGCCGCCCGCACCCTCGCGCCGACCTTCGCCAGCGCCGTCGCCAGGCGCGCCGCCTGCACGGGTTTTTGCAGGTAGTCGAGGGCGCTCACTTCAAACGCCTGCAGCGCGTACTGGTCGAAGGCCGTGCAAAAGATGACGTCGGGAGCATCATCCAACGCGGCCAGCAGGTCGAAACCGGAGCCGCCCGGCATTTGCACGTCGAGCAGCAGCAGGTCGGGCCGCAGCTTGTCGATCTGCGCGACGGCGTCGGCCGCGCTGGCCGCCTCGCCGATGATCTCCACAGCACTTTGCTGAACATGCGGCGCGAGCAGGCGACGCAGTTCGGCGCGCGCCAGGCGCTCGTCATCGACCAGCAGTACCTTGAGTGGTTGACCGTTCATGCTTGCTCCGGCAGGTGGATGGTGGCGTATACCCAGCCCGCCTGTTCGCGCAGTTCCAGGCTGGAGCACTCGCCGCAGGCCAGCTGCAAGCGCTGTCGCGCATTGCGCAAGCCGACGCAGGTGGAGTTGCCTGGCTCGCGCAAGGCGCCCGTGTTGGCCACATCGATCTGCAGCATGGTGGTGCCGTCGGCAGGACTGGAACGCCGCGCTGCTATGCGGATGTCGCCGCCATCGGCGCTTGTTTCGACGCCATACTTGACGGCGTTTTCCACCAGTGTTTGCAGGGCCATGGGCGGCACGCGCACGTGATCGATGCCGGGGGCGATGTCGAAGCTGACGCGCAGGCGTTCCTCGAAGCGACTCTGTTCGATCGCCAGGTAGGCGCGCACGGCGTCCAGTTCGGCCGCCAGCGGCACGGTCGCGTGCTGGCTGGACTGCAGCGCGTGGCGCATCAGGTTGGCCAACTGGTCGATCATGCGCGCGGCTGCCTCGCGGTCTTCGAACATCAGCGCGCGCACGCTATTGAGGCTGTTGAAGAAAAAATGCGGATTGATTTGCGCCTGCAGGGCGCGCAACTGGGCATCCTTGGCCAGTACTTCCAGGCGCAGCGCCTCGGCCTCGAAGCGGCTGGCGCGGCGCAGCGACAGCGCGGTGAAGTAAAACACCGTCCAGGTCAGGAATACCCCGAACCAGAACAGCAACGCGCCGGGCAGCCAGGCGATGCCGCGGATGGTGTCCGGCGGATACATGACGTGGAAGGCGGTCGTCACGCTGGCCGTCTGGATGGCGGCCAGCACGATCAGCGACGGCACGATGCGTTTCCAGCGCAAGCCTTTCGCCGCCCAGCCGTGCCGGCGCAGCACGCCATGCCACAGGTGCGACAGCAGCAACCCGCCCAGGGAACCCCAGCTGGCAATCGTCACGACGATGCGCAGCTGCGTGGAGCCGCCATACACGCTATTGAACAAGGTGAGTGCGCCCCAGCCGGCCAGCTGGAAGGTCCAGTACCAGTTGATCCTGGCCAGCAGTGGCGGCCGGTGCAAGGGCGCGTTCACGGCCTAGTCCAGGAACTGTTCGATGCGCGCATACATCCAGTCCGGCTGGTCGTACATGATGAAGTGGCGCGCCGTGTCGGCGAGCGTGACTTTTACGCCAGGCAGCTGAGCATACTGTTGCTGGAAGGTCGCTTCGATGGCGGCGCGCGCCGCATAGTCCTTGTAGGCGATCCAGGTGCCCAGCACCAGCGTGGGCGAGGAAATACGCGCCACGTCCTGGCGCAGGTCGCTGGCCAGCAGGGTGCCCATGGCCTTGATCACCGTTTCGCGGTCCGAACGCTGGCCCCAGCCGAAGATGCGTTCCACGTCGGCCGGCGCGCTGGCCATGCCTGTGACGGTGCGGCGCTGGCTGGCGCTGGAACTGGCCGCATCCTGCGCGCGCATGGCCGCTTGCATCTGTGTTGACATGGCTTGCAATTGCTGCGGCGTGATGGACGGCAGTTGCGTCGCTCCCAGCGCCGGCAGCGAGTCGACGATCACCAGCTTGCCTGTTTGTGCCGGATGGTCGATAGCCATTTTCAGGGCCAGGAAGCCGCCCAGGCTATGCCCGATGATGGCTGGCTGGCCCAGTTTTTGGGTGCCGATGTAGTCGGCCAGCTCTTGCTCGGCCTGCGCCAGCAAGTCGCCTGCGATGGGCGCCACGCCGGCAAAGCCGGCCAGTGTCAGCACGTGGCATTGGCGTGCGGCTTGCGGACCGCACAGGCGCGCCACCGTGCCTTGCCAGACTTCGCCCGAGGACGCCAGGCCGGGAATCAGGATGAGGGGGCGGCCTTGTCCGGTGACGTCGACCGTGAAGGCCTTGGGTGCGGCGGCCTGGCTGGCACCCGCCAGCAGCACGGTGGTGAGCAAGATGCATGTTTGCAGTGTTCGTTTCATGGGGTACTCCTCCTTGACGGCCATGCTAGCGGCGCAGGCAAGCGGCCGCCAGTGCCGCGGGATGAGCGGCAGCAGGGAGGGATGAGTGGTTCAGAGCCACGCATCCTGATCCTGGCGGTGATCCGGAAGATAGGTCAGGTACTGAACCATGCGCGGCGCCGGGCCGCGGTTGGGCGTGGCGCAATGGGGCAGGGCCTGGTGCCAGATGATGAAATCACCGGCCATGCCTTCGACGGGCACGGGCCGCAAGTCTTCGATGGCCCATTCGCGCGGCTGGCGCCCCGGCGGCACTTGCCGCAGCCAGTTGGCCATGTGCCGCTGGAAGCCGGGCACGCAGTGAAAGGCGCCGTGCTGCGCGGGACAGTCGCTCAGGTACAGCATGCCTTGCAGCTTGAAGGGAATCGGCTGTTGCAGGCTGACGTCCCAGTGCAGGGCGCTGCCAGGGAAGCGGTGCTGCGGTGTTTCCGGCGGATTGAAGCTCACCTTGTCGATGCTGGCGTAGATGCCGGCGCCGGTGCCGTATAGCTGCTGATAGGCGTGGCGTATGTGCGCGCTGTGGCGGTTTTCCTCGAGGGCAGGATGGTCGGAAAACTGCAGCATCAGGCCCCGTTTGCCCGGGTGCGGCTGGTACCACGATGCCGCATCATCCGGGCTGGCGCCCAGATAGTCCCAGATGGCCGCCTGGGCGGCGGCGCAGTGCGCGCGCGGCACGACGCCGCGCAGCACCAGATAGCCGTGCTCCTCGAAATGGCGCAGCTCGGCGGCGGACAGCACGTCCTGATGGGGACTGGCGGCGTGTGCCGGGCGTGGGCGCGTGCGCGCGGCGATCCAGTCTGTGTAGGCCTGCAGGGTCGGTCGTTGCTGATACAGGAAGTGCAGCGTGTCTTCCATCGAAATGCCGCGTGCGTACAGGGCCTTGATATCCAGGTGGTCGCGCGCCAGTGCGCCGCTGCCGGTGGCGCCGCCGTGTCCCGTGCAGCGCTGCCATAAATCGTGCAGGTGAGGCCAGTCGTCCATGGTGTTTTGGGTAGGGTTGAAAAAATCAGCCGGCGCGCAGGCGGCGCCACAGGGTGGTGCGGCTGATGCCCAGGTAGCTTGCGGCCGCATCGCGGCGCCCGCCGAAGCGCGCCAGCACGGCGCTGGCGCTTTCCTGCTCGCGCTGCGGTGCAACGGCGGCAGTCGGCGCCGGCAAAGCCGTGGCCGGGCTGGCGCCTTGCGCCAACTCCGGCGCCACACCCAGCACGAAGGCGGGCGTGAGCGCCTGCAGCGGTTCGGCGGCCAGGAACAGCGCCAGGCGCTCGGCCAGGTTGCGCAGTTCGCGCACGTTGCCGGGCCAGTCGTAGCGGCGCAGCAGCGGCGCGCAGGCGACGATTTCCGCGTGCAGGTTGGGGTGCGGGCGGGCGCCCAGCGCGGCCAGCGCGTTCTTCAGCGACCATTCGGCCAGGCCCGGAATATCGCTGGCACGTTCGCGCAAGGCGGGCAAATGCAGGCGCAGCACGGCCAGGCGGTAGAACAGGTCGGCGCGGAAGCGTCCTTCGCGAATGCGCTGCTCCAGGTCGCAGTGGGTGGCGCTGATGATGCGCACATTGATGGCGATGGGCCGCGTGCCGCCCACGCGCACCACTTCGCGCTCTTCCAGCACACGCAGCAAGCGCGTTTGCAGGGGGAGCGGCATTTCGCCGATTTCATCGAGGAAGAGCGTGCCATGGTTGGCCGCCTCGAACAGGCCCGCATGGCCGCCCCGGCGTGCGCCCGTAAAGGCCCCATCCTCGTGGCCGAACAGCTCCGATTCGAGCAAGGACTCGGCGATGGCGCCGCAATTGATGGCGATGAAGGGCCGGTTCGCGCCCAGGCTGCGCGGGCTTTCGCGGTGGATGGCCTGCGCCACCAGTTCCTTGCCGCTGCCCGTTTCGCCCTGGATCAGCACCGTCGCCGGCGAGCGGGCGTACAGTACCACCGACTGGCGCAGCGTTTCCATCGCTTCCGATTCGCCGCGCAAATCGTGCAGGCCATGCCGCGCGCGCAAAGTGTCGGCCACCACAGGGCGCCTCCCGCGGTTCGATTCGATCTGGGTCAGGCGCGCCAGTTCCAGCGCGTCGTCGAAGGCGCGGCGGATGGCCGTGGCCGAATACACGAAGACGGCGGCCAGTCCCGCCTCCTCGGCCAGGTCGGTGACGAGGCCCGCGCCGACGACGGCCTTGACGCCGGCCGCCTTCAGTTCGTTGATCTGCGCGCGCGCATCTTCCTCGGTAGCATAGGTGCGCTGGGCAATCTGGAAGCCGAAGGTGGCGGCAAATTCGGCCAGTTCCGGCATCGGATCCTGGTAGGTGACCACGCCGATGTCCGGCGAGATGCGCCGCGCGCGCGCCAGCGCCTGCATCACGTCGTAGCCGCTGGCCTTGGCGATGATGACGGGTACCGACAGCCGGCCTTTCAGGTAGGCACCGTTCGAACCGGCCGCGATGACGGCGTCGCAGCGCTCGGTGGCCATGCGTTCGCGGATGTGGCGCACGGCGTCGTCGAAGCCCAGATTGATCGGTTCAATCGTCGCCAGGTCGTCGTATTCGAGCGTGATGTCGCGGAACAGGTCGAACAAACGCGAGACGGAGACGGTCCAGATGACGGGTTTGTCGCGGTGGTCGAGCGGAGGTTGGGGAGGGCGGCGCATGCTTTATTCTAAACGATTTGTTTCATTTTCTTGCCTTGCAACGGCTTTGCAACGGGCGTGTTGCAAGTGGTCTGTGGCGTTTCAGATATTGCCAATAAGGAATATGAAAAAACCGCCGGAAACTGGTTTATGATCTAACAGCACCATGATGCTTGGAAGATTGTTTTACCCAGGCGTATGTTCACTTTGCCTTTAACCATCCATGGCGTCCATGAACCGAGTGCCGACCAGTCCCGATTTCATCGCCGATGCCTTGCAACTCATCGCCTTGCCCGCCTGCGCCTGCGATGCCTGCGGCATGGTGGTCGCGGTGAATGGCGCCTTGAATGCCTTGCTGGGCAAGGATGTGTCGGGCCGGCTGCTGGCCGACTGTTTTACGGACGCCTACCGCGCGTCGAGCACCAGCATGCTGCGTGGCGCGCTGGGTGCGGCCGGGCGCGAGCGTCACTGGGACAGCAGCCTGGAGGGAATGGGTGCCGCCATCGCCGTGCAGGTATGGGCCAAGCCGTTGCCGGTGGGCGATGGCTTGCCGGGCGCGACTCTGGTGTTTGCCGACATCAGCGTGCAGCAGCGTGACCAGCAAGCCTTGCGCAAGACCTTGCTGGAGCAACAGGCAATCCTGGAAAGCGCGGCCGTCGGCATCGTGTTTTCCAGGGGCGGCTTCATCGAGGAGTGCAATATCCGCGCCGCCGAGATGCTCGGCTATGCGCGCCACCAGTTGACGGGCATGCCGGGCGCGGTGCTGTACCGCTCCGCCGAGCATTGCCGCATCCTGGGGCTGGAAGCGGCGCCGCTGCTCTCCAAGGGCAAGCCCTACCGCACGGAACTGGAATTGCGGCGCCAGGATGGCTCGCTGTTCTGGAGCCGTCTGCACGGGCGCGCCGTCGATCCCTTGAATACGCATGACGGTACCGTATGGATTATCGAGGACATCAGCGACCATCGGCGTGATGAAGACCAGTTGCGCCGCGCCATGCTGGAAATGCAGGCCGTGATGGATAACGCGCCGCTGGCCATCGGTTTTCAGCGCGAGAAAGGCGTGCTGCGCTACAACCGGCGCTTTGCCGAATGCTTCGGCTTTGATGGCGACAGCGGCGTGGGCCTGGCCGTCGCCGACCTTTACCCGTCGCGCGCGGCTTACGAGAACGTGGTGCGGCAAGCGTCGCCCCTGCTGCGGCGCGGCCAGCCGTTCCAGGGCGAGATGGAAATGCGCCGCCGCGACGGCTCCACATTCTGGGCGCTGGCGTATGGCTATGTACTGAACCCCGAGAGCCAGACCGACCGCGGCTTGCGCGACACGATCTGGCTGTTCGACGACCGCAGTGCGCAGAAGGCTGCCGAGGAGGCCACGCGCCAGCTGATGCTGGAGCAGCAGGCCATCCTCGACAATGCCTCCGTCGGCATCCTGTTTTCGCGTTCGCGCCTGGTCCTGCGCTGCAATCCCCGCTTCGCCGAAATGTTCGGCTACGCGCAGGAGGAGATGACGGGCTTGCCCGCTGCCGCGCTGTTTCCCTCGCCTGCCGCCTACGAGGAGTTTGGCGCGCAAGCCACGCCGCTGCTGGGGCAGGGCTTGCCGTACGAACGGGATGAAGCGCTGTTCCGCCGCCGCGATGGCAAGCTGTTCTGGTGCCGCATCCGCGCCAAGGCCGTCGACCAGGCGCACAGCGAGAAGGGCACGATCTGGATACTCGAAGACGTCACGGACAGCCGCCAGGCGCAGATGGAGGTGGCGGCCATCATGACGAATGCCTCGGTGAGCATCCTGTATACCAAGAACCGCCTGATCACGCGCTACAACCTGGGCTTTGCCGCGATGTTCGGCTACAGCGGCGACGAGGCGCTGGGTTTGCCCGGACGCGCGCTGTACGTGTCGCAGCAGTCCTACGACTTGCTGGGCGCGGCGGCCTTTCCCTTCCTGTCGGTGGCCAAGCCGTTCCAGACGGAAGTGGAAATGATACGCCGCGACGGCAGCACCTTGTGGGCGCAGCTGATCGCCTACGTCGTCAATCCGGACGATCCCGCCGCCGGCACCATCTGGATCATCGAGGACCGCACGGAAGCCAAGCGCGCCGAAGAATCCTTGCGCAATGCGCTGCTGGAAAACCAGGCCATCCTCGACAGCGCCGTGCTGGGCATCTCGGTGGTGGAGGGCGGCTACAATTTGCGCGCCAACAGCAAGATGGAAGAGCTTTTCGGCTATGGTCCCGGCGAGATCAACGGCCTGTCGGTGCAGGCCCTGTATCCGGACGTGGCCGCGTGGAAGACGGCACGCGGCGAGACGGCGCGCGACTTTGCGGCTGGCAGGGTGCACATGTCGGAATACCAGCTGGTGCGCAAGGATGGAAGCCGTTTCTGGGCGCGGCTGTCCGGCCGGCCGTTTGACCTGGCGCATGCGCACGGTCGCTCGGTGTGGCTGGTCGACGATGTGACGGCGCGCCGCGAGGCGGCCGAGGCGGTGCGCCACGCGCGCGACGAACTGGAGCTGCGCGTGCACGAACGCACGGCCGAACTGGCCGGCGCCAATTTGCTGCTGCAGGGCGAGATCGTCGAGCGGCGCCAGGCCGAGGCGCGCGTGCATCACATGGCCTACCACGACAACCTGACGGGTTTACCGAACCGCGCGCTGTTGTCGGACCGCCTGGAGCGGGCCATGCTGGCCTCGCAGCGCTCCGGGCGCAAGCTGGCCGTGATGTTCATCGACCTGGACCGCTTCAAGACCATCAACGATTCGCTGGGCCACATGACGGGCGATTTGCTCCTCAAGGAAGTGGCTGCCCGGCTGTGCCGCGCGGTGCGCGCCAGCGATACGGTGGCGCGTTTGGGCGGCGACGAATTCGTCGTGCTGGCGCCTGGCATCCGCGACAACGACGAGGCGGCGCGCGTGGCCGAGAAGATCATCGAGGCGCTGACGCCCGCTTTTCCGCTCGACGGCCATGTGCTGCATGTGACGCCGTCGATTGGCATCTGCTTGTATCCGGACGATGGCGGCGATGTCGACGCCCTGATGCGCCATGCCGATGCTGCCATGTACCACGCCAAGGGCAATGGCCGCAATAATTACCAGTTCTTCACGCAGACGATGAACCAGGCGGCGGCCCTGCACTTCGACCTGGAAAGCAGCTTGCGCACGGCGCTGGCACTGCAGCAGTTCGAACTGTTTTACCAGCCCATTATCGATATCGCCACGCGCCGCCTGCATGGTATGGAAGTACTGCTGCGCTGGCGCCGTCCCGGTCATGGCCTGGTGCTGCCTGACCGCTTCATTCCCATCATGGAGGAAAACGGTTTGATCGTGCCGGTGGGCGAATGGGTCATGCGCCAGGCATGCGAGCAAAGCATGGCCTGGCAGCGCCAAGGCTTGCAGCCCGTACCCCTGGCGGTAAACCTGTCGCCGCGCCAGTTCATGCACAAGGGCCTGGTGGCGGCCATCGGCGCCGTGGTGCGGGAAACGGGCATCGATCCGGCGCTGCTGGAATTCGAGATCACCGAGACGGCGCTGATGCAGCACGGCGAGCATACCCTGGAGATTTTACGGCAGATCAATGGCATGGGCCTGCGCCTGTCGATCGACGATTTCGGCACCGGCTATTCCAGCCTGGCCTACCTGAAGCGCTTCCCCGTGAAAAAGGTCAAGATCGACCGTGCCTTCATCAAGGACCTGGAACACAGCGCGGAAGACCGCGCCATCGTGGCGGCCATCATCGCGCTGGCCGACAGCCTGCAATTGTCGACCGTGGCCGAGGGCGTGGAGACGGAAGAGCAGTTCGCCCTGCTGCAGGCGAACGGCTGCCGCTATGCGCAGGGCTATCTGTTTTCTGCGCCGGTACCGGCAGTCAATGCGCAGGTACTATTGGAACGCGGAACATAAGCTGCTGCGCGTCGGTATAGGTAGCCTGCGATGCTCACCGTGCTCGAGCACGGCTGCACCTCTCGGCCACCTCTCCCTTCCGCTCGCGACGCTTCTGTCAGGCGTTCTTGAATGATTAGTCGATGGTGGCGATGACGGGCGCATGGTCGGACGGCTGTTCCCATTTGCGTTGGTCCACCTTCGATGATGCCCGCCTCGCTTAATCGATGGTGGCCACAACCGGTGCATGGTCGGACGGCTGTTCCCACTTGCGGGGCACGCGGTCGATCACGCAGGCGGTACAGCGGCCCGCCAGGGCTGGCGAGAGCAGGATATGGTCGATGCGCAAGCCCTTGTTCAGGCGAAAACCCAGTTGGCGGTAATCCCACCAGCTGAACGTTTTTTCCGCCTGCTCGAACAGGCGGAAGGCGTCCGTCAGGCCGATGTCGAACAGGCGCTGCAGGGCGGCGCGTTCCTTGTCCGAGACCAGCACCTGGCCGGCCCAGGCGACGGGGTCGTGCACGTCGCGGTCATCGGGTGCGATATTGTAGTCGCCCACGACGGCCAGCTGCGGGTGCTGCAGCGCTTCTTCGGCCAGCCAGTCGTGCAGGGCGGACAGCCAGCCCAGCTTGTACTCGTATTTGTCCGAATCGACGCTCTGGCCGTTCGGCACATAGGCGCAGACGACGCGCACGCCACCGATAGTCGCGGCCAGGATGCGCTGCTGCGCATCTTCATAGAGGGGATTGTTCTTCACCACGTCGGTGATAGGCAACTTCGACAGGATGGCCACGCCGTTGTAGGTTTTCTGGCCGCTGAAGACCACCTGGTAACCGGCCGCCTCGATCTCGGCGACGGGGAACTTGTCATCCGTGAGCTTGGTCTCTTGCAAGCAGAGTATGTCGACCGGGTTGTCTGTCAGCCACTGCAGCACTTGCGGCAGGCGCACTTTGAGCGAGTTGACGTTCCAGGTGGCGAGTTTCATGGGAAAAATCCTTGCTTGAATAGGTATCGATAAGCGCGAATCTTACCGCATGCGTGTCGACGGTGTGCTGCTCCCCGCTTGTCGCACAAGCACTTTGTTTTCCCATAGGGAAAAGGAGTGTTAATAAAGTATTTACATTTAGTCAATCGTGACGCATGAATATTATGTTTATGTGTATGATTCATCAACCATCAGGTTTGATTTGGCATAAGTGGCTGGCGTGGCAGGCTACGTCTCGCCGTGTAACGCGATAAAGGTGTAAAGTTTCTCGCTAAAACGCGATAAAAACTACTAAAATGGCACAATGTAACAGCTGTGTCACACGGCTTAGTTACAGCCAAGTTGAGAACCGAACAGGAAGCAGTTGTAATTAGTTGTAATTGCTATTCCGATTACATGACCACTATGCCGGGGCGGAGCCTAGCTTCCGTTTCTGGCGCCGCCAGACTTGTTATATAAATTGCAGTACTATATCTATGAGACTGTTTTGCGACATCAATAGATGGTACTATTTTGAAATGTTGCAGTTTTAATAGTGAGACTTGCGCGTAGCATTTGCAAAGGAAGAAAATGCGAACTGCATTTGAAGCGTGGGCGCAGCGTGACGGCCACATTGTGCGGCGAAGAGAAGACAAACCGGATGAGTACCTGATTTTCGAGACCCAGCGCCGCTGGGTTATCTGGCAGGCAGCTCTGACGCATGGCAAGACGGCGGCCAAGCCGCGCGTGAGCGCGGCCGAAAAGGCGGCGAAAGCCCAGCGCGCGCTGGAAATGTCGTCCGATGAAGCGACCGTGCGCAACAAGGTGCTCAATGAAGTGCTCGACGCCTTTAGCGGCGCCGATGGCGCTGCCGGCATGGAAGGCATACTGAAAGTGATCCAGGGCCTGAAGATGAAGCAGAAGGCACTGGCCGACGACAAGAGCGAAGATTCAACGGCTTGAGGGGACGGCGATGCGTTATCGGCACTACAAGGGCGGCATTTATGAACTGGTGTGCGAAGCCACGCTGGAAGCGGATCTGACGCCGATGATCGTGTATCGCGCTGCGGACGGTTCCATCTGGACCCGGCCGAAGGACGTGTTCTTTCAGCTGATTGAAGTCGACGGCGTCATGGTCCAGCGTTTCGCTCCCATCAACTGATGGCCGCCTGCGTGCGTGCCCGGGATTATCTACATGTATAAATTGCTGTCAGCCGCTTTGGTGCTGGGTGTTGCCTGCACCGCGGCGCAGGCCGAAACCATCGGTTCGGTCGACACGGTGTTCAAACTGATCGGTCCTGACCACAAGATTGTCGTCGAAGCGTATGACGATCCGCGCGTCGCTGGGGTCAGCTGCTATCTGTCGCGCGCCAAGACGGGCGGCATCAAGGGCGCCGTCGGCCTGGCCGAAGACAAGGCCGATGCGGCCGTGGCTTGCCGCCAGGTGGGGCCGCTGCAATTCAAGGGCAAGCTGCCGCGCCAGGAAGAAGTGTTTACCGAGCGTGCCTCGATCTTCTTCAAGCATGTGCGCGTGGTGCGCATGGTCGACAGCAAGCGCAATGCGCTGGTCTATCTCGTGTATTCCGACCGCCTGATCGAGGGCAGTCCGAAAAATAGCGTCACCGCCGTCGCCGTACCCGGCGACCAGCCGATTCCCGTCCGTTAAGCGAGCCAGCCATGCGTGTCCCATCGTCTGCCGTCCTTGCCGCCGGGACGCTGCTACTGCTTGGCCTGGCCGGCTGCGCCACGTTGACCGGCAACACAGAGCAGATGGTGCTGGTGCAAACTATCCAGGACAACCGTGAGCTGAATGGTGCCGGTTGCATCCTCAGCAACGACGTGGGCAAGTGGTTCGTCACCACGCCCGGGCGCATTACCATTCGCAAGAGCCAGGAGCCTTTGAAAGTCGACTGCCGCAAGCACGGCTCGCCCGCCATCGCCACGGACGACCATATCGATCCCAAGCTCAATGGCAGCGTATGGGGCAATGTCATCCTGACCCTGGGCGTCGGCTATTTCGTCGACCGCAACACGGGTGCGGGCTTTGACTACCCATCCATTTTGACTATTGTCATGCAGGACCCCGCGCGCCTGGCGCCGCCACCCGCGCCCCTTGGCGTGAACCCGTCCGCTCCTTCGCCAGCGGCCGCCGTGCCGGAAGCCGTGGTGCAGCCGAAGGTGGCGCCATCACCTTTGCCCAATTCCGTCGTCTACTAACTAATACGCCAAGCATGAAAAAAGCCGCCAGGTCAGTGACCGTGGCGGCTATCTTTTTACGTAACGACGCCTGACAAAACCTTAGCGAGCGGGAGTTGGTGGTGGCCGAGAAGCGCAGCTGTACTTTATGTACAGCGAGCGATGCCGGCCGCCAATAGCCCTGCGCAGCAGGTTTGGTCTGGCGTTCTCTTATACGCGGTTGATCAGGAACGTTGTCAATAATGGCACTGGACGACCGGTCGCGCCCTTCGAGCCGCCCGATTTCCATGCCGTGCCGGCGATGTCCAGATGCGCCCAGGTGTACTTCTTGGTGAAGTTTTCCAGGAACGCCGCTGCCGTCACCGAGCCGCCGCCTGGCGTGCCGATGTTGGCCAGGTCGGCGAAGTTCGATTTCAGCTGCTCGTTGTACGCCTCTTCGATCGGCATGCGCCATGCCGTATCGCTGGACTGTTTGCCCGCTGCCAGCAGTTCATTGGCCAGCTGGTCATGCGCCGCATCGCTGCGCGTAAACAGGCCGCTGTTATGGTGGCCCAGGGCGACGACGCAAGCGCCCGTCAGGGTGGCGATATCGACCACGGCTGCCGGCTTGAAGCGTTCGGCGTAGGTCAGCGCGTCGCACAGCACCAGACGGCCTTCGGCGTCGGTGTTCAGTACTTCGATGGTCAGACCGTTCATCGAGGTGACGATGTCGCCCGGCTTGGTGGCGCGGCCCGACGGCATGTTTTCGCACGCGGCGATGACGCCGATGACGTTCAGCTTCAGATTCATTTCGCCGATGGCGCGGAAGGTGCCCAGTACCGAGGCTGCACCGCACATGTCGTACTTCATTTCATCCATGCCAGGACCAGCCTTGATCGAAATGCCGCCCGTGTCGAAGGTGATGCCTTTGCCGACCAGGACCACTGGCGCATCCTTGGCCTTGCCGCCCATGTGCTTCAGGACGATGAATTTCGGCGGCTGTTCGCTGCCGTTGGTGACGGACAGGAAGCTGCCCATTTTCAGCGCTTCGAGCTGTTTGCGGTCCAGGACTTCGACTTCGAACTTGTATTCCTTGGCCAGCTGTTTGGCCGTGTTGGCCAGGTAGGTCGGATTGGCGATGTTCGCCGGCAGGTCGCCCAGCTTGCGCGTCAGGTCGGAGCCGTTGGCGATGGCGATGGCTTGCGCCAGCGCGCCGCGGGTGGCCGCCGTTGCGGGTGCCGCCAGGACGATCTTGCGCACGCCTGCTGGCGCCGGATCTTTTTTACTTTTTTGCGAGTCGCAACGGTATTCGCTGTCGTGGGCGGCTTGCACCACGCAACGGATTGCCCAATTTACGTCGCGCTCTTTCACTTCCGTCAGCGGTAATGCGATAATGGCGTCCGCAGCGCCCAGCGAGCCGAAAGCCTTGAGGGCCGCTTGTACACCGGTAGCGAAGCTTTTTTCGCTGACAGTTTCATCGCTGCCCATGCCTACCAGCAGAACACGTTCGGCGGCGACGCCATCGACTGCGCGCAGCAGCAAGGTGCTGCCTGGCTTGCCGCTGATGTCGCCGGACTTCAGCGCAGCCGAAATCGCACCCTTGCTGTCCAGCGATTTTGCCGCTGGCGACAGTTTTTTGTTTTCGAATACCGCAACCGCGATGCATCCGCTTTTGGCCGTGCCGAGGGTGCTCTTGGTATCGAATGCTTTTATGCTAAAGTCCATTTGGTTCTCCGTTTTCATTTACTAGTAACGTGTTACTCAACTAACTGACCCGAATTATAAACTCCGAATGATCTTTCAACGCGCCCTTCGACGTGAATTGGCTAGTGCCGCCGGGGCCACCTTCACTGTTTTGTTCAGCATCCTGCTCACCTGGATGCTGATCGGTATTCTCGGCAAGGCGGCGGGCGGCAAGATCGCGTCGGCCGACGTCATGTCGCTGATGGTCTTTTCCGCCCTGATGCAGCTGCCCACCATCATTATCCTTACCGGTTTCATTTCGGTGCTGATGGTCGTCACGCGCAGCTACAAGGAGTCGGAGATGGTGGTGTGGTTCGCTTCCGGCATGAGCCTGTCGCGCTGGATCTGGCCGGTCCTGAGCTTCGGCCTGCCGCTGGTGCTGGCCACCGGCATCCTTAGCCTGTACGCCACGCCGTGGGCGCAAAAGAAAAGCGATGAATACGTGGCGCGCTTTGAAAAGCGCGAAGACCTGCAGAAAGTCACGCCGGGCCAGTTCCGCGAATCGGCCGGTAGCAACCGCATCTTCTTCGTCGAGGGTGTCAGCGGCGAGAAGAACGTGGTGCAGAACGTCTTCGTCAATACCGTCGATGAGAAGGGGAGCGCCGTCGTTGTCGTCGCCAGGGAAGGCGTGATCAATACCGACGCCAAGGGCGAACGCTTCCTGGTGCTCAAGAGCGGCCGGCGCTATCAGGGCGTGCCGACGCAGGCGGACTTCCAGACCATGGAATTCGAGCAGTACATCATGCGCATCGAGAGCAAGCAGCAGGAACTGGGCGCGGAACTGGGCGTGCGCGCCATGAGCACCATGGCGCTCGTCGCCGATCCGAATCCCTACACCATGGCCGAATTGCTGTGGCGCGTCAGTGCGCCCCTGATCGGGCTGATGCTGATCCTGCTGGCCATTCCGCTGGGCTTCGTCAATCCGCGTGCCGGCAGTTCGGCCAACCTGATCGTGGCCCTGCTGATTTTCTTTACGTACAGCAACCTTATCAAGGTCGCCGAAGCGAGCGTGAAGCAGGGGCGCCTGACATTCGGCCTGGCCTGGTGGCCGCTGCATCTGCTGGCGGCACTGGCAGTCGTGGCGCTGTTTGCGTGGCGCCTGAATGTGAATCACCGCTACCATCCGCTGGTTCTGCTGGCGTCCTTCAAGCGCGCGCGCCGCGCCGGCAATATAAGTAAAGCGGCATCGAAATGAAGATTTTACAGCGCTATTTTGCAGTCTCGATATTCCAGGCGGTGCTGTTCGTGCTGCTTGCCTTCCTGGCACTGCAGGCTTTCATCGACCTGACTGGCGAGCTGCCCAAGGTGGGCCGCAACGGCTACACCATCCAGTATGCCTTCCTGTATGTGCTGGTGCTGGTGCCGGGGCACGTGTACGAGGTGATGCCGATTGCGGCACTGATCGGCACGATCTACACGATGGCGCAGTTTGCGGCCAGTTCCGAATTTACCATCATGCGCGCCTCGAGCATGTCGACGGCGATGGCGGCCGGTTTCCTGTTCCGCATCGGTATCGTCTTCGTGGTCATTACCTTCATCTTCGGTGAGGTGATTACGCCGCGCACCGAGCCGCTGGCCGAACGCCTCAAGCTGACTTCGCGCGGCGCGGCCGTGTCGAGCGAATTTCGCTCCGGCCTGTGGACGAAGGACATGGTCAAGAGCGACGGCCTGACCGGCACCGTCACCGGTTCGCGCTTTTTCAATGTGGGCGAAGCGCGTCCGGACGGCCAGCTGAAAAACGTCAAACTGTATGAATTTGACACCGATATGCGTTTGCGCACCCTGACCGTGGCCAAGGGCGCGACGTATCAGGGTAATAACACCTGGCGCCTGACCGAAGTGACGGAAACGTCGTTCTCGAACAGCGCGGCAACTTCGCCCGGCTTCGAGCCGAAGCTGGCGAACTACTTTGGGCAGGAAACGAGCCTGGTGCGCACGGTGCAAAGCGCCAGCAAGGACATGGTGTCGGAAGTGACGCCGAAGATATTGACGGTATCGGCTTCCGATCCCGAACGCATGTCGGCCAGCGAACTGGCCGTGTACACGCGCCACCTGGCCGAGAACAAGCAGGAAACCGAGCGTTTCCGCATCGCCTTCTGGAAAAAGCTGATCGATCCGCTGGCCATCTTCGTGCTGATGGCGCTGGCGCTGCCGTTCGCCTACATGCACACCCGCAGCGGCGGCATCAGCCTGAAGATATTCATCGGCATCATGATCGGCGTGAGCTTCATGCTGGTTAATACGCTCTTTTCGCATCTTGGGCTGCTCAGCACCTGGCCAGCCTTCCTGACGGCGGTGGCGCCGAGCACCCTGTATCTGCTGCTGGCGCTGGGCGCCCTGTGGTGGGTGGAACGGCACTGATGGAGACGAACGTGCAACAGACACTAATCTTGTTTGCCCATGGCGCGCGCGCCGCATCGTGGGCCGCGCCCTTCGAGCGCCTGCGTGATCTTACCCAGGCGCGCATGCCCGGCACCAGCGTGCACCTGGCCTTCCTGGAGCTGATGACACCGCGCCTGCCCGAGCTGGTAGCGACCCTGCTGGCCGAGCTGCCCGCCGGCGCCATCCTGGACGTCACGGTGGTGCCGGTGTTCCTGGGGCAGGGCGGGCATGTCCTGCGCGACTTGCCGCTCTTGCTGGAAGAGCTGCGCCAGCAGCATCCGCAATTGCGCCTGAAGGTAGTCGAGGCGGTTGGCGAGAACGCCAGCGTGCTCGCTGCCATCGCCGATTACTGCGTGGCGGCGCCAGGTTCCAGCCCGCTTCCTTGAGCGCGGCCAGCGCGATGCCAGCGGCGCCCATAGACATCGTCTACCTGTGGGTCGACGGTGCCGATCCCGCCTGGCGCACGCGCCGGCAGCAGGCGTACGCCGCTTGGGCGCAGGCGCATCCAGGGCAGCTGGCCCTGCACGGCAACGTGGCGGGGCGTTACCGTGACAACGGCGAACTGCGCTACAACCTGCGCGCGCTCGAGCGTTTCTTCCCCGGCCACGGCCATGTCTATCTGCTGACGGACCGCCAGGTGCCCGCCTGGCTGCGCGCCTCACCGCGCCTGACGGTGATAGATCATGCCAGCCTGATGCCCGGGGCATCGCTGCCCGTGTTCGATTCCGGCCATATCGAATCGTATCTGCACCATATTCCTGGCCTGTCCGAGCGTTTCCTGTATTTGAATGACGACGTATTTTTTGGTGCGCCGTTCGAGCCCGCATTCTGGTTTGGCGGGGAAGGCGACCGGCGTTTGAGCGTGTTTACGGAGAGCGCGCTACACGATGAGGTGCAGGGCTTGCGCGCCGACGTGGCGGCGCCCGTCAATTGCGCCGCCTTGTCGCGGCAATGGCTGTCGGCGCAGTATGCCGATTACTTGCATGAACCACGTCTGTATGCGCACGCGCCGCGCCCCATGCTGAAAAGTGCGCTGCATGCCTTGGAAGGGCTGGCGCCGGCCATGTTTGCCGGCGTGCGCGCGACAGTGTTTCGCTCCTGGCAGGTGCCGGCATTGCTGCCCGACCTGGTGCCGCGCTGGATGGTGCATCAGGGACTGGCGCGGTCGCACATGCTCGACCCGCTGCATATCGCCAGCGGCGATGTGGAAGCGCCGCAGCAGCTGGCGCAGCTGCTGGCACAGTTCGGCAGCTTGCCGTTTTTCTGTATCAACGATACCTGCGACGAGGCCGAGGATGACGACCCGCGCCTGCTGCGCGTGGCCGCTACCTTGCAGCGGCTGCTGCCGCTGCCATCTTCATTTGAATCGGGTTAGCGTTTGCCCTTCGGCGCCAGGCTGATGCGGGCGGCGGCCATGCTGTCGGACAGCGACGCGAGGAACAGCAGCAAATAAGCGCCCAGTTCCAGCACTTCTTCTCCCAGCAGCGCGTAAGCGTCCGGCATGCCGTGAAATACTTTCTTGTCGAAAGGCCAGCCAGCGATCATCAGCAAGCCGCCGATGGCCGTCAGGATGGTGATGCGCATGCTGAAAATCTGTGGCGCAAGGGCGAAGACCTTGCGCGCACGCGGCGCGAAAAAGATCAGCAGGCGTATCAGGATCAGCAACTCCACCACGCGCAGGGCTTTTTCAGCCTGGGCCCAGGCGGGCGCCGTGCCGAACTGGTCGATATCGAGTTCGCGCAGCAGGAAGCCGAACAGCAGAGCCGACAAGCCGGCGTGCATGAGGAAACGCAGGGACTGGCGGTCGGTTTCCTTCCAGGCGCGCACGCCGTGCACGGTGCAAGCCAGGGCCAGGAACAGCGCCTGCAGCCATTCCAGCAAATGGTTTTCGTCGTCGATATTCGGAAACACCGTCCACAGGGCGATGGAGGCGAGCATGCTTGACAGCACAGCGCTGGCGACGCCGACATTGCTGCGGCTGAGCGAAGTCAGGGCTTCGCGCATGGAATTGAAATTCATGTGTGATCGTAAGGCTAAAGTTGCGCGGCGCGATATTGCAGCCTGCGGGCGCAGCTTTTTTCGGGGAGATTGCCAGTGCTTCCCGTCAGCCGGGAGACCGCATGGCAAGCGCTATGGTGGGGCGAAGCGTGAGTTTATTGCTATCACGCAACAACTTCTCGAGAAAAGATGCGTGAGCATCGTATCATGTTTCCTCTGAAGACGTCGGTTACTGACTTTAAAGTCGGTAAAATACGGTGTGTTTATTCAAGCATGACGCGCCAGAATGGCAGCCGTCTCTTCGATCGCCTGGTGCGCGCGGGCGGCCATGGCGTCGCCCAGCATCACCAGCACGGGGCCGTGGGTGTCGCCCAGGCCATGCGCCAGCGCGCCCAGCGGCATGCGTACGATGCGCTGGTCCGGACGGCTGCAGTTTTCAATCACTACCACCGGCGTGTCGGCACGGCGGCCCTGGGCCATCAGGCGCTGCGCCGTGGCGATGGCTTCGCGGCCACCCATGTATTGCACCAGGGTATCGCAGTCTGGGATGCGCGTCTGGTCCGGTTCGCCCGGCGCCGTGCTAGACGTGAAAAAGGCCACGCTGCGCGAGACGCCGCGCTTGGTCAGCGGTTGCTGGGTGGCGGCGGCTGCCGCCAGTGCCGTGGTAATGCCGGGTACTACTTCGACGGCGATGCCCGCTTCTTCCAGCGCGCGCAATTCCTCGTCGGCACGGCCGAACAGCATGGGGTCGCCCCCTTTCAGTCGCACCACGATGGCGTGCTTGCGCGCATTGTCGACCAATTGCTTGTTGATGAAAGCTTGCGCCGTCGACAACTGGCCGCAGCGCTTGCCGACAAGAATCTTTTGCGCCTGGGGGCACAGCTCCAGCATCTCTGCGGTGACCAGCGCGTCGTGCAGCACGACGTCCGCCTGCGCCAGCAGGCGCGCACCACGCAAGGTCATCAGGTCTTGCGCGCCGGGGCCGGCGCCGATCAGGTAGACCTTGCCAGGGAGAGATGTGGAGTTGTTCATGGTGTTTGCCTTCCTCAGCCGAGACGGATCATGCCCGCCGCGACGGTCTGGTGGGTCACTTCATCGATCAGGATAAACGCCCCCGTGGCGCGGATATCGGCATACGCGTCGGCTGCCAGCGCCTGCTGCACGTTCAGGCTGATGCGCGCAATATCGTTCAGCTTCAAGCCTTCGGCTGGATGGCGCTGCTGCGTATTGATATCGAGAATCGATTCAATCGCCGTCACTTTCGCCGCCGTCTGCTTGGTGCCGTGCTTGATCCAGTACTTGCGGCGCAGGTCCAGCGCGTCCTCCGACAGCCAGCACACGTCGGCCACTACCTGTTTGAGCAGGGTGGCGGGGCGCTCGCTGCTGGCCAGCAAGTCGCCGCGCGAGATATCCAGGTATTCATTGAGCAGCAAGGTCACGGACTGACCCACCACGGCCGTTTGCAGCGAACCGTCCAGGGTGACGATATCTTTTACTGTTGCCGTCTGGCCTGACGGCTGTACCACCAGGGTGTCGCCGATGCTGACCTTGCCCGCTTCGATGCGGCCCATGTAGCCGCGGAAGTCGTTCGCTTCGTGGCCATTGTGGCGCGCCACCAGCTGCACCGGAAAGCGGAATGGCGTGTCGTGCGATTCGTCGTAGACGGACAAGGACTCAAGCAGTTCGATCAGGGTCGGGCCCGTGTACCAGCCCAGCTTGTCACCGCGCTCGACGACATTGTCGCCGGTCAAGGCCGACAGGGGAATCGGCGTGATGTCCTTCAAGCCCAGTGACTGGGCGAATTCCCGGTAGGCGGCGACGATGCGGTTATATACCGTCTCATCGTAGTCGACCAAGTCCATCTTGTTGACGGCGACGACTACGTGCTCGATCTGCAGCAAGTGGGCAATCGTCGAATGGCGCTTGGTCTGGATCAACAATTCCACGCTGCCATCGTCACCGAGTTTGACTTTCGACACGTCGATCAAAATGATGACGGCGTCGGCCGTCGAGGCGCCCGTGACCATGTTGCGCGTGTATTGCTCGTGGCCAGGCGTGTCGGCGATGATGAATTTGCGTTTCGGTGTGGCAAAGTAACGGTAGGCCACGTCGATGGTGATGCCTTGTTCGCGTTCCGCTTCCAGGCCGTCCGTCAGCAGCGACAGGTCGACCGCGTCGCCCACCGTACGCTTGTGCTTGGAGCGCGACATGGCGTCGAGCTGGTCGGCGAAGATGCCCTTGCTGTCGAACAGCAAACGGCCAATCAAGGTACTCTTGCCGTCATCGACGGAACCGGCCGTGATAAAACGCAACATACCGCGCTCCAGGCTGTCGGTTGGAATGGTGTTCTGGATTGCTGCGTTCATTAGAAATACCCTGCTTTCTTGCGTTTTTCCATCGAGGCTTCGGAAGTCTGGTCATCCATGCGGGTGGCGCCACGTTCCGTGATTTGCGTGATTGCCGTCTCGGCGATGATGGCGTCGACCGTCGCCGCATCGGACGACACGGGGCAGGTGCACGAGATATCACCTACCGTGCGGAAGCGCACGACTTGCGTTTCCACCGTTTCGCCCTCGCGCGGCGGCGTCAAATCCGTCAGCGGCACCAGCAAGCCGTTGCGCGGGATCACCTGGCGCTCGTGCGCGAAGTAGATCGGCGGCAATTCCAATTTTTCACGGGCGATGTATTGCCACACGTCCAGTTCGGTCCAGTTCGAGATGGGGAAGACGCGCATGTTCTCGCCTGGATGTACCCGGGTGTTATACAGGTCCCACAGTTCGGGACGCTGGGCTTTCGGGTCCCAGGCGCCGAATTCGTCGCGGAAGGAAAAGATGCGCTCCTTGGCGCGGGCCTTTTCTTCATCGCGGCGGGCGCCGCCGATGCAGGCGTCAAATTTATGTTCGGCGATGGTTTCCAGCAAGGTCACGGCTTGCGCCGCATTGCGCGAGTCCGTGGCCGGGTTGCGCAGGCGCACGGTGCCGCGCTGGATAGAGTCTTCCACGGAGCCGACGATCAGGCGCTCGCCCAGCTCGGCCACTTTCTTGTCACGGAAGGTGATGACTTCCGGGAAGTTGTGGCCCGTGTCGATATGCACGAGGGGAAAGGGGAACTTGCCTGGGCGGAAGGCTTTTTCGGCCAAACGCAGCAGGACGACGGAATCCTTGCCGCCGGAAAACAGCAGCGCGGGATTGGCCGATTCGGCCGCCACTTCGCGCATGATGTGGATGGCTTCCGATTCAAGGCTGTCGAGGTGACGCTGGTTCAAAATATTGCTCATATGGGGTGCTTTCTTGTTCTGCTGAGTCTATTGTGTCTGGTCAGGCTGCCACGGATTTGATGCGTATCAATTTGCCGTCCACCATGTGCAGGCCGCATTCCTTGGAATCGGGGTTTTCCCACCACCAGCGTCCGGCGCGCACATCTTCGCCCGGCTGGACTGCCCGCGTGCACGGTTCGCAGCCGATGGACGGGTAGCCCTGGTCGTGCAAAGCGTTGTAGGGCACGTCGTTGGCGCGGATATAGTCCCATACATCCTGCTCGGACCAGTCGGCCAGTGGATTGAATTTCGTCATCGCGTGTGCCGCGTCGTCTTCCTGCACGTGCAGTTCGGCGCGCGTGGTGGACTGGGCGCGGCGCTGGCCCGTGATCCAGGCCTTGTTGCCGGCCAGGGCGCGACCCAATGGCTCGACCTTGCGGATGCGGCAGCACTCTCGGCGCATCTCGACGCTGTTGTAAAACGCGTTCAGACCATTCTGTTCCACGTAGGCAGCCACCGCTTCCGGCTGCGGGCGGTACAAGGTGATGTCGTGGTCGTAGCGGGCCTTGACCTTGTCGAGCACGGCCAGGGTTTCCTGGTGCAGCCGGCCTGTTTCCAGAGAAAAGATGCCGATGGGCAGCTTCGCCTTGAGAATCATGTCGGTCAGCACCATGTCTTCGGCTGCCAGGCTGGACGCGAACACGGCCGGCGAAAAGTCCGCGGCGATGCGTGTCAGCGTTTGCTCGGTGGCGTCAATTAAAGTAGTCAAATTGCTCATGACGATTCCTCAGATGCCGGCCGCGTTGTCGAGGTCAGGATTCTGGCCTTCGCGCTGGTGACGGCGGAACAGCGGCGATTTTTGATCCCATGAGGCCTGGTAGGTTTCCGAAAAGACAGATAAACCTTTCAGGGCGTCATGGATGCTGCGGTCCGGGCGCGTCGCATAGGCGTCAAAGCCGACACGGTGCATGGAAAACAGCTGGTCGCGCAGTACGTCGCCGATGGCGCGCAATTCACCCTGGAAGCCCAGGCGGGCGCGCAGATTGAAGGCGATGGAATAGCCGCGGCCATCCGTGAATTTCGGGAAGTCCACACCGATGACGGGCAGTTGCGCCACGTCGGCGGCCAGTTCTTCCGGGCGCTCGTCGCTGGCCAGCCAGACGCCGATGTCGGGCAGGCGCGCCAGCAGGGTCTCGCGCTGGGCTTGCCACACGGGCAGGGGTACGATGACCTTGCCGGCAGGCACGACGACCGTTTCCGGCGTGTCGCCCTCATCGAGGCGCAGCAAGCCCCAGGAATTCGGCACCACGGCGGCGTTCTTG
The DNA here is from genome assembly GCF_004365495.1 of Janthinobacterium sp. 75. NCBI lineage: Bacteria > Pseudomonadati > Pseudomonadota > Betaproteobacteria > Burkholderiales > Oxalobacteraceae > Janthinobacterium > Janthinobacterium sp. 75. The sequence continues at coordinate 14,450 of NZ_SORD01000002.1, read as the reverse complement.
ATGATTTCTTCGCGCACTTCAAACATATTCGTCTTCTCCCACCAGGTTGCCGACCGTGATCGGCGTTGCATAGACATGTTCCTTGAACGGCGCCAGGCCCAGGCGCTGGGCCGTATCGACAAAGCGCTCGCCTTCATGGCGGTCGCGCACGTAGACGTGCAGCAGGCGGCCGATGACTTCAGGCATCTGCAGGGAAGAGAACGATGGTCCGATGATCTTGCCGATGGCGGCGTTGTTGCCCTGCGCGCCGCCGATCGACACTTGATACCATTCGCTGCCATCCTTGTCGACGCCAAGGATGCCGATGCTGCCTACGTGATGGTGGCCGCAGGCATTGATGCAGCCGGAAATATTCAGTTCGATCTCGCCGATGTCGTGCTGGAAGTCGATGCTGTCGAAGCGTTCCGCGATGGCGGCCGCGATCGGCAGTGACTTGGCGTTCGCCAGCGAGCAGAAGTCGCCGCCCGGGCAGCAGATCATGTCGGTCAGCAAGCCGATGTTCGGTGTGGCCAGGCCGTGTGCCTTGGCTTCCTGCCACAGTTTGAACAGTTTCGACTGCTCCACGTCGGCCAGCACCAGGTTTTGCTCATGCGTCACACGCAGTTCGCCAAAGCTGTAGCGGTCGGCCAGGTCGGCCACGAAGTCGATCTGCTCGGCCGTTGCGTCGCCAGGCGGCACGCCCGTCTTCTTCAGCGACAGCACCACGGCCACGTAGCCGGGGCGCTGGTGTGGCTTGACGTTGCGCGCCAGCCAGTTCACATACGCTTTGTTGTCCGCGTGTTCCGCTTTGTAGTCGAGTTCCGGCAGGGCGAGGTAGGCGGGCGGATTGAAAAAGTCCGCCACGCGCTGCATTTCCTCCGCGCTCAATGTTTCCGGACCGTCTTTCAGGTCGACCCACTCGGCTTCCACCTGGCGCGTGAATTCTTCCACGCCGATGGCTTTCAATAAAATCTTGATGCGCGCCTTGTATTTGTTGTCGCGGCGGCCGTGCAGGTTATACACGCGCATGATGGCCTGGATATACGTCAGCAAATGCTGCCACGGTAAAAATTCGCGCACGACGCTGCCCAAAATCGGCGTGCGGCCCATGCCGCCACCGGCCATCACCTTGAATCCCACTTCGCCAGCCTCGTTGCGCACGGCCGTCAAGCCGATATCGTGCACGGCGATGGCGGCGCGGTCCTCTTCGGCGCCATTGATGGCGACCTTGAATTTACGCGGCAGGGCGATGAACTCGGGGTGGAAAGTGCTCCACTGGCGCAATACTTCCGCGTACGGTCGCGGATCGATGATTTCATCGGCGGCAACGCCGGCGTACGGGTCTGATGTTGTATTACGGATACAGTTGCCGGAAGTCTGGATCGCGTGCATTTCCACGGAAGCGAGGTCCGTCAGGATATCGGGAGTCTGTTCCAGTTCAATCCAGTTGAACTGGATATTCTGGCGCGTGGTGAAGTGGCCATAGCCGCGGTCGTACTTGCGCGCGATGTGCGCGAACATGCGCATCTGCTTGGCCGACAGCAAGCCGTACGGCACGGCGATGCGCAGCATGTAGGCGTGGCGTTGCATGTACAGGCCGTTTTGCAGGCGCAGCGGAATGAATTCCTCTTCCGTCAGTTCATTGGCGATACGGCGCGCAACCTGGTCTCGGTACTGGGCGATGCGCTCTTTGATGATGAGGTGGTCGTACTGATCGTAATGGTACATATCAATTCCTAAAAAAACCGGGGTACTGGAAGACTGCCTGGGATGATGTTCTTGATACTGCTCGCGTCACATGGTCGGTCATTAATAGATTAGCTTTACTGCCACGCCGGTCAAGGTCATCGCCAGCAGTACTCTTAAAAACTTTTCCGGCACGGAGCGGGCCACCCAGGAGCCGAGCGTGATGCCGGGCAGGGAGCCGACCAGCAAGGAGGCCAGCAATTCCCAGTGGATGGAACCGAGCCACCAGTGGCCCAGGGCGGCAATGGCCGTCAGGGGCACGGCGTAGGCGATATCGGTGCCTGCCACTTCGGCCGAGCTCATGCGTGGATACAGCATCACCAGCAGGGTAGCGCCGATGGCGCCGGCGCCGATCGACGACACCGTCACCAGCACGCCCAGCACGGCGCCGGCGATGATGGTCGCGGCGGCAAGCTTGTTGCCTTGTAATTGTTTCTCGGGGTGTGCATTAATCCAAGCCAACATGCGGCCCTTGAAGATCAGCGCCACGACGGTCAGCAGCACGGAGGCGGCGATCGAGTAACGGATGATCTGGCCGATTTCCGGCGACAGGGTGCCGAATGATTTGAGCGCCAGGGTCGACACGACGGCGGCAGGCAGGGCGCCGATGCACAGGCGCTTGACGATATCCCAGCGGATGGTGCCACGCAGGCGGTGCGTCAGGGTGCCGGCGCTCTTGGTGATCGAGGCGAACGCCAGGTCGGTGCCCACCGCCACGGAAGGCGGTACGCCAAACAGCAGGGTCAACAGCGGCGTCATCAGCGATCCGCCGCCCACGCCGGTCATTCCTACGAGTAATCCTACGGCAAATCCTGAGACTATATAAGACAAAGTCATGCTTGCACCCCCAAAGTACCCGCAATAGTAATAAACTTAGTGTTTATTCCAAACTACTTAGTACGCATTTGCTTATATGCGATATGCGTATATGCATGAACGCTAAAATCATGGGTGGGGCGGAAACTCGGCAAATCACGGCAATCTAGGGCAAACCAGCAATGAATCTCCATCAACTGCGCTTCGTGCGCGAAGCGGTCCGGCAGAACTATAACCTGACGGACGCCGCCAAGGCCTTGTTTACGTCGCAACCGGGCGTATCGAAAGCCATCATCGAGCTGGAGGAAGAGCTGGGCGTGGATATTTTTACACGCCACGGCAAGCGCATCCGCGGCTTGACGGAGCCGGGCCGCCTGGTGCTGGAATCGGTCGAGCTGATCATGCAGGAAATCGACAGCATGAAGCGCATCGGCAAGGAATTCGCGGCGCAGGACAGTGGCAGTTTCACCATTGCCACCACGCATACACAGGCGCGCTACACCTTGCCCAAGGTCGTGCAAGCGTTCATGCTGAAGTTCCCGAAGGTGAGATTGTCATTGCTGCAAGGCAATCCGCGCCAGATCGCCGAGATGGTACAGCGCGACCAGGCCGATCTCGCCATTGCCACGGAATCGATCGCCGCCATCGATGGCCTGATTACCTTGCCCTGCTATCAATGGGAGCACGTGGTGGTGGTGCCGGTCGATCATCCGCTGCTCAAATCGAAGTCCGTGACCCTGGAAGAGATCGCCGCTTTCCCCCTGATTACCTATGACAGCGCGTTCGCCGGACGCAACAAGATCGACCACGCTTTCGTGCTGCGCGGCCTGAAGCCCGACATCTTGCTGGAAGCCATCGATGCCGACGTGATCAAGACTTATGTCGAGTTGGGCATGGGGATTGGTATCATAGCGGGTATGGCCTTCGATGCCGAACGCGACAAAGGCTTGCGCGCCATCCCTGTCGGCCACCTGTTCGGCATGAATGTGTCGCGCGTGGCCGTCAAGCAAGGCGCGTATTTGCGCAGCTATATCTATACCTTTATTGAGTTGCTGACGCCGACCTTGAACCGCAAACTCATCGAGCAGGCGATGAGTGGTGATAAAGAGCACTACGAACTATAACAATGCATGAAGTCGGCCGGGCGATGTGCCTGGCCAAGATTATTTAAGAAGAGAAGAAACAATGATTACCGATCAGCTTGCCAAATATTACGCCACCATCGCGCAGCAGTACGAGCGCGTCTATGACAAGCCCGAACGCCAGGAAGACCTGGAAGTGTTGCGCGACAAGGTTGCCGACGTACTTGAAGGCCACACCGTGCTGGAACTGGCCTGTGGTACCGGCTATTGGACGGAAGTGGTCGCCGAGTCGGCCGAGTCCGTGCTGGCGACCGATATCAACGATGAAATGCTGGCGCTGGCCCAGGCACGCGGCTTGTCCGACAACGTCACCTTCGCCAAGCTCGATGCGTTCAATTTGCCCGATGACTTGCTGGGCAAGTTCACGGCCGTGTTCGCCGGCTTCTGGTGGTCGCACGTCAAGCGCGAAGACCAGGACAAATACCTGAAGCAGTTGCGCAGCAAGCTCGGCAAGGACATCCTGCTGGTGCTGATCGACAATTCCTATGTCGATGGCAGTAGCACTGTCATCGCGCGCACCGATCTGGAAGGCAATACCCACCAGTTCCGCACGACGGATGGGGGCGAACGCTATGAAGTACTGAAGAATTTCCCGTCGGATAGTCATCTGCGCAAGAAGTTTGCCCACTCGGCCCGTGAAATCCGCATGAAGCGCCTGGAATACTATTGGCTGTTGAGCTGCCGCCTGAAGTAAGGCAGGAACGGCAACATCCACCGCCCTCGGGCGGTTTTTTTTCGCCTGTTGTTTTTATGTGACACAGTGTTGTGCCAAAAAGCAACATCTTGTCGATGTCATATTGTTGAAGTATTTCGTGGGCATGATTCGGTTCAGCAGCTAAGCAGCTCAGCAGCAGCTCAACTTGTCCAACCTAATGTAGAGAATCTCAAGTGAAAAAAATTACTCTGGCAGCATTGATCATCGGCACCTTTGCAGCAGCTACGGCGCAAGCACAATCGAACGTTACCGTATACGGCGTGGTCGATCTGGGCATTGCCAAGACCACGGGCGGTGCGTTGCTGGAACGTGAAAATCAGGCGTCGCGTATTGGTTTCAAGGGCACGGAAGATCTGGGTAACGGCTTGAAAGCCATTTTCAACCTGGAAAGCGAATTCAAGGCTGACACCGGTGCACAAGCAACCGCCAACACCCTGTTCGATCGCCAGGCATGGGTAGGCCTGACCGGTGACTTCGGTACCGTCTACCTGGGCCGTACCAAGGACCTGATCGACGGCACCCTGGCACGCGTCGATCCATTCAACACCTACGGCGTCATCGGCAAGATCAATGAGCCAGTCATGCGCGGCGGCCAGTCGCCAAACGGCGCGCAAGCCATTCCAAGCGCATCGGTCGTGGGCGCGTCGCGCGTCAGCAATGCCGTGACCTACAACAGCCCATCGTTCAGCGGCTTCGTCGTCAGCGGCCAATACGTCGCCAGCGAAATCAAGGATGCCGATTCGGGCTTCAGCGTGGTTGCCACGTATGACCAAGGTCCAGCCAGTGCACATGCCGGTTACCAAAAGAAAGTCCAGTCCGTTGCCAACGCAGCGGCTGAACCGAAGCTGTGGATTATTGGCGGCGGTTACAAATTTGGCCCTGCCAAAGTCACTTTTGATTACTCGAAAGCAGATACCGATGCCGCCGTTACCGGCGAATTCAAGAGCTACCTGCTGGGTCTGGCCTATGACATCGGCGGCGGCGCCATCAAGGTCAGCTACGTGAAACAGAAGCAAGACAGCAACACTGTCAGCGGCAAGGAAACGGCCAAGGCCTATGGCTTGGGCTACGACTACCCGCTGTCGAAGCGTACCGCCGTGTACGTGTACGGTGGCCGCGACCAGTTCAGCGAAAAATCGATGTATCAGCTGGGCATGACCCACAAGTTCTAAGCAAACATTTTTTGCCACGACAAAGGCGCCCGCGGGCGCCTTTTTTTTCTTATGACGTGGCTGTTTCCATCACTTCCGTCTGCATGGGCAGGGAGATGTCGATGCGTGTTCCGCCCAGTTTGTTATCGGCGCCGATATGGATGCTGCCGTTCAAGCCCCACACACGCTCGCGCATGCCCAGCAGTCCCAGGGCCGTGGCTTTTCCCAGCTCGTGTTCGGCAATGCCGCGGCCGTCATCCTGGATGGTAATCGCCAGCGAGGAATCGATGCGGTGCAGGGCGATGGTGATGTGGCTTGCCTCGGCATGGCGCACGATATTCGTCAGCGCTTCTTGCACGATGCGGTAGATGCTTGTGCTGCGCGCATCGTCGAGCACCAGGTCGGCCTCGTCGGCCAGCAAGTCAAAATGGATGGCGCGGCGCAACAGAAAGTCGTGGCGCAGTTTTTGTAGTGCAAAATACAATCCTCCTTCATCGAGCGCGCGCGGCCGCAGGTTGCTGGCGATACGCCGCAGTGAGGTGATGGCCGTCACCAGCAAGCCGTCCATGCTGCGCAGCAACGTTTGCAAGGACAAAGTCGTGTCCGTGTGCTGGCGCACCAGAGTCAGGTCGCCCCGCAAGGTGGCCAGCAATTGCCCCAGGTCATCATGCAGTTCGCGTGCGATATGCTTGCGCTCTTCTTCTCGGATCGATTGCAGTGCGCTCGACAATTCACGCAGTTGCGAAAAGGAGCGGGCCAGCTGTTCATGCATTTGCTGGCGCGCACTGATGTCGCGCACGATGATGGTAAACACGCTGCGACCATCTTCCTGCATGGCAGAGAGCGAACCTTCGAGCGGAAACATGGCGCCATCGCTGCGCCGCCCCGTCAAAGTGTAGTCGGTGGCGCGCCGGCCAGTCAGGCGCAGCCCTTGATTGATGTCGCTAAACGGCGGATCGCCATCGTGCTTGCTCAGGCTGCACAGGGTACGCAAGTCGCGCAGGATGTAGTGCCCCAGGCGCTTGCCCCGCATGCTGAGCGGCGTATCGTCGAACAATCTGGCTGCCGCCGCGTTCGCATGCAGGATGATTTGTCCGCTGTCGATGCTGATGATGGCGTCGCTGGCGCTGTCGATGATGGCCTGGCCACGCGCCTGCCGTTGCCGCCTGGCTTTTAGTGGAGGAAACAAGCACAGCAAAAGCACCGCCGCCATGCCCAGCGGCAGGATGCGCAGCAGGATTGGACTGGGCATGGGCTTCTCCTTGCGAACGTGAGCGAAGGCAGGCAAGACAGGGATGGGCAGGACTTCATATAGCCTATGCTTGTTGGGATGGCATGGCTTGATGTGGCGCAGTAAGGGGATAGAAGAGAACCATGCGCCGCGCCGGCCTGGGCCGGGCGGCGGGAAACTTACATTTGCTTGAACAGGTGCAAGAAGCTGCGGCTCACTTCGAGCTTGTCGGATTTGCCTTTGATGAGTACCAGGTGGCGGCCGCGGATGTCGCGTGTCACGCCTTCGATGGCATTCACATTGACCAGAGTGGCGCGATGGATTTGCCAGAACAGCGAAGGATCGAGCTCTTCGGCCAGATCGCGCACGGGCTTGCGGATCAGTGCCTCATACTTGGCGGTTTGCACGCAGGTGTATTTCTCGTCAGAACGGAAAAATAAAATCTCTTCCACGGGTATCATGCGCAAGTCCTGGCCGATGCTGGCCTGTATCCATTGCAGGTAGGTGGGCTTGGCCGTGATTTTTTCCGCCAGCTGCGACAGCATCGCCGTGACGCTGCTGTTGACGTCCAGGGCCGGCTTGTTCAAGTGCGTTTTCAGGCGTTCCACCGTTACCAGCAAGCGCTCATGCTCGGGCGGCTTGAGCACGTAATCGACGGCGCCCCGTTCGAACGCTTCGACGGCGTGGGTGTCGTAGGCCGTCACGAAGACGATATGCGTCTTGCTGCCAATAACTTGCGCCGCTTCCATGCCCGTCTTGCCGGGCATGCGGATATCGAGGAAGGCAAAGTCGGGTTTGAGTTGTTCCACCAGTTCAATCGCTTCGTCGCCATTCTTGGCTTCGCCGATGATTTCCAGTTCAGGCCAGGCTTGGCCCAGGCGCAGGCGTAGCTGGTCACGCATCAGTCTTTCGTCGTCGGCAATAATAGCGGTAGGCATAGGTCTCAAGTGTGAACAGGCGAAGATTGATTATTCAATGATTTAGCGTTTTTATCAACTGTCTTATTTAGACAGCAGATACGGTACTTCGATCACGGCGCATACACCGCTGGGCTGGTTGGGCGTGATGGTCAGGCTGCCCTGGTCGCCATGCAGCAGTTTCAGGCGTTCGCGGATGGTGGGCAAGCCCAGTCCCGTGCCATCGCTGGGTACCACGCCAAAGCCCAGACCGTCATCGGTGACGATAACGCGCAGCTTGCTGTGCGCCACTTCCGCCACGATGCGCAGGGTGCCGCCTTCCGGTTTGACTTCCAGGCCATGCTTGATGGCATTTTCCACCATCGATTGCAGCATCATGGGCGGGAAGGCGGCACTGCGCAGGCCGTCGGGAATCTGGAAATCGACGGTCAGGCGTTCTTCCATGCGCATTTTCAGCAGGTTCAGATAGGCTTGCACCATGTCCGCTTCACGGCCCAGGTTAGTAATCAGGGCATTGTCGCGCATTTGCGGCAGCACGGCGCGCAGATACTGGATCAGGCTGCGCTGCATCTTGGCCGCGCGCGGCGGGTCGGTCTGGATCAGGTGCTCGACGGAGGCGAGGGTATTGAACAGGAAGTGCGGCTCGACTTGCGCCTGCATCATCTGCATCTTCGCTTCGCTGAGCTGGCGCTGCATGGATGCGCGTTCGGCCGCCTCATTGGCCGTGACAGTTTCCGCTTCGGCGCGTTTCTTGCCGCCAACCAGTGCCTTCATGGCGAACAGGGCCAACACCAGCAAGGACACAAAACTCTTGAACCAGGTGGAAGCTTGCTGGTGGTAGCGCGACACTTTTTGCTCCGCCGCATCATCGACCGCTTCTTCGATGGCATTCGACAGTTCTTCGCCGATCTGTGGTGGCAATTCAATATGGACTTCTTCCCCTGAAGCGTTGGTCGTCACGGGGTAGCTGGGTTTGGCGGGCGCGGCCGGCGGTTCGGGCGGTGTCGGCGGCACCGCTTTTGCCTGCTCGTCCGCCTCGCTGGCATCGACCGGGTCGCTGGCGGCGTCGGTGGTGCTGCTGCGCCGGTTCTTGCTGTTACGGGGATTGAAATGGATGCCCGTATCGTCGATCAGGATATTGGTGTCCCCCGAGCCCTTGCTGCTGCGTTTGTGCGACTTGATGACAACTTCTTCGTCCGGGCTGGACGAGAACAGCTCATCTTGCAAAATGGAGCCGGCGATCAGGGCCAGCGCCGCAAACAGGAAAAATTTCCACCAAGACAGTTGGGTAACCCAGGTTGTCGTTGCGTCGAATGCCCGTTGCAACCAAGCGAGGATGGTTTTCAACAATTGGGGCAGGCTGGAAATCGGAAGCATGGGAGCACTTTCAAGTACAAGAGTTAATCGACGCAACGGGCAAGTTTAACCCCTTGTTGAGTAGCGTCAGAGTCTGATGTTGCCACTGTGCCTAAAGACCACGAACTACGCCAGTCGATTGCGACAGGCTGCACAAAAGGGCACTTGAAGTGAAGACCGGGCTTGCTGGGCGGCGAGGGCGGGAAAATAGCACTTGCGAGGAGTGCGGGGCGGGGCTATAATTCGCCCCCTCGCTGAACGACGCATGCAAATGCCGAGTAAGGTGAGAAAAAAGAAGGAGTTGACGGACGTAGCAAAATGCTTCATACTCTTCCTTCTCCGCAGCTGACAAACACAACGCTTTGTCGATAGCGCGAAAGCAGTAACCGAATACAGTTCTTTAACAATTAACAGTCGATAAGTGTGGGCATTTGATGTAAGTGCAGCGTCAATCTTCGGATTGGCGTCTAACTTAAAATATCAAATGTTCACAAGAAATAATGAAATAGGATACTTCTTCGGAAGTAGCCTGTCAGTTTTTTGAGTGAGCGACCCGTCGCAAGACGGTGCCAATAAAATGGCAAAGTAACAGAGATTAAACTGAAGAGTTTGATCCTGGCTCAGATTGAACGCTGGCGGCATGCCTTACACATGCAAGTCGAACGGCAGCACGGAGCTTGCTCTGGTGGCGAGTGGCGAACGGGTGAGTAATATATCGGAACGTACCCTAGAGTGGGGGATAACGTAGCGAAAGTTACGCTAATACCGCATACGATCTAAGGATGAAAGTGGGGGATCGCAAGACCTCATGCTCGTGGAGCGGCCGATATCTGATTAGCTAGTTGGTAGGGTAAAAGCCTACCAAGGCATCGATCAGTAGCTGGTCTGAGAGGACGACCAGCCACACTGGAACTGAGACACGGTCCAGACTCCTACGGGAGGCAGCAGTGGGGAATTTTGGACAATGGGCGAAAGCCTGATCCAGCAATGCCGCGTGAGTGAAGAAGGCCTTCGGGTTGTAAAGCTCTTTTGTCAGGGAAGAAACGGTGAGAGCTAATATCTCTTGCTAATGACGGTACCTGAAGAATAAGCACCGGCTAACTACGTGCCAGCAGCCGCGGTAATACGTAGGGTGCAAGCGTTAATCGGAATTACTGGGCGTAAAGCGTGCGCAGGCGGTTTTGTAAGTCTGATGTGAAATCCCCGGGCTCAACCTGGGAATTGCATTGGAGACTGCAAGGCTAGAATCTGGCAGAGGGGGGTAGAATTCCACGTGTAGCAGTGAAATGCGTAGATATGTGGAGGAACACCGATGGCGAAGGCAGCCCCCTGGGTCAAGATTGACGCTCATGCACGAAAGCGTGGGGAGCAAACAGGATTAGATACCCTGGTAGTCCACGCCCTAAACGATGTCTACTAGTTGTCGGGTCTTAATTGACTTGGTAACGCAGCTAACGCGTGAAGTAGACCGCCTGGGGAGTACGGTCGCAAGATTAAAACTCAAAGGAATTGACGGGGACCCGCACAAGCGGTGGATGATGTGGATTAATTCGATGCAACGCGAAAAACCTTACCTACCCTTGACATGGCTGGAATCCCGGAGAGATTTGGGAGTGCTCGAAAGAGAACCAGTACACAGGTGCTGCATGGCTGTCGTCAGCTCGTGTCGTGAGATGTTGGGTTAAGTCCCGCAACGAGCGCAACCCTTGTCATTAGTTGCTACGAAAGGGCACTCTAATGAGACTGCCGGTGACAAACCGGAGGAAGGTGGGGATGACGTCAAGTCCTCATGGCCCTTATGGGTAGGGCTTCACACGTCATACAATGGTACATACAGAGCGCCGCCAACCCGCGAGGGGGAGCTAATCGCAGAAAGTGTATCGTAGTCCGGATTGTAGTCTGCAACTCGACTGCATGAAGTTGGAATCGCTAGTAATCGCGGATCAGCATGTCGCGGTGAATACGTTCCCGGGTCTTGTACACACCGCCCGTCACACCATGGGAGCGGGTTTTACCAGAAGTAGGTAGCTTAACCGCAAGGAGGGCGCTTACCACGGTAGGATTCGTGACTGGGGTGAAGTCGTAACAAGGTAGCCGTATCGGAAGGTGCGGCTGGATCACCTCCTTTCTAGAGTTTGCACGAATCATGTAAATGATTCACGCATCAAATGTTCACACTTATCGGCTGTTAATATAAAGAACAGCATTTGGGGCTGTAGCTCAGCTGGTTAGAGCACCGTGTTGATAACGCGGGGGTCGTTGGTTCGAGTCCAACCAGCCCTACCAGTTTCTGCAGTCTGGAAATACCCTAGGGGGATTAGCTCAGCTGGGAGAGCACCTGCTTTGCAAGCAGGGGGTCGTCGGTTCGATCCCGTCATCCTCCACCAAAAGTTCAAACGTAAATTAGTGCTGATTAATGCACGGGGATTTAGGTTTGGTCTTTTCGAGATCAAGTGCTGTATGTTCTTTAACAATCTGGAAGAAGTAAAGATTATTTATTGATTGGTTTGCCGTAAAAAGCAAATCGATGGGTAATGATTGTATGTATCAACAAACAAGCAACAACGTTGTACTTTCTTATCCCTGTAGCGCTCTTTCATTATGCAAATGATGAGAGGCTAACGTTATAGGGACAAGCGAATAAGTGCACATGGTGGATGCCTTGGCGATTACAGGCGATGAAGGACGTAGTAGCTTGCGATAAGCTGCGGGGAGTGAGCAAACACACTTTGATCCGCAGATTTCCGAATGGGGCAACCCACCCTTTTAGGGTATTGCATACTGAATACATAGGTATGCAAGGCGAACGCGGCGAACTGAAACATCTAAGTAGCTGCAGGAAAAGAAATCAACCGAGATTCCCAAAGTAGCGGCGAGCGAAATGGGAAGAGCCTGTACGTGATAGTCGGACCGATAACAGAATCCTCTGGAAATAGGAGCCATAGTGGGTGATAGCCCCGTATGTGAAATTGGACCGGTGATACTAAGCGTACGACAAGTAGGGCGGGACACGTGACATCCTGTCTGAATATGGGGGGACCATCCTCCAAGGCTAAATACTCGTAATCGACCGATAGTGAACCAGTACCGTGAGGGAAAGGCGAAAAGAACCCCGGAAGGGGAGTGAAATAGATCCTGAAACCGTGTGCATACAAACAGTAGGAGCGGACTTGTTCCGTGACTGCGTACCTTTTGTATAATGGGTCAGCGACTTACATTCAGTGGCAAGGTTAACCGAATAGGGAAGCCGTAGAGAAATCGAGTCCGAATAGGGCGATCAGTCGCTGGGTGTAGACCCGAAACCAAGTGATCTACTCATGGCCAGGATGAAGGTGCGGTAACACGCCCTGGAGGTCCGAACCCACTAATGTTGAAAAATTAGGGGATGAGCTGTGGGTAGGGGTGAAAGGCTAAACAAACTTGGAAATAGCTGGTTCTCTCCGAAAACTATTTAGGTAGTGCCTCAAGTATCACCATCGGGGGTAGAGCACTGTTATGGCTAGGGGGTCATTGCGACTTACCAAACCATTGCAAACTCCGAATACCGATGAGTGCGAGCTTGGGAGACAGACGTCGGGTGCTAACGTCCGGCGTCAAGAGGGAAACAACCCAGACCGCCAGCTAAGGTCCCAAAGATTGGCTAAGTGGAAAACGAAGTGGGAAGGCTAAAACAGTCAGGATGTTGGCTTAGAAGCAGCCATCATTTAAAGAAAGCGTAATAGCTCACTGATCGAGTCGTCCTGCGCGGAAGATGTAACGGGGCTAAGCCAGTCACCGAAGCTGCGGATATTGTTCTGTGATTTATCACAGATATATATGGTAGGAGAGCGTTCTGTAAGCCTGCGAAGGTGTCTTGTAAAGGATGCTGGAGGTATCAGAAGTGCGAATGCTGACATGAGTAGCGATAATGGGGGTGAAAAGCCTCCACGCCGTAAGCCCAAGGTTTCCTGTTCAACGTTCATCGGAGCAGGGTGAGTCGGCCCCTAAGGCGAGGCAGAGATGCGTAGCTGATGGGAAGCAGGTTAATATTCCTGCACCGTCGTATGATGCGATGGGGGGACGGATCGCGGAAGGTTGTCCAACTGTTGGAATAGTTGGTTTTTGGCTCATAGAAGGCACTTAGGCAAATCCGGGTGCGGAATTCAAGGGGTTGAGACGAGTGAACTTGTTCACGAAGCAATCGGAAGTGGTTCCAAGAAAAGCCTCTAAGCTTCAGTCATACGAGACCGTACCGCAAACCGACACAGGTGGGCGAGATGAGTATTCTAAGGCGCTTGAGAGAACTCGGGAGAAGGAACTCGGCAAATTGGTACCGTAACTTCGGGAAAAGGTACGCCCCGGTAGCTTGATTGGTTTACTCCATGAGGGTGAAAGGGTTGCAATAAACTGGTGGCTGCGACTGTTTAATAAAACACAGCACTCTGCAAACACGAAAGTGGACGTATAGGGTGTGACGCCTGCCCGGTGCTGGAAGATTAAATGATGGGGTGCAAGCTCTTGATTGAAGTCCCAGTAAACGGCGGCCGTAACTATAACGGTCCTAAGGTAGCGAAATTCCTTGTCGGGTAAGTTCCGACCTGCACGAATGGCGTAACGATGGCCACACTGTCTCCTCCCGAGACTCAGCGAAGTTGAAATGTTTGTGATGATGCAATCTACCCGCGGCTAGACGGAAAGACCCCATGAACCTTTACTGTAGCTTTGCATTGGACTTTGAACCAATCTGTGTAGGATAGGTGGGAGGCTTTGAAGCGGGGACGCTAGTTCTCGTGGAGCCAACCTTGAAATACCACCCTGGTTTGTTTGAGGTTCTAACCTTGGTCCGTTATCCGGATCGGGGACAGTGCATGGTAGGCAGTTTGACTGGGGCGGTCTCCTCCTAAAGTGTAACGGAGGAGTTCGAAGGTACGCTAGATACGGTCGGACATCGTGTTGATAGTGCAATGGCATAAGCGTGCTTAACTGCGAGACTGACAAGTCGAGCAGGTACGAAAGTAGGACATAGTGATCCGGTGGTTCTGTATGGAAGGGCCATCGCTCAACGGATAAAAGGTACTCTGGGGATAACAGGCTGATTCCTCCCAAGAGTTCATATCGACGGGGGAGTTTGGCACCTCGATGTCGGCTCATCACATCCTGGGGCTGTAGCCGGTCCCAAGGGTATGGCTGTTCGCCATTTAAAGTGGTACGTGAGCTGGGTTTAAAACGTCGTGAGACAGTTTGGTCCCTATCTGCCGTGGGCGTTGGAAATTTGAAGGGGGCTGCTCCTAGTACGAGAGGACCGGAGTGGACGAACCTCTGGTGTACCGGTTGTCACGCCAGTGGCATTGCCGGGTAGCTAAGTTCGGAAGAGATAACCGCTGAAAGCATCTAAGCGGGAAACTTGCCTTGAGATGA